>JACQCT010000035.1 GCA_016201435.1 Nitrososphaerota archaeon | reverse complement strand
GCTGTCAAACTTTGCTGGTCAAATAGGTCCAAACTATGACCCATTGTTCTATGATGTCATGATCTACATATTTGCGACCATGATGTTTGCAGTATTCCTCCTTGGAGTAATTGCATTCTGGCTTAGAGTACACGGTCTAGGTGGAGATACCAGAGAAAGATGGGTCTCAGAACTTGACAAGCACTTTGAGAAAGAAGGCATCGGTTTGATACCAGACAACGGAAAATACTGGTAAATTTCCATTCTTTTTCCTTATTTTTCACTAATTAATGATAATGAATATTGTCTAAGTTCCAGGCGGTGTGAAGCTTGGGCTGCCACTTTCTGAAGCTTTTGAAATGAACTCTGCCTTGTAATGAACTCCATCTTCAAGCGGTGTGTGTATAAAGTCAGATGACTCTACTCCGTTTACAAGTATTCTTGATTTAGTTTCATCCATGTCACGTAATGGAAATTTCCAAACCCATAAGAACTGCCCAATTTCAAATCTATGTTTATTGTCCCAAGCTGCATAAATCACTCCATCATTTGAAAGCGTGTACATTGATTTTTGACATCCTCCTTCAAATCCTACTTTGGCTGGAATATCTGCTTTTTTTCCATCTATAGTCAATTCTAAAGTTGCAGAAATTTTGTAGTTTATGTTTCTATTGTTTATGCATTGGTATAGTGGATCATCTTTGTGTAGGTAATTCTGAATCTCAAGACCGCCGAAATAAATCACAAAACCGATTATTGCAGTAATTGCTAAGAATTTGAGGGTTTTTTTGCGCTTTGTAGGATCGCCCATTCCAGGCCAAATCATAGAGTTAATCTATGTGTTAGAGTTATAATGATTTGTATGGCGTTTTAATGTTGACTAAAAAAGGAAAACATGTAGTAATAAAAAATATGTTATACCTCTTCTCTATACACTTTTTTAGATTTTAAAAATAATTTCTTAAAAGAAATTAAAGTGTGGAATCTCCACGTTTTTTAGATCCGATATCTATAGTTTCTGCTATGTCAGTTATGAAGATTTTTCCTTCGCCTGTTGCTCCTGTACTGGCAGCAGAAAGAATTTTTTCCACAATTTTATCTACCAGATCATCTCTTGATACAACCATAATAGTTGCATTCACATTAAATGCAGGTCTATATGCTCCAGTTCCTCTTCCACTAGCAAATACTGGTCTTTCAAGTACACCTCTTCCTTTTGTATCGGAAATGGTCAAACCGCCAATTCCTGTTTCCAGTATGGCAGAAGCGACTACTTCTACTTTTGATGCTGGGACTACTGCTTCAATTTTTTTCATAATTTATAACCCAAACCACATATGAATCGCTTTTATTAAAGTATTGCTAAAATTTATACAAAAAATTTTAATTAAAAATAATATCATAAAAAAATTTTTTTACGATAAAACACCTTTTATAGTCGTACAACAGATTTCGTAGAGATGTCTGGAGTCCAGAAAGTTCAAAAAGAAAAAATTTTAGGAAAAGTTCAAGAGAAAATTAAGGAAGGAATTGACAATTATCGAGCTGCAAGTGATGCTCCAGCTAAAGTTGATGTTTATGATGTAATAGAGCAAGTATTTGCAGTAGTTAATCCAAGCTTGCAAGATGAAAGTAAAATCTCTGTAGATGAGGTTAGTGGATGTCTTAGGAGTGCATACCTAGATCGAAAGGATCCAGCTGAACCAACACACAAACAAATGATGTCTAAATTAATGGAAAAAAGCGCTCTAAGTATTTTAGAGAAACCGTTAGAGGGAGTAATTGAGATTGATTCTAAACTAAAACTAGTTGGTCGAGCAGATAGAGTAGAGGATGACGTAGTAATGATGTTTAGAACTGAAGAAGAATTACCAGAGATGCCACACGCAGAACATTTCATGCAATTAAATTCTTACCTACACATGTTTGCAAAGCCAGAGGGTGTTATAGTGTATTTTGATAAAGATGGTAATGAAATGGAATTCATTGTTCCAAAAAGCGAAAAACTTTTTGGTGAAACTAAACGAAGAGCACGTATTCTTAATACATTATTAAATAATAACGTGATACCAGCCCTAGAGCCATCAACAAGATGTATGGGATGTGCACATAATGAAAAGTGCTTTTATCCATCAGAAGATAAGCAAAAATGGGGATTCTGGGCTCGCGGCAAGTGGCGTGAATTAAAAGCAAAAGATTCTATTTTCTAGATTTTAATTTTTTCACCAAATATTAAATCCATCAGGAACCTTAGGTATTCCAATAAGAGAACCGGTTTCTTTGTCTCTGATAATATTAGATCCTTGTGGTATCCAATCATCTGGCGAAACAAAATAGATAGTTCCATCAATCATTAATGTGATGTATTTGTACGTAGTAGCTATATGTTGTTCTGCAAAGTTAAGCAAACTCGAGACAGGAATTAATCTTACAGAATTTTTACTTGATATTATTTTTGAATCTTTACTCTCCCAAACAGGATATGGTGAATATTTTGCTCCCCTGGCTCTAAAAAATGATGGTTTGAAAGATATCACCAAACATAATGTGATAAAAAATATTCCTGAAAGAAAATAAAGTTGAGCGTATTGGTCTATAGGAAAATGACTCTTAGAAATAATACCAACTCCTAATCTGTTTGCAATTGTTGGAGGTAAATTTTGCAGACCGAAATATTTTGCTTGAATATAATACATACCCGCATACATCATCAATGAACCAGTTAAGGAAAGAAAAGTCGGTATTGAACCTCTCCAAAAAATACTGAATACAAATAAAGCTAGAAACGGTAGTACTAGAAAATCTGTTTCTTGTCTGGCTCTTGGGTTGATGTCGCTAGCAATGGAAAAAATAATTTGTAAAATAATTAGGGAAAAAAATGAAAATAAACTAATCGAAGCCCAAAATCTACTCCTTGGTAAAAACCAATCTTGAATTGTATCAATAAACATCCATCTCTCAGTATTTGATCTCACCTTTACCATGTAATATAATGAACGTCGTCGGAATTATGTACTTCTATTAACTACTTTAGTAGATCTGAATCTTCAACCTTGTTAAGATATGCACGAGTCTTGTATGGTTTAGTTTGGTCTTTGTGATAATACACTATCTTGGTTCCATGTTCGAAAGGAACTATTTCAATAGAATCTGTTGACTGCATTGAACTTTCTGATTCTTTCAAATATTGAAATAATTCTTCTTTGCTCATTTTGAGAAGCTCATCTAATGGTTTTATTTTAGTATCTCTCAATGATTTAGAATTATTTTGTTCTAATATAAAAATAAAAGGTAAGAGGTACAAGATTTTTCTAATTATCAATTTAAAATTGATAAAGAAATTTTTGGTTGAGGAAATGTGCCATTATTAAAAACATTTAATCATTAAATAAGGCAGATGATGTGCCAAAATAGGTTTGACTGATACAAAGATCAAATGGTTTGATGATTTTCTTGGTGTGGGATATCATTTCTATGATGTACGACCAAAGCTTCTTCTGATTTTTGATAAAAGAAAAAAAATTCCAGAAGTTTGGAATAAAATCATAAAATATTGGCCAGACGATGAGATTAAAATTAGATTTATTGAAACCAATGATTCTTTTGAATTTGTACTTTATTGTGAATCAAGAGTCTTATTGGCAACTTGGGTTTTCCTGAAATCGCTTAAAATTTCTGAAAATTACCAGAGGTTTAAAGAGGATTTTGATGGAGCTGCTAATTTTGGAATTGCATTATACAAACCAAAAGGTGATTCATATGAACTTGAAATATTCAAATACACAAAAAGACTCACGGATGTCAAGTTCTTAAAAGAATCAGAAGACGAACAAGATTTCATCGTTAGTAGATCTAGAGCGATTTTACATGGAACATCAGAAAAACAAAATTAGATTAAAATTGTTTTATTGATTTATAAAATTAATATATGTAAAATTAAATTCAAATACGTGATTTTAACAAATCTATCCAAGCTGTCCAATCAACATTATAAAACAAAAGTGGCTGTCTTATCGGATAATTAGTTACACTTTTAGCTACGCCAAGATCATATGATTTTTCTTTCCCATTTGAAGAAAATTTTATCCTCATGAAATTTACTTTTCGCAAAGTTACCTGTGTTATATCGATTATGGACTCTAAAGGAACAATCCAACTTTTTGAATTCTCAGAAATATCTTCATCAAGCTGGGTTTCGGAATAATCCCAAAGATGTGCTACTTTAACCTTATCTTCTCCATAATATTTTTCCCTCTCTTTTGGTGAAACATACAAATACCGTGAAACAAAGATCAGATTTTTGTTTGTTAGAACAAGAATTCCTTCTTTATTTTTATTGAAAAAACCCATCAACCCCAATGCGATTGCCCAGACTTTTGGTAATGCTGCAACCATAGTTTCATCATCATCTAAATTTACTCTCATTATCTATTGGATGGTTTACTGCTTCAATTTAGTCTATCTGTAGAAAATATTTTTTACTATTCTTTTTTACAAAAAAGAGGATTTGTTGCTGTTTGTTTTATTGGTGTGTTCCAGATGATTCAAAATTGAATCCGTAGGTGCCAGCATGTTTGTTCTCTTTCACTCGCTTGTACCTATAGGCACGTTCTCCAAAGTAGATTGCAATAGTTATTGCAAGAGTTGCAGCTGTTGCGATGAAAATTTCTATACCTGCTTCTGTCATAAACCCAATTACCTTTTATCTAGTATAATAATTTTTCTTAAATCTTTTATAATTTTATGATATATGTTGAATTTCTAAAAATTGGTTTCTAGTTTGATAAACGATCAGGCACAATTTTGTAATTTTGCATAATATCATAAAAAAAAATTTCTAGGATAAAATACCTTTTATAGTTGCAGTACTGAATTCGTAGAGATGTCAGGAGCAATACAAGCAACATCCACTCAATTTGTTACTAAAAATAAGTGGCCATTAATTT
>JACQCT010000038.1 GCA_016201435.1 Nitrososphaerota archaeon | reverse complement strand
ATTAATTTCCTATTATCGTTTTAATTACTTAAGAGTATTCAACCTGATTTTCTTTTATACTTTGGATTGGTATTAAATATCATGTGTAATGAAATCGAGTATGAAATGCTTGAAGAATATCTTGCAAAACTAAAAAATGAACCAAAAGAAAAAAAGCCTGAAAAACAAGTACTAGAAGTGACAGCAACCTAAAGTAACCTTCCTAGAATACTTGCCTCACGTTACTTATTCTGAAATATCAAACTATGTTACATGAATAATATTTTTTATTGGCATTGCAAAGGAGAGTTGGTAGCCGTTTGGGTCTCTCATATGAAAGAATCGTTCTCCCCAAGGTGCGTTTGTTGGTTCATTTTCAAACGAACCTAATTTTGATATGGTATGATCTTTCTTTAGGAATGCATAAAGATCATCTACGTTAGAGGTATGAAAAATTATCCTTCCAAAATCTTTACTGCTGTCTTCCTCTCTTAGTTCCAAGTTAAGATATATCTTGCTGCCCTCTTCTATCTGGTATGTTGTAAAAGAATCAAATATGCCGCCACAGACAAGCTCAAAGCCAGGTATTGCAGAGTAGAATTTACATGATGCCTCCATATTTTTAACGAACAGTGTAACTGCCGAAATTCTATATACTTTCACTAATTTGTCATACACAATTTAGTATAAAGCCTGTTTGATAAAAATCGATTTTTGGTGGACTTCTTGCCCATTTCATTGAAGTGTTTTTAGGAAGAATCAGTTATCTTTTCATTCCTACTTTACACAAGCCAATTCTACAATTATGGCAGACATAATCGTCGGCAGGATTCTCACAACCACAGGAACACGTACAGGTATAATCATTCATCACCAATATTACGTCAAAGTGCAATATAACCAAGATATACTGTAATCTCAGTTAAGAACAATAGAGAATAATCCATGAGGGCAGGCAGGTCCTATTGGATCCTGTACAATAATATCCTAATTGCAGTTCTAATTCTTTATGGCAAAACTATGATTTAAAGATCTAGAGTTTTCATTTTTATTTATTTCATATTAGATAGAAGGTTAGATTTTTAGTAAATCTTTTAGTCCCTTGTACCGGTTTCGTATTGTAACTTCTGTCACCCCAGCTGCCATTGCAATAACTTTTTGTGTCGTGTTCTCTCCGTTCATAACACAGGAAAGATACAGTGCCGCTGCTGCAAGTGCCATGGGATGTTTACCAGCTGTAATTTCCATCGTGCTTGCATCATTTAAGATTGCAAGTGCTCCTCGTTTTATCTTTTCACTTAGTTCAGCCTTGCTTACTATTCTAGACATGCATTTTATTGGGTCTACCACTGGCATCTTTAGATCAAGTTCACGCAAAATGAGCCTGTAGCATCGTGAAACCTCCTTGTTTTTGATGTTTATTGCATTTGAGATATCGTGTAATGTTCTTGGCGTTCCACTGTCCCTGCATGCTGCGTATAGTGCTGCTGCAATAACTCCTGGAATTGATCTTCCCCTGACAAGACCCTTTTCAAGTGCCTTTCTGTAGATGTAAGCTGTCTTTTCTATTAATGCATCTGAAAGTGCAAGCTTGTCTTTTAGCCTACCAAGCTCACTAAATGCCTGCCTAAAATTTCTGTCTGCAGATTCATGTGCCTGACTTCTACTATCCCATGTTCTAAGACGTTCTATTGTCCTTTTCATAGAAGCTGACAAAGGTTTTCCAGTTACGTCCTTGTTTGCATGATCAATTATTGTAGCAAGTCCCCTGTCGTGTATTGCAAGTGAGGTTGGTGAACCTGTTCTGCTTCTATCATCGTATTCCTCTTTTGAAAACGAACGCCATTCAGGACCTGCCTCCTCAATGCGTTCAGAAATAACAAAACCGCATCCTCCGCAAAACATTTCACCAGTTGCATTATCAGTTAACATTGAATTTTTTCCACAGCGTGCACATCGAGTACCCACGTTGAAAGTTTGTAAGACCATACAATACCCAGCAGGTATTAGTTTGTTTGCCAATAAGAACTAGAGTATTTTCATGATTTTCTCATTTTTGCATCAAATCGTGATGAATTTTCTGAACTTTAAGATCATTCTTATTGATGGTATGTACATGCTAGACGTGCAATCAAAGTGCAAGGTTAGATTCGATTTTACTACAATAGATTCGTCTTATTACATAGGCGGACAATACGATCCCTTGATTATTCTGACAGACATAGAAACGAAGCTGCCAGGTCACATCAAAAAATCGCAGTATAAAAAAGACAAAGGTTCTGCAAAAATATCTGCAGAATATTTCATTAGTTATGATGATGTGGATCTTCCAAAGCAAGAGAAAGAGGACTCTTTTGAAAGATTTGTGGGCAATGATCCATACGAAAAGTTACTTGAATCTGACGTTGAACTAGTAAAAGACCTCATAAAAAGGACATACGGCGTAAGCAAGGATCAGAATAATAAAATCGAGCACAAAATAATACACGAGATAATAGTTTAATTAAGAAAGGAGTGGGCAAGGATTAAGACCCATTTAGGTTCTCTTGGTCAATTTTTCTCTATATCGTCTTCTGTAAGGTTTTTTGTACTTTTTCTTCTCCTTTGAGTGATGTTTTATTTTTTTGCTGATAATTTATCATATTTCTTCACTGATATTTCTTTATCTTTCGAAACCAAAGATTCGAGTCCTGTAGGACCTATATACAGTTTTAGGACAAGTTAATCTTTTACTATCCGATATTAGTTTTCAATGAAGAGTAGATATTTACTAATCATTATTGGATTATCGATATCAATTACAGTTTTTTCATCAGAGGCTCTAGCTCAAGAGATCTATATTATTCCACAATGGATAAAAAATAATGCAAAATGGTGGTCAGAAGGACAGATTGGTGATTCTGATTTTATTAGAGGAATTCAGTATCTCATGCAAAATGGAATTATGAAAACACCTACTTTAACAACAAACACGAATCAGTCTAATCAAATTCCCACGTGGGTAAAAAACAATGCTGGCTGGTGGGCAGATGGTACCATATCTGACAGTGATTTTGTCTCAGGAATACAATACCTAGTTTCAGAGGGAATAATCCACATTAAAAATTCTACAAGCATTACTGATATTTCAAACTGTGATCAGTTGCAAACTGCCGCTGATAAGGAAACTTGCATAGAGCAAATACAACAAGAAAACAAATTAAATAACGATATTGCAACCGCCACACCATATCTCATAGGACCAGTTACATTCTACTATATCAACAGCCACATAGAGCCTACAGAGGATGGCAAATCAATATTGACCATACACTTTGTTGTGAAAAATACTGGTAATTCTGAAATAACAATGTCTTGTCAAAGACAAAATTCCTGTAACTATGCATTAAGTGATGGACAAAAAGAAATTCCCTATTCCACTAATACACTTGTGTATGGTAGCCTGACTTTACTGCCAAACGTTCCAAAATATTTGGATTGGACATTTTATGAAGGTCTAGATTATCAACCAACAAAAAATTATTCATTTCTTGTCAAAGAACCATGGGGTAGCGGTTCTATTCCTCTAAAAATTAAGTAATCACAAACAGTAAAAGTGGACCCGATGGTTTTTGAACTGACAGTGGGTACGAGAACCTGAAATTTTTGTGAAAATAATTTTACAAAAAGTGTGCAGTAAGCTAATCGGAGTAGCTACAAAACTCCTTTCCCAATTTTTTATTTTAATTAGCAGCAAAGGAGTTAACTGACAATCAGTAAAAATGGTTTACCCCCGAAATCAAGCCAGAAACATGCTGTTGTCGTAAAGGTTATGGTTAAGAGAATAGGAAATATTTGTAATTTCAGCTAATCAAATGTTATTAGTTAAGAAACCTACAAAAATCATAATGTACAGGGATGTGCGGAAAGAAAGAAGAGTTCCATCATGGGCTCCCTTATCAACAAAAGACAAGATAAAGAACAAAATTACAGGATTATTCTTAGGTTATTCCGAAAGGCATACTCAGTCTTTTGATGAATTTGATCGAGAATCTGAAGAATATTACAAAGAGATACTGGAAAAAGATCCAAAAAATATTCTAGCTTTAAACGAGATGGGCGTTACTTTGGTGCGGTCTAGGCGGTACGATGAAGCTCTTGATTACTACAATAGAGCCTTTGAACTTTATCCAATGGACTCTGATGTATTAGTTAACAAAGGTAATTTACTTGCAAGACTTGGACGCTATGATGAGGCACGGCAAAACTATGATCGAGCAATAGAACTTGAGCCTGACAATAACAACGCTTTGTTCAATAAAGGATGTCTATTAATAGTCCTGGACAAATTCAAAGAAGCTCTAGAATATTTTAACAAGGCAAGAAAAGAAGGTTCTTACGATCCGGATCTAGAGAATATGAGAAACCGTGCTTTGCAATCTTTAGGAATGTATTAGAAAATAATTGCATTTCAAGCCAAAAACATGCTGTTGTCGTAAAGCTTTAGAACTTAGAAATCAGGGGTGATTTTTGGAAGATAAGATGGAGGAAATCAAATTTGCTTCAATGCATTTTGAATATTTTTGAATATGTCTAGTGTAGTCTCAGGTCCCCATGTTAGTAAGAGCATGTATTTGTTTCCTATAGGCATTGTTAATCTGCAGAGATTGTCATATACCGCGAACACATAATGATTTTTCCCTAACTTTGCACTCAATTTCTCGCGCACCTTCATCGAATTGACAGCATAAATTAGTGCCTCCTTGTGTTCCTCGTCGTTAAGCAAGGGTTTAAGACCTTCTTGAATTTTTGTTCCAAGCACTTGTCCCTCCATGTCACAGACTGTCGCATATCGTATACGATCATCCGACTTCATGACTGAGTTTAGCATCTCTTGGACACTCAATAACATAGATATGATAGCGAGGAATAAAAACAAAGTGTTCCTCAAAATAAAATTGGAACTCCTTTCCAAATTTTTTATTTTTAAAAACGTAATTATATTTTTAAAGATGAATTCCATCTTTATAACATGTTAAAGCAATCATGGTTCAATTTTAAAAGAACCACGAAGAGAAGTTCCAAGTTTGACACATGGCACCTTAATAAAATAAAAGGTGAAGATTACGTATACGAAGCACCAGATGGTTCTTTCATCAGAAAATTTCAGGATGTTCGATATGGTGGTCTAGCTCATTGTATGTTAGCACCAAAACACACTTCACGCGCAAAGAAGCATAAGACAGTTGATGAAATATGGTATTGTATACAAGGACGAGGAGAAATGTGGCGCAAGCAGGGAAAGAGACATCAGATAGTGACAGTTAGAATCGGATCATCTGTCACCATACCAGTTGGTACACATTTTCAATTTCGAAATACTGGTAAAAAACAACTGGTTTTCATAATTGCTACAATGCCCCCTTGGCCGGGTTCTGCAGATGCGGTTTGTGTTGATGGTCCATGGAAACCAACGTTAAAGCACAGTAGCTGAATGTACTCAACACTCACAGATCTAAACCCACTTAAGATCTGAGCCCTGTAAGATTCGCTTAAGTTATGATTTGTGGAAGTGGAGTGTGTTCGTATCTGCTAAAATTGTAAATACTTGTGTAATCAGCTAACTTTTCTTTATATGGAAATAATTCTATAATTGAAGATGTTGTCTCAGGAAGACAGGAATAAAATTCAGACTCTGTTAAAATATTACAAGCACGGTGTAATTAAGAAGAAAGAAGAACTTCATTATGACGAATACGGCAATCTAAAGAAAAAAGTCGAGATAAAATATCATAGTAATGGTGAACTAAAGAAAAAAGCTGAATTTAGTTATCCAAATACCATTGTGTTAGAATCACAGATATCTGCTATTTGTATTAATCCTAGCACCAACTTATTGTATGTGTCAACCGTGGATTCTATCGTTGTAATAGATGGTAATACTAACAAAACATTAGATAAAATAAAAATAAAAAATCCTTCACGTATGATTATAAATCCAAAAACAAACAAGATGTACGTTTTTTCACGATTAGAAAGAAAATCTCACGCTGTTGTAGTAATAGATCTTTCCTCAAACAAAGTAATTGATACCATATTTGGTGATTTTAAAGATCCAAATCACATGGTAATTAATTCTTCTACAAATATGCTGTACGTTACCGATTGGTATGGTTCAGATTCTGTTTCAGTAATATATTGTGATACAAATTCCATAATTGACAGAATCCAAGTAGAAAATGGCGAACATGCTATAGCGGTTGATGAAAATAGGAATCTGGTATATGTCACAAATGCAAAGAATAACAAGGTTTCAATTATAGATGGATTTACAAACAAGATAATTGGAGAAATCGATGTAAAGGAACCTGTTGATGTTTTTATTAATCCTGATGCAAACATTCTCTATATTAAAAGTGTGAAGTGGTGGGGATGTGAGGGGGCATGTGGTGTTGAAACCTATCTTCAAATGTTTGATTCAAACACATATGATCTTCTAAAAGGAAGAACGTTAGGCTTTGCTTCACCTGTGTGTGTCACATCCTCTTTTGACTGCGTGTATCTAACATGTGAATACACATTCCAAAAACTAGATCCTCTGACTAATGAAATCGAATCTGTAATCTGGGGAACAATTCTTGGTGATCAAATGGTAGTCAATCATATTACAAACAAGATCTATATCGCTAATAGATTCTTAGAAAAAATCCACATGGTAAATGGATAAAGTAATTACATTGAGTCCTGTAAGGCTCGCATAAATTATGATTTGTTGGAGAGAAGTTATTCTCATTAAATCCTTAATTAAAAGAACTAGAAAATGAAAATGTGTTAGCAAAAATTGTTGCTATAATTTTAATAATATTAGGAGGACTCAGTTTAGGAGGGGGTCTTCATTCTGGCTTTGATGTTTTTGACGTATTGGGAGGAATCGCCTTAATAATAGCTGGAGGATTGTTATTCCGCTATGTTCTTCTAAGAAATTCTAAATTACAGAATGATAAACATTCAGACAGGAAAAAATAAGAGAATAACTTTACGATGAAACTTGATTCCTTGAAACGACTCTTTCATCATTTAAAATTCTTGAAAGATTACTAATTTTCACGGATCTGAATCTACTCGGATTCGAGCCCTTATGGAGACCCAGCTACTATCATGGTGGTTATTTTGGGCCCACTTGTAGAGAAAAGTCAATTTTTGTTTTGATTTATTGGAAGAATTTCAATTCCAAAATCCATAGAATTTTGGAAGGATGTAAGAATTTTGATTTCGTAAACCTAATCCTGTAAAACACAATTGAGGTTATCGACCGATATGATTAGAATAATTTTATTTACATGTCAGGTTAACTCAAATCTTGAGTCTTGTATTTCCAATATCTGGAAAGATCAGCAGCTGTAAGTATTCCAACAGGAGCATTATCATGGCCTATTGCGATGATGACTTTATTTTTAGCTAAGTTTTCTTTAACATTGTCATCAACTTCACTATCTGCTCCAACGGTTATGATTGGATCCAAGATTAAATCTCTTATGGGAAAGTTGGGTTTCTTCCCAGCAATATCAATCAAATTGAGCGTTTTCCTTGGCCTGTGATTCTCATCTACAACTATAATTTTATTCTTGCCCGTTTCTTTTATAGTATCCAAAGCATCTGATACAGTTTTTTCCGGAGTAATTTCTACTAGCGGATTGTTGATCAGTGGTGTCATAATATCAGAAATCTTTCTTTTATACATATTCTTAATTATTTGAAGTGAGATTATTATTGTTTATGTTCACGGGGTTTTCTTGTTTTCTTTTTTTGAGGTGTCTTTTCCCATACCTTTGATAATTTCCTTTTCTAAAGCAGTGTTGTAGCTCTTGAGTGCTTGGTTCTCCACCTTAATGTCCTTAAGCTCTGTTTCTAGAGATTGATTTTTTTCCATATATTTGATTAAAGTTTTCTCAAAAGCGGTGTTGGAGCTCGTGAGTGCTTGGTTTTCAACATCAGCGGAGTCGCTCTTTGCTTTGTTGGCGTCTGATTTTTCTATTGCATCCGAGGCTTTGTTTTTCCACTGTTGGATAAACTTGTCAATAACAGCTTGGGGAGCAAATCCAGCGGCAAAGCAAGTGCTAAGTAATACTATGATCGTTTGAGCGTTTAAGTTAAACAGTCCTCCTGAAAATAACGTGGATAATCCTTGAAACGAGCCGAGAACAATGATTCCTGCAGCCCCACCAAGGAGTGCCTGTACAGTAGTAGCAATTTTGATATCATTTTTCTTTTTTTCCTTGTCTGTAGAATCCGGTGTTACCAAGCGTATAATTGAACCAAAATAACCAAAAGCAAAAGTAACGACAATTAGAAGAAATATAGTCCCAACAAAATTTCCCTCCCAGCTTACAGATTCCACCATGATCTCAATATGATTTGATTTTTTTTCATACTGATTTCCTACAAAATCAGCATATACAATTTCTGCAGGTTGAAGAAAAATTTGCAGGTTACCGTTCATACCTTGTTTTCCTGTTATGGAGTAAGTGATGGTTTGTTCATCACCTACATCTAAAATTGGAAGATTAACGTTTACCATATCTTCTGTAGTAGTAAGATTTCCTTTGACAACTAAAAATCCTGACGGAATTTGATCAGACAGATGTATTTCTTTTGCAATTGAATTTCCTTCATTAATTATCTTTATTGTAATTACTTCTGTATCAGTCCAAAGAAATTTGCTTTGGCTGATATTTTTCTCTACAACTAAAATTGGTTTTTGAACATCAGCATTAGAAGACAGTACAAGTGAAACCATAAAGAAAATAACAATAAAGGCAGCTAAGACCGAGATTTTGTTTTTAAACATCACCATCTCCAATGGTAGACGGTATCTTATGAACAAGATAAATTTATTGCAAATCTGTTTTGGGAAAATTACGAGGCATCAAAAATCCCATGAAGAGAAGGTTTGAGACCTATAAGACCCAGATTACACTGTGATACAATTTCAGACGCAAGCAACATCTACCTCGATGGGACTAGGGTATCATCATGTCATAAATCCGACCCACTTTATTAGTAAAATATTATAAGTTTGCCTTAGGCGGATTTGCCAATTGGTTTAGTTCCGTTTCCTTGTTGCAGAATCTATTGCGGTGCTAATCCCTATAAGGTTGGATGCAGAAATTGTTTGTGGTTGATACAAGAATCTCCGAAAGCTCTAGTCAAACAATTTTTTGAGAATACTGCAGTCTCATACGAAAAGATTGTAAATCTGACAACCTTTGGAAGAGATTCATATTGGAAAAGGGAAGTCATAAAGAAGATTCCAAAATGCAGTTCAATACTTGATCTTGCATGCGGTACGGGAATACTAACATTTAAGATTGCTGAAAAGTTTCCTGACACAAAAATAACTGGAGTCGATATTACAGAGAGTTTTCTTAACGTGGCAAGAAAGAAACTAAAACCCAATCACAAAATCTCATTTCTTCTTGACGACGCTGAAAAAATAGATTTAACTACAAAGTTTGACTGTATAACATCTTCTTATATTCCAAAATACTGTATTCCAAATATTCTAATTGAGAAATGTCTCAATCATCTAAATTCGGGTGGAAAAATAATTTTTCATGATTTCACCTATCCGCAAAACACGGTTGTTAAAGGATTGTGGAGCCTTTATTTTGTCATATTAAAAATTTTTGGACGTTTGATACCAAACTGGAAAGATGTATTTGAGAATCTTCCAAAGCTAGTAAAATTAAGCAATTGGGTTGATGATTACGGAAACATCATGAAAAGAAATGGATTACAAGTGGAGATACAGAACCTAACCCTGCGTTCTTCAGCTATTCTTACAGGCACGAAGAAAATCTAATCTTATAACTTCCGAAATTCGAAACCAAACAGAGCCATTGTGTAAGATCTCATAATTCCTAGTCATCGTTTTTTTATCAGGATCAAAGTTGATATGTACAGATCCTCGTTCTGCTCTGATGTTGTTTTTTCTAAGTATACTTCCAATGCTTTCTTTTTTTTGTAAAAGACCAGTCATTACTGCTTGAGTAAGATTTTTAGAATCAAACCTCACAACTGCACTAAGGATCGGAAATTGGCTATGACCAATTACAACTTTTCTTACATAATTTGTTTCAAAAACAGAATTTTGTTCAACCACTTTTAGATAAACAGGCTTTTTGATAATCTCTGATATTGTTTGTTCGACAAAACCAAGGGGAGCATCAAGAAGAGTTTTTCCTATTGATTCTATTTCTATTGCCATGACTATATTACTCATTTATTTCAGTTAAGCATATCTCAAAACAACATAGGATATTGTAGAAGCAATAACACCCATACTGACCAGTTTTAGAACAATTTCTTGTCTATGTATTGCAAAGTCATCTGAAGATTCCCGTCTGAGTTTTTTGTATTTCTGTGATGTTTTTATGAGAATATAGCTCAGGACAGATGCAAGACCTGCTGCTGCTAACTCTTGTATTGAGATGGTATTTGTCTGAATGGCAGACCCTGCCAGGACAGGAAGTGTACCCCATGATATGATAAAAACAAGATTATTGTGAAACCTTCCACCAAATAATTCAAGATTGTAAGCAAAAAGAAAGAACATTTCTGCAATTCCTATTGGAAATAAAAGTGGCGAATCCAAAAAGGCATAGTGCAAACCAATGAGAGATGCCACTGACAACGATATTATGGAAACAATCACGATCTTCTTTTTCGATAAAACTCCCCATGGTTTTGCTTTGCTACCTATGGCATCAAGACAGTGGGCAGATACGCCAAGAGCAAGAAAATACAAAACACATACTGCAACAAGTCTTTCTGTTGAAAAATTTTCCGTAAATGAACCCCAAGCTGTAAAGGAAACTACCATTCCAGTATATGGTAAAAAAAGAATGCCTACCCCAAGTCTAAAATTCCTAGAACCAAATTTTGGAACAAACCATTCAGAAAATCTATCTTTCTCCACAATTTCGTAATGGACTGCAGTACTTATATTGTTAGACTAACTGTCAAGATTTTTCCATAAACTCATGGAAAGTGTTAAAGACGTTTTCATCTATCAATGAGTTTTTTAGTTTCAATTACTATCATATAATATGAGTTATTGTTACTATTGTAACTGTGATTGTTATCCTTGTTGCTGTTCAGTAGAGTTTTGTGAAAAGTGTAAATGTATTAATACAACAGAATCTCTTTTTCGAGAAATACTGTCCTCTCATAACTAGTTTTAATAAAACACTCAAACAGATACATCAATAATATTAATAAGAACAATGTAATCAATTATTGTTCGCAAGAATTCTTGTTGCAGTTTGATTTCTCTCCAGTTTCTGCAAAAAGTTCTGAAGGTATCAATTTTAAAAATTGAAACAGCCAGTTGATGTATTTTCTTTTTGGTTCCTTGTTTTTGAAAGAATCCAAAAACAACTGGTACGGATCTTCGCGCTTTTGTACGCCTTCTATTGAAATCTGCATCGCATCATGGCATGATGTGGGTGCTATTTTAGTACCATGTTTATAGCGGATCTAGTGGGACTAGGGACTAACATGGTCGTATTTTGGACCCACTCGTATAGAAAAATCAAACTTTGTCTTTCTTTTTTGATTTATGATTTTGTTTGAAAGTATCCTCACTAATAAGGTGGGAAATACGTGGGGGATCTTTTCCTATATGAAATGAAGTAGCGTGTTTTTCTATGGCAAGATCTGCTTTTGTTATGCGTTCATGTTGGCGTAAATGTTCAGTCCAAGATTCCGAGGTAAACATCATAACATAACGACTTGGATTTTCAACATCATGGAATAATCCCCAATTGATTGCACCATCACGCAACATCACAGAACGTACGTTATTCATCGCAGATTCAAACTCGTGCGAACGTGCCGGATCAATCTGAAACTCCATCTCTACTAGTACGGATCCCTCCTCGTGGTCATCAATGTCAATCATCGCACGCGGCATGGACCAATGCATTGATGGAGTCATGTCTACATCTGTGAGTGGCTTTAGTTTGAATCTAGTTGAGGTAAGAAGACCAATTACTAATCCAATAGATGCGGCAAGTAATGCAGTTGGAATTCCCCATATTTCTGCAACAATTCCCCATATGATACTACCAAGAGCTACTCCGCCCCAATACACCAGCTGGTGAACTGAAACTACTCTCGTTCTTACCCATGATGATACAGAATTGTATGCAATGAAATTCAAGCTGGATGTCATAACAATCAAGGCAGTCCCAACTGCAAATATTCCAGCAAACACTACAATTATTCCATGCTGGAGTGACAAGACTGTCATTGCGATAGCATACAAAATTGTTGCACCTGTTACGCGTTTTTCTATTGATATTTTTTTTATCCGTGGCACTATAATCAAACCACTTATCATTCCGCCTATGCCAAACGCTCCAACTAAAATTCCAAAAAGAATAGAGTTTGATCCTGCTTCGTTGCGAGCCAAGAGTGGCAAAAGGGATACCAGCGCACTGCCACAAATTGTCAATGCAAAGTCGCGAACAAATAGTGCGCGTACATGCATAGAGTGACGCATGTATCGCAATCCTGTGCGAATAGCTCCAATTACCTGTTCTGGTGGAAGAAGCTTGCGTTCTTGTGGTTTTTTCCATCTGTGAAGAAAAACTATCACTCCAACAAAGGAAAGTGCGTTTAGCATAAACACGGCCCATGGTCCTGCTACAGAAACTACCAAGCCACCTAAGAGTGGACCAACTGCTAATCCAATGTAAACTGCCACACTAAACAAGGTCATTGCAGCAAGAGCTTTTTTCTTTGGCACAAGCTCAGTTTGAATTACGATATTTACTGGCAAGCTCATTGCATTACCCAAGCCAAGCAATAAGGTAAACACAACAAGAATTGATGATGTTGTAAAACCTGCAAAGGTAAGGATGCTCAATATAGCAGCTACTGCAAGTGAGAAATATTGTGCGGCAAGGAAGAGCTTGCGTCTGTCAACAATATCTGCAAGTGCTCCTGCAGGAAGTGCAAGCAGAAATATGGATAAGCTTGTCATGACTTGTAAAAGCGATACAACAAAGGGAGATGGGACAAGTGATGTTATCAGCCAGCCAGACCCAACTGTTTGCATGGCAGCGCCAATGTCTGATGCAAACATTGTAATCCACAGAAATCTATACAGGGTATTTTTTAGAGGACTCTCTGATGGAGAATTTGTGCTACTTATATGATACCACACACAAGCAATATTTCGCTAATCAAATGTATAAATTAGTTCATTCCTATTTTTTATTTCTAGAGTTATTTAGAAACCTTTCATGATGGCTTTGGAATAGAATTTCATCGGCTAACCACGCAGGATCTGATAAGGCTCGTGTTATGGTCTGTTGGAGAGAAGTTATTCTCATTAAATCCTTAATTAAAAGAACTAGAAAATGAAAATGTGTTAGCAAAAATTGTTGCCATAGTTTTAGTAATATTAGGAGGACTCAGTTTAGGAGGGGGTCTTCATTCGGGCTTTGATGCTTTTGATGTAATGGTAGGAATCGTCTTAATAATAGCTGGAGGATTGTTATTCCGCCATGTTCTTGTAAAAAATTCTAAATTACAGAATGAAAAACATTCAGACAAGAAAAAATAAGAGAACAACTTTACGATTAAACTTGAGTAGCTACAAACTCCTTCCCAAATTTTTTTGATTTTTTATAAAATTTTCTAGAATTTATTAATAGCTGTCAAGTTTTGTGGTTTAGTTTTTTCACTAAATTTGTTGTATAGCCAAATGGATAAGTCAACCGAATAGCATATAGTAATATGTCGTTATCCTCACAGCGAAGTAGATAATCCCCTGAAGTTAGCAGATCCATGTCAATGCTCTTGATTATATTTTTTTCTGAGAATTTCCAGTCTTGAAGAATTTTTAACACCTGATCTAGTGTTTGCTGATCTTTTCTACATGATGGCGCTAAAAACACATGTTTAGAAAAATCTAGCATTTGCAATCCTCTTTTGAAGTTTGGTCTATTGACTTCATGCATTCTTTTTTGTTGGCATTTGTGAGTCCGGTAAACTTCCATGTATCAAAATAAGTAAGAGTGTAAAGTATGAAACAAGTAGTACCCGTCAACACATTTGCCGTAGTCATTAAGACAAGTTACAAATTACATTTAAAAAAAATAGTGCATTTTGATGCTTATCATCATACGTTTTTCGATACTTATCAAGATGAGCTTCTCTCTTAAGAAATGGCAGTGTTGAAGTAGAAGGACATCAATATGTCATGTATTACAATGGATACTGATAGAAAGGTAGTCAAAAAGGACAAACGAAGTAAATGGGAAATTTATCATGATATTTTAACTGCAATTAACAACGAATCGGCAGATGGCAACGTAAGACCAACGAGAATACAATTTCAAAGTAACATGTCTTACGATAATTTGATTCGCTATCTCACAGAGCTTGAGAACAGGCAAATGATAAAAAAAGATCCTATATCATTAACTCAAAAAGGATTTGAGTATTTTAGGAACTGTAGTGCAGTCAAGGAACTGATACACAAACTTGGCTTGGATCGGATATGAAAGATAAAACCAACAAAATTTCAAATTTCAAGTTTATAGATGATGAAAAATTTGGAAATCATCCGATATTGATGTATGAAGGTATAGAACGAGGAATCTCTGCTCAGTTAAGATATATGCATAACGGTTTGACAAAAGGCGAACATGCAGTATACCTTACTAATGGAGATCCTCAAGGCATCGAGGATGAAATATCTGACTATATTGATGTCGATACATTCCGGAAAAAAGGTCTATTGCATATGTTTCAAATCGAAGACAGCATTTCTACATCTTCCGAAGATGCCTTAAAACATTGGGATGACATCATGAAGATAGTCGAGTCGTTTGGAACCCGTTTTAGACTTACCAGATCTATAATTAATAATATTGAGATCAAAAAAGGAAAAGAACTAAGATTATCAATTGAGAAAAAACTGCACAAGATGATATCTCAGTACAACGGTTCTATTCTATGCCCCTATCGAATTTTCAAAGCCAATGACAGTTATGAAAAAGAATGGTTGGTGGACATATTCCATAACCACTCTGATGTTATCTATATCCCAGAATCTGATGAAGGAACTTCTTTTAATGCGGATTTTATGATATAGACTAACTTTAATCCTCTAAAGACTCAAACTCGCACAGGTCTGAACCCAATGTTTGAGTCCTGTAAGACTTGCTACAAAACTCCTTTCCTCAATTTTTATTTTTTCTTGAAACTAGCTAGATTGACATTGGAAGAATCAGTTATCTTTTCATTCCCACTTTACACAGACCAATTCTACAATTATGGCAGACATAATCGTCAGCAGGATTCTCACAACCACAGGAACACGTACAGGTATAATCATTCATCATCAATATTACGTCAAAGTGCAATATAACCAAGCTTACTGTAATCTCAATTAAAAGAAGAAAGGAAAAAATCCAGTTATCAGGTTTGCAATCATTCTAACAAAATTACTATATCCTTAAGTTAGTCTCATTTGAAAAACAACATGTCTTGGCAGGTGCAGAAATACGTCCGAGCAAGTTTCATGACATATCTCATTTTGGACTAAGATTGACAATAGGTGTCATCTTTATTGCAGTTGGCTTTATCAAATTTGATCCTAGCTTTACTTCATATCTACCACAGATGGGCCTTCCTACACAGCTACAGTATCTTTTTGCCTTAGAGGAGTTTATTCCTGGCATTTTGATAATAGTTGGTGTACTGACAAGAATTTCCGCATCGGTTACATCACTTGTGATGCTTGGCGTAATATTTTACATCTACAAGGCATCAAAATTCATAGGCCCAGACGGTGCTGAGCTTCCAGTAATACTTCTTGCAGCTTCTCTAGTCATAATTACAATCGGTCCTGGAAGAATCTCTATATCACATCTGGTCAAAAAAATCCCACGTTTTCTACAGTGATCTACAGAAAATCTGGCAGTATTGTAAAAAGGATTGAACATTAAAACTCAAAGTGGATTCGATGGTACTATGGTACCATCATCCTCTACTTCCTGTAAAAGTTCCAGTTGCACAACTTTCGTCACTACACTCGTTGAAATTTCCATGTATCAGATCTGTAGTAAAGTATCCCTTCGTCTGGAAACCTCCAAAGTCAGAGCTATCAAACTGGAAGGACGAAGAGCTGACTGTACCTCCTTCAAAATTGAATGTTGCTGGTGCCAAAGTGCAAAAGTCATTTTCCGGGTAATCTGGCGAGCTTGCCTCGATGATGGAAATTGATCCAGACAAGTCATTATCATTCTGTGTCAGTGTTGCCTCCCATGTTCCTGAAAATGAGCAGCCGTCAGACGTGGTGTCTTTCATTGAAAAAGAACCGCTCCAATGACCACTCAGGTCTCCTGCCGGAGTAATTGTTGTAGTCATTGCATTATTTGGAATTGGTTGTGGTACTGCAGTTACATCTGTTATCTGGTCTGGTGTCACTGTAAGATCCTCGGTTACTGGGTTTTTACCTGGGGATGAAACACGTACACTATAATCATCGGCTGGAACTGAAACTGGTTGACCTTTATCGGTCTGAATTCGTTCTCCAAATCCTTGATTTGCTTTGCTCAGGATATCTAGTGACACATGATCAGTAGTTTCAGCTGGAGGCTCGTACTTTAACAGACCAGACGTCTTGTCGCTAGGGCAATTATAAAAAATGGCAGGGCCAACTTCTACATACTGGACTTGTTGCGAATTACATCCTGATACAGTATTAATATCTACTTTAGCTGTTATTTCACCAACAACTCGACTTAACATATATGCGGGCATATTGGCTCCACCAGAACCGATAAGAAATAAGCCATCGATTATTTTGCCCTGTTTGTTTTCATCCTTAATCTTATCAATGGCTTCTTCAGATGATATAGATCCTGTTTCATATCCATGATTTTGTAAATACCCACTTACTGGTAACCAGCCATTTTTGTCTGCATATTTTAGAGCTAATGCCAGTGAATCATAGACAGAATTAACCTTTTCAACTACACGACCGACTTGATGAACCTTATGAAGAAAAGACACTGATAATAAATTTCCTGCTTGTCTTACACTGGTAGTTACTGTAACTTTTACAACTTCTTCAGATTGAGCAGAAGCAGAGGGAATAAAATAATTGTTCAAGGATGTAGGCGTAGTAGAACTGGTTTGGCTTGGAATCAACAGGATCACTTGTACGGGATAATGTTTGCTAGGATCTATGACTAGTAATGTGCCTACCGATTGTGTTTGAGGGTCTACAGATAATACTATATTTGCTCGAGCCAGGGGCTGACCAGTGGTATCATCAACAAAGCTAAATTGTACATCCTGACCAGATATTTGAAAAGTTACCATCCCTTGTTGATCAGTCACAGCTGTATGTCCTTGGTCGGCAGTTTGGGTAGCTATGATTCCATTTTGAACTAGATATTGAATGCCCTTTACAAAATCAGAATCTCCTACCTGGCCTTCTGACCACCACTTTGCGGTATTTTTAACCCATGATGGTATTGTCTGTGATGACTGCGAGCTAATCTGCGTTGTGGGAACCGTGATCATTCCCTGCTGAATCAGGTATTGCAATCCTTTTACGAAATCATCATCTGTAACCGCATCTTGAGACCATAATTTTGCATTATTTTTTATCCAGCTTGGGATGTTATAGCTTGAAACTTGTGTATCTGCATTCAAATTATTTGTAGGATTTAGTGAGTATATGTTTAAGCTATTTACAAGATGGGTTAACTCACTATCGTAATTACTACACTTGTCTTTTGGACATGTAGCAAAAATGCCATAATCACTGTTTTGATTGATGATAAGAAATTGTACAATGTCTTGTTCGCGAGTAGAGCCATCAGAAAAAGTTTCTGTCATCCTTCCATGCATCACATATGAAGGGGCCCCTTGGTACTTGCCAGCACCAGTCTTGTATTGAAAATCAGAACACGTAAAGCCATTTTTTGCAATTGATGCATTTGAGCAAAGTATGCTAAGAATCTGTGACATTTCACCAAGTATTTGCTTGTCTGTGCCAGTATAATCTGCGGTTTTATCATAAGAAAGTTCTAAAAATGTTTGTGGGTCATTGGGAGGATAAAAATATGTCAACATGGCTTGGCCCCGCGTTTTTTCTGAATATGTCCAATCACTTGGATATTCAACTGAGACGCCCTCGTTGTTATTTTGGTATGGTATGTATGATGGCTGGTCAGATCCTGATTTTTGTGCAAATGCATCATGGGAACCTGTAAAACTGGTTCCAGTGCTGCCATATTGTGCCACGGCAAAGATCTGAAGAACTAGAATTGAAATTAATGCAATTGCAGAACCGTTTTGCTTCATTCATAAGGTATCCCTAATCTTTGAGATGAATTACCGCATGTCATTTAATAATACAGTCATGAGTCAAAACTAGATGAGACGAAAATCGATTTTTGCTCACATTACATTACTAATTTGGAAATAATTCAGAACCATCATACCTGCAAGTGTTATTGAAAGATGTAAATTTTCACATTAATTTTCAGATAACAGTGTCTTTAGGGATTGCTGATAAATTGTTTTGATACTATTTGACTCACTAGGTGTTTTGTTCACTTGTTCAGTATCCTCTTCAAATAACTTGTAATTTCAGGGTTTGATTAGTGATATTAGATTTTTCCTATTAGATTTGTCGTAAAGCCAAATGGAACAGTCTATGATTATTGTTTGAAGATGCTGGACAATTATGAATAGTATTAAATTCTACTGGAGTGTGTGTGGAACATGCCAATCGATTCAGACTTTTACAAAAAGCTACCTAGAAAAACAGAGCAACACAACAATCAGGCATCAGGAGACAAACACTATGTTTGGGGAGAAGGTGTAGAAAGAGAACTAGACTTTACAGGTGTAAATTCTCACGATCAAGAGCTAATTGAGAAACATATTTCTGAAAAAGGCAATCTAGGAATTCACGGAACAAATGTAGCAGTTGATTTTGATCTGTGTATAGCAGATGGTGCATGCATAAGTGCATGTCCTGTTCTAGTTTTTGGTTGGAATCTAAAACCGCAAGAAGGTCCAACTTCCAATGGTCCTAGCAACAATCTAAATGAATATGACAAGTCTGATCCTTTTGCAGAAAAGTCTTGCATATACTGTTTAGCATGTGAGACTGTTTGTCCAACTACTGCCATAAAAATTCAGGAAGGTCTAAAGGACAAAATTCAGTAACAGAAAATAATGATTTCAGATTCTGAAGATCGAGAATTAAACATGAGCAACCGACAACTTAATTTTTTATTACAGCCCGAAATCTAACCTTGCCATCAGCTACTCTGTCATATGCTTGTCCAATGTCATCCAAGCTATAGGTTTCCGTAATTACCTTGACTTTGCCTTTAGAAACATAATCTAGTGCCTCAAAAAGATATTCTCGGCTGTTTTGTGTAGAACCTATTATTCTTGCACGATTAAACAATATCTCAGTTGAGACATGAATAGGCTCTTCGTTTGAAACTCCCATTACCATCATTCTGCCATCAGGTCGTATCCCCTTTAGAGCATCAGTCATTGATCTTGAAGAGTTTCCTGTAGCAAGTATGACATCAGCACCTCCTGCCTTCATTAATTCTTCACCATTTGCAACAACTTTGTCCGCCCCTAGCTTGTAGGATAATTCTTCTTTGTCTTTGGAATGAGTCACAGCTATTGTTTCAAATCCGCAAGCCTTTGAATACTGGATTCCCAGATGACCTAATCCTCCTATGCCAACTATTGCGATTTTCTCATGCGGTTTTGGATCTGCAAACCTTAGACCACTATACACAGTATAACCAGCACAAAAGACTGGGGCTGCCTGTTCGTATGTTATTTCCTTTGGAAGAAGCATCGTAGAATCAGCATAAGCTAACATGTATTCAGCATGACTGCCTTGAGTTCCAATTCCAGTTACTATTTGTTGTTGACAAAATAACTGCTTGCCACGTTCACACCACTCGCATCTTCCACAGGATGCTTGTACCCATGGAACGCCCACCCTATCACCAATTATACGTGTAGTTACAGCATATCCAAGCTCAACAATTTCACCAACAGGCTCGTGCCCTATGGTTCTTGGAAACTCAATTGGCATTGGTAGTTCACCTTTTGTTATGTGTACATCAGTATAACAGAGGCCACTTGCACCAATTTTTATCAAAACCTGATTTGCACTTGGCTTTGGAGTAGGAACTTCCTTTACCTCCCACTTTCCATTAATTTTGGGAACAACAGCTGCACGCATTTTACAAGATATCTCCCAAACTCATTATAGTCAATATAGTTACCAAACTATAAAAATTGGAAGATGACGATCTAGTTATCTACTATCTTGGTCTTTTTTTGTGCCTAAGCTGCGCTTCTTTTTTTATTTTCGATGAGCACATTTGATTTGCTTTTTATAATTAGCAAGATAATAGAGAATTAGCGTATGAGTGAAAGCTGGCGACAAAGACTTGACAGAAGAAGAATAGAAATTGG
Organism: Nitrososphaerota archaeon; assembly: GCA_016201435.1. GTDB lineage: Archaea > Thermoproteota > Nitrososphaeria > Nitrososphaerales > Nitrosopumilaceae > TA-20. The sequence continues at coordinate 40,679 of JACQCT010000038.1, read as the reverse complement.
AATCGATGGCCCAGAGTACGACTACATCAAAAAATACATCGAATTCTACTGCTCAGAAGCAGATCGAAAATGCAAAAAAATTAACATGAACAAGACAGTAGACGAAGTTATTGAATCGATGACTGATGCTGAATTCGATCAATTCACAAAAGCAGTCATAGATTCAGAACACAAAAGACTAGGATTTGATGCGCAAGCTTCAAAGAAAAAGAAGAAGAAAAGCAAGGAGACTGAGACAGAAGAATATGACAATGTAGAACTCAAAGAAGCTGAGATTCCTGCCTAATGAAAGTTTTTACAAATACTAAATGAAATAAAACATGATTAATAACATCATATTTCGACATATAACAAAACTGAAAGTTGTAGAGTTTTCATTTTCTATCTCAAGGCGGAACAACTGGATAATATTTCAATTCATATCTTTGATCACCGTAAGAGAAATCCAATGTATAGATATCCTGGTCATACCTGCCAAGAAACATATGAGCGAAGATAAATGATCCGTCTTGAGCTATTTCGTTTGAAGGAATTGTATACTTTCTAATGAACATGTCATATGGATCTGAAATGCTTACCTGTACTGGTGACCCTGCTTTCACTTGTCCAACATTTCCCGTAAAGAAAACTGTTTGATTAAATTTATCAGATCCAATATTTATGGAGCCAGAGCCACCATAATAGTGCACAGTAAGTTTTGTAATGGTACTAGTTTTGTTAATTACATTGCTTGTTTGGTTTGTAGATGGTGTTATCAAATGTTCAGTTGAATTTGTAACATTGGTGCTTACTAGTAATTTCATTTTTCCATCATAAAATGTCAAACCTGCCTGTAGATTTGTATGATTACTGAAATATGTTGGTGTTGGATGTACAGGACATGGTTTAGAATCCGCAAAGATGTGTAGTAATTCATGAATGCCATCCGAAAACTTGGCATCAGTCCAATAGTAGCTACCGCCACCGACCACTAATTCACCTACAGTACCGCTTCCACAACCACCACTAGTTGGCAGTCCTCCTTTGAATCCTGATAGAAACAAGGTAAAGAGTACATCATGAAACGAAATTTGCATTGGATTAACATATGCATCTTGTGTATAGTGTGGCGTTTCAAAATAATAGGTCCGATTTCCAAAAGTGACTACCCCTGTATCATTTTCCAAGCCTATGATTCTGTTTGGCAGTAATGGTTTAAGAGAATCTATCGTTTGCATTGCCCACCCCCATCCACGCTCAACAAGTTTCTGTGCTGTTTGCGGTTTTACACAAGCAGTAGAACCATCTTCTGATTTGATTACAAGTCGAAGATCTTGTTGGCATTTTACATCATTTGCTGCAATTCCTGATTTGAATTGCTTTAGTGGAGATAATACAGTTTCAGTTATTGTCTTGGTTCCTGTATTGTTATCATATATTGTAAACAGGAATGATTTTGAAATAGTCTGCCCAAGGTTGGGTTGAGTAGGATCTGTTTGGTTTGTCACATGATATGAAAATGTCACAGTGACATTTGTAGTTCCAGATTTCGTTGCAATGTAAACGAGAGTATAATCAGGACTGGTTCCAATGATGTTTTTTCCAGGATTTAATATTTGAGACCAGCCTACACCAGCGCAGTTTATGTTTTTTGACTTGCTTTTAGCATGATTATCAAACATTACGGTGAAAAACGGTACCTGCGTGTCTTCAATAGAACATTTACCACTGTCCAGCACTATTGGAACAGTAGAATTGTTGACCAGTGTTGCTGTGACGGTAAATGTATCACCGACTTTTACCGTAGACGGTTGCACTTTGATATTTTGTATTGATATGCCATTTGCATCGTCTGCGTGAACTGGTTGTAGTCCAAAACCTAGGAAAATAATTACGGTAAACATGATAAGCAAAAGATGTAGAGTTTTCATTTCCTTATTTTACAATGAAAAAGTTAACTCCTCCAGCTTGTGAAAGTATGGTAGAATTTGTATCACCACCAACAGCTTTGATTGGAATACTAAGAAATGTCCCCTGACCTACAAATTCATCCCCAAGAGTAGCAGGAACTGAGACATACATCTTTACCACCTCCTCACCACCAGCCGCAATTTTTATTGGTATTTTTTCTTGGAATGAAACAAGAGTTCCAAGATCTACACTGCCTGAGATCAGCTTACCTGATTCTTCGGCATGAATCCTTTGTTCTGGAGTTGTAGAAGATGCAAGTGCTGGTGGATACCAGATATTTCCATATGGCGGACTTGGAGTTACATAGACAAATGGAAATGGGTTGGTTCCTGCCAGATGTCTGACATGCAGATCTACCGTAGTGGTCTTGCCTCTTGTCAGATTAACTTGGTTTATCAGTGGCTCAATTATTACTGCGGATCTACCACCATGTGCAATGTAATCATATGGTGTTACTACCGTAAGACCAATTCCTGTCATTCCACGCATTTCTGCACTTGATTCATTTTTTGTGCTGACTAGCAATTTTATTTTTTCATCATAAACTGCCAGTCCAGCTTGTGGATTTGTGTGATTGCTCAAATCAGTCTGGAAATAGTCTTTACCGCAAGGTGATCCAAAAAGTGGTACTTGCAACAATTCGTGTGCGCCATCTGAAAACTTGGCATCAGATCCAAAAGTAATTCCTCCACATGATCCTATAGGTCCCATATAAGCTGGACTTGGAAAGAAAGTAAAGACCACGTTATGAAATAACTCTTGTACATCTTCACCTCGAACAGTCGTCATTGTGTCATTTACGGTAGTGAAATAATATGATTGGATTCCTATAGTTACTATTCCTGTATCTTCATCTAATCCCTCGATCTTTTTTGGTTGCGATGGCAGAATTACTGCAAAAAGAATTATTCCAATTACTGCAATTCCTGCAACTGCAATTATTGAAAGATACAGAGGTTTCACATTAATTTTCAGTTTATGGTGTTTTTAGGGATTGCTGATAAATTGTAGGTTTGGAACTGGTAAGACTCGGCTATTATCATGGAATAGTTTAGGACCCATTAAGAGATTTAAATTAGAAATGAAGATCCTTCAAATTACTTTTCACGATATAGAAAATGTACTGTAAACAATGAACTAGGCATATGAGTAACCAAGATCACTTATGTGTTGTACCTCAGATACCTTTCTTGCTATAATTGGAGATGGCTGCAATTTTTCATTCATATTTGATGGATTCATTCCCGAATGTGCGTTTTGCCATTCGTTCCACAATCTGTCTATGTTAGCATGATGTAACCAAAAGATAGGATCGTTTGGTGAGTTGTTTTGACTCATATCGCCTCCTCCTCCAACAAAATTATGAACCGTACCGTGAATAGTGTACTCCATTAGAGTTTGAAAGTCGTTGAAGGTTTTTTGCTGTTTTACTTTCTTTATTGCAGATAAGCTTGGTAATTTTCCAGATGGACCATATCTTTTGACATTCCATCGTGCCAGATCATTAGGATCAGAAAGCTTTTTGGGGATATGTCTATTTACTGACCAATCCCAATATGGAATTGTTACATTTGGATGAATCTTTTGTAACCTCTGTTCCAATTTAGCAAGATATTCTCTGTGCCATGAAAGAAAATTTCTACCGTCACTTCCTGGCATCCCATGCATACCTTGCATAGTATGAACGCCCCATGTTAGACCAATCGGATTATTCATGTCCATCGCTTGAATGTGAATTTGTACAAAATCCTGATATGTTGGAACAGATACTCCGTTCTGATGAATTTTGTCAATTGCATCAATTAATTCAGCCCATTCGTTTGGCTTGAGCTTGAATTGGCTTTTTCTTATTCCCATGTAGTGACATTGTATCGTATTATTTGTATTTAATGATGCTCATGTAAGATTCAGAACTGTTTTTAAGACCCGTTACTTTAATGAAACAATTTTAGACCCACTAGGTGTTTTGTCTACTCAGTTTAGTACCCTCATTTTAAAAGTGATAAAACTTGTTTGCGGTTCAGGTCTAGTGGGAATATACCACACTATAATGGGACTATTTTGGATCCACTTTGTTTTCATAAATTCATTTTATCCAAGTCAAAAACATGACTACAACTGAGAATGCCACAACTAAAACAGTAATCCAACCCACAATGTTAGATATTTTTCCATTAGTTCTGCCTTCAAGAATTTTTTTATCATTACCAATTTTCATAATTGCGATAAGAAGCGGAACAGCAATAATTCCATTAATTACAGCTGCATAGATGAGAGCTTTAATTGGATCAACATCAGCAAAATTTATCCAAAGTCCTATTACAGTAGATACCGCTATAATCAAGTAAAATCCCTTTGCTTGTTTGAGTTTCTTACTCAAGCCTTGTTTCCAGCCAAATTGTTCCGATAATGCGTATGCTGATGAACCTGCTAGTACAGGTATTGCAAGCAATCCCGTACCAATTATTCCCAACGCAAAGATGGTTTTTGCCAATTCCCCTGCATGAGGAAATGTTTTCACAAGAGGCGCCAGTGCTTTTGCAGCTTCATCTGCCGTGGCTATATCAGTTAAACCATTAACGTGAAGCGTTCCAGCTGCAGTCATTATAATAAACCACATGATTGCTTGAGAAAATGCCATGCCAACTGCAACATCTTTTCTCATTATCATGATTTCCTTTTTTCTAATTTTTGGTTTACCTTCTCCAATTTCTTTTATCTTATTTTTTGCAACGTCTTCTTCAGCTTCTTCAGAGGCTTGCCAAAAAAACAAATATGGAGATATCGTAGTACCAAAAATTGCAACAAATATCATCATAAAAGCAGGAGTAAATTCAAAATGTGGAACTACGCTTGCAACCAATATACTAGTCCAATTTTCTCCGACAATAAATGCCGTAATCACATAAGCAAGTAAGCTCAAAGTCAGGTACTTGAGTATGATCACATATTTTCTATATGGGACAAAAATTTCTGTGCAAATAATGAGTGCAGTAAAGAGAATAGTTACAACAGCTATCGGCAATGGGGGTGAAACAAGTTTTACTGATGCTGACATTGCGCCAATATCTGCACCAATGTTTATTGTATTTGCAACAAGAAGAAGACTAATGATTGGATAAACTGTTTTTTTAGAATATCTTTTCTTTATGATTCCAGCCAGACCACTTCCTGTAACAAGCCCAATACGAGCACACATCTCCTGAATTGCTATCATCATGGGTAATTGAAATAACGCAAGCCATAGAGTTCCAAGACCAAACTGTGCCCCCGCTTGAGAATATGTTGCTATTCCAGACGGATCATCATCTGATGCTCCAGTTATCAGTCCAGGGCCTAGAAACTTGAAGAATGACTTGATTTTCATTGTAATTATTTTCTATACATCATGCCAGGACCTGTAAAATTATTCTTCATCATCCAAGGCCCCATGTATTGATTTTGAAAGTTTGAATTGCCCATCATTCCATACATAAAATCCGGATCCTGTAACATGTAGTTATACATCTGCTGTCTTAGTTGTGGATCTTGCATCATGTATCCCATATATTGATTTGAAAACTGTGGATTTCTTCCCATCATTTGATTGAACATGGTAGGATTTTGCATCATGTATGGATTGTATGAATTCATAAAAATTGCGGAGCCTATAGCCAATCCAGCAAAAAATACTCCTACTGTAATTCCAATCCACACATAATTTGTCAACGCGATTAGTTGATTTTTTGATTTAATAAGACATTCAAAGATTTTCAGTATTGATAATCAAATCAAAGTTTTGCTCAAAAATAACATTCCCATTATCTACAGTTATACAAGCTACGCAAAATGGGTGTCTTTTTTTATTAGCCTAAAATGAGTTTCTACCTCACAGTACGCACGAATAATGTCTGTTGAACTAATTATGCCTTCCAAGTTTCCATCTTTATCAACTGTAGGTATTCCACTTATTTTATAATCTGTCATTAATTTTGCCGCTTTTGAGAGATCATCCTCGGATTCAATTGTCAAAAGCTCATTTGCAATTAAATCGCCAACGTGTAATTCTTTTGCAGACACTTTTGGCAAAAGATATTGCCGTGTATCATGTTTTCCAAGTTTAAAGTATTCACTGTTTCGCAAAAACGTATCGTATGTTATTACTCCAATTGGTTTTCCTGCATTATCAGTTACAACTAATCTTGAAATTTTGTTTAGGTTTAACATGCTTAGAGCATACATCAATGAATCAGATTTTCTACAGGTGACCATTTTTCTATTCATGTAATCTTTTACTTTGTAAACACCTGTATACAGATTAGAAAAATTTCTTACAAGATCAGATTTTGTAGTGATGCCTACCAATCTTCCTTCATTATCTACTACTAGAATGGAGCTTATCTGAAATGTTTCCATACGAATTGCACACTGTTCCAAGTGATCATTCTGTCCAATTGTAATAGTAACAGGATTTCTGCTCATGATTTCATCAAGTGAGATCTTATCCAAAGCTCTAACAGTCTTGTCCTTTTCTAAAAATTTGCCCACATCACGTTCAGTTACAATCCCTACAGGAAAATTATCTTTAACAATCACAATTCGTTTTATGTCGCTTTTTTGCATTAGAAATAACGCATCATGTATTGTGTTTTCTGGCTCTAATGTGATTACAGGAGACGTAAATAGGTGCAATTGAACCCTCATAAAACTTGGTCTTGCATACTGAATTTAAAAGGGGAGTCTGATTTTCAAGTCTGATTCTCACTGATTTTTTTAAGAAAAATTTGTGAAAGTTCCTAATTACCTGGAATTGCCAGATTAGGAACAATCTCTACTTCAAGTGAATTTCCTTTAAAACAGATCATTATGGCTTTGACCTTTGATTTGTACAAAAAGTACTTTTTACCATCATCGTTGATAGAACCTGATATTCCCAAGAGTTTGTTGTCGTGTAATTCTTGTACTCTCCTGTATGCTGTACTGATAGGTATTTGGCAGTCAGCACTAAGCTCTATTGCAGATTTTGGTGAATCCATTGTTGCTTCAAGTATTGCTCTTGAATACTTGTCTGCAAGGATTCTAAGCAGTACATCTTTTAAGGTCTGTTCTTGAACCTGTTTTCCTTGTAGTAATACTTGCATGATGTAACATTTTCTTAATTTTATATAATGAGCAAGACTGCATTGCCGTGCAGTGCATACAATTCATTCATGAACAATTAAAACTGGACATGGTGCCATCTCTGAAACTTTCCTACTGACACTGCCAAGTGCCTTTATTTTACTAAATCCATGCAATCCCTGGCTCCCTATTATGATAAGATCAGCCTTTCTTCCGCGTGCAAACTTGAGAATAGATTCTGCTGGGCTTGTTCCGCTTATTATTTCATAATATGCATCAACACCGTTCACTTTACAAACCGCAACTTCAGCAAGGAGCTCCTTTCGAGTCTGAGATTTTACAGCAACCATAAATTCGCTTATTGATTGTTCTAACCTCTTGTCTTTTTTTAATAAAGCTAACAACATACCTGGTGGAAAATCTGACGTATTAACTTCGGTAACTAAAAATATTTTTGAATCAAATTTCTTTGCTACATGAATAGCATGCATTAAGGCGTGCCGTGAGTACTTTGAACCATCATAAGGTACTAGTATCTTTTTAAAAATATTAGGTTTGAAAATATTAGACATACTTTGTTTATGAAAAAAACGTACTTAAAGTGACTCGTGAATTTCAGGTTTGATAATCAATGCTAGTACAATAACCGTCTAAATCTTTTTGATGTTATTTTTGATTATTTCTGCAGATATTTTAAGTGATTTTGATTCTGATTCATTCATGTTTATTTCCTCAATTATTGTGGTTCCATGTTTATCTATTATCACAGGTACGCCGATACAAAGGTCTGATAAACCATATTCTCCTTCTACTAGCACTGAAGATGGAATTTTCAATTTTTCGTTCTTTACTATTGCTTTTGCAATGTCATAGGAATGTTTTGCAGCTCCAAAAACAGATGCGCCTTTGAATTCCCTCAGAGATGCAGCATAATATCTTAATTCAGATGTGGTTTGTTCTATTTGGCTTTCATTAAGATTAATCGATTTGCCAGCAAATTTTGCAGTTGAGAATATTGGAACCATTGAATTCCCGTGCTCTCCTATTACTACCCCATCTATCTTGGATTGATTTGTTTGTAGTATCTGCGAAAGCAGGTATCTAAATCTGCCAGAGTCAAGACTTGAGCCCATGCCAATTACATTTTCTTTTGGCAATCCACTCTCTTTTACAATGCAATAGGTAATTACGTCAACTGGATTTGTTACTACTATGACTTTTGCATCATTGGCATATTTTCGAATCTTCTTTGAAATTTCTTTTGCAATTGGAACATTATATGGGAGTAGTTCTGTTCTATCTGTAATCATTTTACCAGCACTTGCAGTGATAATAATTACTTTAGAGCCTGCAATGTATTCAAAGTCATCAGTACCAGTTACAGATATTGATGAATCCTGAATAGTATTTGCAATATCAAGTGCTTCACCAATGGCCTTACTCTTTGTTCTGTTTACAAGAACGATATCATCTAACAACGTTGAGGCAGCAAGAAATCCTATGGTAGAACCAACACGTCCAGTACCTATTATCGATATTATTACAACTCACGCTACTTTACCACTAGTACAGGCACCTTAGATTTATGGACAACTGAATTAGTCACGCTTCCAAGAAGCATTTCTTTTACAGGGCCAAATCCACGTGAACCAATGACAATAAGATCAAACTTTTTGTCATTAGCAAATTCTACAATGTCGTATTTTGTGTCCCCATACGTGATTTTATCATTAAAAACTATGCCATTTTGAGCTGAGATCTTTTGTGCCTCCATCATGAATTTTTTGGCTTGTGCAAACGCTACCTTTTTTGTTCGTATCAGCACATCCTCTAATCTAGTTGGATAAAAGGAAGCAACATGGATTCCAGTTATTGTGGAGCCACATTGCCTTGCAAGATAAATTGCTTCATCTAGTCCCTTGAAAGAGTTTTTCGAGCCATCCATTGGTACAAGTATTTTCTTAATTTTTTTCTTAATCATGAAATCTTATTCCAAAATAATTGATATAAAATCTTTGTAAAATATCAATACTGATAATGACTTGCCATTTAGTATAATCAAATCTTATTTGAAATAACACAAGTGCAATTATTACATCTGATTATTACGGATGAAAACCAGTAGAGCCTCTTTTATAGGAAACAAAATTTCTTTTTGATAGAACAAAATGATAAACATATTAAAACAAATTTTCAAGGATGTATACTAAATGAATGCAAAAGTAACTTATGATCATCTAAAGGTAGTTCGTGAAAAGAGAACAGATCAGGTATTAAGCAAGGCTACAACAATAGATCCTTCATTTACAATTTCCAAGGTAATTAGCATCATGAATGAAAATGATGTCTATGATGTCTTTTGCATGAAAGGCAACTCAGTTTTTACAATAAATGTGAAAGATCTTTTGGCAGTACGAGACACTCAAAAAATGAAAGCGGATTCATTATTACGCAGGATTCAACCGCTATCAAAAAATAGCATGCTGGAAGAGGCAGCTTCCATGCTTACACATTATAGGATGCGTTCAGCTCCAGTTGTTGATAAAAATCAGATAATAGGTGTAGTAAAAGCAAAAAACATTGTAGAATTATTGGCACAGTACAGTTTGAACTGGATTACAGTTAATACCATCCTAACACCAAATCCAATTACAGTAGACAGTAAAGATACGTTAAGCAAAGCTAGAAAGATAATCATGTCAAACAGAATAGATCACATTCCTGTGATTAATGGTAACAAAGTCTCAAGTATTTTGACATCTATGCACCTACTTCCACTACTAACCCCATCGGAAAGAAAAGGAAGTGACGAGAGGGGACGTAATTCACCAAAGAGATTCGATTCACAGGTAGGCAATATTGGAAGTACCCGTGTTCCTCAGTGCAATACAAATGACTCACTTGACACAGTGATAAAATCAATGTTAAAAGCCAATACTAGTTGTTGTTTACTAACGCTTTGGAGAAACCTTCATGGAATAATAACATACGGAGATCTTCTTAATCTATTAGAGAAAAAAATCTCAAGTGAAGTTCCTCTCTACATAATGGGACTACCAGAAGATCTAAGTAATGCAGAGATTGTGAAAACTAAATTTCAAAAAATAATCAAAAACCTTACCAAAGTCTATCCTGAAGTTGAGGAAGCAAGAGCTTCAATAAGAATAATCCATAAAACAGCAGGAGAAAACAAGAACTTTGAAGTTGCTTTGAGGATACTTACACCATATGAAACCCACAGCTATACAGAAATGGGTCGGGATCTTTCTAAAATATTTGACACGTTAGGACAAAGAGTAATTCGAACGCTTTCACAACGAAGTAAAAAGCGTTGGAAAATGTCTATTAGAAAAATCGACAAGAGTAAAATTTTCTAGTCATACCCCCAGCATTAAATTGTAAAATCAGGAACAAGGGAAATAACATATCGTATTATCAAGGATGAGAATCAAGATTAGTTAATTAAACAGTCTTCTATGAATGGGTTTTGTGAATAACAAATCCGTTCAAATAATTACCTATCTTGTAGCAATAATCATTTTATCAACAAGCGCGATTTACTTTGTGACAGGGTATCAACAATTAACAGATGAAAGTGGAGCTGGATTTCATGAGATAAAAGGAGGCTCAGAAAATCTACAAGCAACAAGCGATCTTGACAAATCTCAATGGAGCGAAATTGATCTAGGAGGCAAAGTACAAACTCTATTTTTCATAGCAGTAGGCATAGCATATGTGCCACTTGGAATTTGGATGCTCAAAAATAAAGATGGTAAAAAACCATACATCATAGCTTTTTCAGGATCTTTATCACTAATTGTATTGTATTTCCTCTCAAGAACGATTGATTTGCCCATCGTAGGTTTGCAAGGAGACGTAGGCACCATTGATATTACAAGCAAAATTCTCCAAGGGACAATAATAGCTGGCTCTTCGTATCTCATCATAATTAGAAGAAAACTGGAAAACAAACTCATCTAGTAGACTTCTAATGTACTAAAAGATTCTCTAGTGAACGATAGTTACTGGGCATGTAGCATGTTCGGAAACATGCCTAGCTGTACTGCCAATTCTTTTTATTGCTGCAAAACCTTTCATGCGGCGACTGCCCATTATGATAAGATCAATTTTATTTTTCTTTGAATATTTTAAAATTGCATTAGAGATGTCATCGTGAACTATTTTGTAGAATGCTTTTACACCTTCTTCTCTGCACTTTTCTGTAGCCTTACCAAGATCTTTTTCTCCTTGTGTTGTTAATTCTTTTATGATTTTTTTATAATTAGTTACCATGGCACCCACGTATATTGAATCACTAATAGGATAATAGGGTGGAACAACCATCAAGAGGGCAAGGTTTGCGTTAAAATTCCGTGCAATCTCTTTGCCAATCTCTAGCGCTTTTTTTGACATTGAAGAACCCTCGTATGGAACCAGAATATTTTTAATCATCATTTAGAACATTTCCTTGATTTTTTCTTTGTAGTTTTGTGTAATTGTGCCAAATTCTACAAAATCCTGTTCTTTAGGATATTGCATCCTCATTGTATATTGAGTTACAAATGTAGTAAGGACGTTTCCCACAATCAAATTAAAACACATTTCTGACATGTCTTTTACTCCAGGAAAGGCCAGTTTGATAAAGGGAAGATAGGCTTTTGTCTGTTTTATCATTAGGTCCATCTGGTTTTCTATAACTTCTTTTATCTCAGGCTGTATTGTCATTATTCATTCCTTCCTAAAGGCGATTTTATAAGGTTCTGCCTGATAATGGTGAGAACAAAGAAAGACCATTTTGCCATCGACTTTTTTTGCAGTTAATGAAATTCCATTTAATTCTTTTTTGCACACATAACATGAAAGCGGAACAACGATAGACTTGATTATGCTTTTATTTTTTTTGAGATACAGATCTTGAAAGAGAAATTCGTTTTTCAAACTTTAATCAATTAAGATTTGATCTTATTATATTAAAGACGCTTCGTTAATTATCAAGAATGATTTTTCCTCATTATCAATCCTGATAATTTTACTTGGTTGATTTATACCAAAAGAGAGCATGAACTACATGAGTACTGCACATGACATAATGAGTAAGAAACTCATTACTCTTGATTCAACTGTTTCTGCATTTGAGATTGCAAAAATAATGGACAAAAATAACGTCAGTTGTGTAGTACTGACAAAAAATGAAATCCCTCAAGGAATAGTAACAGAAAGAGATCTGCTATCCAAAGTCATTGCACCAAACAAAAGACCTTCTGAACTTGCAGCAACAGAAATCATGACATCCCCCATTACAATGGTATCTCCGCATACTCCTGTGGATGAGATAGCTCAAAAAATGTTTGATAAAAAAATAAGAAGAGTAGTTGTTACAGACAACAATCAACCACTTGGAATCATCACAGTTACAGATTTTGTAAAACATCTTAATACAATATTATCAGATTCTGAAGACTACAAAGCTGAACTTTATCAGAATTTATTAGATGACTACGAATACTGGGATAATTAAAATCAATTTCGATTTATTGTATATCTTTAATTCCAGTTCTTATTTATAGAATGCAGGTTTTGATCTATTAGAGATTATTTCTCAAACGTAATTGCTTTTACAATGTCAGTCTTTGTCATTATTCCGGCAAGCAACGAATTTCTTACTACAGGTAATCCACTTATTCCGTGCCTAATCATGAGCAAGGCGGCAGTAGAAACGTCCTCTTTCACATCTACGACCACCGGATTTGATGTCATGATGTCTGCTGCTATGAATGTAAGAAGATAGCTTAGTTGATTTGATTTGTACTCGTGAGGATGTGCACCTAAAGTAAATTCTTCAGTTTCTTTTGGATCTGCATATTGTTTTATCCATAACGGCATTTTTGCAGGTATAAAATCTCGGTGAGTAATGATTCCTACTGGCATTTTTTTTCTTTCAACTATCACTCTTGAAATTCTATTATTCATCAGTACGCTTTCTACATAAAGAAGCGAATCAGCAGGTTTGACTGTAATGACATCTTTTGTCATGACTTTTGATATTTGTAATGGAGACGTTGCTTGTGTCAAAAATATGGATGCCAAATCAGTTTTTGTTATTATTCCAGCCAAACTGCCTTCTTTTTTTAATACTATGATGGAACTAATTCGGTGAGATAACATCAGTTTTGCACAATCATAAATTGTATCTTTTTCGGTTATCGAAATTAGTTTTTTTGACATGAATTCATCTACCCGAATAGCTTCAATTGGTTTACCTCCCAATTGGTAAATTGCACGAACAACATCCTTTTCCGTTATTATTCCAACAGGTTTTCCATTTTGTGAGACTATCAATCTACTAATTTTATGCCTTAACAATATCTGTCGGGCATCAAGAAGTGTAGTTTTTGGTGAAATTGTGATCGTTTTCTTAATTACTTGATTAAGACTCGCATTTTTTAATTGCATTTTTTATATGTTGTTCCAAGTAAATAAGAGGTCTTTTAAAAATACCAAGAGTGATAATCATGTCTGATAATTTTAACAGGATTTGATCGTTTGATTCATAGTGGATCATATCGCTCACAAAAATAAAAAATAATATAAAAGAAAATTTCAATATATCTTTAATAGTTTAAATCGTTAGGAATAACCTATGAGAGTAAAAAGGCAACCGCATCCTCCAAAACACGAACAGACCAGGAGTATCAGTTACAGATTACCAAGTTTTATTGTAGACGAGCTTGAGACAGAGGCCATGCAAAGAGAAATATCTCAAAATGTTCTTGTAAAACAGATTTTAGAAAAATACGTCAAGTGGGATAGATTTGCTGATAAAATTGGAATGATACCTATTCCAAAAGACATTCTCAAAACACTAGGTAATGAAATGGAAGGCGACGTGATAAACAAGGTAATTGATGCCATAATACCACTGATAAAAGATTGGGTTCTGTTCATGAAAGGCAATTACGATCTTAAAAGAGCAATTGAAGCACTAGAAGACTATATGAGAGCATCTGGCATGACGTCAGACCATAGGATAGAAGGAGAAGTTCATCATTTTGTTATTCAGCACAATCTTGGCATGAAATGGTCTCTTTTTACAGAGATGTTACTAAAACAAATTTTTTACCAATTTTTACCTAACCTTACAATGAAATCACGTACCACTCCTAACACTACAATAGCAAGCATTGCCTTAGGATCTGAATTTAGCGAGCATGTTTACTAGATTCATATCAGGATAATCTCTCATTTAATTATCACACTTGATAATCTAATTTTGAGTTTTTAAGTATAAGACCACAATAATTTGCATGGACAGAAATTTTGTAAAAGACATTATGAAAAAACCTGTTTTATCAATTGACTCATCCATGACTGTAAAGGATGCTGCAAAAATGATGGAAGATGCAAAAATAGGCTCAATAATTGTGACTGAAAAAAATACTGTAGTTGGAATCCTAACAGAAAGAGATTTTGTTAGAAAAATTGTCGCACAAGGAAAGTCGCTATCTACTAAAATAAAGGAAACAATGTCTTCCCCGTTAATTGTAATCAGTCCTGATGAAACTGTTTGGGAGCTTGCTGAGCTTATGAAGATAAGAAAAATTCACAGGGTACCTGTGGTGGACAAGGACAGATTGGTAGGAATGGTATCAACAGCTGATCTAACTAGACTATGTAGTATCGGATCTGATTCAGAAATGAGCAAATTATGTGACCAGATTTTATTACGTATGAAAAATTAGAGAACAAATACAAAGAAATCATTTTCTCTTTTGGGAGAACATACCAAACTAGCTAATTATCTTAGTGGAATTTTTTTTCGTCAATAAGAAGTTAAAAACCCACGAGTATCTACGTTTGCCAAGTCTCCCTTGATCGTATATGCAACAACGAATTTTATACTAGATTCTTTGTCATCCTCATTAGGTATTCCCCATTCGTTCTTGTTGTGCCCAGAATTGTACTCGAAAGTCTTACCCCATGAAAATTTTGGCAATTTTGGTTCTTCCATTTTATAACATGAACTAGTATGATGCACAGGAAGCAAATCCACTAATTTCTTCTATGTCATAGTCTGTTGAAATTTCGTAGATCCTATTCAAATTCATCAAACCGTTAGCTATCAGAGTGTGTTTACCCTCCTTGGCAATAAGAAATCCATAGTTTGAGTCAAGCTCGTCTTTCTTTTTGTCCAAGTTCACTTCTTCTTTGTAGTGTATGTGCAAATCTACTCGAGGGTCAACATCAGTAAATCGTCTTTCATAGTACATCACCTGCATTGCCAGCTGCGGATCAACTTTTTGTAATTCATTGCTTATCTCTGAAATAAAATTATCATACTGAGTTTCGATTGTTTGAGGCATGATATTCTAGGCATAATTATATTATTTAAAGCGAAAAGCGAATTATCAAAATTGATAATCAGAATTTCATAAAAAATCAGTTTTTAGAAAAATCTATGATACTGTAACAATACCGATTCTCCAAGGATGTATTGTACAGAAATAATGATACACCCCAGGCTTATCAAATTTATAGCTAAAAGTATCACCAGTCTTTAGCACGTTACTGTTAAACAAAGAAATGATGGTGCCTTTGTCGTCTTGGCTTTGAATAGTATGACCTATGTTATCCTCATTTTGCCATACTACTGTTGTACCCCTAATTGCTTCCAAGTTTAATGGGATAAAAAAGCCAGTATTTGCAAGAGCGGAGTTTCCGTTTGGAATCAATACTTTAGATGTAGTTGAAACATTAACTGTTGGATATGGATCTTTTCCTGTCACAAGATAATTTAGTATGAAATTTTTATCATTTTCTTGCATTGTTGCACTAAGCTTCCACATAGAACCAAAGTTTGTAGCAAATACCCTTTCTCCATCCAAGACAACATTGTAAATTTCTCCTTGCTGTGTTTGCACTGGGCCTTCACCGTGGAACGAACCATCATTAGCATATGAAAATGTCCATTTGTCAGTTACGAATTTTGCATAAATATGTGCATCATTTCCCCACATCATTACAGAGCCAATTAGAATTGTAGATTTATCTGCCAATATCATTCGAAACGTGGTAGTGTATAGTTTCGGATCCTGTCCATTTATCACAGCACCACCAGTACCCTTTATCTCTAATAGTGATGATGATGCATATGCAGTACTAAAAACAACTATGCTGCCTAAAAAAAGTCCAATCATTATAATAAAGGTCTTCAACGAAATTGTAAAATGTCTAGGGCGTATATAATAACATCATAAATTATCAGTGATGATAATAGTTTGTTACTAATCACATTTTAGATTATAATTGAAAGTTATTTGATCATAATGTCCGTAATATTCCCATTTCAGATAATCATATTTTCCCTTTAATAGTAACAAGAAGATAGATTCTTTGTGGTAACATTAACGACCGCAGTTCAAGAGATGTTGCGTACCCAAAAATTCATTGTAGTTGGCTCTGTAGATGCAAATGGTGTATGTAACCTGTCTCCACGAACATCATTTTATTATTCAAAAGATACAATTTACTGGCTTGATTTTTTCAAACACAAGTCACAAGCGAATTTTAAAACAATTCCATGGGTGAGTGTAACAGTCTTTGATAAAAAAGAATTGAAAGGATTCCAACTAAAGGGCAAAGTCAGTTTTGTAACCGATGAAAAACAGAAATTAAAAATTACAGACATAATTACTCGTTCAGTCACTGGTAAGACATCATCAAAGATATTTGAAAGAATGAGCCAGAACAAAACTCCTGATGTTCTCATGTTTACAGCAAAAGCCATCTATTCACTTGACCCAAAAGAAGAATCTGGTCATCCAGTTATACAAGATACTGATGGTGAGACAACATCCCTGCTAGGACTTGGTCGTAGGTAATGTTGTCATAAAAAAGATGTGTCTTCCAAGGATTGTTGGCTGTTAATAGAATGAAAAAAGTTGAATAAACAATTTCAAGTCTGAATCCAAAGGTTCGGTTCTGGTAAGACCCAGCTACTATTTTGATTTTATTTTAGACTCACTAGGTGTTTTGTTCACTTAGTTTAGTACCCTCTCTTTAAAACATGTTTCAGTAACAGCATCTAATGTAACTAAAACAATGCAAGTGTATTTCGATGTATAACACGCCCTATGATCGCTTGATAGCCCGCTTGACCGATTCCCTGTTCTTAAGAAGATAATTTGTCGAACTGTTTGATTTGAAGTTCACTTTGACAATGCTGCTTGTAATAAGCTTCATGAGTTTTGCAGGATGAGTCTCCACGTCAAACCACTGCCAACCTAGGTATTGTTTGTTGGACAGGTTTTCCTCTTCTTTTTGTACGGCCAACTGAAGCGTCTTGAGGTATTCTGGCTTTTGTGCAAGCAATTGAACTGTATTGTTATAATCCTGCATTGGCATACATATACACATATACACATATATCTTTTTTTCGTAAACAATTAAATTCATAACGTATGGATTTGGCTTCAAAGACCCAATCTATGAAAAATTCTTTCCATAATGTCAAGGGCTACACTGGCTGACAATAATGATTAGTAATCTTGTTTTATTTCAAATAACAATTCTACTGTTCCTAGGTGGTGCGGTGCTTGGCATATTATCAAGGAATAGTAGATTTTCACGACATGCAATTTTTGTTCCATCCATGATTGGCTCAATTTTTGCAATCATGTTTTCCATTGATGTTATGATGGGCAAACCATTTACGTGGGGAATTCAAAATGTAATTCCTTTCTTTAATCTTGAAATCTTTGTTGATGGTATCTCTGCATTTTTCCTTTTGATAATAGGAATAGTTTCATTTGCGGTATCATTGTACTCCATTGGTTATTCAAAGGAATATCAAGTCGAAAAAAGATTACCTGCACTGGGTTTCCTTTTCAACACATTCATACTTTCTATGATTCTTGTGGTGACATCAAACAACGCCTTTTTCTTTTTGCTGTTTTGGGAGTTGATGTCCCTGACATCATTCTTCCTGGTTATCTATGATCACAACAAAGAGGAGAATCTGAAATCCGGAATTACTTATCTTGTAATGACACATTTTGGAACTGCGTTCATCTTTGCCTCATTTTTGTTAGGCTACATACAGACCGGAAGCTTTAGTTTTGATTCATTTCGTAATTCCTCAGCAACCTTTCCTTTATTGATAAAAAATCTTGTTTTTGTTTTTGCATTCATCGGGTTTGGAACAAAGGCAGGAATGATACCTTTGCATATTTGGCTGCCTAAAGCTCACCCATCTGCACCAAGCAATGTGTCTGCTCTCATGTCGGCAGTAATGATAAAAATTGGCATATATGGAATGATACGAACAATATTTGATTTCAGCGGATTTGGCATGTCGCCTGATTTTGCATGGTGGGGAATGCTTTTGGTTGCTGCCGGATCTGCATCAGCCCTGATAGGAGTTCTTTATGCTGTTGTAGAGCACAACATCAAGCGGGCTCTTGCATTTCACAGTATCGAAAACATTGGAATAATACTGATTGGTCTTGGACTGTCCGTTGTTTTTGCATCGTTCCATCTTACAGCACTTTCTGTGTTGGCACTAGTAGCAAGCATGTATCATACCATTAATCATGCCATCTTCAAGGGCTTGCTCTTTATGGGAGCAGGCTCTGTGGTGTCTGCAACAAAAACAAAGAACGTCGAAGACTTGGGCGGTCTGATAAAACAAATGCCATGGACTGCTTTGTTGTTTTTGATTGGTGCAATTTCAATTGCAGGTCTGCCGCCATTTAATGGATTTATCAGCGAATGGTTGACACTACAATCTTTACTGTCTAGTTACCAGATTCCGTCAACCATACTGCAAATCTCTATTGCATTTGCAAGCTTGCCTTTTGCACTGACAATAGGAATTGCTGCTGCAACATTTGTCAAACTGTTTGGCATGACATTTCTTTCAAAAGCAAGAAGCAAACACGCTATGAACATCAAAGAAGTTCCGTACAGCATGATTTTAGGAATGTCAATTCTTGCTGCCATTTGTGTATTGCTTGGTGTCATTCCATTTCTAGGAATTTCACTGATATCTACTGCGTTTCATTTGTCTTCCCAACCATCCAGTCCATTTGATGCTATGACAGTGCAGAACAGTTCTGGAATGAATTTTGCAAGTCTTTCCATGCCTGTTGTTCTAATAATAATATCATCAATTGCAATTGCAATTTTTGGCTTTATTCGGGTATTGAGTGGTCATACCAGAAAAACCACGTATGGAACTTGGGATTGTGGATTTGGCAGCCTTGATTCCAAAATGGAATACACCGCAACATCTCTTTCCCAGCCAATACGTGCTGTTTTCAAGGTTTTTTTCAAACCACATAATAAAACCGAGAAAGAATCTTTTGGAGAAAAAAATCCGTACATGTTAAAGACAATAAAAATTGAAACTGTGACAAAAAACATTTTTGAAGATATGCTTTATTTGCCAATAGTATCTTCCTTTGTTTTCTTTTTTGACAAGATACGCAGACTACAAACTGGAAAGATAAACGCGTACTTGCTCTATATGATGATAACAATAGTTCTGCTTCTTTTGTTTGTGAGGTTGAGCAATGCATAGCATACAGGAGATCATAATTGGATTGATCCAAGTGTTGGTCATGCTATCACTTGCTCCTCTGTTAACTGGAATCATACGAAAAACAAAAGCAAGGACACAGAAAAGAATCGGTTCCAGTGTTTTGCAGCCATACTATGACGTACTGAAATTGATACGAAAGGACGAGGTTGTATCCGAACAGAGCTCTTGGATTTTTAGAGCATGTCCATGGGTTAACTTTGTAGCAATCTCTACTGCCGCATTTTTCATTCCAGTGTTTTTGGTGTATACGCCATTTGGATTGATAGGTGATCTTATTCTTGTCATTGGTCTTTTTGCGCTTGCCAGATTTTTTACAATGCTAGCAGGATTAGATGTAGCCAGTTCCTTTGGTGGTCTTGGAAGCAGTAGGGAGATGATGATCTCCGCTCTTTTAGAGCCTGCGCTTTTTTTGAGCATATTTGTTGTAGCCATAACCTATGGTGGAACGAATTTGAGTACGCTGATAAGCGCATCCTCAAATTCATCATTTCTACCCCATCCGCAAATCATCTTTGCAGCAATAGGCATGTTCATTATCATATTAGGCGAGACAGGCCGCTTACCATTTGACAATCCTGCCACCCATCTTGAACTTACCATGGTTCATGAGGCAATGATCTTGGAATATTCCGGCAAAAGTTTAGCTTTGATGGAATGGTCGCAGTCAATAAAACAAATCATACTTTTCACACTGATGGTAAACATCTTTGTTCCATGGGGAATTTCGGCATCTATTCTATTGCCAATCCTTGCAGTAGGATTTCTGCTGTTTGTTGGAAAAATTTCCTTGTTTGGAATTCTTGTTGCTTTTCTAGAATCATCAGTTGCAAAGTGGCGGCTCTTTAGAATACCTGACCTGATTGCCATAGCTGTTGCAAGTTCGATGATAGGCATAGTGTTCTGCTATCTTTATTGATCATTATGGAAACTATACAACTAGATATTTTGACAATTTCTGGCGCCATATTGTTGATATCTACATTTGGAATTGTCGTAAGACGAGGATTTCTGGATTGGTTAAACGCATATCGTTATCAATCAATCGTTCTTTCAGGAATAACTGTCATCATAGGATACGTGACAGGAATTTGGGAAATTTACATTGCAGCTGGTATGACACTGGTAATAAAATCAATCATCATTCCCAAAGTTCTGACGTACGTCACAAGAAAACTTGAAATTGAATTCAAGCTAGAAACCAATCCTTACATTAGTATTCGTGCATCAGTAATAATTTCTGCATTACTTGTGGCCCTGTCTTATTTTCTTACTCAACAAATTCCGTTCAAGTCTGATCAAATTGTAAATGTATATCTGCCTGTTTCAATGGCCCAGTTTTTCATCGGACTCTTTGTGCTTGTAAACAGAAGAACCGTACTGAACCAAGTAGTTGGGCTTTTGATCATAGAAAATGGATTATTTCTCTTTACCTTAGCATTGACGCACGGCGTATCTTTGCTAATAGAGGTTGGAATAT
Source organism: Nitrososphaerota archaeon (assembly GCA_016201435.1). GTDB lineage: Archaea > Thermoproteota > Nitrososphaeria > Nitrososphaerales > Nitrosopumilaceae > TA-20. Next base: position 19,554 of record JACQCT010000038.1, on the reverse strand, counting down.
TCTTGGACATTCTTGTTGGTATTGTAATCTCTTCCATACTGCTCTTCAGAATTAGCCGTACATTTGATAGTCTGGACGTAGGAAAACTAGAAAATTTGAGGGATGACTGATGGATAATTTAATATCTAATCTAACAATTCTGTTCCTTCTTTTGCCGCCTATAGTTGGAGCTGGGCTAGTAACAATTTTGAAAAAGAAAAGGTCGATTGGAATCGTAACAATGTGTGCCTCATCTCTGATACTGATTCAGGTATTTTTCTTGGTATCAAGAATAATAACTGAAAAATCCATCTCTGCGTTTGGAAATACATTCTATGTTGATTCTCTGAGTGCAGTAATTCTAATCTCAATTTCAGTTGTAGGTTTTGTTGCTGCACTGTATTCAAAAAACTACATGGGCAGACAGTATGACAATGGCACTATAGATGACAAACACATTGTGAGATACTATCAGGGCTTTAACGTATTTTTGCTAACGATGCTAATAGTCCCGATAGCAAACAACCTGGGAATAATGTGGGTGACGGTAGAAGCTACCACACTGATATCAGTTCTCCTGATAATGCTTTACTTTAAGGAAAATGCAATAGAAGCTGCATGGAAATATTTGATAATTGCAACAGTGGGGCTTTCCTTTGCACTTATTGGAACAGTATTTTTCTATTATGCAAACATCAATGCTGGTTCCACTGAAGATGCAATGAACTGGACCGGAATGGTTCACAATTCAAAACTTTTTGATCCTAATTTGGTTAAGATTGCTTTTGTTTTCATACTAGTAGGATTTGGAACCAAAGCTGGCCTTGCTCCAATGCACACTTGGCTTCCTGATGCACATAGTGAAGCTCCAACACCTGTGAGCGCAGTACTATCAGGAGTACTCTTGAATTGTGCATTTTATGCAATAATTCGTTTTCATATAGTGAGTAGTGTTTCCATAGGACCGGAATTTTCAAATCAGCTTTTGATAATACTGGCTGTCGTTTCTATTGCTATAGCAGCTGCATCAATGTACTTCCAAAAGGACATGAAAAGACTGCTTGCCTTTTCGAGTGTAGAGCATATGGGCTTGATATCGCTAGGCATTGGCTTTGGAGGCCTGCTTGGAATCTACGGGGCAATACTTCAGATCATCAATCATGCAATAGTAAAACCGTTGATGTTTTTTGCAAGTGGAACTGTCAGCCAGAAATATGAAATGAAAGCCATGTCAAAAATAAAAGGAATAATCAAGGTGATGCCAGTTACAGGTGTTTTGTTTTTGATCGGAGGACTGGCTCTTGTAGGTATGCCGCCGTTCAACATTTTCCTAAGTGAATTTATGATTCTAAGTTCAGGTTTTAAGAGCGGACAGTTTGTTGCAACATCACTAGTAATTTTGTTTCTAGTTGTGACATTTGCCGTCTTTTTGAGGCATCTGATAAAAATGATTTTTGGAAATCCATCTACAGAAATGAAGAAGACCGACATGGGCAAACTTGCCATAATCCCCATGGCAATATTGTGTTCACTTGTAGTTATTTTTGGCATCTACATACCTGTACAATTGCAGACACTGATCCAGAACACATCAACCATAATTAGTGGAGACGGCTTTGCATGAACGAAACCAACTTAGAAAATTACGCAAAAGAAATTGAAGGAAAGTTTTCAAATAAAATATCGAAGACTTTCCAGAACAATAATGAGATACATTTCAACGTAGAATTAAACGACATACCAAAAATTTGCGATTATGTTTATAAAAATTTGAATACACGACTGGCAACAATGATTTGTTCTGATGAGCGAAAAAATGACATGGGTTTTACAATTAGATATGTTTTTGAAAAAGATGATGTTTTTATTTTTATCGTAGGTTCTACGGGTCAAGGTTTTTCGTTTCCAAGCGTTGCTTTACACATTCCTGCCGCGGCACTTTATGAACGGGAAATAAAAGACATGTTTGGATTAATTCCAACTGGAAGTTCTGATACAAGACCATTAGTTTTGCATGAACATTGGCCTGATGGCATTTTCCCCTTGAGAAAAGAGTTTGAACTTCATATCAAGGCAGAAAGACAAGAAAAAGGATATCCGTTTTTGAGAGTAAAAGGCGAGGGAATCTGCGAAATTCCAGTCGGTCCTGTGCATGCTGGAATCATAGAACCAGGTCACTTTAGATTTAGTATCTTGGGAGAGAACATCATCAATCTGGAAACCCGTCTTTTTTACACGCATAAGGGAATTGAAAAACTTGCAGAGTCCATGAAACTTGATGACGTCTTGTTGTTGTCAGAACGCATAGCTGGAGATGAGTCTGTGGCAAATTCATCCGCATATTGTCAAGCAATTGAAAAGATAGCACAAGTAGAGATTCCAAATAGGGCAAAAAAGATTAGAGTGATTTTTGGAGAGCTAGAGCTGGTCTATAATCACATAGGAACATTGGCAGGAATCTCAACTGATGCAAGTTTTCCTTTTGGTTCTGCAAGATTGAACATTCTAAAGGAAAGGCTGATGCAGATTAATGAATCACTTTGCGGTAGTCGCATTCTCTTTGGAGTTAACCGAATTGGAGGAGTACGTAATAATATTACGGATGAAAATAAAAAATTAATTCTTGAAACTTTAAGCGAAGTCTCAGATGATTTTGAAAAGATCATAACCCTTCTAAAATCAAAATCATCTTTTATGGATAGATTACGTAACACTGGTACCATACCAAAAAAAGCAGCATATGATCTTGGAGTAGTAGGAGTAGTTGCCAGATGTGTAGGAATAGATGTTGATACAAGACGTGATCATCCATATGCCAGTTATTATTTGCACAATAACAAGACATCACAACAAAAGATGCAACATCAAATTGAGATGGAGAAACGATCTGGTGATGCCTTGGCACGGTTTGAAATTCGCGTAAAAGAGGTAAGAGATTCCTTTGATATCATTAGAGAATCACTTGATCTTGACGATGACGCTCTGTTTGTAAATATCCCAGAGCATCTTGAGCCATTTAGATCAGCGCTTGGCTATGCCGAGTCACACAGAGGACAAACGCTTCATTGGGTTATGATTGGAGAGAATAATTCCATATCTAGGTACAAGGTTAGGACTGCTTCATTTTGTAACTGGCCTATTATTGAGCAGGCTGTATTGAATGATATCGTACCTGATTTTCCACTGGTCAATAAAAGTCTGGACCTGTCCTATTCGGGGAATGACCTGTGATGAAAAAATCAAGAAAGGAAATAATTGGAAACGGTATAGAAACAATCAAGGATTTTGACAATTCGTTCACAAGTAAAAATTATCGTGGAAGCGTCACTTTCAAAACATATCCGACAAATGATCAGAGAAAGACACTTGAGGATTCCTGCCCAACAAAAGCATTATTCCCAATCAAAGAAAACGCTTCGATGGGTTTGGATAATGGCAAATGCATCATGTGCGGTTATTGCAATGAAGTTGCATCAGAAATAATTGAAATTCACAGTAAACCAGCTATTCCTACAAGGAATAGGAATCAGTTGATTGATTATTCCAGTCCACAAATATTTTCTACAGAAAAACCATATGAACAAATTGGAAATGAATTAAAAGAAAAAATCCAAAAAATGTTTGGCAGATCACTTGCAATACGTCAGGTTGATGCCGGTTCGTGTAACGGGTGTGAAATTGAAATTGCCGCTCTTAACAACCCGATTTATGATATTGAGAGATTTGGAATCCATTTTGTAGCTTCTCCCAGACACGCTGATGTCTTGCTAGTTACTGGACCTGCATCAAGAAACATGGAAGTTGCATTGTTGCGAACCTATGAGGCAACACCTGATCCTAAAATTGTGATTGCTGTAGGAGCCTGTGCATGTAGCGGGGGCATATTTGGCGATACATATGCAACAACAGGCGGAATTGACAAGATTGTTCCTGTTGATGTCTATATTCCTGGGTGTCCCCCAAGACCGCAAGTACTTCTTCAGGGATTGTTATTGGCTGTCAACAGAATGAAAAAAGTCGAATAAAATTTCCGTTAACTTGTCGGGGCATCATTTACAACTGATAATCCTGCCAGTTTTAGAATCGATTGCAAGTATTTTATTTGAGTGTTGACAAAATAAGGTTACTAATACTTTCACAGACCAAGTGTTATTTTGAAGAGTTGCGCTTTCTATACGACATGCAGAGTAATTGTACTGAAAGAATTTTCTTGTTAGATCCTTAACCTTGTCAGCATCATTCTGCTTTGAGAATAACCCACCTTCCCCCTATTCTTTGTCATAGAACAACGTTGTATATACGGGATCTGTAAGGCTTGACTCTCACGATCTGAATCCAAAGATCGAATCAGGTAAGACCCAGCTATCATAATGATTCTATTTTAGACCCACTAGGGAAATTGTTCAGTTAGTTTAATTCTCTTTTTAGAAAAATAGATAAAAAAAGTACAGAGGGGCCCTTGAGGTGTTTTGTTCACTTAGTTTAGTACCCTCTTCAAATGACTAATTTTAGAGAAATGTTTCATAACAGACATAAAATGAAAACCTTATGAAACATTTTAGATTTTAATAATTTTTCAGTATAACTTTTAGTTGTAAACTTTAGTGATGTATCCTACATCGATTCCTGATAGCTCTACTACCTGTACCAGAATTCCACCAAATGGACATGGATATGTTTCCCATAACCACGGAAAATCATTATCAAATGAATGAGAAGAATCGTATCCAACTGCTAGTGGCAAACTACTACAACTAAAGAACATTGGAGATATCCTGTAAAACCCGCTAGCATCTTTGGAGGTTGTTATTGTATAGACAATTGTCTTGTTTTCGGTAGTATCGACAGTAATATCACTTGGAAAAGCGATAATCGTAACATCTGATGTTGTAGAATCATCTTTGCTTATTCCTGCACTAGTTTTTCCTGAATAATTAAAGGATTTATTATATGACCAATTCTTTATACAGATCTTTCCAGTTGAGTTTGGTTTCATGAGAAAGATTGGAACCTTGTTCACTGTAAGCGTTGTACCGTTTGGCAATATGCCCTCCTGACACATCGGTTTTGATGGCATATTGAAAAACAAGATTCCAAAAATAACTAATACACATACTGGAATGCCAACAATGATTGAAAGATGTAGAGTTTTCATTTCTAGGAACTCCTTACTATTTCTGACTCGCCAAGATCAACCCAGACATTTCGAGTATGAGATGGATCAAAATAAACAACATTATCAGATATGGATGAACTTGGCACTTTAACTTGAATATTGACAGAATCTCCGTCTTTCCAAGGTAAATTATCTGGTAACGGTAATTCTTGATAGTCTGGATGTAGAATATCTACCACTGGTAATGAAATTGCCATTCCATCTTTCTTTACACAAGAGTTTCTATCACAAATATTGTACCCTACAAGAAATGTATTTGATTTCGAATTTATCTTTAGATAATAATCAGGAAAGTGGCAGTCTGTAGTTGGACAGCCAAGACCTATAGGACGATGAATGACTATGGCAGATACTCCAAAATTATTTTCTTTTGTAACAGGCGTAGGATCATAACTTGTGAAATACCATGTTACAAACACTCCAATGATGCATCCGACTACAATTATTGAAAGATGTAGAGTTTTCACATTAATTTTCAGTTTACAGTGTTTTTAGGGATTGCTGATAAATTGTAAGTTTGAAACTGGTAAGATCCATCTACTGTTATGAAACAATTTCAGACCCAATCTATAGTCACATTACTAGTGGTAATATATCACCATAATGGGACAACTTTGGACCCAGATGTATTCATCACAGTTGATAATTCTCGAAGTTCATTTTCTAACCTCAACGGTCCTTTCTTGAGGCATCGCCTTAGAAAGAATATCATTACGATAGTAAATGGCCCAAGTACAGTTGGTACAATATAGTAACACCAACTTGATTCCATGTACAAGAATATAGTCAGCAAACTATTTACAGATTTATTCATCTAAGAGAAGGTCCAGCGTGATTTTTCAAATGCCTTTTTTGCTGATTCTGAACCATACATTGCCCAAGGGATCCTTGAAAACATGATTCATTACGGAAATGAATTTGATTCTATCCAAGGATTTTTTTGCCTCATAATGAATTGCATTAGGATTTCTTTTGTATATTCTATTCCATGCTCTTCTAAGGTGTGTTTAGCAAATTTTGTTAATAGTATTTGAATATCCTCATCGTCTGCAACAAAATCGCATTCAAAACCATAATCTCTGCAACTTAGCTTTGCCATTATTAGTAATACGTCATCATAATTATTATAGTATATTCAATCTGCTACGCATGGGAATTTAATCATTTGTGGCGGTAAAATGCTTCTGTTGTTTCACCACAGAAATACATTTGTCCAAAAATTTGTTTACTGGTGTTCAATCGTGTTTGCCATTTTGGAGATTTTAAACAATTTACAGCATTTCTGGCCGTTTTCCTTAACATCCAAAATTAATCAAGAATATTTCCGCGCCAGTGTGTAAAAAGATAACCCCAGTATAAAGCCGTAAAGGAGGTGCATTAGAAGAGAACCTACTAACAAATTCGATACTATCTCTCTTGCAGTGTTTTCGATTGTTATGGGATCTGTACCACTCATTGTAATGCGCAATGACTGTTGAAGATATGGCTCAATGCCAAGTCTGGATATTGGGTTGAAAAGAGCTAAAAAGGTAATGAATCCTGCACCAACTCCAAATGCAATTGTCTGACTTTTGCGTCTAAAATCAAAGATCTCAGATGCAGACATTATGCCACTAAACGCTGCACCTATAGCAGTACCAGTGATCAGATGTGCCATCAGGCCTAGTACAAAGCTGTACTGTGTATTTCCAATATAATTTCCCATTACGGCTCCCAATATTGACAGATAAGTACCCTGGGGCAAGTGAGTCATGTATTCTCCTAGAAATATTGGTACTAGCATGGAAAAAGAAGCGATGCAGCCTGCAACTGTGCCCAACCTGATTAGCTGTCGTCTTTGCGCTCTGATTCTTTCCATTTCTTTTTTTGTCGGAGAGGCTATTCTACTTTGTTTGAATAAAAAGAGCAGAACTAGCCCGCCAGCAAGGAAAGGTAGAGTATATTGATAAAAGGTCAGGATAGTTTTGCTGTCTGTTTTCCCACCTAAAAACAAAGGTAGTGGAAGCAAGATGTACAAGGTTATTACTAGCGCCACAATTATCGAGTTACTTATTCTCCAAGAAATATGAGCAGCTGATGCCATATTCTTGTATTATATTACGTGATTCTAGTATATACGCAGTTTCAATATTAACAGGATAGGACTAGTCTTTTACTATTAGATATTAGTTTTCAATGAAGAGCAGATATTTACTATTCATTATTGTAATATCGATATCAATTACAGTTTTTTCATCTAGATACATCCCACAAACAGGATCTGTTGCCATGTAATTCTAAATTCTTGAAACATGAATCTAAGTTTGATATTTTACAATTGTAAACTATCATCTATTAATATGGCAAAATTTAGCTTCTTGCAAGTTGAATAAAAAAATTAAATTAATCATAATAGCTGTGGCAATAATTGCTGTTGCAATATGGGCAGGTATAGTATCGGTCAAACCATCTGATGATTCAAAATCCATGAATGTATCTATGGTGATGCATATTCATCCACGCCTTTACATAGAAATGGACGGTCAGACATACATGGTACCACAAAATGTAGGAATAGATCCGTCCATGTGGAAAGACCACTCCCTTGATCAGTATGGGATGACTGGCATGGCACCTTTGCACACGCATACCAATGATGGAATGATTCATGTCGAATCAAACGTAAAAAGAGATTACACACTAGGCGAGTTTCTGGACATTTGGGGAATTGACCTCAAAGGAAAGACGGTTAACGCTACTTCTAATGGCGAACCTATCCCTGATTATAGGACACATGTTTTAAAAGACGAGGAATCAATAATTCTGAAAATACAATAAAGTGATGGTACCATCATGGTATTATTTTAGACCCACTTTTGTGCCAAATAAATAGACTTTTCAAATGCTTTCTTTGCAGATTGGGATAGGTTGTTTCCTTACCGACCATACAACATATTGGTGATTGTGAGCAAAAAGACTTGTGATAGAAGTTTGAATCAATGATAATTAGAAAGAAATTTTACAAAAAATATTCAAACTGGAAAATTTATTTGATTCAATTTTATGCCAAGCTTAGCTCTTTTATATTAACATCTATAAAAAATCACATGTACTCTAATCTATCTGAAATGAATTTTGAGATTTCAGATAAGCAAAGAAAGTTTTTGAACAAGGTAGATTCTGTGTGCAAATCAGTACGTGATTATGAAGAAAAATGCTACTTGGAAGAAAGGTCAAATGATAAAGTCATCCCAGAGTTTGGAAAAATTGGTATGCTTGGATGCCCAATATCAAAAAAATATGGAGGATTAGGCTATGATATTCTAACCTATTTGCTTGCAATTGAAAGAATAGGTGAAGAAGGCAATTCCATACGAACCTTCTTTTCAGCTCATACATCAATAGGTCAAATGGTTCTTCAAAACTGGGCTGATGAGGAACAAAAAAGAAGCTATCTTCCAAAAACAACTTCTGGAAAAAGTATAATGGGCTTTGCTCTGACAGAACCAGCAGCAGGAAGCGATCCTGCTTCCATGACTACAAGATTTGAAGACAAGGGTGATCACTATGTTCTCAAAGGCAAAAAACATTGGGTAGGCAATGGTACATTTGCAAAAGTGATAACAACCTATGCAAAAGATTTGGATGGAAATACTTGTGCATTTATTGTAGATACTGATTCTCGTGGAATTCAGATAAAAGAGATGAAAAACAAGATGGGTCTTTTGACAGTAAAAAACGCTGAAATTAATTTTGATAACTGTATTATTCCAAAAAATAATTTGTTGGGACAAAAAGGTCAAGGACTAAGCATCGCATATAGCGCATTAATTGACGGCAGACTTAGTGTAGCAGCCGGAGCGGTTGGAGTTATGAAAGATTGTCTAGCAGAATCAATTCAATATTCAAAGACAAGAAAGCAATATGGAGAGCCACTAGCAAAAAAACAGTTGATACAAGAACACATCGCCCGCATTGCAATAAACATTGAAAGTTCGCGTTGGTTGGTTTATCGTGCAGCAGTTACAAGACAAAGATTACATGATTATGTTGAAGAGTTTAAGAAAAAAACAAACAAATGGCAATCAAAATTAAGTAGAAGCAACAAAGGTTATTCCAATCTTAGAAAAGATGCAGATAACTTGAGTGCAATAGCAAAGTTGCATGCAAGCAATGCTGCTTTTGATTCAGCAAATAGATCAGTTCAAATTTTTGGATCAGAGGGATATAAAAAGACAAGCAGAGTTGCAAGGCATTTTCTTGATTCCAGAGCAATCATCATTTACGAAGGAACAAACGAAGTACTTGAACTAAAAATTGCATCACACCTTTTGGGTGACAAATACAAGGCGTACTAGTTTCCTTTACAGGTCTCATGTAGGAGAGCCAAGCCTTCATGAGCTTGGTCCTCTGTTATTATCAATGGTGGAATTATCCTGATGGCCTTTTGACCTGCACTTAGCATCAAAAGTCCCTTTCTAAATAATTTCATCAAAACCTCATCTCTTTTTGTTTTGGTCTCACATTCTAATCCTATCATTAAGCCAATTCCTCTTACATCTATTATGTCACCTTTTCCAATTAATTCCGATAGTCCTTTCTTTAGGATCTCACCTATCTTTGTCGCATTTTCAAGAAGTTTGTCTTTTTTTATGACATCAATTGTTTTTGCGCCAACTGCCATATCAATTCTGCTGCCTCCCCCCCAAGTACTTGAAATTACGCTTTGTTCTTGAGGATCAAATCTTTTATCAAAAGCAGTTACACCTATCTGTAAGGCCTTTGCCATGCTCATGATATCTGGTTTTATTCCATAGTGCTCAAAGGCCCACCACTTGCCAGTGTGGCCCAATCCAGATTGCACTTCATCTAAAATTAGTGGTACACCATATTTGTCTGCATATTTTCGTAAATTTTTAATAAATTGTTGGCTGGCCACAAAATATCCACCCTCTCCTTGAATCACTTCACTTATGATAAATGCAATTTTATTTTCTTTTAACAATTTTTCAACAGCGTCAATTTCTGGATCATTGTCATCAACACAGAATTTTATTCTCTTAGATGGTAGTTCAGGAAAATTGAACTTGTGCACAGGTTTGCTGCATGTAAAAGTCAGTGCGCCAAGAGTTCGTCCATGAAAAGCGTTTATGCAAGATACACCAGGCAGTGGGCCCATCTTTCGATAAGCAAGTTTTATCGCGTTTTCTACTGCTTCCGCACCACTGTTAATAAAAAATGTTTTAAAGTTCTCAGGTATTATTGAAGCGAGTTTTTGCGCAAGGTAGGCATGTTCTTCAGAGTAAAAATCCTGACCTGCGATTTTATGGGTGCCATTTTTTGAATATTTTTCCAATATCTCAAGAATTCCGGGATGAGAGTATCCTAAAGGACATGAGCCAATACATGAGGTAAAGTCAAGAAACTCATTGCCATCTACGTCTTCGATGATACAGTCATGGCCATTTCTAATAACAAGTGGATATATGAAGGTCGAATTGTAAGCATGTTTTTTCATGATATCAATAATATGAGAAGCATTAGGACCTGGAGGCGGAATTTTGATGTGGTGTTTCACATAGTAAGTTATGATCTTATTAGATAAAAACCCGAACAATCATCATGGTATTATTTTGGACCCACTTTATTGGGTTTCAGATTGTTTTTTGTCATTTTCTTTACATCCATGCCCTGAATATTTTACTAGATATTCTTCATTTTCTGGGATAACTTGGTCGACATCCCACTTTTGATTTCCAATTTTAGGATCATAGTTTGGATCTATTTTCTCATATGGGATCTTGAGTGTGACAAACAGATCACATAGTTCCCTTTCACAACGTTTGAAATATAGTTGATAATGCTCTCTTTTTTTCCAATTTATCGAGTCAATTATTTTTTTCTTTTTCCATATTACTAATGGAAGCACGACGAATTCAGTAACCAAATAACCTATACCTATAAGACTAAATAAAATTGCATCATGCCAATGAGCAGGAAGGTTAAATCCGTTTAGAAAATTTGTTAGGGTCAATCCACTTACTCCTCCGATTGCTGTCGAAGAAGCTAGTTTTGGTAATGCAGTCTCAAAGCTTAGACCAAATGTTTTCAAACTGTCTATTCCCTCGATCTGTTGTTTTCGCATATCTTCATCTTGGGAAAAATTATCATCTCTATGTCTAAGACAGGTTTCAAGATTTTTTAGGGCCGTATGCATAGCTGCAACCAATTCACCATAGTATTCACAATATAACGAATTTTTCTCTCCAAATGATTTACCTTCAATTTCTTCTTGGAATTTTTTTAACAGTTTGTCATAATCTTGCTCTGCCGAGTCACCCTGTTTTTGTGTAGAATCATTTTTTGAGAATTTTGCAGAAATGGCCCAAGCAAATTCCACTACAGTCACAGGCGTCAAATGAACACATATCTTTTTGTCATTGGCTGTTTTTTGTTCTGTAGCTTTCTTGTTTTCACTCAATATTTTTTGTCATCAATACAATTAGATATCATTAGCTTAGCTAAACATGTAAATATTTATCAAAAGAAACAACGAGAGTTTTTCTGCTACCTTGTACATCTAGAGAAAGTTGACAGTTGGGAAAAAAATCAGTCAAATTTTTAAGAATGAAATCAGCATCGATGGGACTAGTATATCATGAGATTATCTACCTTTAATGTTGAAAACATGTTTGAGCGTCCTGTTATCATGAATCTTCCCACTTGGGATCAAGGCAAACAAGTGCTACAAGACTATGCCCAACTGACAGAGATTACTCAAAAGGAGCAATATACACAAGATGATAAAAATGAAATGCTGACCCTAATGGAACAAAATGATGGTCTGCTAAAAAAAGGCGAGAGTGCATATATTCGTCTAAATGAAGTTCGAGGAAAATTCTTGAAAAGAAAACAAGACGGAACCATTTCAATTATTCCTGATGGACGTGCAGACTGGGTTGGCTGGTTTGAACTTAAAAAAGAACCTGTCAAGGAGAAGGCTATAGAAAACACTGCACGTGTGATGCGAGAGATAAATGCTGACATTCAATGCGTGGTAGAGGCAGAGAACCGCGTTACCCTAAATCACTTTAATGACAGCATAATTCCAATTGTTGGCGGACAAAAGTTTGGCCATGTGATGCTAATAGACGGCAATGACGATCGTGGCATAGATGTTGGCATAATGACTCAAAAAGAGTTGGATATCCAGTCCATTACAAGTCATGTAGATGATTTCATAGGTAATGAAAAGATCTTTAGCCGCGACTGTCCAGAGTACGAGTTCAAGACGTCTTCTGGCAAGAAACTGCTAGTGCTTGTCAATCATCTCAAAAGCAAGGGATATGGCACACCAGCGCAATCCAATGCCAAGCGTGAGCGTCAGGCTACAAGAGTACGAAAGATATACGATGCACGTATTGGTGAAGGCTGGGAGTTTATTGCCATTGCAGGCGATTTTAATGACACACCTGAAAGTGGTCCATTGCAGCCACTTCTTGGAAACGGTTCTGATTTAATTGACATATCGCAGCACAATAATTTTCAAGGTGATAATAGGCCAGGCACTTTTGGGAATGGTACTGCGTCACAAAAAATTGATTACATTCTCATGTCGCCAAAACTGGCAGATAAAGTGCAGGGAGGAGGAATTGAGAGACGGGGTGTTTGGGGCGGAGTAAATGGCACACTTTTTCCACACTTTCCTGAGATTACTAACGCAACAGAAGCTGCTTCTGATCACGCAGCTTTGTGGGCAGACCTTGACATTTGATTTGTTAACTTTACAAAATGGAACTGTATAGAAAACTACAAAACTCCTTTTCAAATTTTTTATAATTCTTAAGTAATTTGAAATCACATCATATCCATGCAAGTCAGCCGAGAGCTTACAGATTCGGCAATTAGCCTTTTTAGAGGAAAGAATTTTGCATTCATATCGTCATTGATGAATGATGGAGCTCCGCAGATAACGCCAGTCTGGATTGATTATGACGGCCAGTTCTTTCTGGTAAATACAGCAGAGGGAAGAACAAAGCAAAAAAATTTTGAGCGAGACTCGCGAGTGGCACTATCAGTAGTTGATAAAGATAATCCCTACAATTCAGTTAGCATCAGGGGCAAAGTTGTAGAGCAGACTAGAAACGGTGCAGATGAGCATATTGACAAGCTTGCAAAAAAGTATCTTGGGGTGGACAAGTATCCGTTTAGGGCACCTGGTGAGACGCGGATTATATTAAAAATAAAACCAGACAAGGTCTTTCATATGTCTAGTTGATTCTATAACCTTGGTCTTGTTTTGGGGTTAATTTGTAGTTAAGATATTATTTCAGGAATTTGATAAGAATCAACAATTAGTTTGAATGTGATCATTACCTTGAATTGGAATTCCTGCCAGAGTCTTTCCATTTAATACAGCACTTGTCTCTCCACAGAAAATCCCAGTGTTACTAATTTTAAAACCTAAAACCATGTCCACAAGACCATCACCGTTTACGTCTTTCATCAATCCTCCAACTGCAGGAGAATTATTTGGGCCAAAGGTTACAGTAGTTGGATTAACTGTGATGGAGTGGAAAGTTTGTGTTGAAAGTATTGCAACCAGAATTATTCCCTTGGAGTTTGGATCGACAAGATTTTGCAAGTTACCAGGCTTGATATCGATATTGACAGATACAGGTGGAGGTTGGGATAAACCAGCGATTTTAAAAGCATTATCAGAGTTTCCACCTGTAACAAAAACATTTCCTGATGAATCTGTTGCAACTTCCAGTGCATCAGAAAGTGCATGGGTTCCATCGCCAGTAGAGTCAATTATTTGAGTTATGGTACCACTTGGGGTAATTTTAAAAGTATTATTCGAGTTTCCACCTGTAACAAAAACATTTCCTGAAGAATCTGTTGCAATGCCTACTGGGATATCAAGGGCATGGGCTCCATCGCCAGTAGAGTCAATTATTTGAGTTATGGTACCGCTTGGGGTAATTTTAAAAACGTTGAGAGAAGAGCGACCTTCGACAAAAACATTTCCTGAAGAATCTGTTGCAATGCCTACTGGGATATCAAGGGCATGGGCTCCATCGCCAGTAGAGTCAATTATTTGAGTTATGGTAAGAGCAAAAACATTCTGAGTTCCTAAAAATAGAGATATTGTAATTATTCCAATCAGAACAAATAATGGATATTTCCACTCGTTTTTATTCATGCCATCCAACCCCTATTTGAAATTAAAAAAGAATTATGACTATTTAATCATGATCTTTTCATTTTTGTAAACTATCTAAATCTTTCATCAAATTTTATTTTTCCTAAAAAAATTAAGAATTGTCATATCTAGCTTGTAGGAATTACTTGAAATGTGAAAGACTCGTGGGCAGACACATAACCATCTTTGCTTGCATCTACTTCCACATCAAATGTTCCTGGCGTTGAATTTCCTCCAATTTGCCATGAAAAATTATACTGACCGGAATAATCTGTCATGCCACCAAAATCCTTTGTTGTAGAGCCAGATGCATATGTCACAAGAACTGAAACAGAAGCGTCAGTTACTGGACTAGTTCCATCTGTGACAGTAACTGTCATGGATTGAGTGCTGCCGCGTGAAATTGTATCTTGTCCTTGTAGATCAACATGTAGTGTTCCAAGTGATTGTGTCGGATTTGTGTTTTGGTAAGTTGGAACAGTTTGGGTAGGTGTTACTTGATTAGTAACAGAATGAACCCCATCCCAATATTTCACCCAATTAGTAGCAATTTCATTTTGTGCGGTTTTGAGATCTATTGCGCCAGAACAGACCTGATCATGTAGATAGTTTTCAAATCCATCCTTGTCATAGGAATTTTGATTTGTATAATATGATTCAGGCCACAAGTTCTTAACATCTGACGGTGCACCGCCAAGCTCAAGTGGAATCAAGTGATCTAATTCATAGTTACTTTTAGAATCAGTAAATCCATAGGCCTGCATGCGCTCTAGCTTTATCGGATCTGTTACCGAAGTTGGTGGTCTTACTGTTTTTGTATAACCACTAACGCATATGGTAGAATCAATGTTATTTTGAGTTACTGCAGGATCAGCTGCTCCAGGTGTACAGTTTGGATCTGGCAAAATATCGTTAATAGCTTTACAAGTTGAAGTTATAGATTGAACAGTGCTTTGATCTGTTTGCAGAGTATTTTCAAGCTTGAGAACACCTTGCTGCTGTTGTACTATGCTTACCTGTATTATGCCAACTTGAACAAGATACTGCATTCCTTTTACAAACTCTGAATCATCAATCTGCCCTTCTGACCACCACTTTGCATTGTTTTTAATCCAAGAGGGAATATGGTTGGAGTTTTGCAAATATCCTCCAGGAGACGGCGGAACCTTTACTATTCCTTGTTCAAGCATGTATTGAATTCCTTTGACAAAATCAGAATCCTGAGCTTGTCCTTGTGACCACCACTTTGCAGTCTGTTTAATCCAGCTTGGAATCTGGAGTGGAATGGATGATGATGTGTTGTTGTAACTTTGTTGAGCTTGAGCCCAAGAAAAAATAATGCCAATTAAACACACAAGCAGAATCGGAAAGATCCATGGTCTTAGCATTAGATTCGAGATGCATACATGTTTTAAATAAAGATCATGACTCTTTGATATCAATGATGAAACCGCAGGAACTAGGTACCATCATGATCTTATTGTGCGCACTTGTAAAATTTCAAACTGTGATCAGATAAATAATCCTGCTAATATCAAATCATAGTGAACTATACAAGACTTGTAGCCATAACTATTGTCATACTTTTGGCAGCATCAGTCTATGCTACGGTTGGAATAGAAGAAGCTCAGGCAATGAAAAAGGGGAGTCATCATACAGCTGCCTCAAAACACAAGATCTCAGAATCATTAAAGAAATATCATGCTACTGGAAAAACAAAGAAACAGCGTGGAGAAAAATAAACTAATTTTTCATTTCATTTAGGTTGTGCGTATAGATAATCACTCATGTTATGATTTGTTGTAAAATGTTTAGAAGTTTATATTATTAGAAGTTAAAAATTATTCATGCCATATCCTTACTTAATAGAAATCAGATTAAGAGGAAACGCCAAGATTGTCACAAAAAAATTAATTTTTGATATTCATAATAAGTTTGGCGTGCGCGGAGCAGTTAGAAAGAGGCCCGTACCCCATGTGACATTATTTGGTCCATTTAATACAAAATCAATCAAAGAAGTCATACAAATAATGAAAAGTGTGGGAGACAATTACTCTAGTTTTAACTATGAAATTTCGGGTTTTGGTTATTTTGAACTTAAGAAATGGTCATTAATTATACCTCGCAAGAAAAAACATGTAGACAGATACAAGATCCAGATTTTGTCCAAGGCATACAGTATTTAATAAATCAAAACATAATCACAATACCTTATATTCAATCTAATTCAGGTCAATTCAAAATTCCAATATGGATTAAAACAAATGCAGGTTGGTGGGCGGATGGTTTGATTACAGATGAGGAATTTATAGACGGAATACAATATCTAGTCAGTAATGGAATAATGAAAATCTAATCGTAACTATATTCATAGATGAATTTTTATAATTTTATGATGAACTTACAAATCCATAGACTGATTGTTTTCAACATAATTCTTCCAGAGGTTTTCTGAATTGTTAGTTAAAAAATCCATATTGTTCATAGAAGATGATTTTGAGACACCGGAATGTAGAGACTTTATCCTAGTTTGAGAGTCATGATTGAATTTTTCCTTGGCAATTGCAAACCACAATTCTGGAAAACATCTCATGCCTATAGATGAAGGTTGAAAAGTAAGTTTGTATTCTGTTCCATATCCTTGTCTTCCTTTTGACATGGTATGAGATTTGACAAGACCGGTATTTTCAAGCTCAGTGAGAAGCTCAGATATCCGTCGATAAGTCAAAGGTTTGATATTTTTTGATAAAAGTTTGGTATATTGATGATATAATACAAATGTAGAAAGCCATTCCTCACCTGTAAGATATGCTAGTCGTGCAATAGCAAAACATGTGACTTTAAGGTGATATGATGCTGAATGTAGTATAACATCTATACGATCTTGTTGCAGTTTATCATCTGCCAAATCAATGTCTTCTAATGTAATCTTTTTTCCATTTATTGCTGCAATCTCTGCAGCTACTCGCAACAAATCTATTGCACGTCTAGCATCACCATGTCCAAGTGAGCTTTTCTCCGCACAATAATCAAGGACGTAATCCTTTTCAATTTTATCATCTAATGCTTCACTTGCACGTTGTTGTAAAATCTCTTTTACGTCCTTTTGTGAATATGGTTCAAAAAATATTTCAGATGAACCAATCCTTGATCTAACTCTGTCCTCTAGATCATACTCTGACAAGACATTATTTGATATACATACGATACACATCAAAACTCCTTTTGCTTTTAGGTTATCTTCAAGAAGTAGCAACTTGTAGATAAAATCAGACGGCTTTCCTCTTTTATCATAGAAAAGCATGTCAAACTCGTCTAGTGCCAAGACAAACAGTTTCTTGTTTTCGGATTTTACTTTGGATTCTATTGTCTTTTCTATGTTTTCTAGTAATAGTGTGATTCCATTTGCATTTTTCAAGTTTGGCTGACCAAGCTCACCAAGGATTAGATTCATAAAACCAAAGATTGTTCTTGCCTTTCGCAAATTCACAAAGCAATAAGAAACATCTTTTAGATTATCACAGACAAACTTCACAATGGTAGATTTGCCAGAACCAGTTCTTCCATAAATTGAAATTAATGGAACGACTAATCCTGTCTTGTATCCTAAAAGATAGGTAACCAACTCTTCTGTCTGCTTTTCTCGTCCAAGAATTTTATCAGGATATGATAGTGTATCAAGTAATGATTTTTTCTTGAAAAATTTCTCTTTACTTTCCACCTTGTGAATTATTTTTTCTAGTTCCTGTGCATCCACTTTCCGCCACCATAGTTTCCACTAGAAACGCATAATAAAATAACGAGTCATAGTGTAATAACCTGGCAATTTGTCATTTTTCCTATTTTCTGTCTAGACTTTGTCGCATTATGCCATGAAAATGTCAAGTCGTTCCATCTTCTTGCAAATTACGACATATTATAACAAAAAATAGCAATCATTGATCAAAAATAAAATTCAAAAACCCTAGTTTCCATTAGATTTCAAAACTTCTTTTCATCATCAGTAAAATCATCAGGTCGTATCCTGGAACCATACAAATCAGGATCGTTAGCTTCCCTTCTTCGTTTTATCCACAAATGAATTCCGCCAAATAGCATTGCCCCCAAAAGAATCATTCCTGGAACAATCCACATCATGCTCAGAGTCATGATATTTCACAGTACCATGATATGATTAAAGTCCTTGTAATTATTCCAAAATAAAAAACCAAGCTTAAAAATCAAGCACATAAATCAAATCTAGAAAGAATAGCTTTCTAGACTATAGTGCTGTTGTATTTTCTACACCCTTTTCTTGCATCCATTATTTGCCAGATAAAAAAGACAAGACTCCCAATAGACGCAGCAACAAACACAGCTACAAACGAGGGTGAGTCTGTGATTGAGCTGGTGTCACCTTGTGACAGCATTAAAAATGCCATTCCGGAAATGAGAGTGTCTGCAACCAGTCCTATTATAAGAAGAGCAATTCCTCGCCTTGTTCTTCCAATATAGATGTGGCCTACTCCCACGACAAGAAAAGCAAGAATGGTTGTCAATGCCATGCTTTTCTTTTTTGATTGCAGCATATCGTATTATGGTATGATATTACATATCTAGATGATTTACAAAACAAGCTTAATGATTATAGTTTTAGCTAAACTAGTGTTTAATTATATCACAAAATAAATTCTAGTCTAGCTTTTCAAATGGCCCTGACCTTACATGAAAGTTAAGGCAGCACTTGCATTGTTTTTCCACACATTCATGTTCCAAAAAATGGCCGCACATGCCGCACTGGCAATGCAGTAAAATTTTCGTGCTCATGATATCATATAACGTCATTTTAAGATAAAACTATGTCAGTCTGAAAAAAGGACAAGCCTAGTTTACACTATATTACAAAATAAAAAGTCGTGTACAGTATACACTGGGATTCAAAATAAAATGAATCGTCATGTATAGTCTCTATGTATTATGACTGACTGATGTATTGGATATTTAGTAAACGCAGGCTCACCCCTCGCCGAAGCTTGGGATCTACACCTCGTTTCTATCAACGCCGTCTTCTGCGGCCATCCTTTGTCTTACGACCGGCTGCCTTTTCTCGGGATAGGCTTCCTCCTTAGATGCTTTCAGGAGTTAGCCTAAATGGCTTAGCTGCTCGGCCTGCCTTATCAGACAGCCGATAAACCAGAGGCCACGCTGCTCTGTTCCTCTCGTACTCGGAGCAACT
>JACQCT010000032.1 GCA_016201435.1 Nitrososphaerota archaeon | reverse complement strand
GGACCGGGTGGGATTTGAACCCACGATCTCACCCATGCCAAGGGCGTATCCTACTGGGCTAGACGACCGGCCCAACTTCTACAATCAGAGTGGCATTCTGATTTGCATTAACTTTTTTTGTGAGGTTATTAACGTTTAGATGGTTCAAGAAATTAGCTTCAACCAAATCAACATAAGATATTTAACTATCAAATACAGAACTTTTCGCGTGGTTGTAGATAATAAAGCAGTTATTACTTATGTTCAAATTCAAAAAGAAGATCTAGCAGTTTTTAGAATAATACCAAAAGAGGGAGATGTACCACAATACAAATCTGGTCAATTCATAACATTAGGAGCACATGTTCCAAGTGAAAATAAAATTATAAGAAGAGCATATTCAATTGCATCCCATCCTGAAAATAGAAAATATGTAGAGTTATACATCAGATGGGTAAGAAAACCACTTCCAGGCCGTCTTACTACACAATTATTTAGTGCAAAGGAGGGAGATGAAATAATTTGGGTAAAACCCACCGGTGCTTTTACAATTGAGGAGAAAAAACCAAATGGTGAGCCTGATAATAGAAGAATAGTTTGTTTAGGCGGAGGAACTGGACTTGCACCCTTTGTTAGTTATGCACAACATCTACATGATACTGGAAGTAAAAGAGAGATTGTTGTGCTACATGGAGCAAGCTATGTTGATGAACTTGGTTACAGAGATCTTTTGACAAAGATGGAGGAAGAAAGTCTCGATAGAGGTAAAGATAACTGGAATTTCAGATATAGGGCATCAATAAGCAGGCCACAAGAATGGTTTAACAGATCATGGAATGGACAAAAAGGAAGAGTAGAAACATTCTTGCAATCAAAAGATGGAGATGTGTCTCCTCTTGAGAAGATGGTAGGTGAAAAAATCACCACGGATAATACAGTCTTTTTCATTTGTGGGTGGCAAGGAACCATAGATGGATGCATGGATGTTCTTACACCAAAGGGTTTTGTAACTGAAAGAAATAAGCGACCAGACAAAAGCTTTGAAATAAAGTACGAATCATACGGTTAAATCAAAAATTTCTATTGAAAAGATAATATTGAATATTATTGGCGGGTCTACGGGGACGTAGGTCAGCTTGGTTAGACTGCCAGCCTCGGGCGCTGGATGTCGTGGGTTCAAGTCCCATCGCCCCCATTTATTGAGAAACTTGCATTCAAGTTGCTTTTCTAGTAAAGTTTCAAATACAATGCATTAACGTATTTGTTATTTTGTAAAACTGTATCAGCATTGAAATATGACAATATTTGTAAGATGGATAATTGACTGTTGCAATTTACCTTGCTCATTTGAATCCCGTTACAAAAGCACATGTAGAGATAATTGAAGAACTAAAAGAAAAAAATGAAGTTCGAGTCATGCCTGTCATATTCATCAATAAAGACAAAGAGATCAATAGTAGAAGTTTTCCATTTGGATTTGAATTACGAAAAAAGATGCTTCAAGTAGTATTTGGCAGTTCTATTTCCATACTACCAAATTACTCATTTTATGCACCCTTTGCAAAATACATGCCACCTCTTCTTTCCCCATTTTCCTGGAGAATAAAAAAGCAAATTCTAGGTGATCTGACAGATGATTATTTCACTTACACTGGAGACAAAGCTGAAGGATTTGTGCTAAAACTCTATGGGCTTAGCCCTAGAGTTGGAACAAGAAAAACCACCTCTGCCTCTTTTGTAAAACAAAAAATGTTTGAGGCAGCTCTTGGAAAAGATACAGATTGGGAAAATTATGTTTCACCAGAAGTCGTAAATATAATTAAAGAGAACTGGGACATTGTAAAAAAATACGCCGCTTCTAAGGATTGTACCTATAGAATTCTTGGAATGAAATTTCCAAGTAATGGTTTCTGGTAGAAATAGATTAATTACAGACGGCTTCGATGTTTTATATGAAATCTTTTAGCCCAGAATTTGTTTGGTTTGACGGTAAATTTGTGAAGGATAATGAAGCAAAGGTTTCTGTGATGACACACGCAATACATTATGGAACTTCAGTATTTGAAGGGCTTCGAGGGTATTGGAATTCAAAAAATCTTTACATCTTCAGACTAGATGATCATATCAAAAGATTCAGAAATTCAGGTAGAATTTATTCAATTTCTTTAAAATTTACAAATAAAGAAATTGCTAGTGCAATAATTAATCTCTGTAAAAAAAATGCAGTAAAGCAATCATGTTACATAAGACCATTTTATTTTGTTGGTAGATATGGCATAAACTTGCATGTAACAGAAAATGCTCCTACACATACAGCTATAACGATATTCCCATTTGGCGATTTATTTAACAAAAATGGAATAAAAGCTGGTGTGTCATCTTGGAGACGAATTCATGATATATCAACACCCCCCCTAGCTAAAATGGGAGGAAACTATCTAAACTCAATTTTGGCAACACAAGAATGTAAACGAAATGGGTATGATGAAGCAATTATGTTGGATCAATTAGGAAATGTAAGTGAGGCTCCAGGAGAAAACGTGTTTCTTGTAAGGAACAGCAAATTGATAACCCCTCCAGCAAGCTCATCTGCACTTGAAGGAATAACAAAAGATTCTGTGATAAAAATTGCGCAGGATTTAGGATACGAAGTTATGGAAAGAGAGATCACACGCACTGAACTTTACCTATCAGATGAGATTTTTCTTACAGGTACTGCTGCAGAGATTACACCTATCATTTCTGTTGATGGTAAAAAGATTGGAATTGGAAAAGCTGGAAATATAGCAAAACAATTGCATACAACATATTCAAAAATAGTAATGGGCAGAAATGAAAAATACTCCAACTGGATAACTTCGGTGTACTAATTTGAGAATTGTTCAGATAGGAACTGGTGGGTGGGGTAAAAACCATACAAGAATTCTATCACAATTGGGGGCACTTTGTGCAGTTTGTGATACAGATTCAACCAGAGCAAAAGAATTTGGAACAAAATACTCTGTAAATCATTACTCATCTTTAGACACACTATTAGATTCAGAAAAATTTGATGGTGCTTTTGTTTGTACTCCAACTTCTACACATTTTAAAATTGCAAAAACACTATTAGAACAAAAGAAAAATGTTTTTGTAGAAAAACCCATGACGTATCTTTCCCATGAAGGAGAAGAACTTCAGAAACTTGCAGAAAAAAACAAACTAGTTCTAACTTGTGGTTATATTGAAAGATTCAATCCAGCAGTTGCTTTAGTCAAAGAATATGTTAAATCAAAAAAATATGGAGAACTAATAATGCTAGAATTCCATCGTGAAAATAGAATGCCCCTTCACATAAAGGACGTAGGAATAATTTATGATACTTCGGTACACGATATTGATACAGCAATGTGGTTTTTTGATGACACTCCAGAAGTTGTATTTGCAAGATCAGGAAAGATAAGACATGAACATGAGGATTTTGCAACCATAATGCTTGGTTTTAAGGATAATAAAGTAGCAGTTATTGCCTCAAATTGGATAACTCCAACAAGAGTAAGAAAATTTAGTGCAGTATGTGGTGATGCTATAATATCATCAGATTTTATTTCACAAGAGATAAAGATTGAGACTAATCACGGTACAGAAATTCCAAGAAAAGAAGTGGAGGAACCCCTTCTGTTAGAAATAAAAAATTTTCTTGCCGCATCTGAAGGAAAAGAAAAAATAATAGTAAAACCTGAACATGCTGTAAATACAACAAAGGTTGCAGAAGCGGCACTTTTATCTAGTCAAAAAGGAACTCCAATTTATCTAGATCTTAAATGAACAAAAAAATGATGGAGATGTTGGCGTGTCCTATAGACAAACATTTTCCTCTGGAAATTTTTGAATCAAATTCAAAAGAACAGATAGTATTAGAAGGTGCCATATACTGCTCAGAATGTTCCAGATTTTATCCCATAATAGAAGAAATTCCAATAATGTTGCCTGATGAGTTGAGAAACAAGGATCAAGATATTGAATTTCTAAAAAGAAATCAATCAAAGTTGCCTGAAAAAATAATTAAACAGGCATCACCGTGGCACTTG
>JACQCT010000030.1 GCA_016201435.1 Nitrososphaerota archaeon | reverse complement strand
GTTGATGTATTTCAAGACCAACCTTGAGTCCAATTTTGTCTATTTGAGGTTCAGACACTTCTGATTTATCTATTCAACTTGTTTTAAAGCTTAGTCTGAAAATTCCATAGCGATATTTTCTTTCATAATTTTTTCCATATCCTCAATGGTTTTTGAATTACCAAGTGCCCACATTGCTTTTACAAGAGCAGTCTCTGGAATCATATTTCCAAGAGGAATCATTCCCAAATTAAGCAGATCTCTACCGCTTTCATATACTGTCATTCGTATCATGCCGTCTATACATTGAGATGTCATTCCAAGAAAGAGGCCTTTCTTTTTTGCTTTTCCTACGTATTCATACATGACTTTTCCAATATGTCCAAGACCAGTTCCTTCAAAAATTATTGCTTTGTAACCTGAGCTAATTATGTGATCTAGTATCTTTGGATCAAGTCCTGGGTAATATTTTACTAAGGCAACATGTGTATCAAAATTAATTTTTGGGATATAATCTTTTTTTATAACATTAAACTGTGGATTTTTTTCAATGCTGTCATTTTTTACGATAAAAGCAGGATTTCCACCGATTGTTTGAAATGCATTACGTTTACTTGTGTGATTTTTACGTACTCTTGTTCCCCAATGACATGCAACATCATCATCATTTGAGCTATTATGCATTACAACATAAATGCCTCCAGTATTACATTCTACAAGAAATCTTACTGCAGAAATTAGATTCAGTGCAGCATCAGAGGATGGTCTATCAGAAGATCTTTGTGATCCTACTAGCGCTACGGGAATTGTAATTCCTGATAAAGAAAATGATAGTGCCGCTGCTGTATATTGCATAGTATCTGTACCGTGAGCTATGATTATTCCCTTGTATTCTGATTTTACATGAGTATTAATTTTTTCTGCAATAGTTTTCCAGTGCTCTGGAAGTAAATTTTCAGAATATTCTGAAAAAAGTACCTCGGTGTCTATGTTTGCTATTTTTGAAAGTTCTGGTACTGTTGCATTAAGTTCTGCTGCTGTTAATGCAGGTGTTACTCCACCAGTTCTATAATCTATTTTGCTTGCAATTGTACCACCAGTAGAAACAAGAAGAATTCTTGGTAGTTTTGGATCGATATGAGGTTGTACTATGGTTTCTTTTTTTATGTTCCCCGCAGATTCTATTTCAATTTTTTTAATTTTATCTATTTCCAATCCTATGTTGTATCCACTTTTAAGCTTCAAAACTATGTGTTTATCATCATTATACTCATAACGTGGCATTAAAATGCCAGAATAGGTAGAATCTGTCTCAACGCTGACGATATTGCCTACCTGAAGGTTGTGTTTTTCTAAAAATTTAAGAGATTTTCCCTTGTATCCGCTATGATTAGGCATTTGATTGGATTAGATGTGTTATTTTATTAAAATTACCTGTAGTAAGGAACTGCGACCTTTTCACCAATCTTGAGCTCTTTTTGGGTCCTGACTTTTCTCACAGCCTCTTCAAAATGTCTCATGGTTACCTTGGCTTCAGTGGCTTTCTTTTCAGCCTCTTTCTGATCTGGGTATTTGTCAAGGAATTCATGTATGACTAGAGAGACTGCTGTATTTGCAATGGATGCAACATCTGCTCCACTAAGTCCATCTGTGGAATCTGAGAGCTTCTCCAAATCTACATAGTCTGGGTTCTTACCTGCTTCTGATTTTGGCTCTCTGTCTATTGGAATTTCTTTTGTACTTATCTCCAGTATCTTCTTTCTGCCTTCTTTATCTGGCATTGGTACGAGAATTATCTTGTCAAATCTTCCTGGTCGTAATAGTGCTGTATCTATCATGTCTGCCCTGTTTGTTGCTGCAAGGACTACTACTCCATGTAAGCTTTCAATACCGTCAAGTTCTGTCAAAAGCTGACTAACTACTCTTTCAGTAACTGCTGTTTCGCCACCTACTCCTCTGACAGGAGCAATGGAATCAATTTCATCAAAGAAAATTACACATGGGGAAGCTTGTCTTGCTCTTCTGAAAATCTCTCTTATTCCTCGTTCTGATTCGCCAACCCATTTTGATAGTAGCTCAGGACCTCTTACTGAAATGAAATTAGCTTCGCTTTCTGTTGCTACGGCTTTAGCTAAAAGTGTTTTTCCAGTTCCACTTGGTCCATGTAATAATATTCCGCGTGGCATTCTATGTCCT
>JACQCT010000042.1 GCA_016201435.1 Nitrososphaerota archaeon | reverse complement strand
ATAACATATAAGGGAACTTAATGGAAGATTCAACGCCCGGAAGCCCGGTAGAGGAGAAATCCACCGAGTGTAGCGGTCAAGCATAGGGGCCTTTGGAGCCCTTGACCCCAGTTCGAATCTGGGCCGGGCTATTTTTTATTTATAAAATTACTACATGTAAGGTCCGGATGGAGCCAAACGCCAGTGCGGCAATAACGATATTCCAATTAATAATGGAATTAAAAAAATTGCAATTGAAATTCCGGATAATATTATACCAAGCCACAAACAATTTTTTGCCTTACTTGGATCATCATCTTTTATTATAAAATAAGCAATGACTCCTCCTATAATATTAAAAAGAATAGGTAAGAGAAACCAAAGGCTGCTTCTTTTCCTTATTTCCATTAAACAAATTACTAGTTATTAGAATTTAAACTACATTATGTTTTTTAATTATATTTCAAGTTTGGAGAGAAGTTTAGTGGATATTGTAAATAAAGTCAAAGCTACAACAACCAGAACAATCATCTCAATTCCAACAAAAGTGCTAAAATTTCCAAATATTCCTGCTCTTACAACATCTACAAGATATGTAAGTGGATTAAGATAAAATGCAGTTGAAAGCGGTTCTGGTGCACCTTGTGCAGGATAAAATGCCGTACTTACGAATGCAAAAAAAAGAAAGACGGTGTTAATAACAACATTGAATCCTTCACTGGATTGTAGTCTAGTAGAAATTATAGATGCTATAGAGCCAAAAAGGATAGAACCGGTAACTGAAGCAAAAACTACAAGTGGTATAGTATAGAAGTTAAATTCAACAGATTTGAAGAAGAGCGGATATCCAACAGCAGTGATAAGAGCTGCACTTATCAAACCAACAATACCAATTGTGTAAATGTTGCTTAAGATGTAATGAGCTCTGGTAAACGGCCCAACAAGAATTTGTTCGAACATTCCATGTCTTCTGTCATTCCAAATAATAATTCCAGATATGAGAGTACTGTTCATTATGTTAAAGCCAATCATACCTGAAGCTATGAATGCTGGATAGTCCAGAGATTTGTTTCCAAATGGAACTGAATGAATCAAAGCTGTATAAGCAAAACCAGCTACAAAAATGTAGATCAGGGGAAAAACAATTTGCCAGATCAAAAAACCCTTGTTAAGAGAAATAGTGAGATTTCTATTTACTAATCTAATTATTGGATGCATTAGAATTTTTCACCACTGTAAGAAATATTTCTTCAAGAGTTGTAGGCATTACAGACAAATCTTCTATAGATATATTGTTTGCCGTTAAGATTTGTAGAATTTTTAATAACACTTCCTCAGAATCATTTGATCGAATTGTTATGTTTGTTCCAGAATTAAAATCAATTTCATAGTCTTTTGTATCAATTAAAAGACCTCGTATGTCTTTTTTTGTTTCAGGAATACGGATTTTAATTGTTTTTTCTCGACCAAATTTATTTTTTAGTTCATTAGGAGTATCTACAGCAATTATTTTGCCTTTGTTAATAATAGCAACTTCATCGCACAGATATTCGGCTTCATTTAATATATGAGTTGTAAAAAATATTGTAAGACCTTCTTTGACTTTCTTTTTAATATAATCCAGTAATCCACGTCTAGCAGACGGATCTAATCCCACTGTGGGTTCATCAAGAAACAAAAGTTCTATATCATGCATAAACTCGCGCGCAACTTGGACTCTTCTTCTTTGACCAATTGAAAGATCGTCGTTTTTCATCTTTCTTATTTCTTGCAGATCAAAAACAGAAAGAAGTTCCTCTACTCGATCTTTTCTTGTCTTTCTCTCAACATTCCACATCATACCATATTTTTCCAGTGATTTTTCTACGCTTAGTGTTGGTTCATAACTTGGCTGTTGTAAAACAACACCTATCTTCTTTCGTACATCAAGAGGATGTCGGATGGCATCCATTCCAAGAATGTTAATAGTTCCACTTGTTGGTGCGATCAGAGTTGTAAGTAGTTTGATTGTAGTAGTTTTTCCAGCACCGTTTGGTCCCAAAAAGCCAAAAATCTTACCAGAGTTCACAGAGAGATCTATTCCATCTACAGCCATGATTGATCCATATGATTTAGAAAGTGAATTTGCCACAATACAGGACATTAAAGAATATTTTATTCCCCCACTAATTTAGCTAATGAAATTTTTATTAATACACACTTCTAACACACAGTAACTTGTCCGAATTTGAGTCTCTATTAAACAAACTTCTAGAACAAAAGCCTGATCTATCGAGATCGGACATACAGGAAATGATTGAAAGAAAGAAGGAAAAGATCGGTGCCGGATATCTGACAGATCAAGGAGCTCTCTTTCTCATAGCATCAGATCTTGGAGTGTCCTTAAACGAACAATTGAAAGTTGAGATGGGTCTTAAGGATCTATACGTGGGAGCAAAAGAAATTACGCTTCAAACAAGGGTGATGAATGTTTATCCAGCTAAACAGTTTTCTAGAAAAGATGGTTCTCAATTTCTCCTTAGAACTATGACAGTTTATGATGCAGATTCACGAGCAAAAGTCAAGTTATGGGATGAAAAAGCAAACTTACCAGGAATAGAAACCCTCAAGCCTGGAGATTTAGTAAAGATAATCAAAGCTTATGTAAAATCCGACATGACTGGTACGCCCATAATCAATGTTGGTTCCAATTCAAATATTGAGACAGGTGATGTACAAAACGATATTCCTTCTCTTGATTCAATTACTGATGATGTTAGTACAATAAAAGAAAATCAGCAAAATTTGGTAGTTTCCGGCATCTTAGATGGAAATGTGAGGGTTTCTGAATTTACAAATTTTAAGGGTCAACCAGGTAAAGCACTCCACTTACGAATCAAAGGAAAAGATGGAACATATGCACGTGTTGTACTATGGAATACTGATGAAAAATCTCTCCCAAAAATGATTACATCTGGTGCAAAGACTAGACTCATCGGAGTTAGAACCAAAATGGGTCAACAGGGACTAGAATTGCATGGTGATGAGGGTACAGTAATTGAAATTGAAGGTACAAAAGAAATTCAACCAATAATTATTAGAGTTTTATCTATGATGAAAAATGATTCTGGAAATATAATGATTTTAGGAACAGAACAAAATAAGAAAATTTTAAACATTGTAGATTCAGCAGGAGTTTCTAAAGATCTGAAAGTTGGTGACGTAATAGAATGTATGCCGACCAAAGTATATGGAAATTCAGTAACGCTAGAAGGAGATTCATTTATCAGAAAAATTGATGATAATAAAATGCCAACCATTTCAGAAATAAGAACTAAAATCAGAGATCTAAAGCCAAGTGACAGTATCTATTGTATAGAATCTATTATTCTAAAAAATCCAGAAAGGCGTGAGATTCAGACAAAAACTGGTGAATTGGTATCTCTTTCAGAGGTGTTTATTGAAGATGATACTGGACAAATCTGGTTGAAAGGTTGGAGAAACCAAGCCAGACTACTAGACCAATTTTCCCAAGGTGAGATAATCACGGTAACAGGTGTGACTGCAAAAGCTGGTTTGGAAGGTAGAACTGAGCTCTTTTTGACTCCATTTTCAGGCATTATAAAGAAAAATTAAGAATCCCAAAAACCTCTAGTTGTGACGTATTGTCTTTCCGCTTCATAGATTTGCTTGTATAGTTGTTCTTCTCCTACCATATTTCTTAGGATGCGAGCACCTGTATCAGCGCCAACACCATATCCTGAAAGAACAACAAGTGCAGTTCTACCAAAATTTTCAATAAGAGACGAAATTTTCCATGCACGTACAAACTTATGATTTTCATCGACAGTGATTTTTTTACCAGAATGTTTCTTTTGTATTATTTTTGATAGATCATAATCAGAAAAAAATGTAGCAGTGATCTGTCTAGATTTACAATAAGGACATGCAAGTGAATCTTTTACTTCCTTTGTTTCCATTACTCTTTCCCATTTTCCACATCTTGCACAAACAAGTCTATGTTTGGTTTTCAATAGCCTAGTCTTAACAAGATCCAAAATTCCTTTGTCAATGTTTGCCGGAGCTGCATAGTATTTTGTTGTATGATCAAGTATCGGTTCTGCAAGTTTAGAGAAGTTTTCAACTTCAATCCAATGAAGTTGAATCTCTCCTGCTTTTATTTTCTTTAATAATTCCAGTGTATTTTCTAAATCATATTTATCATGAAACAACTCACGTAATGCTTCTTTTGCAAGTGGTGTTTTTGCGTATTTTTCATAAAGAAACCTAGCAGATTTTCTATCATAAACAGAGCCACGCCCTACAATACCAAATTTCTTAGCTACACACCAAGTGCGCCAATTCACATTATGTGTACCAGCAAGTGATGCCTCTACAATAAAAGACAAATCAAACTCATCTTCCAATACATCCAACAAAGGTTTTTGTAATATTCTTCCATTTGATGACATCATAATTCTATATGCATCAGATCTAGAATCTACCAAATATCCTGTCTTAGATGATAACATTGTAGAGAGAAGTGTTGAAAGAGTAGAGTTAATTTTTGTGCCAAAACATGAATGCATAACTATAGTGTTACGAGCTCTAAGTGATTCTACCACTATGGTTTTTTCATCTGGAATAATTCCTAACTTAAGATTTTCAATTATTTTATTAGATATTGCAGGTGAGGCCATCTGTGTTTTAGTCCTAAAGATACCAACTTTTCGTGCTGTGGTATAGTCAACTGGTATGCTTTCACCTTCCCAATAAGGCACGTTAATTCCGGCTGCGCTTATAGGTTCAACATTGATTTTTAGTGAGCTTTCGTCAACATTTAGTATTCGCCATTGCATTCCTCTAAGGACAAAAACGTTACCAGGATCTCCATAATCTCCTACAAATCTTTGATCTAAACTTCCAATAATCTTCTTGCTTGCGGTATCAAAGACCTTAAATTTTAAAATGTCAGGTATGGTGGAAAGATTTTCAAAATAATATCGAAATGCCCTTCCCTTTTTCTTAAAAACCATTTCTTCTTTATCAAAAAATAAAATTGAGTTAGAATGCAAAATATCAAGTACTGAGAAGAGTTCTTCTATTGTTACGTTCCTAAAAGAATAGGCTTGTGCAATAATTTTCATTGCCAAATCCACTGGAACACTTCCAAATTGCATCGTCATGCCAACTAGATGATGAGCTAGTACATCCAGTGCTCCTTCATGGATTACTTGATCTTCTATTGATTTTTCCTTTACTCTATCAAGTATCGCACGTGTCTCAAATTCGTCATCTGGGTTGTTGGTTACGATTAATCCCTTTGCAGAAGAATCCCTGTTGTGTTTGCTTCTTCCTATTCTTTGTATTAATTTTGAAACTTGTCTTGGAGATCCATAATGAATTACTAATTCAACAGAACCAATATCAAGTCCAAGTTCAAGTGATGAAGTACATACTACGATTCCAGGTCTTCCTTGTCTGAGTGTTTCTTCTGTTTCTTCCCTAACTTCCTGAGAAAGTGAACCGTGGTGTAATTCTATTCTTAAAGTAGATCTTTCCTTTAGAATAGAAGCAAGATATTCTGATTCTCCACGTGTATTTGTAAAAAGCAAAACTGGTGAGTCAGGATGATTTTTTTCCACATATTCAACAATAAGATCTACGACATCCGTTATGGTTCCTTCAATATATTTGACTTCGACATCGTATTTTCTTATCGAGTTATCTTGAATTATTTTGCATTTTCTCTTTGTACCAACAACAAACTTTGCAGATTCAGTAATATTTCCAATTGTTGCAGAAAGCCCCACCCTGGTTATTGGAAACTTGGAATTAATCTGGAGTCTTTCCAGACTAAGAGAAAGTTGAGATCCTCGTTCATTTCCTAAAAGCTCATGAACCTCATCTATCACTATCCACTCAAGCTCCGAAAGAGCATTCAATAATTTCTGTTGTGTCAAAAGTATCATCATGGTTTCAGGGGTTGTAATGAGAATATCTGGTGGTGATTCAGTTATTTTTTTTCGAATTGCTTGAGTTGTATCACCATGTCGTATCTGTATAGTTAGATTTTCATTTTCTGCATATTTTATTATTCTTCTAAAGACGTCACGATTTAGTGCACGAAGTGGCGTAATGTATAATGCTTTTATTTTTCCAATTTTTTTTGAATTTGCAAGACGGGCAAAAATTGGAATTATTGAAGATTCTGTCTTGCCAGAGCCAGTAGGGGCAACTATCAATGAATCTATTTTTTGATATACTATAGGAACTGCTTTTTTTTGAATATCAGTTAAATTTTCAAAACCTAGAGAACGGAACTTGTCTGTAAGGGAAAAATTAGCTGGTTGTTTCTGGTTCTTGACTCTGTCTTGTTCTAGCTCGCTCATATACCATAACGCCCACTAATCCAATTACAAATAGAATTACTGTGATAATGGGTATAGAATCAAAAATGCCTGCCATGAACGCATTAGTAATTTACAGTGATAAATATCTTAAGGTGAATCTTCTAGTCCGATCTGTGTAATTATATAATCAATCATTTTCTTGTCACCAAAGGATGGAAAAACTTGCGCCATATATTTTTGCCCAATCTTTTCTAATTTGATTTTTTGGTGTGTGAACATACTTATCGATCTATCCAAACTTTCTCTTTCTTCATCATCTGATTTTCTAGTTATGTTGGTCACAACTACAGGGATTTGCCTTTTTACAGTAACATGTGCCAACTTGTGCATATATTCCATAAATGCAACATGTTTTGCCAGTGAGTTTGATTCCTTTGAATATTCAAAAGAAAAAAGATCAGTGACATTATCTATTACAACAAGATTTAAATTCTCAATTTCTAATATTTTGTCTACATAACTTAGTTGTTCTGCAGTATTTGTTATCCTTCCAACAATTATTTTATCGAGAAGTTTTTGATCCATTCCTTTTGCATGAAGAAATTCAATCAATCTTTCTGGTCTAAAACTACCAGTAGCATCTTGATACAAAATCATTCCATCATGTGCTAATGAGTTTACACAAATCTGTAGTAATAACTGTGTTTTACCTGATCCACTAGGACCATAGATGTCAGTAACCATCCCACCTCTTATGCCACCCCCAAGGAGTTGGTCTAGCTTCTCAATTCCAGTTGTAATTATCAAATCTCTAATCTACAGAACACCACAAATTAAAGAATGTCAAATACTATTGAAGATCGGGAAGGCTTTTATTCCCGATCTCAGGCAGTGGTCAACAAGTGATTTATGTTTGTCGCAAGCGCAACCAAAAAGACCGTTGACAACTTTACAGAAAGGTATTAACAAGAAAGTTACGGTCAGGCTGAAAAGCGAAGTAGAATACAAAGGAAAAATGAACAACGTTGATTCATACATGAATTTGATTATGACTGATGCTGAAGAAATAAGCAATGGTAAAGTGATTGCAAATTACGGTAGAGTTATTGTAAGAGGAAATAATGTTCTTTTCATCAGACTAGAAAATGAACTTTAAATAAACAGGTTTTTGAAAATGGGGCGAAATTACCTCTTTACATCAGAATCAGTAACAGAAGGACATCCAGACAAAGTATGTGATCAGATTTCTGATGCAATTTTAGACGAATTTCTAAAGCAGGATCCAGAATCAAGAGTGGCAGTTGAAACCTTGACTACAACTGGAATAGTAGTAGTTGCCGGCGAAGTGACCTCTAGAGCAAAATTCGATGTGCAGGACATAGTAAGAAAAACATTGCGTGAGATTGGTTACGATGATCCACAGTTAGGTTTTGATGCAGATTCATGTAGTGTACTAGTTTCGTTACATTCACAAAGTCTTGACATATCACAAGGTGTCTCATCAACTGAAAACAAGGAACAAGGTGCAGGAGATCAAGGATTGATGTTTGGATATGCAACAAATGAAACTGAAGAAATGATGCCAATGCCAATCATGCTGGCTCATAAACTTACCAAGCGACTTGCAGAGGTTAGAAAAAGTAAACTTCTTCCTTGGGTAAGACCAGATGGAAAATCACAAGTAACAGTAGAATATGAAGATGGAAAACCAAAAAAACTTGAGACCATAGTAATAGCTACACAACACTCCCCAGAAGTGAATAATGAGCAAATAAAAAAAGAGATAATTGAAAAAGTAGTCAAACCAGTTTGTGGAAAATATTGGAATGATAAAATCAAAGTTCATGTTAATCCAACTGGTCGATTTGTTATTGGTGGACCTCCTGGTGATGCAGGTCTTACAGGAAGAAAAATTATCGTAGATACCTATGGAGGAATGGGCAGACATGGAGGTGGCGCCTTTTCTGGAAAAGATCCATCAAAAGTAGACAGATCAGCATGTTACATGTGCAGATACATTGCAAAGAACATTGTAGCTGCTGGTTTAGCTGAAAGATGTGAAGTTCAAGTTGCATATGCAATTGGTGTTGCAGAACCTGTATCTCTAATGGTAAGTACATTTGATACTAGTAAGATTCCAGAAGAGCAAATTGAAAATCTAGTTAGAAAACACTTTGACATGAGACCTGCTGCAATAATATCTCAATTACAACTAAAACGTCCAATTTACAGGAAAACTGCAGCCTATGGTCACTTTGGAAGAAATGAGCCCGAGTTTAGTTGGGAAAAAACTGACAAGTCAGAAGTACTAAGAAAAGCCGCTGGTCTTTAAGACAGCTTTGTGTGTTTTAAATTCAATTCCAGATATACTTTTCAATTTTTTGTGATTTCCAACATAATCTCCTACTAAAATATTCAAATCATCTATACCAAAATCCGTTTTTGGATTATTTAATGCAGCACGATATGCGTCTTCTAAATTGATATTCTTTATAGGAGTTTTTCTCCCTTGAAGAAAATCTCTAATGTAATCATTGAATGTTATCATCGTTGGACCCACAAGATCAATAATTTTGTTTGAAAATTTTTTTTGTGTAATTGATTGGGAAACAACTTCTGCAACATCTCCTACAAAAATTGGTTGTAGTCTATATCTGCCTGAGCCGGGAACCATCATTGTTCCTTTTTTCATTTGCTTAAAAAGAAGATTAGACAATGAATCATCCTTGCCTATTATATATGATGCACGAAAAATTGTGTAATCTAAACCTGAATTAATGATTTCTTGCTCTGCTTGAAATTTAGAAATAAAATATCCAAATGTAGTATCTTCACTTACACCTAGTCCACTGATGTAAATTATTTTTTTAATTTTAGCTTTTTTGCACAGCTTTATTGCATTTTTTGTAATACCTACGTTTACTTTTTGATAGTCAGAATCAACTGTCTGTTTTCCTCTACCAATAAAATGTAAAAAAGCAGTGCATCCATGCAGTTTTGAAGTAAGATAGTTTTCAGAAAGATCTTCCGATATGACAACATCTCCAAAGTTTATAGAAGATCCTTTTCCTTTACGTACAATCCCAACTACAGAAATTTCCTTTTTTACTAATACCTTTCCAACATTTTTGCCTACAAAACCGTTAGTACCAGTAATTGCTACCTTTAGTGAATTTTTGTGCTCCATATCTTGCAAAATGTATCCGACAAATTAATTTTAAAGGTATGGTAAAGATAGTATTAATTGAATACTACTGATTGTTACCAAATTTTAGGGGTTCAAAAAGGTGCATCACAAAAAGAGATAAAAAGTGCCTACAGAAAACTCTCACTAAAATATCATCCTGATAGAAATAAAGGTGAAAAAGATGGCGAAAGATTCAAGCAAATTATAGAAGCTTATCAAACCCTTAAACTAGAAGAAAAAAAGAAAGATCGTAGATCAGAAGTTGACATAGCCTATACCTATACTGAATTTTGGAAACAATACGATAAAAAAGTAAACGAGGAGCAGTTTAACAGAGCAAATTTTGCAGGGTTTCAGAATCCATTTGGTGTCAATGTACCAGAAAGCTACAGTCATAACCAAGAAAAAAAGCCTTCACAGATTTTTACACATGTCATTTTGTATGTGGGTCTTGGCCTAGTAGCAGTGTGGATAATTCTCTCTGAGATTTTCAAGTAATTTGATAAAGATTAATACATAAAAAAAATTAATTTCTTTTATGGAAAGTGAGGCAAACCTAAAGGGTAAACTTAGGACTGGTTTTACAACTGGAACTTGTGCTACTGCTGGTGCAAAAGCAGGAATATTAGCAATCCTAAATCAAAAAAAAATCTATACTGTTAATGTAACTTTGCCCAAAAAATCTAAGATTCAAATTAAAATTTCAAGTTGCCAGTTTGATAAACATGGTGCAAGATGTTCAGTCATAAAAGATGGTGGAGATGATCCAGATGTTACACATGGTGCAGAAATAATTACGCAGATTTCACTTACAGATAAATCAAATAAAATAGAAATTGATGGCGGAGAAGGTGTAGGACGAGTAACAAAGCCAGGTCTAGGTCTTGAAATAAATTCTGCAGCAATAAATCCAACTCCAAAAAAAATGATAACTGAAAATATTCAAGAGATAGGAAAAGAAATTCTTGAAAAAAACGGTATAAACGTGATCGTCTCAGTTCCAAAAGGAAAGGAGCTGGCAACAAAAACAGATAATCCAAGACTTGGGATTATTGGAGGCATATCAATTTTAGGTACAAGTGGAATTGTGATACCATATTCTACCGCTTCTTTTGCAGCTTCAATCAGACAGAGTCTTGATGTTACAATCGCAATGGGAAATGATACAGTTGTATTAACAACAGGAGGAAGAAGTGAAGATTTTTCAAGAGAGATCATAAAACTTCCTGATCATTGTTTTGTACAGATGGGAGATTTTTCAGGATATACAGTTCAACAGTGTGCAAAGCGACCAATCAAAAAAGCATATGTTGCAGGTTTTATTGGAAAGTTAACAAAGATGGCAATGGGTGTAAAACAGACTCATGTCAAGGGTTCCAAAGTTGACATGCAATTCCTGTCAGAACTTGCGCAAAAATGTAATGCAAAAA
The DNA here is from genome assembly GCA_016201435.1 of Nitrososphaerota archaeon. Lineage (GTDB taxonomy): Archaea > Thermoproteota > Nitrososphaeria > Nitrososphaerales > Nitrosopumilaceae > TA-20. Next base: position 26,632 of record JACQCT010000042.1, on the reverse strand, counting down.
ATGAAATCATCGAGGAGATAAAAAAAGCAAACACTGCAAGACATGTCTATGAGATCGTCATAAAAGAAAACATTACAGGTTTTTTTGATACAGTTTGCTCAGAAGTTTACAATCAACTAAGAAAACATTCTGAAGCCAAGTTTGAACTTGATGTTATAATGTTTGATTTTGATGGTAAAATAATAGGAAGATATTCTAGATAGTAACAGATATCTTTAGTTCTAAAAAATTCAAACCATGGAAAAAGTCGCTATACTTGCAATTACAAAAAATGGAATTTCAATTGCCTTATCACTGAAAAAACAATTTTCTTCTTGGAAAATTTTTGCACCATCCAAGTTTTCAAATAATGACTTACAAATAGACTGGTTCGAGGACTCTACTACATCAAAAGTAGGAGATCTCTTCAAAACTCATGAGGCTCTCATATGCATATTCTCACTTGGTGCAGTGATTAGACTAGTCTCACCTCACATGAAAGACAAAAAGATAGATCCTGCGATAGTTGTCATTGACGACACTGGCAAGTTTGTAATAAGTACTCTCTCAGGACATTTGGGTGGTGCAAACCAGCTTACAGAAGATATTGCCAAGGTTTTGGATGCAACACCTGTAATTACTACTGCTGCAGATGTCAATAAAACAATTGCAGTTGATTTGGTTGGAAAAGAATTTGGCTGGAAGATAGATGACGATTCTACTGTAACCAGAGTTAGTGCATTTATGGTAAATGAAGAAAAAATCGGAGTATATCAAGATGCGGGGGAAAAAGATTGGTGGACTCCAAAAAAAGAATTTCCAAAAAATGTAACCATTTACAATAGCTTTGATGAATTAAAAAATTCTAATTCGAAAGGATGTTTGATAATTTCTGATAAAGAAATAGAAGACAAGGAATTGTTAAAAAATGCCGTAGTATACAGACCAACGACCTTGGTTGTTGGAGTAGGTCTACATTGGGACACTAGCAAAGACATAATCAAAGAAGGTGTGGAATTTTGTATGAAAAAATTCAATCTCGCCCAAAAATCAATTGCAAGATTTTCATCAATAAAAAAAGAATCAGATGTAGTTGGATTACAAGAACTTGCAAAGGAGTGGAACATTCCAGTGGATTATTTTGAAAAAGAGCAGCTTGCCCAAATTGCCATACCAAATCCATCAGAAACTGTGCAAGCCCTTGAGGGAACTCCAAGTGTTTCAGAAGCCTCAGCGCTACGAAGCTCTGGCGGTAAACTAGTGGTTGAAAAACAGAAATTTCCACCAAACTTAACTGTAGCAATAGCGAGAATCACAAAATGAAAAGAGGATTATTACTAATAGACAGAGGTAGTAGAGAGGATGAGGTAAAGGACGAATTAAGATACATTTGCTCCAAAGCCAAAGAATCTGGAGGTTACCAATTCTCAGATTATTGCTTTTTGGAGGTGGTTCCACCCTTTATTGAGGAGGGCATGGAAAACTGCTTCAAACAAGATATAGATGCCTTGACAATTGTTCCATATTTTTTGTATCCAGGAAAAAAAGTCAAGCTAGCAGTAAACAAGGCAATTGAAATGATATCAAAAAGTAAAATGAAGATCAAAATTGCAAAACCGATCACCTTACACAAATCTTTGCCAGATATTGTACATGCTAAAGTTGATGATGTTATTGCAAAAAATAAGATCATATTTTCAAGAAAAGAGATAGACGTATTACTTATTGGTCATGGAAGCAAGGATCCTAATGCAAAAACCTCGTTGCAATATGTTGTTGACAGATTACAAGACTCTTACCGGAATGTAGCTCTCTGTTGGCTAGAAATAGAAGAACCCAACATCAAACAAGGAATAGATGTTTGTGCTAAAAACAATCCAAATGTATTGATCATTGTTCCATATTTTTTGCATAGAGGTGCACATGTCAAACGAGATATCTATGAAGATCTAAATCCAGCAATAGAAAAATCAGGAATTAAAAATATTTTCATAACAGATCATCTTGGTACCGATGTTAAATTGATAGATTTAGTTATAGAAAGAGCAAAGGAAGTTGAGAAATGATTACTCAGAAGGGCCAATCAATTGAGGACAAGAGCATGGAAATAATTGAAAATGAGATAGGTTCTCATCCATATTCAAAAGACGAATGGCCAATAGTTAGAAGAGTAATTCATTCTACTGCAGATTTTGATTTTGCACGACAAAACATGATTGTTTTTCATAAAAATGCCATATCAAGTGGCATTAATGCCTTGAAAAATGGCCGCAATATCATAGTAGATGTAAATGGTGTCATTGGTGGGCTAAACAAGGAAAACCTGAAGGAGTTTGGAAACAAGGCAATTTGTAACATATCTGAGCCAAAAATTGTAGAAGAAGCAAAAAAACTCAACAAAACACGTGCCCAGACCTCTATGCGAATGGCGGCCTCGGAAATGAATGATGGGGTAGTTGTAATAGGTAATGCCCCAACAGCACTAGTAGAAGTGATTCAAATGATAAGGGAAAATATAACACTGCCAGCTCTTGTGATTGGCATTCCAGTTGGTTTTGTATGTGCAGTAGAATCAAAAGAAGAACTTCAGACAGTTGACATACCATACATTACAAACAATGGTCGCAAGGGAGGAAGTCCTTGTGCGTCTGCAATAGTTAATGCGTTGTTTAAGCTCTTAAAAGAGAAATCAAAAGGTAATTCTTAAGTTCATACAAAATTTAGTAAATTAGATGGTAAAACTTACTAACAAAGAACATGAGCTACAGCAAAAAAACAGAATAGACAAACTAGAAAATAGAATAAAGAACTTAGAACAATCTAAACTGAAAAAATAGTTTTTCCTAAAACCTTAAGTTAATACAAAATTTAGAAATTGGTATGAATAAAACCTCAAACAAAGAGTAAAACTTGGCAGTTTCCACCAAAGATGATATTAAAGAATATCCTTGCATTTCATGTCATACAAACTGCTGCAAAGAGTATACGATATTTGTTAATGCGCATGACATTTACAGACTTTCAATCGGACTTGGATTAGACCCAGAGAATTTTCTTGAGATTTATGGAGCAAAGGATTTTGATCTTGGCATAAAGGTAAAAGAAGGTCTAGTAGATCTTGCTTTAAAACAAAAAAATGGCGGATGCATATTTCTTGAAGAATCTAAAGATGTCTTTCGATGTACCGTAAATGAATTCAAACCAGGTGTGTGCAAATCATATCCCTTTCAGATGCAAGATGGAAAATTAATCCAGATGAGTGATAAAATGTGTCCTATTGACTGGGATACAAAAGAATTTGAGACGATGATGGCAATTCATCTCAAAAAAGACGAAGATGAATGGAAGTTCTATAACGATCTTATCTTGGAATGGAATGCAAAGCATTGGATAAAAAAGCCGCTATCTGCATTTCTAAGATTTATTCTAAACAGAGTAGCATTTTCTTTAAAATTTGAAAAGTCTTGACAATTCAACTGTAATACAGCAGTATGTTTTTTGCCTCAAAAATAGTGGATATCATTTTTATCAATAAAGAGTAAAAAAGAGCAAAAGCACTAGATAACGCTAAATCGAAAAAGTAGTTTGTTTTCCTAAACAAAACTCAGCAATATTAGTAACAGTAATCTTGGCTATTGTAATTTCCTGACATGATTTTAAACCGTCTGAGGTTTTCATTCCATGCCTGAACTCATATCGTCTTTCTTTTCGGAATGTTCTTTCTAATAGTTCCAAGAATCTTTTTATCATTGAAATTTTTAGACCTTGGGAGCTATCTTTTAGAATGTTTTATACAGTTTTGAACAAAATTTCTTGCAATGCCAGGTCTTGCAAAGTGCATGTGCATGTATGAAGCAAGAGTATCATACTGCATCAAGCCGTCTTTTTGGTTTTTTATACCAACACCAATGGAGAGATCATAAGCAAACTTGGAATCCTTTGATACTGATTCTAGTTCAGAAAAGTGAAATTCATGTCCTTGGATTGTGCTTGAGGTCTTTGCAATAAGACAATCCTTTGTTATTCTAGCTTTGGTATAGTTTAGTTTCAGTTTTTTTTGCATCTTTGTAGTAGCATCAAAAAGTCCTACCATTTTGAATTTCTTTGAACCATAATCAATGGATTTGGTAAGATACATCAATCCACCACATTCTGCATAGATTGGCATTCCAGATTCGGCAAGGGTCTTGATGTTTTTTTGCATCCTATAGTTTTTCTCAAGTGCACGGCCTATCACTTCTGGAAAGCCGCCACCAATGTAGATTCCATCACATTCAGGTACCTTTGAATCAGATACAGGACTGAAAAACTTTATCTTTGCTCCCTCTTTTTTCAGGGCATCTAAATTGTCTTGATAGTAAAAATTAAAGGATTCATCTAGTGCAACTGCAATTGTGGTCTTCTGTTTTGAATTTTTTTCTTTAGGAATCAAACCAAAGGATGGAACTTTATTTCCAATCTTAATAATTTTCTCAATATCGATAAAATCAGACATTACTTTTGCTATCTTTGATATCTTTGATTGAAGTTGTCTTTGCTCAGAAACTGGAATTAATCCAAGATGTCTTGATTCCATGACAAGTTCAGGATTGCGTGGAATCACACCAACAACAGGAATATTCAATGAAGAAAGTGCTTGTCTGCATAGATCCTCATGCTTTTTGCTGCCAATCTTGTTTAGAATAAAACCAGAAATTCTAGAATTTTTATGAAATTTCGTAAACCCAAGTGCAGTTGCGGCAATTGATCGTGCAGTCTTGCTTGCATCCAAGACCAAAATTACTGGAGTTTTTAAAATAGATGCCACATGATGTGTACTGGAATAATTCGAGTTGCCAGAAAATCCATCATAATAACCCATCACGCCCTCAATTACAGAAAAGTCAGAATCAAAATTTTTTACAAAGCTTTTGACAATTCCACTAGAACCCATAAGCCAAGGATCCAAGTTTCGCGCAGGCCTGCCAGATACAGAACTAAGATAGCTGGGATCTATAAAATCAGGTCCAACCTTGAATGATTGTACAGAATATCCCTTCTTTTTTATTCCATGAATTATTGCACAGCTAATTGAGGTCTTGCCAACACCGCTTGTAGTTCCAGCAAGCACAATCCTTGGTATTTTCAATTCTCAACAATATTACGGAATTTTATTTAAATGGATGTTTACTGTTCAGACCTTATACTTTTTACCATATCAAATAGCTGCCTGACAGCTAGTTTTGGATGGTGTGTTGCAAGCTTGACCAAATTACCCATACTAAAGTCAGCTTTTACAAAATCCAAAAATTCTTCTGCTGAAAGCTCTTGGATTATTGCAATTTCCTTGTCCCATTCTTCATCAGACAAACCAAGCCATCTGGTTTGCACTTTGACTGCGGCTTTTATCTTGGAACCTATTGCCTTTTTCCAGTTTTCTTCGTATGGTTGTAGGGATTCCTTTGATGTGTCATTTTTTAAAACTGCTTCTGCACCTACCTGACCTGCTACTCTTCCAAATTCTATTGCATATCGAATTCCTTCCAAGACAAGCGGGTTTGCTTGCCCAGCAGCATCGCCAACCAGTATTAGGTTATCTGCAATAGTAGTATGGGTTAGTCCTTCATTTGGAATCAATCCATAATGAAATTCTATTGGAACAATTCTACCAAGATCTCCTATCGGACCTGGTTTTTTATCAATTAGTTCAAGCAGTCTTTGGGTTGGATCAATTTGTGACTCTGGTTTTCCAACACCAACACCAATTCTTACCTTGTTTTTTCCCAACGGAAAGATCCAAGCATAACCTGCTGGAGAATATTGTTGTCCAACCATGAGATACCACGTTTCTGGATCAATATTATCAACATATGCTTCAAACTCTGCACCGACACCAAATCTTTTCCATTGTGATACAGTACCAGTATTTTTCCCAATTACTGAATAAAATCCGCTTGCATCTATTACAAGTTTTGAGTGAAAAACAAGATCGTCTTTTATTGAGGTAGCCTTGACTCCCACCAACTTTCCATTCTCCTCAAGAATACTGGTCACATTAGTTCTAACAAAAATATCTGCACCTGTATTTGCTGCTTGATATGCAAGAAACTGATAAGTTCTTCTTACATCCAAGACTGCAGCTTGAGGTTCAGATCCTGTTATTGTTACATGATTATTTGGTGAATAAAACGAATAATTCCTAATTGGGTTATAACAATCAGAAGGGATTCCAAAAGATTTTGCCTCCTTGATCCAAGTAACGCCACTTGTTCTAACTGAATGCCCTATTGCTTCTTCTCGCTCAAGTACAGCTACACGTACACCTTTTTTTGCAGCTGACCATGCTGCAGAAAGGCCAGCAGGCCCACCTCCTACTATAACAATATCAAAATCATATTCTCTTGTCAAACAATCAACATTTTTTCTTTGATGATTATAAACTACGCATTTTCTGTTGCAAAATTACAGATAGTTTTGATCCGAATCTTTTTAGTTCACACTTAAAACCAAAAATGGATGGGAAAAGATGGATTTGTAATAGTATACACAGGAAAAGGAAAGGGTAAAACAACGGCTGCGCTTGGAATGGCCTTACGGGCTGTGGGATATAATCACAAAATTTGCATGATCCAATTTATCAAAGGTTCTTGGCACTATGGCGAGATGACTTCATCAAAGAGACTAGAGCCAGAATTTGAGTTAACTGCCATAGGAAAGGGTTTTGTTGGAATTATGGATGATAAAAGTCCAATCGAAGATCATAAAAAAATTTCTGATGAGGCTCTTCGCATAGCAAAAGAAAAGATTCAATCAGAAAAATACGATATCATAATACTTGATGAGATAAACTATGCAATCAATCTAAATCTAGTAAAATTAGAAGATGTTTTAGATTTAATAAAAACTAAACCACCTCAGCTGAATTTGGTTCTTACTGGAAATTATGCGAGAGATGAAATTATACAAGTTGCAGATCTTGTTACAGAAATGAGAGAAATAAAACATCCCTTCAAAGCAGGTATTCGAGCCAAGAAAGGTATTGATTTCTAACCAGCAACATTAAATTACGTAACAAAAATTTAAAAAACTATGACTACAGCTGTCCAAGAACTCCCAGAGGTTGGCGAAATTGTTGTTGCCACAGTTACAAGAATCATGGATCAGGGAGCGTATGTCACTCTTGATGAATATAATAACATTCAGGGATTTTTGCACATATCAGAAATTGCAACCGGTTGGATTAGACATGTAGAAAAGTTTCTCAAAGTTGGAGAGAAAAAAGTATTATTAGTAAAACGAATAAATACATCAAGATCTGAAATTGATTTATCATTAAAACAAATTTCAAGTGATCAGAAAAAGAAAAAGCTTCTTGAATTAAAAAAGAAAGAAAAAGAAAAAGTCCTTCTTGACAGTTTAAAAACAAAAGCAGAACTTTCTCAAACAGAAGCTGAAAAAATAGAAGAATCCCTAATAAACAAGTTTAATTCTGTTTATGATGCCTTTTCAGAAATAGTATCAAAGGGAATTATCGTTCTTGATGGTCTTAATCTGTCTACCAAAGTGCTAAAAACGATAGAAGAAATCAGTTCAAAGATCCAAGTACCCCATGTCGAGATACGTGGCGTATTAGAGATCACATGTACCAAACCTAATGGCGTTGAAATCATAAAAAAAGCACTTCTTGATGCTGTTGAAAATAAAGGAGTCAATGTAGAGATAATCTACATCGGGGCTCCAAAATACAGAGTGACTGTTTCTGCTCAAAATTTCAAGACAGCTGAAAAAGAACTAAAACCGATTCTTTCAGAAATTCAAGATGCCATAGAAAAGAAAGGTGGTACCTTCAAATTTACTAGGGAAGAATCAAAGAAAACACGTGAGGGATAAACATGCGATTTCAGATGCGTAAGTGTCCTGATTGTAAACGATATACGCTAAAAGAAGATTGCTCAAAATGTAGTAACAAAACTGTAACAGTTCATCCTGGAAAATATTCTCCAGATGACAAATATGCAAGATATAGAATTTCTGATCGTTACAAGTAACTTATTTTGTATCTAATCAGTTGAGGATTTGTTTGTAGGAGATATTGTAGATTTTGTCTCTTAAGATTGAATGACCACTGTACTCATACGTGCTTCCTCAGGATCTAATGGTTGGTCTGTAGATGGATCTGTTTTAATCGCTCCAATTTTATCAACTACATCTTGTCCTGAAATCACTTGGCCAAATATCGTATACTTACCATCTAAATTTGGAGCATCACCAAGCATTATGAAAAATTGAGAGCTTGCACTGTTAATGCTAGGGCCACGTGCCATTGATACCATGTATTTTACATGTTTAAGAGTGCTAAATTCAGGTGGAATTGTATATCCTGCGTCACCTGTTCCCCAAGTATCACGTGAGCCATTTTTCGTATTTGGGTCACCGCCTTGAATAACAAAACCTGGAATTATTCTATGAAATATTGTTCCATCATAAAATCCAGATTTTGCAAGTTTTTCAAAGTTTGCTACAGTTTTTGGAGCAACATCATCTCTGAATTTAATGACAATGTTCCCATACTTTGTAGAAATGACACCTACATCACTCGTTGGATTCACACTCGTTGGGCTTACATTTGTAGAATTAACTTGAGGTGTTATCTCTTGATTTGTATTACTTGTCTCCGGTACATAGTTTGGATTTACTTGATATAGTAAAACTCCTGAAATAATTCCAGAACTATTGCTATTAAGACTTGGTGAGGAGTAGACAAGCTTTAGTGGACCATTACCATCTACTGGATACTTGATTGTTTTAGAATAAACAGCAATGTATCCAGATTGATAAGTGGCTGATTGTACATGAGTATTTGGATCAAAATAAGTCACTGGTGTAAATGGAAACATTTTTCCTAACAAAGTGTTTTGCCAGAAATAATCAGTTGGCGTAAATTGATCACCTTGGAGAAACTTTGATGAATCTGCCCCTGCAATTCTCATAAACCATTGTTTTTTGCTTTCATCTCCGCCACCACCTAGTACGTAAAGAGTTTGTCCGTTTGAAGAAAATTCTTGTCCTACTACATATACAAGGACATAATTAGCACCCCAATCATGTAACATTTTCCACGCCTCATCAGGAGAACTTAGGAATATTTGTGCAATTTTAGCGATTACGCTTGTTGACAAAGTTGCATTATCTGCAAGTGTTGTCCTTCCTCCCAATGTTTGAATCCAATACCCATAATCCCACCACGACGCTACAACCGAGTTTGTTGGAGTGTTATTTTTTATCCAATCCATAGTGGCTGGCCAGTCATCAGTGGAAATTGCATAATTGGAACCACCATTAAGAATAGTTGGAGGAGATTTGGTGCCTGTAACCCAGTTTCCATTTGCTGGGTAAATAGTCGGTACCAAAAGTAAAGTCACTATAATGACTACGTATGATATACTTGCAATCATTCCTAAAGCATTGGTTGATTTTTTGCTTTGTGTTGTTCCTTTCTTTGAATTATCAGATGCTTTTCCTTGTGATCCTTTCTTTGAGATTTCAGGTGTTATTATTTGTGTTCGTTTCTTTAAGATTTCAGACGTTATGACTGCTAATCCAATTGATGCAAGTATGATGACAGAAGTAGCGGTAAGGAGATCTAATCTTGCAAAAGTTCCTCCTGCATAAGCTCCAATAATACCAATAATTAAAGCAAAGACCGTCATTTCATTTTTAATTCCTATTGGTAAAGAATTTTGATTCTCAGATTTCTTTCTAAAAATAAGCCAAATTCCCAAGCCAGCAAATAACATAAGAACTGAAAAATAGGTAAAGTTTTGAGTAAGATTTGGCGTAGCATGTTCTGCAACAGAATCAACCAGAGCATCATGAGATGTAAGGAATGGATTTATTGCATTAAGATAACGAAAGCTTGGTGCATGAAGAATATTTGATGAAATTATTGCAATACCAGCTATAATAGATCCTCCTAAAATTGCCAAGCTATTACGTAATGCTGTTCCTTCCCTGCTAAATTTCTGAACAAATATCATTACAACAAGAAATATTGTGGGTCCAATGAGTGCAAATCCACGTAGTCCTAATACAAAACTAATTCCGGGTCTTGCAAATCCACCAGAAACTACTAGTGTCACAGCTACAAAGAGAGGTATGGCCCATAGCAAGAATTTGTGATCTTTTCTGATAAATGGAAGAATGACAATGAATAATGCTAACGGCATAAGGAAGAATTCAACACCACCCCATGAAGCAAAACCAATAGCTAAAAACAAGCCTCCACCAATTAATTTTCCAAAAGCAATCTTGCGGTTTTGTGATTTTAATCCACTAAGAAATAGGTATAGCCCTAGGAGGCCATAAAAAAGTCCAAGTGGTTCTGATTTGAACCATCCAATTGTTCCTCTTACTATTATTGGCGGAGATAATGCAAAAAATAGTGATGCAAAAAGACCTGCTGTTGTACCACCAATAACTCTCACAAGTGCAAATACGATAATGACTGTGAGTGAACCAAAAACAACAGGAAATATTATTGTAAAATCATAAAGACTGGAACCAGCTCCAAAAATTTTGTATAAAAACGCTGCTGTAAAATGCAAAGGAACTTGAGATGTTGAATAGACATCTCTACCATTTGGGTACCAGCTCATGTCATCATGCCAGTGGACGTAAGCGTTTACACCATGATCTAAAAGATATTGTGTTGCTCTAAAGTTAAAGAAAGGATCAAATTCATTTAATTGAAAACCATAATCAGCTGCTTGGGAACGTACCATGACAGAAATAGAAAATGAAATTGCTAGAATCCCAATAATCAGAAGATGATGTAGATGAAACTCAAATGTTCCAACTTTAAATAATTTGAGGTTTGAAATCAACTAAAATGTGTGAAATTTACTCTGCTTATTACTCTTTTGTAAGAATGTGTACTTCACACAATTTTACTGTATCTTTGAATTCTTTTGCATCAACATCACTACCAACTAATGTGCCATAATGCATTGGGATTGCTACTTTTGGTTTTATTTTTTCTACTGCTTTTGCAGCTTCCTTTGCAGTCATAACATAAGTTCCACTTACTGGAACAAGTAAAACATCTGGTTTTAGATCATTCATTTCTGGAATAAGATCCGAGTCTCCCGTATGATAGATTGATGTTTCGTCTATACTTATAACATAACCAATTTTGTTGTCTTCCTTTGGATGAAATGGTTTGTGTGTATCTGGATTAATCTTATCAATGTTGTATGCAGGAACAGCTTTGATTTTGATATTGTTTATTATTTTTTCTTGTCCTGGACTAAGACCGATTTTTTCTTTTGAAGAAATTTTAGTAAGTTGTTCCATGCATTCTTTAGCAGCAATAATTGTAGCATTATTAGATGAAATTTTTTTTAAATCATCTAAGCTCATATGATCAAAATGATTATGTGATATTAGTATAATATCTGGGCTAATAGATTTCGATAATTTGTACGGATCTATACAAATGGTAATTGACTTTTCTAGTGTAAAGGTATCGTGACCATACCATCGTATTTTAATTCCCTTGTATTCAAACATGCTTTAGATAATAATTTTTGTTAAAGTTAAATCTTACTTGGTTCAAGAACAATTTTATCATTAGATAAAGAAATGACAGATCCAAAAAATTTTATTCTTTTTTTCAATTCCACATCTACCGTTGCTATGATTCCATGATGTTCCCTCACATATGATACCAAAGCATCATCTACATCACTTCCTGAAATTGAAATTTTTTTGAAATTTTTTACTATTTTTAGTGCATTAATAGCGGAAGTTTTTTTTTAAGATTCGCATCTTTTGAAAGTCTTTCAAGTTCACTTATAACCATATCAGGAACGGTAAATTCAATTGCTCCAATCTCAGTATCAAGATTTGAAATGTTTTTGACATTTTTTGATGCAAGAATCATTAAAAAACTAGTGTCACAGATAACTTCAACCAACTACAACACCTGCTCCAATTAGTCTCCATCTTTCTTGAATTCTTCTACTTATCGCTACCCTACCTTTTTCAAATAGACAGACTGGTCTTCTGAATTGTACATCTATTCTTTCGCCTCTTACACTGGTTACTTTTGAAAGAACAGGGGCAGTTCCTACACTGAGTCTTAATGATTCACCTACTTGTACAGATGAAACTTTTATTTCATCAGCTGAGCCGACCGCAGTATCAAAGAGGTTTATCTCTAGTTTTGCAGTAGAAGAATTTTCTGGCAATGTACTTGGTTTTCCAATAACAGAACCAATAAGTGAATCACTTCGTGTCATTGATGGATCAAGTTTTGTACCTATTGCAACTAAACCACCAGGTTTGACTTCGTCTACAAGTCCTGCACCAGTTCCAAGAGAAGAGATTTCTGTTATGATTGGTTCATAGCTACCATTTTTCTCGTTAGCAAGACCAGGTTTTATCTCAATTTCGTCTCCCACTTTGAAATATCCTTGAATCACACTTCCTCCTATTACACCACCTTTTATGCTCTTTATTTTAGTGCCAGGTTTGTTAACATCAAATGAACGTAACACATGCATTACAGTTGGTTTTGACTCATCTCTTTTTGGAGTTTCAATCGTAGATTCTATAGCACCTATTAATGCATCAATGTTAAGTTTTGATTGTGCAGAGATTGGAATTATCGGTGCTTTTATAGCATTAGTGCCTTTAACAAATTTTACAATATCAGAATAATTTGTCATTGCATCTTCGTATGAAACTAGATCTGCTTTGTTTTGTGCAATCACAATTTGTTGAATTCCAAGTGTCTGTAGCGCAAGTAGATGCTCTTTAGTTTGTGGTTGTGGTACTTTTTCATTTGCTGCTATTACAAGTAAAGCACCATCAATTAATGCTGAGCCTGAAAGCATGTTTGCCATTAAACTTTCATGACCCGGGCTATCCACAAAACTTACTACCCTTGTTAATTCACTTTCCTTTCCGCAGTTATTACATTTTGGTGTAACTGAATATCCTAAAGGAGGTTGACAGTTTTTACATTTGTAAAATGCGGCATCAGCATAACCAACTCTAATAGTGATTCCACGTTTTAGTTCCTCGCTATGTGCACTGGTCCAAATGCCAGTAAGAGCTTGGATAAGTGTTGTTTTTCCATGATCCACGTGTCCAGCAGTACCGATGTTAACACATGGTTGATGTCCGTATTTTTTAATATACCAATCAGGAAGTGTTTCTTTCCAATGCACACTCAAGTTTTAAAAATCGCCTATGTTAACTTATGCCTTTTTTGGTTTGTCTGTCGTTTCCTTTTTTTCTTCAGTTGGAGCTGCTGCGGCTTCATCAATTTTTAATTCTCCATCTAAGGAGCAGTTTATCTGATATGCCTCTTCAGTAATGGTATTTCCTCTGATAAGTTTACGAAAACGTTGTCCTTTTTCAGCATCACGCAAACCAACCCCTTTTGATAATAGGATATATTTTCGTGCTCCACCATGAATATCTTCTCTCAATGGAACTCCAGATTTGTCACTTCCACCAGTAATTTTGATTTTACCAGCTTGACCTACAATTGCTGCATCTAATTCATTTCCTATTTGTAGACCTAAAAGTGGATTTGCATCTTTTTCTTTCAGTTCTCTTGTGATGGATTTTCCTTTTTTATCAGATATTGTAAGCTTAAATGTTGCCAAGCATTTTGAAAAAGTCTTTACACTATTAATTAATCTTTGTACCTAAATCTTTTAAAATTATGAAATACAAAACTATACAATGAAAGAAGAAATCAGATGCCCCAAGTGTGAAAATACAATGATCTCAATGCAGGCATGTCATATGATTTGTACAAATTGTGGAGCGCATCTTGATTGTTCTGACAAAGGTTCGTTTTGGTAATTTAAAATCCAGCTCTATCAGGGTTAAAATTTTCTACCATACCACCAACTCTTTCTTTCATTAATTTCAAATAATCATCATAATTTGCTTCGAATCCACAGTGAGGACATTTTACATTTGTTATTTCATCATCAAGTATAGCTACTTTGTCGCATTGTGGGCATTTTGCATCCATGTATATTTTTTGTAATTAAACTATATAATGTTAGGTTTTAAATCTGAATTGGCGGAGTTAGTCCAGCCCGGCACGACGTCAGCTTCCCAAGCTGAAGGTCGCGGGTTCAAATCCCGCACTCCGCATTTAATTTTAACCAAAAATTATATGCAATAGGTTAATGATAATAATTCTCATTTGTATATCTTGAAGATGTTAGAGATATTGTATTCTATTTTGTTGTAAGTAATAGAATCGCTCTTGCAAGATCTCCTTTAGCTTCTATGAGAGCATTATTTGCAGCTTCTTGAGAAACGTTAGCTTGTTGAGCTACAAGCATGATATCTTCTTGGCTAAATACTGGTACTTCAAGTTCTCTTTCTTCATAACTTTCAGCTATCACTTGAAATATAGAATTGTCTTTTGCTTTCATTTCTGATACAGATGGTTTTATTATTATGATTTCTTTTTTGTCAGTTTTGATTATTACCTCTTGTACATTGGAAATTTCCTTCATTTCCAGACCCATCTTGTCTAGCATTCTGCGCATTTCGCGATTTCCGCCACGCATCATATGTAATCAGTTGGTTAGTCTGGACTTTTTAAACTATCTCTGACTTTGATTGCTACCCCTCGTTTTAGAGACTTTATCATTCTTGAAGAAAGGACCGCTCTTCCTACAGCAATTACTGTACCTTTGTAAAGAATAGGCGCGTCGGCCCCGATCAAGATGTTTTTGCCGCACCATGTAACGTGTTTACAGAAAACTGAACTGCCATTTTCCACAAAAGGTTTGGAATCATCATCTATTTCAAGACAGTTTTCTCGAAATTTCTTACTTTTTAGTAGCAATTGTGCAAAGTAAGGTGTAATTGCAAGCCCTCCATCTATTCGCAAAGTACAAAGAAGATTTTCATTTTTGTAGACGTGTTGTATTCTTCCCGTTCTTTTTGAATAAGTAATTTTGATTTCTTTTGGCAGATATCTTGAAACCCCAATTCCAAATAGTGCATCCAAAGTATGTTTAATTTTAAGAATCGAATCCAATGTTAACATAGTCAAGTTATTGGGTTCTAATTGTTTTTGCACGTCAAGTATTACTATATAGTAATTTTGAATAACTATATAGAATAGCAAACACTATGCGAGGTATGGGAACTAATGAAGAAATGCGCAAGATACAGTTTACAGGAAAGTCATCATACATTGTTTCATTACCAAAGCAATGGGTAATGGACATGGGTCTAAAACAAGGTGATCAAGTTACAGTTTTAAGACAAGGTACAACGACATTACAAATTACTCCACTAAAACATCATACAAAATCAATTAACACCGAGGAAGCAACGTTTGAAATAAAACCTGAAGATAAAGGCTCTGCAATTGTTAGAAAACTTATTTCACTTTACTTACTTGGTTTTAGCACCATAAATGTAAAACCCAAGTCAGGAAGATTAAAACCAGATCAACGAAATGCAGTAAAAGATGCAGTAAAAGGAATTCTAATGGGAACTGAGATCATTGCAGATTCTATAGAAGGCATTACCATTCAGGTATTGATAAATTTGTTTGAACTTTCAGTAGATGGAGCGTTAAAACGTATGCTCATCATTGCAAAATCCATGCAAAATGATGCATTGTTGGCACATGAAGAAGCAAATTTTGATTTGGCAAAAGAAGTGATAAACAGTGATGATGAAGTAGATAGGTTTAGTTTTTACATCATACGACAACTCAAGATTGCAATTCAAAATGAACACATGCTAAAAGACATGGGTATTGAAAATGCAAGAAGTTGTCTAGGATACAGACTTATTGTTAAGAATATAGAACGCGTTGGGGATCATGCTACTGATATAGTCAAAGACCTTCTGGAATTTAAAAAACCAATCAAAAAATCTGTACTAGATACTATTCATGAAATGAATAATTTTGCACTATCTGTGCTTGATGATGCCTGTTTATCACTATTCAAGAGAGATTTTACTCAAGCAGAACTCACTGTAGAAAGGACTACAGATATTACAAAATATGAAAAAAAGATGCTAGAGAGCACCAAATCACTAAGGGATGATGAAGAAATCTACAGGGTGAGAAGAATGGGTGAAAATATCAGACGAATTTCAGAGTATGCAAGCGATATTGCAGAAATTGTCATGAATATGACTATAGAGAAAACGCTGCGAAAGCAATAAGATACGAATCCACGCCTTTTACGGTATTGAAAGAATCTGCAATTCTAATTACATATGACAGGGCAGATGATGTAAAGGAAGCACTTGCTCTCTGCGATACCGCAGGATATCAAGTTATTAAAATAATCAGACACAAATATCTTAACAAATCAAAATATGGTCTTGGAGAAGGCAAGGTTGAAGAATTAAAAGAATTTGTTAGTTCAAAAAAACCTGATGTCATCATATTTGATGAAATCCTAAAACCCAGTCAGAATTATAATCTAGCATCAAAGTTAAAGACAAACATTTTGGACAGAGAAGCTTTGATCCTTGAAATATTTGAGCATAATGCAACAAGTGCAGAATCAAAATTACAGATAAAGATGGCAGAATTAAGATATGAAATGTCTCGGGCAAAAGAAAAAGTGCGATTGGCAAAGATGGGAGAGCAACCGGGATTCATGGGAATTGGTAAATTCGAAGTAGATGTCTATACCAATGACATAAAAAATAGGATGACCAACATTAAATCTAAACTTGTAAAAGCTGGAAAACAACGCGCGCTACACAGACAGGGCAGAGACAGAGTTGGATTCAAGATAATTTCTTTAGCTGGTTACACATCAGCTGGAAAGACAACTCTCTTTAATACATTAACGGGTGAAACACGAGAAGAAAATCCAAAGCTGTTCACTACCCTTTCTACAACAACCCGAAAAATAAAGATCACCGAATCGGATGTTTTAATTTCAGATACTGTGGGTTTCATTAGCAACCTTCCTGCGTATATGATAGAGGCTTTCAAATCAACACTTGAAGAGCTTACCTATACTAATGCAGTAATACTTGTAATTGACATAAGCGACCCAATTTTGGAATTACAAAAGAAATTTCGAAGTTGTATGCGAGTATTAGAAGAACTTGGTGTAGATTATAACAAGATAATTTTTGCATTAAATAAATCAGACTTGACGTCACAAGATGAAATTTTGTCAAAAGTTGACATTCTTGGATTAAAAGAGAACAAGAAATGGCTATACATCTCAGCAGTAACTGGCAAAAACTTAGATCAGTTAAAGGAACTTTTGGCAGTTGTTTTAAAAAATGAACCTATGATAAAGGAAAAAAATGTAATCATAAAAAAAGAAATTGAGATAAATTATGAAGATTGAAGTTCTAAGGATAGGTCAGAGACTGATACGTGATGATAGAGTAACAACGCATGTCGCGCTTGTTTCAAGAGCTTTTGGAGCAACAAAAATCATAATGCAGGAGGTTAATCCTGATATCAAATACACAATATCAGAAATCAATAGAATGTGGGGAAGCGATTTTGAGGTTGAAATAATAGATAATTGGAAAAAAATCCTAAAATCAAAAAAGAATCAATCTTTCAAAATTGTACATCTAACTATGTATGGTGAAATCATTAATTCTGTCATTGATAAGATTAGAAAAGAGGAACAAATTCTTGTTGTTGTTGGAGCAGAAAAGGTTCCAAGGGAAGTGTATGATCTTGCAGACTATAATGTAGCAATAGGTAATCAGCCTCATTCTGAAATAAGCGCTCTAGCAGTTTTACTTGATAGAGTCCTAGATGGAAAACAGTTCTTAAAAAAACATGTAAATGCACAACGGGAAATTATTCCTATGAAAAAGGGAAAAAATGTGTTAGATAAAACAATTGATTAAATATAGAATCTAAATCAATGACGACAATGACCAACGAACATGAGGATCCTTTTATAAAAATAACTGCTTTAATTGGCGGTGATGAGTATCTAAAAGTAGCACGTTCTCTTTTGAATACGGAAGATGCTACAGATGAAGAAATTGCAAGTTCTACGGGCCTTAGAATTAACATAGTAAGAAAGGTGTTATACGATCTTTTTGGAAAAGCTTTGATAACTGGTATTAGAGTAAAGGATGAGAAAAAAGGCTGGTTTGTCTACAGGTGGAGAGCAAGAAAAGATGAAGTTGACAATTTTATTGAAAACCAAAAAAAGAAAATTGTTGAGAGATTACAACAAAGACTAGATTATGAAAACTCGGCTGAATTCTATCATTGCGGAACTGAAGACTGTCAAAAGTTAACATTTGAAAAGGCGTTAGATCTATCTTTTAAATGTCCAACATGCGGAAAGCTTGTAAACATAACTAAAAATGAAAAGCTCAAGAAATCCTTGCAAGCCAAGGTAGATCAGCTACGAGAAGATCTTAAACATTGAATGACATAGTGTAATACAAGTTCGTTTTTCATTCTACTGATTTTCTTTAGTGTCAACAGAGGTGCATTTGAAATTTTATCAAATCCTTTTCCTTGGAATAATGAAATTGCACTACTACCTCCTAAAACATACGGAGTAATTGTGATAATGATCTCATCAACAAGTCCATCTTTTATGAAAGACCAATTAGTTAAGCCACCTCCTTCTACGAGTAGGCTCTTTATGTTTTTCTTTCTTAAAATGTGCAATAATTTTTTAAGATTAATTTTATTTTGTCCACATTTTATTACTTCAAGTCCTTCTCCTGCTAGACGAATAATATTTTTTTGAGTTGCTTTTTCTGATACTGCTATTATTGTTGGAATTGTTTTACAAGTCTTAATTATTTTTGAAGTTGACTTTATTGAACCTGTAGAATCCAAAATTATACGTGTTGGATTCTTTCCTGTCACATACTTTACTGTCAACATGGGATCATCAATCATTACAGTGTGTTTTCCTACAAGTATTGCGTCTACACTTGCCCTAAGTTTATGAACTCGGATTAGATCTTCTTTTGAAGAGAGTTCAGAGTTACCAGTTCTTGTTGCTATTTTTCCATCTACACTCATTGCTGCGCTAAGTATTACATGGGGTCTAGATTTTACCATCGACTATTTTGCCTCCAAACATTACTGCTTTTATGGTTGTTTCAGATGCTCTATGCACAATAGATGCATGAGGGTTATGCATTGGTTCTAAATCAATAGCATGCTTATTGATAAAAATGCAATCAGCCAAGCTATTAGGTTGGATTGTGCCCATATTCTTATGTCGAAGCATTTTTGCGGCATTTACTGTAGCCATTTTGAGTATAGATTTTGGATTTAGTCTAGTTTTTTGTAGTCCCATAGAGACTTTCCAGAGATAATCCATTTCTCTAAACATGTCAGGCGAGTTTATCATTACATTATCTGTTCCTATGGTTAAATTGCAGCCATTTTTCATCATCATATTCACATCTGGAATTCCTTCTGCAAGTGCAGCATTTGCACGTGGACACACAACAATACTTGTTTCATTTTTTGATGCAAGTATTAGATCGTTTTTTGATGCATGTGTCATGTGAACCAGAAAATTTGGTTTAAGCAACAAAGCGCGTTGAGTTTCTGTTTTTGTAGTTGTCTTTTTAGAAATCATGCAACTTTCTAATGTTTCAGCTGAGTGAATAGCTCTAATTTTTGGTACTTGAGAATAAAACCTTAGTACAGAATCACTAAACTCGTTGGGACCACTTATACCAATTCCATCGCATTTCTTTAATAGATTACTAAGCTCCTTCTTTTTTGATTCAGGTAATGAAGTATTTTTTTTAATTGATTTTAATTCTTGGTAGTAATTTATTCTACCAAGAATTATCGATCTAATTGGAAGTCCTTTGGTCACATTCCGTAAAAGTTCAATTCCATCTAAACCCCCCTCTCTAAAATCAACAAAAGTTGTAATTCCCTTTTTTATCATTGAAAGACAGGAATTTCTGATAAAACTCGTTAGATGCGATGCCTGAGAATTTGTTAGAATTTTTTGTTTGATACCTATAATTGGATGAATTTTTTCTTCTACACCAAAATCTAGACCAATATCTTTTCCTATTGAATCACCAACGTGAGTATGTGAATTAATAAACCCAGGAATCATGAGTAATCCTTCACAATCATAAACGTCTTCTTTCTTGTCTGGTTTTAGATTCGTGCCTATTGCATTTATAAATTGACCAGAAATACGAATATTTGTACTATTAATGTAATCTAAATCATTTCCGTAAAGGATACTGACATTTTTTATCAGCATGTTAACTCAAGTACTTGCTGCTGATTTTTACCAGAATCTCTGAGTTCCCTAATAGTATCAAGAGATTTTGTTGCAAGTTTAGCAGCTTCCCGTGCAGTATTTGCAGTTCCAATTCCGCAGTTTAATGCAATACCATGTTTTTCTTTCATTAAGTTCAAGAATCTCACAGCGTGATCCTTTCCATTACCTGAAGTAACTATCATAAAATTGTCTCCGCCCATAAAGAATGTAAGACAGTTTTTTGTCAAGAAAAATTCTGACATTTCTGAATATAATTTGAACATAAGTGATGAAATCTCATATGGTGATTTTTTTGCTGAAATAGATGTAGAACCATCTACATCCATATGCATTATCTGTACTAATTGTTCTGCCTTACCATCTACATAACCAAAAATATTATGTTCCTTCTCTAAAATTATTTTAGATTTTCTTGCTTTGTCTGCATTCAGATTAGCCTCAAATGGAGAATTACCGTATCCTATGGTCATAGAAAGTTGTAGATCAAATGATTTTGCTAATTTTTTTTGAATTTCAATATGATCATCTAGAGACAAACCATTTGTAACTGCAAAAAGCTCATCAAATCTATTAGAAAATACGAGACAGTTTTTTTCTGAAAAAAGGTTTTGTATTTCATTATAGATGGAAGATTGAAGCATTTGTAATTTGTGTTCTCTATCACTACCTAAGGTAAGTGTCCATGGTCCATATCCTGTGATTTTGATTATAGTAAGTTGGATCATATCTTCCTTAACTGTTCAGCTATTTTTTCTGCAGCTTCTACTGCTCTCTCTGCGACAGGCCTTATTCGTGCCATTGCTTGCCTATCTGACATGCCTGGACCTGTGATACCTAAGGTTACTGGTTTTTGATATTTTATAGAAAGTTCTGTTATGGCTCTAACTGTAGCGTTTGTAATAAGTTCGTCATGTTTTGTTTGTCCTTTTATTACAGCTCCAAGGGTGACTACTGCATCTATTTCCTTTTTTTTCAGCAAGGAATCAATCACAATTGGCATATCAAATACACCTGGAACTCTGCAAGTGAATTTTATGTTTATTTTTAGATTTTTCGCTTTTTCAACTGCTACATCAAGCATTTTGGAAGTAATTTCATCATTAAATTCTGAAACAACAATTGCAATATTCAAAACTAGTGCTCCTTGGTGAATTTTACGAGTTCATTACCATCAAAATAAGGAATTGCGTTATCTTTTGCATATTTTTTGGCTTTTTCAATTGAAAGAGCTGTATGTGTTTCAGAATCAAGCATTTCACATATTACTGCAGTAGGACATAAACCGGCAAGACTAGTCATATAGACTGACATTTCAGTATGACCCAATCTATCTGATAACAACCTTTCGGATGCAATCAAAAGAGGCACATGTCCTGGTGTCTTAAATGAAGAAACAAAAATTTCTTTTTTGTTTCCATTTGTATTTTTGTACAGATGTGCCATTTCATTTATGGTTAGTGCCCTATCACGATCTGTTATACCAGTATACGTTTGTGCATGATTTATAGAAATAGAAAAGGATGGTTTATCACCATATGGTGCTATTCCCATAATCATTTTTTTTGATTGATTATCAATATTCTGAGCATTAGAAAGTATATCATGCATATAATTTAGTCCCAGAGTTTTTGCAAAAGAATGATCTATGGATAAGCATATCAGACCACCAGCATCTTGACGCATTTTTGAGATATGTTCTGGTGTCACAAATTCTGCTGCAACAACCATATCTACCTCATTTTCACGCTTGTTTGCATCGTGAAGTAAAACGAACCCACCTTTACGTAGGGAGGAAATTGCCTCTTCAAAGGACATAATTAAGAAGCTTGTTGTAATGATTATAAATCTTACTACAAAAGTAGTTATTACCACAAAAGTAGTAAATGACTAATCTTTAGAAATTGCGTATTTTCCTAGTATGTCAGTTTCAATATTAACTTTATCGCCAATTTTTTTTGAACCAAGATTTGTAATTTTCATTGTATGTGGAATTATACAAATAGAAATTTTATTTTTGTGTACATCAACAAGTGTCAAGCTTATTCCGTCAACTGTAATTGATCCTTTTTTTACTACGAATCTAGCTAAATCTTTAGGAAGTTCAATCCAGAATTTGATTTCTTTTGATAGTTTTTCTATTTTTATGATTTTACCAGTACCATCTATATGTCCAAGTACGAAATGGCCTTCCATTCTTTCGCCAACTTTTAAGCTACGTTCAATGTTTACTTTGTCACCTGATTTTATCATTCCTAGATTTGTTTTTTTCAAAGTTTCATCAATCATTTCAAATTCAGCTTGATTTTTTGAAATATGTGTAGCTGTAAGACAGACTCCATTTATTGCAACACTATCACCTATCTGAAGACCTTTTGCAAGATTTCCTAAATCTATTCCCATTTTTGCTGCGCTACGATTTTGTGTTTTAATATCAAATTTCTTAACAATTCCCCGTCCTTCAATTATACCAGTAAACACTTGATTGATTGTATTTATTAGATATAAAATGATTTAGACTGAGATATTTATGGAATCAAGTAATGCCTTTGCTCTCTTGAAGTGAACTTCATCAATCATTTTTCCTTCTACTTTAGTTGCTCCTTTATTTTTCTTTGTAGATTCTATATATGTATGACATACCTTTGTTGCCCACTCTATTTCGGCTTGGGTTGGATAGAATATTTTATGTACTGTAGGAATTTGATTAGGATGAATAATGCTTTTTCCCACATAACCAAGATTTCGCCCAATTATACAGTCTTCTTCTAGACCATTCTCATCATTGAGATCTTGCCAAATTGCATCTATCACATGTTTCCCTGCAGCTCTAGCATCTACAGGAATTTTTGCTCTTGCATATTTTGCACCTTCTGGTTGTTTTGTATATTCAATACCAAGATCGTTTAGGAGATCAAACACACCAAAGACAAGAGCAGATACTCTATTGCTTGATGATGCTATAGAGTATGTATTTACAACTCCTTCTGCAGACTCTATTGATGGTATGATTTCAATTGGTTTTAGTTTACGTTTTTTTTCTAAACTAGTAAGTGTTTTTATAATTTTTTTTAATTCAGATACGTTGTTTACTTTGGGAATAACTATACCGTCAATTCCTTTTTGAACTATTTTTGACAAATCTTGTGGAATAATTCCAGAAGCAGGTGAGTTTGTCCTTACATAAACTTCGGCTTTGTATTCAAAACGTTTGCTCAGTGCTTCTTTGATTAGGTTTCTAGCAGATTCTTTTTCTTCTTTAGGTACAGAGTCTTCTAAATCAAAACATACTATATCTGCTGAAAGAGTTTTAGCTTTTTCTAAAAATCTAGAATTATTACCAGGTACAAAAATAAGACTGCGTAAGAGTCTTGCCATACAGAGATTAGATCTATGGTTTCATTAAGATTTTGCCAACAAGGCCTTTACCTGTTACCATTTTTGTATGAGCCTCAGCAGCATTTTCAAAGCTAAATGTAGAATCTATAGTAGCCTTAATTTTCTTTTTACCCATCCAGTATAGACCTTGTTCTAATTCTGCTTTGGTTCCTTGTGTTGAACCAAGAATATTAGTTCCCTTAAAGAAGATGTGTCGCAAATCAGTCTTTGCATCATAACCTGTGGTTGCACCACATGTTACTAGCGTTCCACCATATTTTAGCAAGGTAAGTTGTGAGTTCCAATGAGTTTGACCAATGTGATCAAATGAGACATCTATGCCACCAAATGGTTTTGCAATTTGTCTGACCTCTTTACTCCAATCCTCTTTTCTGTGATCTACTGCAAAATCAGCACCAATCTGTTTTAGCTTGTCTAATTTGTCTCCGCTTGCTGTAGAAATTACTGTACAATTGTAAAGTTTTGCAATTTGTATTCCAAAGCTTCCAACACCAGAACCACCACCCATGATTAAGACAGTTTGTCCTGGTCGTATCTTTGCTCTTCCGACCAGCATGTGCCATGCTGTTAGTAATGTCATCGATGCGGCTGCTGCTTCATCAAAGCTTACACCATCAGGAATTTTTGCAATGTTTACTTCTGGAAGATGAGTTATTTCTGAAAAAGCTCCCCATAATGGACCTGTTTGAAATCCCCAAATTGTTCTTTGAAGGCAATCAAATTCACGACCATCAGTACATGCTTCACATACTCTACATGACATGTTAGAGTGTGAAACAACTCTATCTCCAACTTTGAAATTCTTTATGTCTTCTCCAACTGCAATTACTTCACCAGCAGCATCAGAACCAGAAATATGAGGTAATGGTACTGGAATCGGTACTCCCCTCATTCCCCAAATATCATTATAATTTAACGCTGCAGCTTTTACTTTGAAAACAACTTCATTTGATTTTGGTTTTGGATCAGCTACATCTTTAACTTGTAAAATTGATTTGAAATCATCGTTTGGAGCATATTTTTCATAAACTACTGCTTTCATAGATGGTTTCGCCTAATTTACCCCTAATATATTTTCCCTAGTATCTATAGGCGATTTATTTTGAAATCACGTTTTGGTTGTTGAATTGATTGTAAAATTTGTTTCAATTGTTCGTCTGTAATTTGTGTATTTAATTTTCCCTGTGATGCCATGCCGATAAGATAGTTTTCTACCATAGAAGCAAGTTCTGGTTTTACCATTCTTACATTAGTTAAACGCAATCTTGCTTGTG
The DNA here is from genome assembly GCA_016201435.1 of Nitrososphaerota archaeon. Taxonomy (GTDB): domain Archaea; phylum Thermoproteota; class Nitrososphaeria; order Nitrososphaerales; family Nitrosopumilaceae; genus TA-20. Next base: position 1,716 of record JACQCT010000042.1, on the reverse strand, counting down.
GCGAGAGTATTGTTCTAAGTGCTTGATCCTTCATTGATGCAACTTCTGCATCATCGGGCCTTTTCTCATCACTTGGATTTGGCTCGCTCATAATACCACTAGGAATATTTCTTTAAGCTTGGATTCTTTGTAATTAATTCATTTAAGATTTCTGTAGATACTCGATCGATTTTTTTCATTCCTTCATGTGAAACTGTCCTACCTTTTCCTTCCACTTTGTCAAGATAGCCCAATTTTTCTAAATTGTGAATAGCTGTTCGAATTATTGCTCCGCCAGCATCTCTGTGATGAGCCCCTCCGTATCCTACTGCTTTAGCTCCACCATACATTCCTCTCAAATCTTTTACACCTACTGGACCATGAAGATATATTTTTCTAAGAAGTGATGCACATCTAGTATACCACCAATCATTTTTTTGTGGAGGCTTTTCTGCATGTGCTCCTGTTTTTACAAATGGAACCCAAGTTGGGATGGCAATATCTTCTCCTTTTAGAATCTCCGATAATTTGTTAATCAATACATCTGCTGGTACATCATATGCCTTTGCCATAAAATTGAAAATTTCAAGTTCGTCTTATAAATCATTGACCTTTTGTAATTGATTTTTGAATGATCTTTCTATAGGTGTGATTACAAAATCCGCAAGTAATACGAATTGATTTCACAGATGACCTTCCTATCCTAATTCTTGCATTTACTCCAGGAGCGATGAATTTTTTACATTTTTTACAAAAATTAATTCGTATATCATATGGCATTCTAATTCGGTATTTTGTGCTTAGTTTTTTTGCAAGACTTGCTTGTCTCTGAGCTAGTTTAGGATTTGTTCGTGCGTTTGATATAGCATTTTTAATTAGAATTTGCATCCTTTCTAGCGCTATTTGTCGTAGTGCTGGTTTCATGTTAGTTAAATAAATATCAGTTCTCTTAAAATACATCTTGCTTTCGCTCATATTAGTCGAGTCTGCTTTGGAACTAGTTCCAAAGGAATTACAGAATCATAATTCTGTACTAGCATACAGTAAAAGAGTAAACAAAAAACCGTCCGAAGTAATTTTAGATGTATCTTGGCACTTTGCAGCAATGAAAGGGATCAAAAATGAGATAAAACGAGGTCGGCCAGATTTAGTTCATTTTTGTCTATTAGAAGCTTGTAGTATTCCACTATATTTTGAAAATAAGCTTAGAATCTATGTACATACAATAGATGATAAAGTAATTTTTTTGGGAGAGAATGTACGTCTACCAAAATCTTATCATAGATTTGTTGGATTAATTGAAAAGCTATACTCTACTGGAATAATAGAAGAAGGTGAAAAGAAACTTTTAGAAATGAAAAAGATGGATTTTGGCAAGTTAATTGACAAGATTGCTCCAAAAGAAATAATCGGTCTTTCTGTAAAAGGAGCTGCAAGTTCCTATGAAAAATTTGCAAAAACGATTAGTAAAGATTCATGCATTGTAATTGGCGGATTCCCTAAAGGCCACTTTTCAGATCAAATAGTAAAAAAGATCAATAATCTTGTTTCAGTAGATAAGAATCCTCTTGAAGCTCATGTAATAATTTCTCGTGTATTATATGAATATGAAAAAGAATTATTATGTAGCTAAAAGATTGGCAGTGTTAAGCGGTCGTAGTATAGTTTGGTTAGTACACTGGCCTTCCAAGCCCGTTACCCGGGTTCAAATCCCGGCGACCGCATTTTTTGTTATTT
>JACQCT010000033.1 GCA_016201435.1 Nitrososphaerota archaeon | reverse complement strand
GCAAGTGCTTTTGCAATAAAAACACGTTGTTGTTGACCTCCAGATAGATCTCCTATTCTTCTATGACTTAGTTCGTGAAGCCAGACTTTTTGAAGAACTTTGTCAATCGTTTCTTCTTTTTGGTTTTTTGTTAAACCCATACCAACTACTTCTGATACGGTAGCTGGAAAATTTTTTTCAAAGATTGGCTTTTGTGGAACGTATCCTATTTGATGAAGATATTGTTTCGATTTTCTTATGTTAGTTCCAAAAAATCTAATTTCACCTTGATAGTTGTTTAAAAGCCCCAACATGCAGCTAAATAGAGTGGTCTTGCCTGCACCATTTGGACCTATAATACCCAAAAAATCCTTTTCCTCTATGGACAGACTTACCTTATCAAGTGCTAAAATACCATCATAATTTACAGTAAGATTTTCAATCTCAACTAGCTTCATGAACACAATGCCTCCTTGAGATTTGAGAGATTTTGCTCCATTTTTGAGACATAGTCTATATTTTTATCAGTCACCTCCAACGGACTTAGAATCATAACTTTTCCATGTATTTCATCAGCTATGACTTGTGATACTCTTGGGTTTGCTGCTTCTTCTGTAAAGATAACATTTAATCCCAAACTTTGTGCATCTTCTGTTATTTGTTGTAATGCTGGTGCTGTTGGTTCTGTTTCAGGATCGAGTCCTCCAACTATTGTATGCTGATGTAGACCATACTCTTTTGAAAAATAAGAAAAGGCATCATGAAATGCAAGAAAATCTTTTTTACTACAGACAGAAAGATCCATTTTGATCTTGTTGTCAAGTGCATCTAATTTTGTATTATAGTTATTAACATTTTGTTGATAATAATTTGCGTTTTGTGGATCAAGTTTTATCAATCCATTTGCAATATTTTGTACTTGTTTTTTAGCTAGAACTGGATCAAGCCAAATGTGTGGATCTTTTGTAGCAATCTTATCTAATCCATTTGAGTCTTTTTCTAATAACGATATGTCATTACTTGTATCAACAATCATAACATTAGGATTTACTGAAGTAATTTTTGTGATCCAAGATTCCAATCCTGCACCATTTATGACGATCATATCTGCATCTTTCATTTTTTCAATATCTTGTATTGTTGGTTCCCAATCATGTGGTTCTATTCCAGGAGGAATTATTATGGAAACATCGATTTTGTCCTTACCTACAGCTTTTGTAAATTGGTAAAGTGGATAAAAAGTAACAAGGATTTTGTGTCCACCTACTGGCATGCTTTCAGCTTTGTTTTGTTCAGACAGCCAGAGTGAAAATGCAGTAAGTGGAATTACAACAGAGATTGCAAGTATCGCGGCTTTTTTGTCACTGTTCAACATCACTTTTTCATTATTGTTATTAATAAATCTATAAAAAGTTAATAATAATTACTGCTAAACTTATAAAATACTTAATAATAATATCGATATGCCAATTATATCTATATCACTAAACGATGAAATTCTATCAGAAATAGACAAGTTGCAAAAATCCATGGGGTTTTCAGGAAGATCTGAGATAATAAGAGCTGGTCTTAGGACACTTATTTCAGAAGAAAAACAGAGATCTAATCTTTCTGGTTTGATTCATGCGATATTAATGGTGGTTCATGATGAAGAATCAGAACAGATAGTTACAGGAATCAAACATAATCATGAAGATCTAATAGGTACGCATCTTCATAGTAAGATAGACGGAAACAAGTGCATGGAGCTCTTTTTGTTACGCGGTGAGGCTGAAAAGGTAGATGTGATGACAAGAGATTTTCAAACAAATAGAAAAATGGATCACGTAAAGCTTGTTGCAATGTAAAAAATTGAAATTATCTTATTGATATAAGATTTTTACAAAATGCAATATGGATTTATGATAGAAAAATTTCTAGTTGTTTTTTGATTTTTTCTACAACCGCATTATGAACATTACCATATAAGTTCTTGAGTATTTCATCTAGGTATTCAAAATGATCATAGTCTGGAAGATAACATGATATTTTATATAGGATATGAACAGCCATGTCGTATGTCATCTTCGAATACAACTCTCTTTCACTTTACTGATTCATAACTTGTTAAAGTTTACTTGATTGTTTTTACATAAATTTTAATGAACTAAAACCCATTTTCATTTAAAATAAGGGCAAGAAGTGCAGCACGAGTATCTTTACCATATTCAGCCTGTTTGAAGTATTTTGCCTGTTTTGTAGAATCCAAATCATGTGAAATCTCATCTAAACGTGGTAATGGATGCATTATTATGACATCGTCTTTCATTTTCTTCAACATATCAGGCACAATCTTGTAGCTACCTTTAACTTTGGCATATTCCTCAGCATCTGCAAATCTTTCTTTTTGTATCCTTGTGACATAAAGAACATCAAAATCATCTAGATTTTCTTCTAGGTCTGTTGATTCTTTGTAGGGCAATCGTTTTTTAATTTCATAAGTAGAATCAGCACGAATTTTCAAAGCTGTTGGCGAAATAAGATGTACATCAACTTTGTAGTTACCAAGCGCATAAAGCAATGAATAGACGGTTCTGCCATATTTTAGATCACCAACAATTCCTATTTTAAGACCGTCGATTCGTTTTTTCTCTTTCCAAATTGTATAAAGATCCAATATTGCTTGAGTTGGATGTTCTTCTGTTCCACTTCCTGCGTTTATCATTGGTTTCTCTGATATTTCGGCTGCAAACCTACTAGAACCATCAAGTTGATGACGTAATACTAGAACATCAGAGTAAAGTGACATTATTTTTACAGTATCAGCAAGACTCTCACCTTTTTTGGCAGAAGAAGATGAAGCATCAGCTATCCCTATTGATGTACCACCTAATGATGCCATTGCAGCCTCAAAGCTTAATCTAGTTCTGGTACTTGGTTCAAAGAAAAGATATCCCAAAGTTTTTCCTCTAGCAAGTTCACGACGTTCGCTTGGATTCATTTTAATTATTTTATCAGTAGCATCAAAGATTGTCTCAAATTTTTTCTTGTCAAAATCACGGATTGAGACAATATCTTTTTGGAAAAAAGAATTGCTCATTCTCGTTCAATAATATATATGAGTACTATACAAAGTATTCCAATGTCAGAATCTGATCTTATAGTTAGACGAATCAAGAATGGTACTGTGATTGATCATATCGAGGCAGGAAAAGGTCTCAAAGTTCTAAATGCACTTGAGATAGATGGGAAGGATGGCAATGTTATAACAATAGCGCTCAATGTACCTAGTTCAAAAGTTGCAAAGAAAGATATCATAAAAGTTGAAAATAGATTTCTAAAAGATGGTGATACCAACAAGCTTGCACTTATTGCACCAAAAGCTACTGTAAACATCATCAAAGACTATAAACTGGTTGAAAAAAGGCGAGTAACTCTTCCAAACGAGATTGAACGGATTTTCAGATGTTCAAATCCAGATTGTATAACAAATAGTGGTGAAGATATTGAACCGATAATGGACGTAGTTGATAAAACTGGTCTTGTTCTTAGATGCAGATACTGTACAAGAACTCTAGATGTAAATGAATTAAAATATTATTAATTAATTCCAAATACAGAATTATTTTTTGATTTTAGTTTTTTCCTTTATTTCCAATTTGTACTGATCATAAGTAAACTTACGCATCGTTCCAAATGGTCTGAATGCTCTACCATTTCCATGATAAAATTTGGAGAAAAATTCTACATAAACCAATCTTGCTCCCTGAATTCCAGGCTCAAAAACTCCAATTATTATATTAAATATGTGTCCAATAAAGAGAATCATTGTTCCAAGAACAATAAACGGTATTGAATGATGTAACGTCTTTATGAAAATGAAATCAATCACATCAGCTAATATTACTGAAGCCAATAGAATTCCAACAATTCTTGTGTAAGAAAGTATGTGACTGACTATAGAAGGCAATTCCATAATAGCCCTTGGACCTTCTCCAACGAACATTAAACCGATTCCACCCAAAAGCAATCCAAAGTAACCAATTCCCTCTACGTGGTGAATTGGGTTGATATGTCCATGATGCATTAATGCCAATCCTGTCATCACAACTCCCCACCCAAATAGCAACCAGCCTACTTTTCCAATAGCATGTTTCTTTTCTCCCTCTCTCAAGCTATTTAGAATTCCAAGAATTAGGCCAAATGTTACCATGCCTAGACCAATATATCCACTAATCAGCAGGAGTTTACGCAATCCTACAATTGGACTAAAGATTGCTCCGCTAGCAGGAAGAAGTTGCATACCAAGTGCCGTATTTATATAATCAAACAGATAGCCGTTGAGATGAAATCCAAAGTATAGATTGAATGTGAATCCTAAAATAATTCCAATAATAGCACCTGGAGTCATCGCCTTTGCCAATTTTACCATCTGTCTGGGTTTCAATATAGTAAGTGCAAACTTTCTCAAAGGCTTTGGCATGATGTTAAGATTACGTTTTCCACCTTCTACTCTTCTGATTACCCATCTGCAAACAAGGAGAATGAAAAGACAATAGCCTGCATCACCTACCATCATACCATAAAAGACCGGAAAGATAAGGCCAAAAATTAATGTAGGATCAAATTCTTTGCCTTGTGGTAAAGAATAGAATCTAATGAAAGCCTCAAACAATTTGAACCTTTTTGGATTTGCAAATAGTGTTGGTGGATTTTCTTTAGTCTCTAGTTCATAAACAATTGTTCCTTTAACATGCTTGTCTAGATTAGCTTTGACTAATTCTAGTTTTGATTTTGGGATCCATCCTTCTAGAGCAAAAGAATCAGATGTGACTCCAAGATTGTCAATGACCTCAAGTTTTCTGTTTTCTATTTCAAGCTGTTCTTCTATGCAGATAATGTTTGCATAGTGTCCTTTTGAAATTTCGTCTAGTTGTCTATCAATTTCTTTTAATTTTTGAGTTAGTTCGTTGAGAACAGTCCCTAATGATTGTTTTAGTTGAATCGCTGTTCCATTAAGTTTTGGTACAGCTTCAAGTTTAACATTATACTCTTGAACAGCAGTAGCAAGGGCATGAGGAGGAAAGTTAGGAAATGTAATAAGAACAATACGTGTAACCTCTTTTTCTTCTTTAGAATAAAGGAAAACATCCAAGTTATTTGCTTCTAATGCTTTTTTAAAAGATGGGAATTGTTTTGAATCTAAACGGCCAAAGTAAGAGTGTCCTAATACTAACTGGAGTACATTGAGATCTTCTGGGAAAAATGAAAACTCTTCAACAAGTTTGATATTATTTTCATTTTCATTTATTTTAGTTAGGAGATTTTCTTTTTCTCTTTCTAAAGAAGATATTTTAGAATCTATATCGATTGATTTTGCTGCTTGCATCAAGTTTTCAATTGTTGGAAAACGTTGACAATTTGAAACCGAGTTTGGGGGTAGAACTGTTTTGAATGCTTTAATTCTAAGAAGTTGATCTGAAACTTGTCTGTAAAGATCATTGTCACGTTCATTTTTGAGCATAGGAACCACATCTTTAGACAATGGTTCTAATTGCACTATGCCCATATCATGTAAAACAGAAATTACAACTTGCCTGTCTTTTCGTAAACCAAGTACTGCCATCATAGTCATTGGGACAGGTTTGAGTACCATTATTCTACACCTTTTAATAGAATATCTAGAATTCCATGAATAGTTTTTTCATCTATCTGTGACGATATGGTTTTTGATTTTGTTTTTGCTTCTTCAATAATTTTTTTTACTTCAACTTCAGCGTTTTTCCTTGCTTGATCAATACTTGTTTCAACTAACTTTTCTCCTTGTATTTTTGCTGCCTCAATAGCCTTGTCAGCATCAATTTGAAAAGATTTTATATCTTCTGCAACTTTTTTCTTGAAATTTTGAACCTCTGCCCATGCTTTTTCTTCACCTTCTTTAATTTGTTTGAGAGAATGAACGTATTTTTCTTGAGTTGACATGTTATACTCCTAAGAAATGCTTTCCTGCATACATAGCTATAGCAATTGTACCGAGTATATTTCCAATTTTAAATGCCCTTATGATCATATAGAATTTTCTTTGTTGAGGATTTGCAAAATTAACTGGCAAGTATTTCTTTCTCCCTTTGAATATTTTCTTGTTCTCTTTCACCCATCTTACGCTTTACTGTCTTTAACATGATGAATGTATCACGTTCCATCTCAGCTAGCCTGAATATGATAAATTTAACAGCACCCTGCAATCTTGGAATGAAAACGTTTTCTATTGCATTAGATTTTCGTTTTGTCTTTTCAATCTCATATAGAAGTTTTCGTAATGTAGTTTCTTTTTCTGCAACATCAAGTACCATTTTGTGGATATTTTGAAATGCCTTTATTGCTTCGTTAATTGAAGGAGGAAGTTCCAGTATATGCTCAATGATAGTAGTATTACTTTTTCCACCTTCTAATTTTGGTATACTAACTCCCATTACATTTTTTACTTGAATTTGTAATTTACTTATTTGTGGAATCTTCATTGCTTCATTTTCTAATCTCATCGTACCTGCAAGCATCTCTGCCATTCTGATACTTTGGTAGCCTTTTACCAATTCAGATTGTAATCCGCTTCTTAATGCGGCAGCAGTTTTGCTTGCATTAAAAAATTCTAGAATCAATGCTTGACGTTTTAGTTTGAGTAACTTTAATCCTTTTTTAGCAACAACTATTCTTCGCTTGGTACGAATGTATTCAAGACGAGTTGGACGAATATTAATTACTGATGGCAAAGTCTAGGTACCACCCTTTGTGGTTCTTTTTCCGTACTTTGCAATGAATTCTGGTTTAATACGATTCATTTCTGAATCAGATAGATCGCTAAGTAATTCCCAACCAATATCTAGAGTTTGTTCAATTGAGCGGTTTTCATCCATACCTTGATTGACAAATTTTTTCTCAAAGTTGTTTGCAACCTTTAGGAATTTCTTATCTAGATCACTTAGAGCTTCTTCACCAACTATAGCTGCAAGTGATCTTGCATCTTTACCTTGTGCATATGCTGCATAGAGTTGGTCTGCTAGACCTCGATGATCTTCTCTTGTATTTCCTTTTCCAATACCTTGATTCATCAAACGTGAAAGACTTGTTAGGACATCTACTGGTGGATGAATGTCTGCTCTATGCAAATCTCTACTCATTACTATCTGACCTTCTGTAATGTAACCAGTAAGATCTGGTATAGGATGTGTAATATCATCAGCAGGCATTGTTAGTATAGGAATTTGTGTTACTGAACCATGTCGTCCCTTTATCTTTCCAGCTCTTTCATAAAGAGATGAGAGGTCTGTATACATGTATCCTGGATATCCTCTTCTTCCTGGAACTTCTTCACGTGCAGCGGCAATTTCTCTTAATGCTTCACAATAGTTTGTCATATCAGTAATAATGACAAGAACATGCATATCACGCTCATAAGCAAGAAATTCTGCAGTTGTTAGAGCAAGTCTAGGAGTAAGTATACGTTCCATGGAAGGATCAGATGACAGGTTCAAAAATAATGCAGTTCTTCCAAGAGCTCCGCTTTCTTCAAACTGCTTTATGAAAAAGTTTGATTCTTCACTTGTAATTCCTATTGCGGCAAACACTACAGAAAAGTTTTCAGAACCACCAAGAACTTTGGCTTGCCTGGCTATCTGTGCAGCAAGTAAATTATGCGGAAGACCAGAACCAGAAAATATTGGAAGCTTTTGACCTCTTACAAGAGTATTCATTCCATCAATGTTTGACATTCCTGTTTGGATAAATTCTGAAGGTTCCTCTCTTGCATATGGATTAATGCCAGAGCCTACAAGATCGACTTTTTGTTTTGATACTATTTTTGGTCCATTGTCCCTAGGATTTCCTAGTCCGTCAAATACTCTTCCAAGCATTTCATCAGAAACTGACATCATAGCAGTTTCACCAGTGAATTTTGTTGAGGTTCCAGAGGTGGTCATGCCAAGGGTTGGACCAAAGACCTGAACTACTGCCAAACCTTGTCTGGTATCAAGAACCTGTCCTTGTCGTCTCTCGCCGTTGGGAAGTTTTATCTCAACCATTTCACCATAAGCTGCATTATCTACGCCTTCTACAAATATCAGCGGACCGGCAATTTTTGATAATGTTTTGAATGCTACACCAGACATCTATGTAGTCACCTCAATCATCAGAGTATTGAATTCTTTTTCCATGATAGTCACTGTATCCTTAACTAGTTGCTCTACTTGTTCTTCTTTAGTCCATTTTATTCTGGAAATCATTTTTCTTGATTCTAGTGCACCAATCTTTGATGATGTTGAACCTTTCTTTATTGCATCACTTTCTTTTCTACCAAAATCTAAAATTGTTTTAAGTAAAAGATATTGTTTTTTAATTGATGTGTAAGTGTCGACTTCATCATAAGCACTTTGTTGCAGATAATCTTCTCTAATGGATCGTGCAGTGTCTAAAACTCCTTTTTCTGGTTCTGGTAATGCATCATAACCTACTAATTGAACAATTTCTTGCAATTCTGATTCTCTTTGTAAAATTTCTAAAGCTTCTTTTCTTAGGGAAACCCAATCATTTGCAACATTATTTTTGTACCATTCACCCATGTTATCAGCGTACAATGAATAGCTTGTAAGCCAGTTGATAGATGGAAAGTGTCTTCTTGATGCCAAGCTTGCATCCAAAGCCCAGAAAACTCTTGTAACTCTTAGTGTGTTTTGTGATACTGGTTCTGAAAAGTCTCCACCAGGAGGTGAAACTGCACCAACCAAAGTCAAGGAACCTACTCTTTCTTCTGGAGATATGACAATAGCTTTGCCGCCTCTCTCATAGAATTCTGCTAATCTTCTTCCAAGATATGCTGGATATCCTTCTTCACCTGGCATCTCTTCTAATCTTCCTGAAATTTCTCTTAGTGCTTCAGCCCATCTAGATGTACTATCTGCCATCAATGCTACACCATATCCCATATCACGATAGTATTCTCCCATTGTAATTCCAGTATAGATACTAGCTTCACGTGCAGCTACTGGCATGTTTGAGGTATTAGCAACAAGAATTGTGCGTTCCATTAATGGACGCTTTGATTTAGGATCCTCTAGTTTTGGAAAAGTTGTAAGAACTTCGGTCATCTCGTTTCCTCTTTCTCCACAACCTACATAGACAATGACATTACTATCTGCCCACTTTGCAAGTTGTTGTTGGGTTACTGTTTTTCCACTTCCAAATGGTCCTGGAATTGCAGCAGTTCCGCCTTTTGCAACTGGGAAGAACGTATCCAATACACGTTGACCTGTAAGTAATGGTTCTTCTGGTGGAAGCTTACGCAGTACAGGTCTTGGTACACGAACAGTCCACCAGCTTGACAAACCAATTTCTACTTTTGAACTATTTGTTTGAACAGAACCTACGATTTCATTGACGTTGTATTTTCCTTCAGATATTTCTGTGAGTTCACCTTCAACATTATATGGAATCATTATTTTGTGCATTATCAATGGAGTTTCTTGTACTTCACCAATAATTTCACCTGGAGAAACATGATCGCCTTTTTTCTTTAATGGAACAAAATCCCATTTTTTTGTCTGATCAAGTGCTGGGATGACATTTCCTCTGCTGATAAAGTCACCACTTTGTGCTCTTAGCACATCAAGTGGTCTTTGAATACCATCATATATTGAAGTTAGTAGTCCTGGCCCAAGCTGCATTGAGAGCGGACGTTTTGTATTGATTACCTTTTCACCTGGTCTTAAACCAGTTGTATCTTCATACACCTGAATGGTAGCCTTGTTGCCTTCTAAACGGATTATTTCTCCTACTAGACCAAGTTCACCAATTCGTACAACATCAAACATTTGTGCCCCTTCAAGACCGCTTGCTAAAACTACTGGTCCTGAAATTCTAGAAACTATTCCATCTGTCATCTCATCATCAACTTCCTTGAATATTAACTCCCAATACCCTTTTTGCTAATACAGATATTGACTCTTCTTGAATGTTTCCCTGTAGTGACGGCATGAATAACACCAGTGGTTCGATGGATGCCTCAATTTTTGTTTTAAATGTACTTGGAAGTAAGTTACGAACAAATTCACTTACAATAACTAACCCAAATTTACCAGATGAAAAAAGTTCTTGCAATGTTTTGTTAGCATCATCCTTACTGACAATAAATGTATCGTCCATTCCAAGAAGTCGATATCCAATGACTAGCTCACGCTCTCCTATTACCGCGATCCTTCCACTTGACTCTGTTTTTTGTTTAGACATTTTTATTCACTTAGCAACATTGAGTTTATTTGTTCAGTTGATAAATTGTAACGTTTTCCATATGCAATCCTTTTAATATTTTCACGTTCATATTCTGCATTAATTATAAAGTAAAATACTGTTCCAATAGAAAGTGCAATATTTTTCAATTTTTTGACATACTGAATGTTTATGAATTTGTCAAGCGCCACTTCAAAATCAATTAAACTTTTTGTCTTCTTATATTGTGCTAACGCGTTGATTAGAGAAAAGCGATTTTCCACTCTTCCGGCAATTTCTGCAGAATCTTTTACTCCATAGATATCCAGTAGCTCATTTAATGGGATCCTTCCTCCGTCGATAAGATGTTTACCTACAAGTTCTTTATCTAAATTTGCTTCTTTACCTTTCATAAGATTTAGTATATTTTTCTTATCAATCTCTGCTCTGAAAAATTCCCTTATCATACCTTCATCGCCCTGAAAGAATTTTAGAGATTCAAGTAATGCTTTATAATAAAATTTTTGTAAAGCATACATCATAGGACCAAGATCACCACTTTTCTGGTATTCTTCTAAGTGTTGCATTAAGATTGGACCATAGTTGTATTTCACAAGTTGATTTACTACACCATCTACACCTGTTTGTGAAAGAATGGTTTTCATCTCATCATGAGTAATATTACCTGCAGAAATTCCTGCTGGTACGTTACGGCTAGAGACTAGGAATGATTCTGTCTCAGTAATTGTTTTGCCCATACTTTTTGAGGAAAGTATCAATTCAATATTGTAAATATCCCATTTTGACAAATATGCCCTAACTGCGGATTTTCCATTAAATGGCGTTGCATCTAATGCAATTTTATTAATTTGAACAAGGTATCGATTCAATGCAACTTCTAAAATTTCTGAAGGTTGGTAAACAGACGCAGCTTTTTCAATTTCTGGTCCATACCATGTTGACTCTAGAATTTTTGCCATTTCAACGTCATCTTTTGCTTTTAGTAAATTCTGCATCACATCTTTGGTAAGAAAGTTCATTGATATTGCTTGCAACCTACCAAAAGAAGATGCATATTGTGAAGTTCCCATTATGCTCTCTCCGTAAGAAAACCTTTTACTTCATCTTCATGAGTTCTTAAAAGTTCTTCAAATGTCAGATCTATTTCCTTTGTTCCATCATTATTTTCCGCTATTATGCCACCCAAAGTTTTAATTGTAGAACCTATGGTAATTCCCATTTCTTTTAAAACTGCACGGTCTTCTTCACGACAATGAACTGTAATTTTTTGACCTAATTTTTTTTTTGAAGTATTTACCATAGTTTCTAATGTTTTTTTGTACTGCGATGATTTTACATAATTTTTGATTTCTTGTTTAATAACATCAAATGCAGATTCCAAGTTTGCATTAATGGCATCAAACATGATTTTTTTTGCTTGTAATCTAGATGACTCTATTATTCTTGCTAATTCTCTTTCAGATTTTAATTTTGCCTCATTTGCAAAACCTTCCTGAATTTCTTTGATTTGTGCATCTCTTTGGTTTTGTATAGCAGTTCCTTTCTCATCTAGTTCTTTGCTAAGTTTTGCAAGATCCTTTTTTTTCCTATTCTCTATCTCAAGGAGAAAGGTTTCAATGCTCATTACAAATTCCACTACAGTATGCCAAGTAACAGAATGATTCCTAGCACGAATCCGATGATCCAAAGTGTTTCAGGAATGACAAAGAAGAATAATACCTGACCAAATTTTTCTGGTTTCTCTGCTATGATACCCATACCAGCAGCACCAATTCCTTGTTGTGCATTACCAGTACCTATCAAACCTCCAGCTATAGCAATTGCAGCTGCAATAGCTAACAAAGGCTTTGTTAAACCTGAACTTGTAGCTGCGGATTGTGCAAATGCTGGGGTTGTAAAGAATGTAGAAAGTGCGATCGTTAAACCTGCAATTATTATAATAGCGGATAATTTTGAACGTCTGTTCAGCATCATCATGTATGGCTCATTTGTAGAGGCTATATTAAGCTAATTTTTACATTGGCTGATCTATTTTTTTAAAAAAAATATTACTTTTTAATCAAAGATTGATTCTAAATTTAGGATGAATTCTATAAAATTTACCAATTCAGACTTGGAATCTAAAAATTAAATTGATAAGAGATTATTGTTCCACAGGAAGTTCCGATCTATTTCCCCATTCTCCCCATGAACCAACATATACTTTGACGTTTTTGAATCCAAGTTTTTTGAGCGCCAAAAATGAGTTTGCTGCTCTATATCCTCCTTGACAGTACGTTATTATCTCATCATCTTTGGATAATTTGTAGAGCTTGGAAAGAGATTCGTTTTCTTTCATGGTGCCATCTTCTTCTATGTTAAGAGTCCAATCGATGTTTATTGCATTTGGGATATGACCTTTTCTTGCAGCTCGAATTACTGTACCGTTGAATTCTCCTTGTGCTCTTGCATCTACAAGTTTTATTTTATTCAGATTTTTTTTAATATATTCAAATCCAGCAAATACATTTTTGTTAATTTTGCCAGAGAATTTAGCCGATTTAAATCCATTTGTTTTAATTTCAATAGGAAATCCTTGACTTTTCCATTTTTTTATCCCCCCATCTAGCATGAAAGCTTTCTTATGTGAAAAATAAGTTAAAAGCCATACTCCTCTAGCTGCACTCATTCCAGAAATATCATCATAGAATACAATAGTTTTTTCTTTTGTAACGCCTAGAATTGAAAGAAGATTTCTCATTTGTATGTTAAATGCTTTCATGCCATCTTTACTAGTATCAAACCAATGATAATAAAAAAAATCTAAATTAACCGCCCCAGGCACATGTCCTTCAGAATAATCTTTGTACGATCTTGCATCAACTAGAATCAATTTTGAATTATCAAGCATTTTGAAAACATCCTTTGCGGTAATCAACATAACTAATTGTAAACTAGGTGGTGTAAATTCATTTCATATTATGCTATAGTTTATGAAACATCTATTGGAATGGAGATAACAGAAAAATTCCCTTAATGAAAAAACTAAACTTTGTGTTATAACTAATACTACAAAGTTTTCAACATAATATGAAAAATATAAAAAAGTATTAAATTATTCTAATATTCTATAAAAACGTATATTGTTATATTTGGGCATATTAAGATACTAGCACGTTATGAGCATTACAAATCATTATTTTTTTAAACCAAATAATCGAATTTCGACCAAAACAGTGACACCGGCAACTAATAGACGATAAGTATGAAGCAAAAAATGCCAAATCCACAATTATCGGTTTTCCAGACCTTCAAGACTAAAAGTAAAGAGCTTACAGGTGAAGCAATACGCCAAAGAGGAATAGTAATGCATCTTGCCCTTGAAACTATTCCTACTAAGAAAACAAGAACTGCCATAGCTCATAAACTTGCTGAAAGAAACGGAACAACTTGGCAAAACATCTATTCTGGAATTTTTAGGGATTTGGATGAAATTTTGCTTCCTCTTAAAATTGTAGAAGAGGCAGGAAGATTGCCCATAAAACGAGGACCAAAAGCATTACAAGAAGAAGGTGTACCATATTATCAACTGACTGAAGGTGGTTTACTTGTTGCAGCATCTCTTGAAGAGATGGAAGAAGAAAGAGAAAAAATAATTGAACATTTTTTTGAAAAGAATTCTAATTCAAAAGATAAAGATTTCAAAAAATCTATTCTAATACTTTTGAATGTTGCGCCAATCTTTATTTCTTCAATACTTAGAAAATATGTGGAAGCATATAGTATTGGAAAGATAGATCATCTAATTCCATTTGATGCAAATAGTGTTAAAGATGCTCTTGATGAATCAATAATAATTCAAAGAGAACTTTTGGAAGGGTTTGCCTCATTAGCAAATTCAGATAAAGAACCAATAATTAATTTCCTTAAAAGTGTAGGCTAATCCGGTTAACATTAAAATCCTTTTCCAAAAGAGCTTGATAATATTGATAGATTTATCTAATACTAATATGGATGGTCATTTCCTATTGGCTATACACTATAAGGCATGGGAAAAGTAAATGTCTAGTGATTTAATCAAATCAGTTATTTATTTAATAGAATCTGGAAAAGGAGATGTTGGAAGACTAAACTATATTTTAAACGTGCTTCAAGACGGAAAAGTTCTCTTTGCATCTGATAAAAAATATTTAGATACATTAATTTTAGCATACATTGATTCTGCTAAAAGGCGAGAAATCGGAATATTAGCAGGTAATGAGTCAATAAACGAATTACGTAGTGAATTAAATAAAGTAAATGAAAGGCTTGCAAGATTAGAAAAGAGAGGATATAAAAAACACATTGGCAGAAAAGCAATTTTCTTTTTTGTAACATTTTTTATTAGCTGGCATGCTATCATTCAGATTATCAATAAGATATCAGGTGGAACTACAATGATCTATCGGAATACACAAGACCTTAACTCCTATGTTTTTCCATTGTACCAATTAAAAATCATAATTCCCTCTCAATTTGTTGCATGGGTGGATCTTGGAATCTTGTACATATGGACTGGAATGATGATTGCATGGATTATTCTTGGCTTCATTTACTTGGTAAAATTTATCAGATCAAGATACAACCCAACAAAATGATTTTCTATTCATTTTAGAAAAAATAAATTTCAAGGATAAATCAATTGAAATTCAAATATTGTATCATAAATTGTTTGTAAATTAGTTTATTGAGTAGAATTAAACATGATTGAACCGGGTTGACCACTAAGAACAGTGTTTGTGTTATAGAACGCCTGACCTACAATGCTCCATTTTGTATCATTTTTTTGTATTGCAGACCAAAGTTCGGGATTATTACCAGTGTTTTCTAAAATAACTTTACCATCTAGCTGGTTTGTATAACGTTCTACAAGTGTGTAATAGTTTGAACTTTCTAAAGCACCTTCAAGTCTTTCTCCAATTTGACCATGACCTATCAAGATATCATTCTCGTATAGATCATATGTTATTGCTTCCAGAATAACTGTAACATCATTTGGATTTAAAACATCAAATTTTGTATCTATAATTGATTCTTTATTAGTAAATGATAATACTGATGTTTTATTAATAGTAATAACAACTGGTTTTATTTCGGTAGACGCTGCCTTTAGTCCTCCAGGAACCTGAGGATTTTCTTGAACAAAATTTTTCAAAAAACCAGAGCTGGGAAGTAACGCAACCACAACTGTTATTGTAATAAGTATACCAACTGCAGCACCAATCAATAATTTCTTGTCCAAGTTATTGATAGGATTTGTTCTTTACATAAATGTTAAGCAGCAAAGACTTTTAGTCAAAGTTTGGAAGGTAATTTTATGCAGTACCATCAAGCTATCAAGATAGGACAAGAAAGAGCAAGAAAATCTCAGATGAATCTATTTTCTCATGCGGGTTTTGCTATGCTTACACTCACAGTAAAAAAATCAGAAGGGACATTTGTGCCTGTTGGTGAGCAGGAATTTGTGGCTGTTGTTCAGAAATCAGATGGTTGGATTACAGTAATAGTAGATGAAGAGGGATATGCCAAAGCTCAATCCAAAACTTTGAATGAAATTGAAGCAAAGGAAATTATGAAAAAAGCAATTGTTGCAGGTATATCCGAATTTACAGGAAAAGTCAGGTTAGTATAATTTCAGTTCCTTCAGGAGAGCCTTTGATTGCTTTTTCTAAAGTTTTAATATCTGCTTTTATGATGCGTGTTTTGATTTTTGATCGTTCGATTACTTTGAGTGCTACAATATCCATCAAGTCATAACCACCAGCAATGGATTCTTGGTGGACAAGCATATTACGAAGTTTTTTCAGCTCAATTTGCTTGAATTTTTTTGCATTTTTATTCTTGTTTGGATCTGAATCATAGACTCCGTCAACGTCGGTAGCATTCAGAAATACAGATGCTCTGACCTTTTCTGCAATAAGTGCCGCTGTTGCATTGGTACTCTGACCTGGATGCAAACCACCAGTTATTACTATTAACCCGCTATCTGCTGCATGTGTGACTTCTTTTAGATTGGTTGGAGGATGTGGATACGCCTTATCCTGTATTGCATAGATCAAAAGTTTGGCATTAAGCCTTGATACTTCGATACCAAGTTCATCAAGTGTAGATTCATCTGCACCTGAGGATCTTGCATGTGAAATGTAGTGTCTTGCAATTTTGCCCCCTCCCGCTATAATAATTGGTTGATAAATCTTCGACACCCTAACGAAAAATGTGGCATAATCCTTGAGTATTTTTTCATCATCCATACCAAATAAGCTACCAGATAATTTTATGACAATTCGTTTTCTCATAATTTGTTTTCACCAAGGATGATCTGTGCTGCAATTTCAACCTTTTTTCTGTTTTTTTGTGCTGTATAAACTCGTAAGATGTTCATAAATCCTGAAATTGCGGAAACAAGAGGTATTTCAGATATTGGGAGCTCATATGCTTCCTTAGGGAGTGTACCTTTTTTTGATGTAAGTATTATTGATTCTGATTCTTTTTTTGAAGGTGTAAGAGGTATGGATGGAGTCATGGATACATCAATAAAAATTTCTGACTCATCTACTTTAGATTTTTTAGAGATTTGGTTTTTTATATTCAATGTTTTTATTTTGTTTATTAGATCGCGATGTGCAAGAATTTTTTCAAAGACGCATTTGAGTAGTCTACGTTCTTGGTAATCTTTTGCAAGCTGTCTTGCTCTTCTAAGATCTGAAGATTTTTCTGGAAGAGATATTAGTTTTGAAATTACAAATTCATCAGTCAGTTTAATGTAATTATCAAGATTAGTAGAAGTAAGATCAAGTTCATCATCTGCAAGACTCATTGATTCTATCAACATAACTTCTGCGGATCGTACAGTTTTGTGATAATAAACCGCCTTAAACATTTGATATCTTGAAATCATCATAGATTCAAAAGAATAAAGTGCAGATTTATCAAGTGAAAGTTTTTTTTCGTGTACATCAAGGGACTGAATTATTCTTTTAAAATCAATTTTAGCATGTTCTGCGCCAGTAAAATATCCATCTCGTGGTAGATAGTCCATCATATCAGCACTAAGACCACCAGATATGATTTCATTCATAAATTGATGTTTAGAATTTCCAAAGGCAAGATCAGCTAGAAACTTCTTATTAAAACCAGATTTCGATAACGAATCGCCAATCTCGGTTTGCAATATGATTTTCTTACCAATTTCTTCATGTGAAATTTTTTTTCTTTTTTGTAAAACTTCTTCAAATAAATGAGAGAATGGTCCATGACCAAGATCATGTAAGAGGCCTCCCATTCTTAGATTTGCAACGTCATCTGAATTCAAAAATCCTTTATCTTTGAGTACTGTTGCTGCTTGACCTGCAACATGTGTTACTCCAAGTGAATGTTCAAATCTAGAATGTTGTGCGCCCGGATAAACCAGATGAGCACCTGCAAGTTGTCTTATTCTGCGTAATCTTTGGAAGATGGGAGTGTCTATTATTTTGATTTCAGATTCATAAATTCTTATAAAGTCATGAATTGGATCTACAATTTCTAGATGTTTTTTTGTCATTTTTTTATTTTATATATCTCAGAGTTATTTCCTTGACAGCTTTGTGTATTTGTTCTTGAGTTTGTGAAGCATTTACCATTTTCCATCCAAATTTTTTTCCTAATGTTCGATAAGTATGAATTATTTTTTGTGCAAATTCTTTGTTCTTTTCAAATTTATCACGTCGGGTTTTTTTACGTGAAAATGAATCTTTTGATTTTACATCAAGAAGAATTACAATGTTTTCTTTTGGAAGACCGGCGTCAAGATTTGAAAGCCATTTTAGATCTTGACCATTTACCGTACCATAAACTAGATTAGATTGATAATATCTGTTCATTATCAGAATATAATTTTTTGACAGAGCTTCTTGTATTTCTTTTAATTTTTCCCATCTGTTAGCAGCTAGTAAACAATGTATTACCTGTGGAGGAAATTTTCGTTTTCCACTCAGATAGTATTTGATTTCTTTTCCTATTGGTGTGGTATAATCAGGGAAGCTAAAAATTTTATATTTCAGTTTTCTTGCTTTCAAAAATTTCGCTAAAAGTTCGGATTGAGTTCTTTTTCCTGCTTGATCAAACCCTTCAATAACTATAATCATTTGATTGTAATTAAATTTGGAAGTAGATAAATTGTGAATATACTATAAGGTTTATAACTAAAAAAGACTTTATTATATCAAAATGGGCTTGGTACGTTATATGGCAAAAGAAGTCATGAAAGAAATAGGCAACAAATCAAGAGAGTTTTATGAGTTTGTACTTCCACCAATAGATGTACAGCTTGAAAATGATAACATCATAGTAACTATTGATCTTCCAGGCTTTGACAAAAAGGATATTAAATTAAGAATACGCGGAAATATTCTTTCAATTAATGCAACACGAGAGACAGACCATGATGGAACAGTAATCTGGCATCAAAGACCACATGCAATTGATAAAAAAATTCGACTTCCAGTTGATGTAAATGAAGGCGAAGATCTTGAGGGTTCTGCAAAATACCACAATGGTGTTCTTACTCTAAAGATTCCAGTAAAACATGGTAAAGATATTGCAATAGAATAGATTAGTGTTCTCGCATTAAAACTGCTGCTAAAATTATAACTACGGAACCAATCATTCCAATCTCCCCTACAAGTTGATTATTTCCATAAAGCATTGTTGAGCCAACAAATACAGCTGCAGAAAGTATACTTCCGGAAAGCAAAATATTTCTAGATGATTTTTTTGGTTGGTATTGAGCAGATCTTTTTTCTTCAAGATATTGTTTTAGTTCAGGTGCAATAGCAATTACATCATTGATTGATTTTGCAAATTTGCCAAGTGAAATTTTTAACTCTTCAATATATGCATCTTTAATAAGATTTTCTTCCTCCAAAATATTTTGTAAGACATTGATGAATCTGAAATTGACTTTGTGAGTATGATAAATTCCCTCAAGTATAGATGCCATCCTCATGTAAAGTGCTAGATGCTTTGGAAGCTTAAATGGAAACCTGCTCATTGTTTTGTTTGCAAGATCCATTAGAGCCTTTACTTCCATTTTGTCTACTTTGGTCCCATGCATTCCCTGAATTGACATTGCAATTCCTTTTTCTATTACAGAACGGTTGTAACCGGGAAGCAACATTCCAAGCTCATCCATGGCACTAACAGTTCGTGGGGGATCTTTTTCAACAAGGGACAGATACAGCCTGATTAGTTTGAGACGAGTTTCATTATCTAGTCTTCCTACCATTCCAAAATCATACAGAATCAAAGAACCGTCATTAGCCACAGATATGTTGCCAGGATGGGGGTCAGCATGAAAGATGTTATGGTGCAAAAGCATTGTAAAAAATACCTTGTGTACTCTAATTACAAGCTGTGCTCTGTCTAACCCAATCTCATCAAGTGCTTTTACATTAGTTATCTTTATTCCAGGAATGTATTCCATAGTAAGTACGTGTTCTGTAGAATGATCATCTATTACAGAAGGAATTATTACTTTAGGATCTGAACGGAAATTTCTTTTAATTGTTTTTAGATTTTGAGATTCAATCCTATAATCCATTTCCTCATGTATTGTTTCTATGAATTGTGCAAGCATTGCTTCTGCTGAATATCGTAGATTGGGATCTACAAACTTCATTGCAACAGGAATAATTTTTTTAAGAACTCGAATGTCTTCTTCTACAATTTTGTCAATGTTTGGTCTTCTTACTTTTATAATTACGTCCTTTTCCTTAATCTTGGCAAGATACACTTGACCAAGCGAAGCGCCATAAACAACATTAGTATTGACATAATCAAAGTTTTGCTCTAGCGGTCCAAGATCTTTTTCTATTATAGGTTTTACTTGATCAAAAGGAGCAGCTGGTACATCATCTTGAAGTTTTGCAAGTTCTTCCATATATGGTTGAGGTAAGATGTCAGCTCTTGAAGAAAGCCATTGACCCAGTTTTATGTAAACAGGACCTAGTGACACAAAAGTATTAAGAACCTTGCGAGCGTTTTTTTGATATCTTTCAACTTTTATGTTTTTGCCCTCTTTTCTAACCCACTCTCTTCTATCTTTTCTTAGAATCAAAATGAGCGGCAAGAGTTTGAGAAAAATCTTTATTGTTCTAAGTTTTGAAATGGTAGACTCCTCCTAAAAATTTTTAATCTTTTTAGTAAGAGAATATCCCAAATAGCCAAGCGCAACTGATGCCAGAAGACCTCCAAACAATGAGGCACCTTTTGTAATCTTTGAATTTTTTTGTATTTTGTATATTTGTGATGCAACTTGCTTTCCTCCAAAAAATGCCGATGCAAGACCAATCAAGACCTCCGGAGCATCTACTACAAGATGACCAAGTGGATCTTTGCGTGGATCGATTTCATCCATATGAACTAGATATTTATCGCGATACTCTCGTATGTGTAAATTACCATATCTATACTGTTTATCCGCACCATTTTTTTCTCCTAATTTTGTTTCTTCAGCATCTCCAAGCATAAAAGGTCTGATTTCTTTTGGGACCTCAATTTCATCCCAATTCATGAACAAAAATCACCTGTACTAAATATAACTTTAGCTTGAATTTTCAGCTACTTTCTTTGTGATTGGAAGTTTTGCCTTACGTATTTTGAATACAACGCCTCCTATTCCAGCAGCTATAGCGACAAGAATAATGAGTTGAAGTTGAGAAGTATCATTTGTCTGTGGTGTTGGATTTGTTAAGGTGATGATATTCTCTTGTATTATCGTATGTGGTTGCAAAATCGAATCCTTGTATGTTACAACAACAACTACCTTGTTTTCCCCAAATGACGGATTACCTGTAAAGTCAATTGGTATGTTAAATGGGGTTGGAGCATCAATATCTATATCTCCAATATACTGAACTGATTTTTTGATCTTTGAATTATCAACTGGTTCTATAGTAACAGTAGCAAATTGTCCTTTGATGTTTCCTTGATTTAGAATATTTCCAATAATGTTTTGCTTGCCACCAATATTCATTACATCTATTCCATAAACTGAGATATCTATTACTGGTCTGATATATGTGGCAAAGCTCTGTTTTTCGATTACCGTGGAACCATCCTTTGTATACTGGATGTTAGCGTCAAAGTTGACAGCTTGATTCGATATATTTTGATTAGCAAATACAGGAATATTCAATATGGTTCTCTCTAGTGGATTTATGTTGTTTATGAACCACCTTGGATCTTGTAGAATTTTCAGATCTGAAGAGCTTGGCACAAGTGTAATGGATATATCAGAGATTTTTGATGGTGAGAGATTTTCTAGTCCAAGTGTAAGATTTTGCATAACTCCCATCATGATATAAGAAGGGGTTGAGAGTCTGACAACAAACGTTGAGCTTGCTGGTCCTACAATAAGATCTACCAGTCTAGAAGTTGTTACTTGATTTCCCTGTCCATCAAAGTATGTTACATCCAACGGTATGTGCAAAGTTTGACCTGTAACATCCTGCGGTACAAAAATATTAAATGAAAATGTACTTGATGATTGGGCAGCAACGGTTCCTATGTTCCAGTGATTTTGATTTATTACTACATTTTGTAAATTAGATGTACCCATAGTAGAATTTGATTGAGGATTGAGTGTAATGTCTACGTTGTTAAGGCTTGCAGTACCATCGTTTGAGACTTGAACCGTAATTTGGTTGTTTGAGGCAGGCTGTATGAATTGATTTTCTGCTTTCATGTTTAGAACACTTTTTCCTGGAACCTTAAAGTCAAAGTCAAAGTAATTGGTGTGAGCTCCATTTTCTCTTACTCTAGAATAGGTTACCTGAACTGTTCCAGTATAGGAATTAACACTTGTATTTTTATCAACATTAACAAAGAATGTCAAGAAAAAAGATGAGCCGCTTGTTGCAACCTGAGTGTTGTCTGCCTCTATTAGATTAGCATTAGCATTAGCAATAGCTGGAGAAAATCCAACAGGTAAACTAAGCAGCCCCTTTATTCCAGCAATATCCTCTGAACCTATATTTGAGAATACTATGGTAAATGGTACATTCTTGTCGCCTGGTTGCACTTCAATTTTTCCTGAGGATGTTCCAAAATATGCGTCAAGGAATTTTATGTCATTATATGCATGCTCAAAAGGTGATACTCCTGGTGCAATATGTTCGGGAGCACTGGCATAGCTTGGGATTATTATTTGTCCTAATAGAAAGATGATAGCTATAGCAATGGTTTTGTAGATCAATTTACTGTTGGAACCTCCATCATCTCGTCATCGACAATTCTACCATCTTTGATTGTAATTATTTTATCAACGTCACCAAATTGTGGACGATCATGTGTTACTACTATGAAAGTATGTCCTAGTTTTCTATTAAGAGACTTCATTAACTGAACAGTTGTCTGTGCTGATACAGAATCCAAGTTTCCGGTTGGTTCATCAGCTAAAACTATTGCTGGTTTATTGATAAGAGCTCTGCAAATAGCTACTCTTTGTGCTTGACCGCCAGAGACTTTGTTTGCATATTTATTCATCTGACTTTCCAAGCCAACTGTCTTTAGCAGTATTTTTGCTTCCTCAGTTGCTTTTACGTCAGTTCCTTGTATTTGTCTTGGAAGAAGTACATTTTCTAGGACTGTTAAATCTGAAAGTAGATTCGAAAATTGAAAAATGAATCCAAGTTTGGAATTTCTAAATGATGAAATCTGGTTATCATTTAGATTAGAAGGATCTATTCCATCTATGAAGACTTGACCATTTGTGGGTCTATCTAAAAGTCCAATCATGTTCAGTAGTGTTGATTTGCCAGAGCCAGAGCTGCCCACAATTAAAATGAATTCTCCTTTTTTTATGGAAAATGACACGTTTTTTAATGCATAGACAGCAGTTTCCCCTTCACCAAATATCTTATCTACATTACGTACTTGTAGAACTGAATCAGCCAAATCGCATGGCCTCCACTGGTTGTAGTTTCGTTGCCTTGTAGGCAGGATAAATTGATGCCACTATAGCAAGTACAAATGCCAAAATGTCTGTCTGTAATATCCCAAGCCAGTTGTAAGATACCTCTAAGGCCAAGCTGCCTTGGAATGTCAAGTGTGTTTCTTTTGCATAAACTGTATACGATACACCAAAAACAGTACCAAGACCGGCACCTATAGCACCAATTACCATTCCTTGGAAGATGAATATTATTAGAATGTCTTTTCTTTTTGAACCAATCGCTCTCATTATTCCAATTTCACGTGTCTTACTTGTGACTTGCATCATCTGTATGGTTACAACAGCAAAAGCAGAAGACATCATGCCAAAGTACCCAACTAGATTAATTAATGCAATACCTGATCTGAATCCACTGAGTGTTTGCTCTGCAGATTCTTCAATTGTTTGAGCTTTAAAGTTGTCTGAATGAGTTGGAAATGCATTAAGAAAAAGATCTTTGACTGTTTGATCTTTTGTTGGATCATTTAACCTAACCATGATTGATTGTGTTTCATGTGGTCTACTCAATATTTCTCGTAAAGTATCAATGTTCATTATAACACTATTATCAAGACCAACAGAACCAGCAGTCTGCGTAATTCCCACTACGGTAAATCGTCTTAGTTGATCAACACCATTTCTATCTTTGAATTTTAATTTTACACTATCACCTACATGCGGATTTCCAAGATCCCGTGCTACCAAAGCTCCAAGGACAATAGAATTTCTTGAAGATACATACTGTCCATCTCCAACTGTCGTATACATCGTTGATGCTTGTACATCCAAAACTGGATCTACCCCAATTACAGGAACGTCATAATCTCTAACTTTTTGTCCAGATCCTGTTGCGTTTATTGATGCGGTAGAATCAAGCCGCGGCGCAGCAGCTTCCACATATGGAATTCTTTCAAGCCAGTTTACCAACATTTTATCTGATTTTGTTATGAAATTCTCGTTTCTTGTGATATAGACATGTCCAAATCTGTAGTTTATCTGATCACGTATAATTGCATTATACAGACCCTGGAAAATTACAGAGTTTACCTGTACTACCAAAATGGCAATTGAAACAGCAAGACTTGCAGCAATCAGGCTACCTTTACGTCTTGTAATAAAACGCAAGCCTACCTTGGCCCTATAATCCATACAGCTATTAAAATAGTCTGATATTTAACGTTTTAACTTAATTCATATTAGAAATACGACAATTATATATTCAAGTTGTATGCTTTATACTAAATATATGGATAAGAATAGCACATATGGACAAAATTGACATACATATTCTTTCACATCTACTGAACAATTGCCGAATGCCAGACAGGCAAATTGGAAATAATGTGGGCATATCTGGTGGAGCTGTAAAATCAAGAATTCAAAAAATGTTAGATAGAAAAATTATTGAAGAGTTTGCCTTAAAAATAGAACCACCAGTTTTAGGATATAGTGTTCTCTATTTTGTTGTAACAGGAACGGATTTGCAATACATTTTAGATCAAGTCAAGTTAATTGGAGAACCATTTTTTGTAGTTCCATGTGTTGGAAGTGTGACTGTTTGTAGCATGGTTGTAAAAGGAGATCCTAATCAAAAAATGGAACTTGCAAAAAAAATATTGCAAGGTGTTAGAGTATTAGCAATTTTTGAAGCAAAAAATCCTGGCATAAGATCTGATTTGACAAAGACTGATCTTGAAATTATAGAAATACTTTTACGAGATCCCAGATTAAAAATTGAAGATATTGCCAAGCTAGCTAATCTTTCTACAAAAACTGTGACGCGTTCTCTTGATAAGTTACAAAATGACGAAGCAATACAGTTTACACTATTGTATAATCCTAAAGAAATGATAGGATACATTCCATTTGCAATTCTTGTTGGGGTAGAAGGTAATGTTAAAAAAACACTTCAAAATCTAGAAAAAGAATTTGGCAAGGCATTTTTGCAAAAACCCTTTGTGAACATGAATCAGATTGTATTATTTTTTTATAGTGACAATATTTTCAAGCTTGATGAGCTGACTCAATTGGTACAAAAAATAGGAGGAGTGCATTCTGTGGATCTGTTCATACCAAAGAAGATCTCATTTCCACAAAAATGGGTAATGGATAGTATCAAAGAGGTAAAAACTTCAAAAAGACTTCATCTTTCATATCAGATACATTCATAATTGATTTTAGACTCATGTTAGTACCTATCATGAAGAAGAAAATCTACGATGGTAAAGTTCTGTCATTGAGTCTTTATGATATTTCAATAAACAAGCGTAAAGTGCATCGAGAAGTCATTGAGCACAGAGGTGCTGCGGCAATGCTTGCAATTGAAAAAGGTAAGGTGATTTTAGTAAAACAGCATCGTTTTCCACTTGGTTATGTATTAGAGATTCCTGCAGGAACGTGTAACAAAGGAGAAAATCCACGAAAATGCGCCTTTAGGGAATTAAAGGAAGAGACAGGTTATGAGGCAAAAAAGATGATTTCTCTGATAAAGTATTATCCATCAATAGGATACAATACCGAAGTCATCCACTGCTTTATTGCGTCCGGAATTAAAAAATCAGATAAACTAAAACTAGATGAAGATGAAATACTATCAGTAGTAAAAATTGATTTTAAAAAAGTAGTAAAAATGATTTTGTCCGGAAAGATTGTTGATTCTAAAACAATTTGTGCAGTTTTGGCATATAATATGAAGAAAAAATTAGTTTAAAATTATTTTTCTAAAATTGCATATCATGTAACTGTGATGTTTACTCTAAATAAGATCGAAGGCATGGCGCATCTAGGAATTGAGCTTAGGCAGAATGGATCACCTTGTGCAGTGAGTGTTACAGTTCCAGGGTTATGAGCTTCATAGATTCCCTGAGCACCATTTATCACCATCATATTGATTACTCTGCTTACAACGGTTTGGTCACTTATGTCAATATTCCAGTTGTAATTATTTCCAAGCTTCAATAGGAAGCTTTCTCCTTTTTTGAGAGAAATTTTTTGATTGTTTTGTTCTAATGTCACAGTTTGATTTGATGTTTGATTAGTTCCGGAAATTGATTGTGCCCATCCCCTTGCAAAAAGTTTTGTAGCAGTATCAGATTTTACACAAGCTGGAAAGCCATCTTCTGTTTTTATTACAAGTACAAGATCAGTACCACATTGAATATTATCTATACTTACTCCTGATTTGATTTGTTTTAGTGGAGCAAGTGTGATTTGAGATACATTTACTTTGGTATAGATTTTTGGTTCAAAAGCAATATCTATTGAGGCAATAGAGCTTCTAGAGCCATACTGAGCATATACTTTGTAGGTATCACCTGATTCCCACAAACCACCACCAGCAGGTATACTAATGGAAAAATCATTTCCAGATTCAGTTTGTGTATGAGTAATTGCTACTGCAACTCCCTGAAGATTTGTTATCCAGACAGCAACTTGTTCATTTGGAATAAAATTTGAAACTTGGCCTGAAATCAATATGGAGTCACCGTTATGATATGATAGCTTGTCAGTTGAAAAAGAAATTGTATCTACTGGTTGAATCGTGGAGCTGCTTCCTACATTAACCACTCCTGTCATCCACGGATGAAATAGACAATAATATCCATATACTCCTGCTTTGTCAAACTTGTAAGAAAATGATTTGCCAGCAGCAATCACTCCACTATCAATTCTTCCATCAAATCCAAGTGAAGTTGTACCTGTTGTTACTGTGTGACTAGCAACATCATTGTTTTGCCATGTTACTGTTTCATTTGTTTTTACAGCAAGTACAGATGGCGATAAGGAAAAAGGTGCGTTTGTATTAGATGCACCAAGTGGTATGATAACTTGAGTATCAGCAAATGAAGGGTGTATAAAAATACCAACACCTATTGCCAATATCAAACCTAAAATGCAAAATTTTGTCTCAAGCAATTCTAGACATTTAATTTGATTTTATTTGAAGATTGCTTACAAATCATTCGAATTAAAGATATGAAAATAGAATTTATCAGTAAGATTTCTACGTAAGATTAAAGTATAAAATTAAAACTGTTGTGTTCTCAGCTTACTTCAGCCAATCCAATTATAGCTCTAGGAAATACATCCTTTTGTTGTTCTTCCACCTTCAAATATTGTTCATAACCAGTAATGGGTTGTAACGAATTTTCATCCATTATTTTATAGTTGGGTATCTTTGCCTTTTTGAATAGTTGTTCTAAATCATCTTTTGAGAACCATTTTGAATAAATACCTTTTTTTGTTCTAAGTATAGAATTATTTTCATCTTGTTTTGAAGTTATTATTTCTCCAACAGTTTGTTTTACTTCTCTTCCATAGAAGGTTTTTAATCCAAAATCTTTAAAGAGTTTTTTATTAAAAACTGAAACTATTATTGTACCATGTGGCAAAGCCAATTTCTTCATTGATTCCAATAATTGCACTTGTAAATCCATGTTTTCCTGATTACCTAATGTTTGAAAAGCGCATACGATTACTTTGTGGGTTTGATCAAGCGCTTGTTGATTAAGATTAAAATTCTGTATGATACCTGTGATTGGAAATATTCTCTCGTTTAGATATTGATCAAGTCCATATTTTTTTAGTAATCGCGCAGAATGCAATGTCATTTCTTCCGAATAATCAATTCCAATAATATTGCGCAAATTCTTATCATATACCTTATCATATTTGTAAAGTGGAGCAGTTTCTGAATTTCTTTTTAATTCCTTGCATGAATTCATGCTAATCTTAGATCCTAACAATATGAGATATCTACCTGGACCAGAACCAGCATCAATGAAAGTAACTTCCTTATTCTTCAACAGATTATCTAGATAACTTAGAATGAAAATGTCTTCAAATCGTTCGTAAGAGCGAGCTGACCACGCTGCATGTGTTGGATGAACTACATTTCTAAAGTATTGTTTTGCCATATATTTACTGGCCAGTATTCCTTTGACTAGATCTTGTTCATTTTTGGAAAGCTGATTCATGTGAAATTTATCTTTGATTTTTCGTTCTAAAATTCCTCTTGTACAAATTTCCTTTCTTATTTTTGGCGGTAATAAATTCAGATAGTCATTCTTAAAAGAATATGTTGAATCACATTTAGTACATTTAAGATCTAATTCATGTTCTAATAATGAATTTTTATTTTTGAACTTAAGAGGAAAACCACACATTGGACACATTGCTATTAAATTTTTGTGAAGTTGTGATGCCATCATTTTATAGCTCAAGCAATATCATCGTCGTCTTTTTTTCTAGTAATTTTTTGTTTTGATGAACCTTCTTCTTTAATGTAAGTGTCGTATGCACGAAATACTTGTTTTATACTCTTCAGATATGTTTCAAAGTCAGGAAGTTTTATCGGTTCATAAAAATAGTTTGCGCGCACTTTGGTCAGATTATTCTTGGATAGACCTATGCCTTCGAGTACGTGAATGGGTTTACTATCAACAGAATGAACCCATCCAAGTGACCTGATTTTTTCAATTAATTCTTCAAAAAGAGTTAGCTCATTTGTGGCAATTCTTAAGATAAAATCATAGTTTTGACCTTCTCCCTGAACAAGGTCTATCGCTGTCACTATACCGTATTCTCTGCTTATTTCAACTAAATTACCATACATCTCAGAGTACGGAATTACTCTTCGTTCATAAAGCGGATTCTGTGATTTTATGAAAGTATACCATTGGTTATCAAATAATTTGCTTGGATCTAATAGAATCCACTTTATTTTGTCATCTTTCTTACTGTCTCCTGTGTCGTTATGCTCTATAATGACGCCTTTTTTTATGAGTTCATCCACCCTGTTTTTAACATTATCACGTGAAAGTACATAGCCGTATTTTTCAAGTTCCTTGTTTGCCGTATCCGGAGTCGCACCACTTTGTAGTACATGAAGAATAAGTAAATCAAGAGGGCCAATGCCATTCTTGGTCATGTTTTTTACAGGTACTACATTGTCAGGACTATCTGTATTCCTACCTACCATGCTCATAAGCTGCCATACTAATATTAAAAATATTTACTACAGTTTTGTCACAAAAATGTTGAACTGGTGTTTTTACGCACTATGTAGTGCTCGTAAAAGTGCAACTTCCGGATTTTTTGTTGCAAAATGTGGTCTAACGGATTTATAATTTTTCAGCTAAGTGGGGTCATGACAGCAATACCAACAATTGAACGCATTGAGAAATCGCAATGCAGTACATGTTCACAAAACTGCACAAAACTATGTGTGACTTGTGGATACGCTTTTTGCAATAGGCATCTGCTCTCACACTCTGGTGAATGTAGTAATGAATATCACAAAATCATCCGCACAATTCTTCGAGACGACGTTAAGAATGGTTTAATGAATGTGCTGGAAGCAGTGATGCGATCCTTATGATAACAGAAGAACTAAACAAAAAATCCCCTGATGAGTCCGTGAAACTCGGACGAAACAACGTTTGTTTGTCGGGAGAAACCAGTGAGGTGAAAATAGAATGATTGGAACCATAGAAAATAGAGAAATACAAACTAATGACAAAGGTAAGAAAATGAATAAGAGAAATCAACTATACGTTTTTGCAAGTGTTTTTGCAGTGCTAATAGTTGTAACAAATTTTGGATTTGCTTGGGCTGATACTGGAGCAAGTAATACCAATACAATATTAGCTACAGATGCAATAAAGAACAACCCTACCGAAATGAAAATTCTTGAAAACATAGAATTATTCAAGCAAAGATATGCTGCAATGCAACAAAAACAACAGATAGTAGATCAACAAAACCAGTTCATAGAGCAACAACGTAAAATTGCAAATGCGTATTTGCAAAATGATCTTGCCGGGTTGAATAATGGAAATGATCTAACTGCTCCAAAAAATGCATATGCCAGCTTTGTAACACATGTGAACAATTCTACACAGAATCTTTTCTGGGATCAATTTAATTTCATGCAACAAAAGATCCAGAATGCAAGAAACGCAATGAATCAAGTGCTTAAAAATGGTGGTACCATGCAAGAAGCTTTGCAGGCATACAATAATGCAGCTGCAGTCCACAAAGACCAACTGGTAAGCATCAACAAGAACTTGAATGTCAAATACAATCTTGCAAATGCAAAAATCCAGAGCTTATTCAACAAAGATGGAAAGTTGAATAGAAACGCATAAACCCCAATTTTTTTAATTAATTTTTATTTATTTAGGCATATTTAGCCATAAGCCATATCATCAAGTTGGGTCTTTTTTAGAACTTTCTTGCCACTCTTGACACTAATCAATGGATTATGTCCTAATTCATCAGGTAATCTTACTACAGAAATACTGCCCTCGTAGACGTGTCTTGGTTTATCTGTTTTTGTGTCAGTCCAAACACATGCCACTCCTGAACATAAGATAATACAGTCTTCTATTGTAGGACCGCTGTTTCTAATTCTCACATGCTGAGTTCCATCTTCAATGATCTTTTCCAATGTAAAGTAGTATTCTTTTGCTATTTTTTTTGCAATTTTCGTTCTAACAAACCAGGTGATTATCGATACTGCTCCTGACGCTACTACTGCAGTAATCACACCATCCACTAGTCTATTATCTAAATTAGCAGTGTTGGTTGGAGCTGGTGGAGTATAGTTTGTTTGTTGTGAAGGTGTAGTTTCTTGAGAAGAGTGAATTGTCTGATATCGAAGAAGACCTGACAGATTATTGTTTATAGTATTTGTTGTTTCTGTTACATTAGAAATTAAACTTCTAGGATCTTTTATGACTATGAATTGTTGATAATCATTTTGTGTCAATATGACAGATGTTAATGTAGTTCCATCAGATGCTGTAAAGTCAAATTTCACATTCATCACAGGTTGTGGTGTTGGTGTAGGTTGTGGAGGTGTTGTAGTTGGTGATGGTGAAGGCGTAGGTTGAGGTGGAAGCTGTAATGATTGAAGTGTGATTGTTGAAGCTTCGTTTGATGGATTACTAGTAGTATGATCAGAATAAATGGCTGCTACTCTGTAAGTGTAGGTAGTATCAGCCTTCAGACCCATGATTGAATATTTTGTAGTACTATTACCTGTATTATCATCTATTATGACATAATCACCTGGAACTCGTTTCAAGTCTATTTTGTAACCAATTATTTTTTGTGCGTAGTTCTCTAATGGTGGAAGCCAAGAAAGGGTAATCTGAGTTGGAGAGACTGCTTTTGCCATAAGTGGCCCAGGTACTGAAGCTGGGCTTAAATGGTAATTCTGGTATGTTAGAATTCCAGCCAAATCATTAGTTATTGTTTCTGTTGTTGGTACCGCATTAGATATTATACTTCTAGAATTTTTTTGATATTGTAATTGTTGATAATCACTTTGTGTTATTATAACAGTTGTTAATGTAGTTCCATCAGACGGTGTAAAATCAAATTTTACATTTGTAATTGGAGATGTAAGCGAAGGAGTTGGTGGAGGTACAGATGTTTTGGTCGGAGTTGCAGATGCTGCATTTGATGGATCTGTACTAGTATCATCAGAGTAAACTGCTGATACTTTGTAAGTGTAAGTAGTATCAGTTGTCAATCCAGTCAGAGAATATGTAGTAATTATTTTGTTTGTGTTTTCTACTAATGTAAAATATTTACCACTGCTTAACCTTTGTTCAATTTTGTAACCAATGATAGTTTTTCCATAGTTTTGTGTTGGTGCATTCCATGAAAGGTTGATCTGGGTTGGAGAGACTGCTGTTGCAGTTAGATCTGTTGGTATTATTGTTGGAGTTGGTGTTATTGCATGAGCAATACTTGGTACAATAGTCCAAATTCCAATCATAACAATAAAGACAATTACGGGGACAAAAAATTGATTAAATTTCATTCATCATGTATTTTATGAGGTTAAATAAATTGCTCACGATTCAGACGTCTATTGTCTTGAATTGAACGTTGAGTTCTTGTACTTTACATTTTGGACATCTTTCACTTTATTCCCTTCGTGTTGTCTTTTATGGGTATAAAACATGCTCAAATGACGTTTGAATTACGGTTATGTGTAAACTGGCTTTACAAGATCAGCTATATCGTTCCAACAGCGCGCAATCCTATCAAAGGAATAAACGATATCAAACAGATCAATTGAAGTTCGTTTTTTTGTCTCAAGTAAGGAGCGAATCTCGGAAATTTTCTTATGATATGTTCTATGTAGTGCAATAGCTTCAATTGCATGCGATCTGTTATGACTAATGAATGCCTCAATTGACTTTTCATGAATTTTTTCAATTTCTTTTGCAACATCATAGATCTTTTTGATATCAGCTGGCATTAATGATAAACCTGTAAGTGAATTAGCAAGCTCTACTATAGTATCACCTGCAGCCTCAAGAAGATTTGCTGCTATTCTGTAATCTAAAATGTCAATGTTTTCAAGATTTAATGCGTTAGCAAGCTTCTTGTCAACCATTGTACTTCGAATCAATCTTACAAGCAGGAAATACTGTCTATCTATTTCATCATCACGATTTACCATTGTTTGCAGTACAGTCTTGTCACCAGATGTCAATGTGTTTAATGTATCACGAAACATTCCAAGTGCAATTGTGCTCATGCGTTTTAGAATTTTTTCTGGACTAAGTGTTGTTGCATCCAATAAAAAATGTACATTTACATTTGCCGAGTCTTCGTCTACAATTTCCATACCAACCAATCTACGCATTGATGTTCTGATCTTTTCTCTGTCTTCAATAGAAATGGTTGATTTGCCCTTGATCTTGATTATATCATATCCAAGAAGATAAGCACCTGTAATATCTGCAATAACATTTTCTTCTTTTGAAACAGGGTATGATATTGTTACTTCCTTTGGTGGTCTGACATCTCCTGATGGAGTAATGGAAAGGCTGTCTGAACCGGTTTCTATTTCAACCTCATCACTTTTTTCTAGCTTGTTTGTATCAATCCATTCTTTTGGTAGTGAAACTAGAATGCTACTGCCAATTTTTTGTAGGCGACGAATAAATTTAGTCAGTTTAAATCAATATAAATAATTTAATCATCATTTTTATATTTTACTCGAATTTAAATTCCACCATGCAGGCAGTAGCCTTCTGTCCGGGTCACATTACAGGTTTTTTCAAAGCTGAGGTAGATGAAAAAAGACCAGAGCTTCAAGGCTCTATTGGAGCTGGATTTTGTATAAAAGAAGGTGTTACTACACGTGTCAATGTTTCAAGTTCTGAAAAACCTAGTTTTAAAATAAAAGTTACAGGATATCAATCAGATAACACCCAAGTCTCTGAATTTGTAATTGGTGAATTTTTCAATCTTGTAAAAGAAAATTGTTTTTTAGATGTAGAGCATCAAATCGAAATTCCAGTTGGTTATGGACTTGGTTCAAGTGGTGCTGTTGCACTAAGCTTGGCATTTGCATTAAACAAAGCATTACAGACAAATCTTTCGAGGACCCAGATTGGGCAGATAGCTCATAAAGCAGAAATTTTTTGTAAAACTGGTCTTGGAACTGTTTTATCTTCATACCATGGAGGTTTTGAGATCAGAACAAAACAAGGTGCACCAGGCATTGGATCACTAAGAAAAATTCACACAGATTCTTCAGCAATAATGATTTGTTTTTCCCCGATTTCAACTAAAAAATTCATCAAAGATGATCTATCAAAAATAAATGGTCTTGGTGGAAAGATGGTAGGGAAGCTAATCAAATCAAGAGATTATCAGGAATTTTTAGACATGTCTTTGGAATTTGCAAAATATGTTAATGTGATTACACCAAGGATGCATACTGTAATTAAAGATCTCCAAAAAAATGGTTTCAAGTGCGGTGTTGCAATGTTTGGAGAAACTATCTTTACTTTGATTCCCAAATCAAAAGAGGATCAAGTAATCAAGATTTTAAAAAAATATGATGATGGTATTATGATCAAATCAAGCATTGATACTAGCGGAGCAAGGATTTCCTAGTGTTAATTCCAAAATCACATCCTAGGGCTGTATCTCTACATATCAGAGAAAAACTAGTTTTAGGATACAAGTCAGGTTTGGTAGTAGAAGAAGGCCTTTTAGCTCATGGAAGAGGCGAGATGTTTGACTATCTCATAGGGGAAAAAACTTCAAAATACTCTCTGCAAGCCATAAAAGCTGCTTCAAAAGCTCTCATTTTGGCAAAATCACCAGTCATATCAGTAAATGGGAACTTTGCTGCACTATGTCCAAAAGAGATTATTCAGCTTGCAAAGATAATTGGTGCAAAAATCGAAATCAATTTGTTCTATGGAACTGAAAAAAGAAAGAAAACCATTGCAAAGGTGCTTAAAAAAAATGGTGCAAAGGAGATCCTAGGACTAGATCCTAAATATTCCAGAACAATTCCAAAGCTAAACAGTGCAAGAAGAATTGTTGATGAACGCGGAATATTTTCTGCAGATGTTGTTTTGGTACCACTTGAGGATGGCGATAGGACAATTGCACTAAAAAAATTTGGAAAAAAAATAATCACGTTTGATCTAAACCCTCTGTCCAGAACTGCACAAACAGCTGATATCACAATTGTAGACAATGTTATTCGTGGAATGAAAATTCTGATTGATTTTTCCAAAAAAAACATAAAGAAAAAAAATCTTTCAAAAATAAAATTTGACAATAAGAAGAACCTGTCAGAATCAATCAATCTAGTGAAAAAAAATCTCTGGAGAATGTCTCATGCCTAAATCTGTAAGAGATATCCTATCAATGAAAAATTCTAAAAAAATAACAGTTCTTACTGCATATGATTACACTACAGCTCAGCTCTGTGACAAGGCAGGAATCGATATCTTACTTGTTGGAGATAGTGGGGGAATGGTTATGTTAGGATATGAGAATACAATTCCGGTAACAATGGAGCAGATGTGTTTTTTTACAGAAGCTGTTGCAAGAGGAAGGCAAAATGCAATGCTTGTTGCTGATTTGCCATTCATGTCATACCAGGCAAGCAAATCTCAGGCAATAGAAAATTCTGGCAAGTTGATAAAAGCGGGAGCA
This sequence comes from Nitrososphaerota archaeon, assembly GCA_016201435.1. GTDB lineage: Archaea > Thermoproteota > Nitrososphaeria > Nitrososphaerales > Nitrosopumilaceae > TA-20. Next base: position 6,402 of record JACQCT010000033.1, on the reverse strand, counting down.
GATGCAGTCAAGCTAGAAGGTGGTCTTGAGGTAAAAGATACAGTAAGAGCAATAGTCGAAGTTGGCATTCCTGTGATGGGCCATATTGGATTTCAGCCTCAAACTACCACACTGCAAGAAGGCTACAAGATTCAGGCAAAGACAAAAGATGCCGCAGTAAAGCTAATTGAGGCTGCAAAAGCACTTGAAGAAGCTGGAGCTTTTAGCATAGCTTTGGAAATGGTAACAAAAGAAGTATCAAAGATTATTTCAAATTCCATAAAAATTCCAACAATAGGAATTGGATCTGGACCAGATTGTGATGGTCAGGTGCTTGTATTTCATGATGTATTAGGATTATATGAAAAAATAAAACCAAAGTTTGCCAAAAGATATCTTGAGCTTTCTGGCGAAATTGTAAAGGCTATTACATCTTACAAAAATGATGTGGTTTCTGGCAAGTTTCCAGCTAGTGAGCATTCATTTTCTATGGATAAATTAGAGCTTGAAAGGTTGAAAAAAGAAGTTGAGTAAACATCCATCACTAGATATTGTCGGTTCTGACGGTACAGAGTTTGCTGGAAAAAAAATTGTCTTGTGTATATCAGGAAGTGTTGCGGCATACAAGGCAATTGAATTAGCAAGACTGTTTATGCGACATGGTGCGAATGTTACCTGTGTTGCAAGCAAAGCTGCTACAAATCTAATCAAACCAAGCTATTTCAAGTGGGCAACAGGAAATGAAGTGATTACACAACTTACTGGTGATCTTGAACACATCAAGGTTGCAGACTACAAGCAATCTGATCTAATTGTTGTATATCCCTGTACTGCAAACACACTTGGAAAATTAGCAAATGGAATCGATGATACACCAATTTCTACAGTCTTGAGTGTAGGACTAGGTTCCAAGATACCAATCGTTATTGCACTTGCTATGCATGAGGCAATGTATGAGAATCCTGCAGTAGTAAAAAACATAGAATTTCTCAAAAAGAAAGTTGATTTTATTGCCCCAAGTTTTGTTGAGGGCAAGGCAAAAGCTGCAGAGCCTGATGAAGTGCTTGATTTTGTTCTCAAAAAGATTGGTTCTTCACCTATTTTAAGAGGAAAAAAGGTGCTCATAACTGCTGGTCCTACTATTGAGTACATTGATCCAGTACGAGTAATTACAAATCAGAGCTCTGGCAAGACTGGTGTTTTGTTAGCGTCAGAGCTTGTTTCTGCTGGTGCCAAAGTCACTTTCATTTATGGACCAGGAACGGAGCCCATACCAGAAGGTGCCAAAGTCATTAGAGTTGAAACCAGTCAAGAAATGCTAAATGCCGTAAGAAAAGAGCTGAAACAAAAATTTGATATTGTGATTTTAGCTGCCGCGGTTTCTGATTATGCTTTAGAAAAACCAAGCAAGACAAAGATCAAAAGTGATCATGAAAAAATTATATTAAAATTAAAACGAGTTCCAAAAATTATAAATCAAATTAAAAAAATTCAGAAAGATGTCTTTCTTGTGGGATTCAAGGCAGAGACCAATATTTCTAAAGAGAAATTGATCAATGTTGCAAGAAAGAAGCTAAAAGAATCAAATGCTGATCTTATTGTTGCAAATGACATAGGTCTAAAAGGATACAAAGAAAATCCTGATTACAACAATGTAATTATCATTGATTCAAAGAAAACTATTGAATCTGGACAGAAATTAAAGCTAAAAATTACTAAATTCATACGGCATGAATTGGAAAGGCGAATTAAAAGTAGATTTTAGAGATGAATTCGTCTTTTTGACCATTTTTTGTATCAAATTATAAAGAATAAGACTGATTTTATCAATGAATCAAATAACTTTATCATACAATTTATCAGTAATCCCTAAAAATGATAATGTGTGGTTATCAGGATAATTGAGTCATGCAAGTGAAAACAATATCAATAAAAAAGAATCCAAAATATCACTTCTACTAACAATAGTTGTATCATCAAGTTTTCTATTTCTGATTGGATATGATGCACAAGCATCTACGGTTCCTGATCCACCAGTAGTTCTTTCTGCAATACCAATCTCTCCTACTGTTGTTAGTCTATCATGGTCTCCACCACAACACAATGGTAGTTCAGCAATTACACACTATATTATAGAATCCAAAACTGCAACTACAAGTTATAGTACCTTAATCACACTAGGTAATGTTACTAAATACAATAACACCGGTCTTACTACTGGTACTACTTACATATACAGAGTCTCGGCTACAAACTCAGTTGGTACTAGTAATCCATCTTCTGAGGCAGTGGCTACACCAACAAAGACTTCATCACCACCCAAAAACATACCTCCAAACCCACCAACTGATTTGACTGCCACTACATCTTCAGGAACTCAGATAAACCTTTCATGGAATCTGCCTGCAAGTAATGGGGGACCACCTGTCACAGGATACAAGATCCAATATCATTTAGATTCTGGCAACTTTACAAATCTTGTCTCAAATACCGGAACTACAGCTACCGGTTATTTCCATACAGGATTATCCAGTGGACATATCTATACCTACAAAGTTTTTGCAATAAATTCAGTTGGTACAAGTAATTCATCAAATACAGCTTCTGCAGTCACAATACAAGTATCTTCAGCACCATATCCACCAACAGGACTTACCGCAAATTCAGTTTCTCCAACAAGTATCAATTTGTCATGGACTGCACCGCAAAACACAGGTGGTTCTACAATTACAGGATATACGATAGAATACAAAGTTGGTTCTGGCTCATATTCGGTCTTGGTTCCAAATACTAATTTAGCTACATATTTGCATAAAGGATTGACAACTGGTACAACTTACACTTATCGCGTTTCTGCCATAAATTCTATTGGCACAAGTGTTCCATCAAATGAGGTCTCTGCAGTACCATCAAAGACATACATACCAACAGGTGTTACTGCAGTTGCTGTTTCTCCAACTCAGATCGATTTATCATGGATACCACCTTCAGAAACTTTTGGACAACCAATTTCCGGGTACAGAATTGATCAGAAACTTTCCTCAAATGTATTTAATAATATAGTAGACAACACTGGTAAGACTACAAATTATTCTATCAAGAATTTGTCAACTGGTAAGACCTACACTTTTGTTGTTGTTGCGCTTTTTACAGGAGGTACAGAGAGTAATCCTTCTTCAGAAGCTTCTGCAACACCAACAAGCACCTCTGTTCCACCTCCTACATCAACACCATCTCCTACATCAATACCACAATTTTCTGCTTTACCAAATACTCCAACTGGTCTTAATGTCACCAAAGTTTCTCCATCTAGTGTACAGATTTCCTGGACTGCTCCATCAAATAATGGCAAACCTTCTGTAACAGGATACAATATTGAATACAAGGTTGGTTTAGGTGCATGGTCAGTTCTGACCGCAAATACTGGTACCAGTACATCATATGTACACACAGGACTGGCAGCTGGTACATTCACTTACCGAGTCTCTGCCATAAATTCTGCCGGTACAGGAAACCCATCAACAGAAGCCTCCATTACATTTGCAAATGACAATCCAAGCCCTCCACCGCCTGTAATTGAATCCTCAGGGGGTTTGCTGGCTGTCATCAATACTGATTATACAATAAGCTACAATATTGTTGGTGGAAAAATACTTGGAATTAGCGCTGATCAAAATACGTTTTCTTTACAAATACAGATTCAATCAAAAAGTGATGGGATCTTGTCATTGAATTTACCACGAGAATTAATTGATGCAAAAAATGCAAATGGTAATGACGATGATTACCTAGTAACTTCAAGCAAACAAATACTCAAGTTTAATGAAACAAAAACATCAATTGCAAGAACTCTTGTAATTAGCTATCCTGCAGAAACCAGCGAGATATCTATCTATGGAACCCATGTAGTTCCGGAATTCCCGATTTCGATATTAATACTAGTTATTGCATTAATTTCAACAATATTTTTCTCAAGAAAGAAAATTAGATAACAATCAGGTCTTTTGTAAACTTGTGCATGACATCTGCCTTATTGTTTACTATAACAGAATCTTCAATTCTTACACCAAACTTTTTTGGAAGATAAATTCCTGGTTCTACAGTTATTGCCATGTTTTTTTCAAGATTTGTTTTGCTTAACGGACTCAAACATGGCAGCTCATGAACCTCTAGTCCAATTCCATGACCAGTAGAATGAATGAAATATTTTCCATACCCTTTCTTTGAAATTACTTTTCTGCAAACATCATCTATTGATTTGCAAGAAGCTTTTGGTTTTACAGCTTTGAGACCATCTTCTTGTGATTGTTTTACAATCTCATAGACTTTTTTTGCCTCAGCTGAAACAGAGCCTAATCCAAAAGTTCTTGTCGCATCAGAGATATATCCTTTGTATCGTAGTGTAAGATCAACTACAATCATGTCACCACTTGCAAATTTTCTTTTTGTCACTTGTGCATGTGGTAATGCACTGTTTGGTCCACCAGCTATTATCAAAGGATTAAGTGTTGACTTGTATCCAGTTGCAAATGCTTCTTTTTCCATTGCATATGACATCAAAATAGTTTGAAGCTCAGACTCTGACTGTCCTATTTTGATTTCATCAACACAAAGCTCGTACATTTCATCCAATATTGAAGATGCTTTTCTTAGAATGCTAATTTCGCCCGAATCCTTTACCTCTCTTGCATGATAAAACGGTCCTGTGGTTGATTTTACACCAGAAATGGATTTTTTGAGTGTCTGAATAACATCGTAATTGTTACTATCTGTACAGACTTTCTTGCCCTTTAGCAATCCAATGAGTGTAGAAAGTGATCCCTTGCCGCGCACTGATTTTACTATCTTACAGTCAGTAGACTCTTCCTTTGCGCGTCCCATTTCTAGCTCCGGAGATACAATGGTAGTACCGTTTTTGTCCAGTATCCCAATAGCCTCCCCCCAAAAACCAGTCATGTAATAGAGGTTTTCAGGTTCAAATGCCACTATAGTATCACAGTCTATTTTGTTACAAAATTTCAGAAGGTTTTGCCTACGTTTTTGCAATACACAAAATCTACAAATTCTCAATTTATGTTTGCTGGAAGGTTTAGATATCCGAAAACGAGTGATTTTTCATGGAAGAAAAAAAGAAGATCATAGCATTGTTATCAGGTGGTCTTGATAGCCGATTAGCTATCAAAATGATGCAAAAGCAAGGATTTGAGGTGGAAGCGGTAGCGATCAAGACACCATTTTGCGATTTTGATTGTGGAAGGGGATGCGGTTTTGAAATACGCGAGACTGCAGATAATCTAGGTGTAAATCTAAAAACAGTATATCTTGGAGACGAGTATATTGAGATGTTAAAGCATCCAAAGCATGGGTTTGGATCTGGAATGAATCCATGCATTGATTGCAGAGCAATGATGTTTGAGGCAGGAAAAAAACATATGGGAGAGATCGGTGCCGAATTTATAATTTCAGGCGAAGTTTTAGGTCAAAGGCCAATGAGCCAACATGGTCCAGCTCTTAGGACAATTGAAAAAGAGTCTGGTCTTGAGGGAAAAATAGTAAGACCGCTTTCAGCAGCTCTGCTTCCACATACAGAACCAGAACTAAATGGTTTGATAAGAAGAGAAGATCTTGGAAAGATCAGGGGTCGATCAAGAAAGGATCAGTTAAGAATGGCACAAGAATTTGGAATTGAAAACCCACCAAATGCAGGTGGCGGTTGTCTTTTAACAGATCCAAAATTTGCTATTAGAGTAAAAGATCTTTTCAAGCATGTACAAACACCAACTACTAATGATATTGATCTATTAAAAATTGGAAGACATTTCAGATTTGATCAAAAAACAAAGTTCATTGTTGGAAGAAACAAAGATGAAAATGAAATGCTAAAAGCTTTGGCACTAGATGATGATGTATTACTTGAAACAAAAGATCATGTAGGCCCTGTTTCATTAATCCGAGGAGAAATTTCTCAAAATCTTTTGGAATTAGCCGCAGCAATCACGCTACGATATTCTGATGCACCAAGAGATATCCCAAGTGTTGTGGTATCACAGAAAAAGGACATAAGGTCAGAAATTTCGGTAATGCCAGTCGATGAGTCTTCTTACCTGCAGTACAGAATTTAGTCGTGCAAGCTAGTCTGTGAAATGCAATTGACTAGCAAGACTTTTTGAGGGAGTACTTTGCATCTACTTTGTATGCAGACCCAAAAGGCACCCACTTACTTGAAGGCCATCACGCTAAGGGATACTAGTGATGTACATTCCGTAAGAGAGGATATCAAAAAGAACATGATACTGGTGTTAAGGGTCACCCCACTTGCACAAAAAAATGTAGATGAGTTAAGAAAAGTAGTAGAAGAAATTTAGGCTATTGCAAAAACTCATGATGCAGACATTGCAAGACTGGGAGAAGAAAGAATTATTG
>JACQCT010000034.1 GCA_016201435.1 Nitrososphaerota archaeon | reverse complement strand
TCACAGCCAAAAAAAAGGATCTACTATATTTAAAAGAACCGTATGAAAATAGATCAGGTTTTTGGGTCGGTTCGTCGCGGCTTCTTCACAGCAATTGCTCAGACTGGAGCGGCAAATATCACCTCATTCCCTTTTTATCTTGTCTTCGAAATACTATTAAACTCTGCGCAGTGCTTTGAGAGTTCCTGAAACATTAACAATCTTACATACTTTCTCAAATTCCAAAACTACTTGTGAAAGTTTAGAAAGTTCGCATGAAATAATAGCTTGTTTTTCTTCATTTGATATTACCTTGATTTCTGTGAATTTTTTAAATTCAATTGGTTTTTCTAATTGTAATAAAAGATATCTTTTCTTTTTTTTCATTGTCCTAACAGTTCCAAATATGTTTTAACAAGTTCACTTTTTTTATATACAGGAGTAGAAATTTTGATTTTTAAGGCATCATTTTGTTGTAAACTAATAGATTTTCTTACGAGATCTTTTTTACTTATTCGTATAAACAAGGAAGAACCTTCAAAATACGTTTCAATATTTTCTAAAAACTCACTCATCTGAGATTTTGAAATCTTTGAAACTAATTTCTTAATGAATTCTTCTGCCCGTTTTTTTCCTAATTTTATACTCATCATTAAAATAGGATTTCCAAAATGACCCTCTAATCTTTCTTGTATGAATTCGTCTTCTTTTATTTCAAATACCTCGTACATTGGATCGAAAATTTTTTTCTTATCTTCTGTTGCATGTATTATTATCTCTGCAGTGATCTCTGTATGATTTACCATGTTTTTTGATTATTACCTAAACAATAAATTTATTAAGCTTGCAATAAGGCAATCTCAGCTTCTGCGGTCCTAATCATCTTCGATTTTTCTATGCCTACATGACGTACGTGGATTATTTTTTTAACAGCAGCCATGATGTCAGAGTTTATTTTTCCAAATGCAGTAGCTTGAATGAATTGTTCTATGGTCATTTCAGGAATTGTTTTTGACATGACGTCTCTTGCAATTAATCTAAGTGCATGCTTGCGAGATGTATTTAATTTCTTCTGTGTTAGAGCAATTATCTTTATGCGGAAAATATTTCCATCTTTTGTTTTATAGTCGCCTATGAAACTAATCAAAGAAGATCCACGTCTTACAAGACTTCTAAGAAATTCTTTTGCATATTCGTATCGTTTGAAAATTGTTGTTGCAGTTTCACCATCTACTTTGTTTATCTGGAAATATAGTTTGAATTGATGCTGTGAAGGATCACCTTTGACTATGTCAAACAAAGTAACTTCTATCACTCGACCTATTGCATTTGCATCCTCAGTTATGGGGATGTATGCTATAGGCACATTGTTAAACGCAGAGGGAGCAAGTACAGTAACCCATTTTTTCTCTCTCCATTTGTCCTTGACTCTGGTTGTCTTTTGACGTGCCAACTATAATCGACGTTTCTAGCCAAAATATAAGTTGTACGACTTTTTAGATCGTATTTTTGTTAACATATTTTTGTAAAACCTTTGGTATGGAAATATGACCGTCCTTTGTCTGAAAATTTTCCATCAAAGCAACAAGAGTTCGTGTTGTTGCTACAAGTGTGCTATTTAGTGTATGTGCATATTGAGGCTGATCATTTGTTCTATCACGAAATCTTATCTTGAGTCTTCTTGCTTGAAAGTCCAAACAGTTAGAACATGAGACTATCTCACGATAACTATTCTGACCTGCCATCCAAGCTTCAAGATCATATGTTTTTGCGGAGATCTTTCCAAGATCTCCGCTTGACAACATCATTATTTTATATGGCATCTCAAGTTTCTGGTAAAACTCTTCAACATTAGATAGCATTTGTTCATGCTCCTTCCAAGATTCTTCAGGTTTAGAAAAAATGAATTGTTCTACCTTTTCAAATTGATGTACGCGAAAAATGCCTTTTTGATCTCTTCCATGCGCACCTGCTTCTTTTCTAAAACATGGACTTACTCCTGCATATCTGAGAGGTAAAATCTTTCCTTCAAGAATTTCATCAGAATGCATTGATGCTACTGCATGTTCTGATGTGCCAATTAGATAGAGATCGTCACCTTCAATTTTGTAAATGACATCTTCAAAATCATTTGCAATTATTGCACCTTCCATAGATGAGCGATTTATCAAATAAGGTGTTTGAATTGGAATATAATTTTTTTCAGAAAGAAAATCCAGTGCATATTGAATTAATCCCTGATTTAATTTTACAAGATCGTTTTTCAAATAATAAAATCTGGCACCTGCTACTTTTGCTGCTCTTTCCAAATCTACAAGATCAAGACTTTGTGATATGTCTATGTGATCTTTTACTTTAAAATCAAACTGAGGAATTTTTCCCCATTTTTTTATTTCTCTGTTTGAAGTATCATCTTTTCCGATTGGGACAGATTCATCAACTAAATTAGGAATGGTCAGTGCTAGTTTTGTATAATTTGATTCAGTTTGGATCTGCACAGTTTCAAGATTTGAAAGTGTTTGAGATGTATCTTGCATTTGTGCAATGAGTGATGTTGCATCTTGATTGGTTTTCTTCCTTTTTGCGATCTCTATTGAAATTTCATTCCTTTTCTTGCGTAATTCATCAGTTTTAATAATGAAATTTCTACGTTCCTTGTCTAATTTTATCAATTCGTCTAATGGAAAATCAACATTTCTATCGTTAAGCATTTTTCTAATTTTATCAGGATTTTCACGTAAAATTTTAGGATCAAGCATTAGCCAGTCACTCTGAGTACCACTTGGGCATGTTCAAGGACCTCATCAATAGTAGAAATTAGTGTTCGTATATTTCCTTTACCTTGAAATGTAAAGACAAGAGAATTGTTAACATTTTCAATCTTCATGGAAAGATTTTCTGGGAAGTTTATGTTATCAGGCGTTAAAGCCTTTCGTATGGAATCAGATTTTTGCTGTGTGAGATTATTTAGAAAGACTTGAACCTTACACTCTAGTGACATTTTCTTCTAAACAGCCTAAGAACTCGTCCAATTTGTCTTTAGTTATTCGAGCTCCAGCAGCTGCATTATGACCGCCACCGACTCCAGAAACTTTTGTTGCACATGATCTCATTAGTAATCCCAAATTAACTTCAGATTTACATCCTGTAGACTTTCGTGATGAAAACTTGATCGTGCCATCCTCTCCATTTGTTCTTAGTATGATAATTTTGCCTGTGTTCTTTTGTGATCCGCCTAGAAGCGAAGATACTGCACCTGTCATGTTTTCTGATACTAGTCCTTCTCCATCTACCATTACATATTTGCCGTTATCCACTACTCTCCAACGCTCACTTGAAAGTGTGTTCATATATGTTCGTAATAATGTGCGATATTCTAAGAGAATATTTTCTCCTTCTTCTAACATTTTTGTTCTGTCTCCCATACAAACTGCGATTCCAACTCCTGCCTTACGAATTCTTCCACAAGAGTTTAACATAGTGGAAAATTCTCTCGCATCACGCAAAAAACTGCGTTTGTCTTCACCAGAAAGAGTATATGTATATCCAACAAGTTCATCCATTATCTCAGTAGCATTTTTGCTTGTTGTAAATTTAGAAATTGTTTGAAGTAGAGTTCTTTTTTCATCTTCAGTAAGTTCTGCGGGAACACGCCATCTACTGCCATCTTTTAATTTAATTCCTGACGAATTCAATAATGACAAACATGCATCCCTATTCCACGTAAGACCTTCTATAAACGGGTGTGATGTAAAAGCAAGAGCATCTGGAAGTGGTCTTGTTTCCCTCCCTACCAGCAATATGTCAAGATCAATTTCAACTTGACCATTTTTTTTAGCAGCAGATGCAATATCTAGATTTATTCCGGAAAAGGATTTTTTTTCACCTTGATCTTGTCTGTCACCCAAAGCAGCTACAACAGCTATCCATGCAAGATCAGTATTTTCTTTATGTAGTGCATTTGAAACTAAATATGCCATTCCACCAGCTGAGACCTCTACACCACCATCAATATCATACTTCCATGCGTTAATTACCCGTTCATTATCAAATTCTTCTTCTGGTATCTGATGATGATCAACAACTATCCAATTGTCATCTAATCCTGAATCAAGCTCCTTTGCAAATCCTCCACCAAGATCAGTAATTATGTGAAATTCTCTTGAATCATTTTTCATTCTATCTACTAAATTCTTGTTGAATTCATTTACTGTTCTGACTGTACATTTAGCACCTGATCTTATGAGGGATTTTGTTACAATACTACCAGATGTTATTCCATCGCAATCAAGATGAGTTATTACTGAAATATTTCTGCCAGATTTTATACAATCTGATATTTTATCATGAAAGTAAGAAAGCGCTGCATCAAGCTTGCTTGTCATTACTCAAGTTGAGCTATGACTGACTTATATTTCCAAGTTTTAGGAATGCGGCCTATTTTTTTATAATAGGAAGAAAGCCTGTGAACCTTTGCTTCCAATAACTCAAGAGATCTTACATTTCGTCTATCTGATGTATGCGTCTTGAGATGCTTTTGTAACCCTAGTGCCTTGTTTACAATGTTATTTAGGTCCTCAGGCATATCAGGTTTGATCCCTTTTTGAGTAAGTATTTCTGTAATGGATTTTTTCACTATTAATTTAGTAAGTGGGATTGCATGTTGATCTCTGAGTTTTACTCCGATTTCACTTGTTTTTAGACCCTCTTTTGCATATTTTAAAATTAATTCTTCAATTTCTGCAGGGCTCTGTTTTATCCATGTTGGTGCACTAGGTGTAACTGGCCTGATCGAATGCGATTGTCCATGTCTGTGTGAATGCATTCTGCCCATAAGTCGCATGGCTGTGGAGCAAAACATAAACGTTACTTAGACTTTATGAAAAAATTTTTAATATTTGACACAAAAGTTAAATATGAACGAACGCACATTTCAACAGGTGTTTGATATGAACAAACCTATCATAATTGGCGCAGTTATACTGAGCCTCTTTGCCGCATCCGCATTTTTACCTCTTGCTGCC
>JACQCT010000031.1 GCA_016201435.1 Nitrososphaerota archaeon | reverse complement strand
TGAGCAAAAGAACGAAAGAAATGTTCCAAATCTTCCTTGGATATTCCTTCTAATTGATTTTGTTCAATTGCAAGATCAATTTTGTGATATTGTCGTTTAACTAGATCAAGTGATGCTTCAGCTAATGATTCATCCATTGGTACCGAAGCATGTCCAAATCTTACTATACCAGATCTATTACCAAGAGCCAAATCCATTGCACTTGCAAGTGAAATAGCCACATCTTCAATCAGGTGATGTGCTATTCCGTCTTTAGAAACCGCATTCAGTTTAAGATCAAGCATGGAGTGTTTCCCAAGACTTGTTATCAGATGATCAAGAAAGTTAATTCCTGTTATGACAGAAATTTTGCCATTTCCATCAAGATTTACAGTTACAGAAACTTGAGTTTCTTTTGTCTTCCTATTGATACTAGATATTCTTGATTTCATACAAATCCCCGCAGAGAAGGGGTTTATGCCCCAACCAGATTTAATGTCTTCGGAATCAAATCTATGGTTTCTAATATAATTTCCACATTTTTTTTCTCAAAGAGTTTGCGTTTTGTTTCAGGCTCTATACTTGTACCATAAATACCACAAAAAATTGTCTTGTTACCCATCTCATCTGATTTTTTTGCCATGATATAGTCCTCCATGGAATCTCCCACAAACATAGTACATGTGGAACCTAATCCTTTGATTGATGAAATAAGAGAGGCAGGGTTGGGCTTGGCAAGCTCTCGCGGCTCATCTTCCAAAAACTTTGAATTTTTTAGATCAAATTCTTCAAACAATTCCTTTAACGAGTGTCCTGCAGAAATAATTCCTCGTCCAGAAACAATAGCAAGTTTTTTGCCAAATTTTTTTTTGAGTGAATCTACTAGTTGTTTATTTATAAGCACTACATCGTTTTCTATAAGCCCTTTTCCATCAAAAAAGTCTGGTCTTTTTTTGTAGAGATCATAGTATAATTTAGCACCATAAAATATCTCATCAAAAATAGAAGAGAGTACATTTGTGAAACGAGGTCCGGGATATGCAAGCTTTTTTCTTATTTCAGAAAGATCAACTTTTAGAATGTCAAGATATTTTTCAACAGACAGTATTCCGCTTTGATCTGAATTCTTTATAACATCAAAAATGAATTCAGAAAATGGTTTTTTTAGTTTTTTTGCAACAACAATAGATAAAATCATGGCATAGGTAACATCAACTTCGTCATTGAAACCTCCCGTGTCTTTAAAACCATTTATCATTTGTGTATTTACAAAATCAGATTGATCTATTTTTGCAAATTCTTTGACAACAAAGTCTGTCGTTTTTTTTATGGCAAGATCATATGAATTTGAGACATCAATTAGTACGCCATCGCAATCAAATATTATTCCGTCAAGACGTTTTATTTTGTCAATTTTTGTAGCGTCCACAAAGATACCATTATCTAATTTTTCTAGTGTCATGTCAATAAATCACGAATGGCTAAAAGAAATTTTGAATTCATCTCTTCAGAACCTACAGTCACTCTTAAACATCCCTCGTGGTTTCCTATATTTCCCAAGTTTTTTACTAAAATTCCCTGCTCAATGAGAGCTTTGTAAATACGCTTACTGGAACCACGTGCAACAAAAAGAACAAAATTTGCGTTTGAATCATAAACTTCAAACACCTTCATAGCGCGAAGTTTTTCTATTATTTTTGATCTTTCTTTTTTAATTTGATTTGCAACATCTAAGAAATATTTTGATTTTTGTAATGCCAAGATTCCAGCTTCTATTGCAATTGTGTTTAATGGATACGGATATTGAATAACTCTATTAAAAACATCTGTTATCTTCTTATTTGCAACAAAATATCCAATACGCAAGCCAGCAAGTCCAAACGATTTTGATAGTGTTCTAAGAACAATCAGATTATCTACTTTTTTGGTCAAATCAAGTACTGAATAATCCGCAAATTCTACATATGCTTCATCAATTATGACTAGACCTACAAATTCTTGAATTAGTTTTTCAAGCTCATTTTTTGTAAACTGAAATCCTGTTGGGTTATTTGGTGAATCAAGATACAGTATGTTCGCTTTCTTAGCATTTAAGATGAATTTTTTAACATCTAATGTCATGTTGCCTGTAAAGGGAATTTTTATTGTTGGAATAGAATATAGCTTACATCGTTCTTCAAAAAAACCAAACGTAGGCTCTGATGTCAAGATCTTTGTTTCTGTTGACGCAAAGTTTGTAAGTATTAAATCAATTATCTGATCAGAACCATTTCCCACTCCTATCATTTCTGGTGGAATTTTGGTATAATCAGAGAGTGCTCCTACTAGTCTTTCTGTTCCTCCTAAGGGGTATTCCCGGACATCTAGATTTCTTTGTGTTTGGTTAATCAAATCTAAAGTAAATTCTCTTTTTACTGCATAGTTTTCGTTAGAATCAAGCTTGATTACGTTTGAATACTTGTCAGGCTTTTTGTATCCTTTTAGTTTTGAAAGTTCGTCTACTTTTTTCTTAAACCAATCTGCTTTCAATTTAACCTACTCCTTACTGCTTCGTAGTGATTTGGTAATCCTTCTGCATATGTTAATGCCCTCATAGAATCAGATATTTTTTCTAGTGCGGCCCTTGTGGCTTCTATTTTATTTCGTATTTTCATATAGTCTAATACACCAAGTGAACCTCTAGATCTGCCAAATCCACTTGTAGGAAGTATGTGGTTTGAGCCAAACAGGTAATCACTTGCAGAAGAAGGAGTATTTTTTCCAATAAGAACAAGACCAGCTGCTGTAATTTTCTTTGCTATATTTTCAGGATTTTTTGTGATTATTTCCAAGTGTTCTGGGGCAAGTTTGTTAGCAAATTCTATAACATCAACTGTATTCTTACAAATTGCAACGAATCCATTTTTCTTTAAACTTTCACTTGCTATTTTTGATCGTTTTATGGTAGGAATTTTTTGTTCTAAAGATTCTATTACAAGGTCTTTTAGTTTTGTTGAAGTTGTTATCAAACAGCACATTGTTTCTGGGCTGTGTTCTGCTTGCGATATCAAATCAGAAGCAACCAGATCAGGGCTTGCTGTTAAATCAGCTATGATTGCCAATTCCGTTGGACCTGCAATCATATCGATTGAAACAGTCTCACTTACAAATGATTTAGCTAGGGTTACAAAGGAACCCCCCGGTCCAACTATCTTGTCTACTTTTAGTATTGATTCTGTACCATATGCTAGTGCAGCAATTGCCTGTGCACCACCAGTCTTGTAAAATTCGTCTACGCCACAGATATCACCAGCAACAAGAGTCAGTGGATCAATGATGCCATTTTTGTTTGGGGGTGTCACACAAATAATTTTTTTAACTCCAGCCACTTTTGCCGGGGTTACAGACATTACTATAGTACTGGGGTATCTAGCAGCCCCGCCTGGGATGTAACAGCCAACACTTTCAATAGGAACAAAGTCTCGATTTATTTTTATCCCATCAATTTGTAACACAATTTTTTTGAGTTGATTCTTTACAGTAAGTTCTGATTTTTCTAGTCTTTTCTTTGCTAGTCTAATTGCAGTGATCTGTTGTTTTGTTACTTTAGAATATGCATTTTTAATTTCAGTCTGTGAAACCTTTATTGATTTAAGATTAGCGCCTGTAAATTTTTTTTCATATTCTTTTATTGCTTTATCTTTTCTTTTTTTTACATCTAAGATGATGAGTTTGACTTTGTTCCTGTTTTGCTGATTAATTTTTGGCCGTACAGATTCTACCGTAGTGTTGATATTTCGAACTGTAATGATTCTCATCAATTTTCCTCATCACGCTTTATCTCCTCAAGGGCCAGTATTTGTTTTGGTTCGTGAACTACTAATCCCTGTGCGATCTTTCTAAGTTTTGGAACAAGTTTGTGTAATTCAGATTTTGGTATTACTGTGTTTATTCCATACCAGCCTTTCTCGCTTAGTGGACTAATTGTAGGACGTTTGAGTGAAGGAAGTTCTTTTAACAATCGATCAAGATTTTGTGTACGCACATTTAGGAAAAGATGTAGATGCTTTCTTCCCTCTACTGCGCCTCTTAGTAAGGTTACAATATCATAGATCTTTTCTCTTTTTGCTTTATTTTTTAGTGATGACTTGTTTGCAATTAAGATGGCGGTAGATTCCATTACAGTATCAATTATTTTTAGTTGATTTTGAGTTAATGTAGTACCAGTTTCAGTTACATCCATAATTGCATCTACATCCTCAGGAGGCTTTGCTTCTGTGGCACCAAAAGAAAGAAAGATCTGAACATTTTTGTTTGAACCAATCCTCATCCAAGGGGTTATGATTAGTGGCTCTTTTGAGCCATAAAGTTTTTTGTAGCTTTTAGATTGTTTTATGAATTTTGCTGCAGTTGTAAGATATTCTGAAGAAATCCTAAGAATTTTTTTCTTTCTTGCATATGATAAGATCATTTCGTCAAGTGATTTGAAATTATAAGAGTCAGGTATTGCAATGACTAGTTTTATTTTACCATATTCTAGATCCAAAAGAGTTTGTACATCGGCGTTTGTTTCTTTTACCCAATCTTTTCCTGTTATCCCTACATCGTATAATCCATCAAAGACAAGATTTGGAATCTCTTGTGGTCTTAACATCTTTACTGTAATTTGAGGATCGTCTAACACTACTCTGTAGGTACGGTCTCTACGTCTTACCTTTGTCCAAGACTGTTCTAGAATCTTAAAAGTAGCTTCCTCAATACTACCTTTAGGAATTGCAAATTTAACTGAATTCAATGTAGTCCTTGCAGGGTTTTTAGATATATATCTTGGTCGCTAAAGTTCTTTGAGTATTTCTTTAGCTCTATGTCCTGAGACGTTTCCTTCTTTTATCATTTGTCTAGTTACCTTGTTTATCTTATCTGAAGTAACACCTGCACTTACTGCAATATTTCTTGCATGAAGTCTCATGTGTCCTTTCTGTATTCCTTCAGATGCAAGTGCACGTATTGCACTCAAGTTCTGGGCAAGTCCAACTGCTCCAATTATACATGCAAGTTCTTTTGCAGATTTTGTTCCAAGAATTTTTGTACATATCTTAATCATAGGATGAACATTTACAATTCCACCTACTATCCCAACAGACATTGGCAATTCTATTTTACCAATCAAGTTTCCATCTTTGTCTTTTTTCCACTCCGTAAGTGAACCGTATCTTCCTGTTTTTGACGCATACGCATGTGCAGCTGCTTCTATAGCTCTTGTGTCTTGACCTGTAGCATTGGCAACTGCAATTATTCCATTCATGATTCCTTTATTGTGAGTGACAGCACGATACGGATCATTTGCTGCAAATTGATATGCTAATATTATATTGTCAACAATTTCTTTACCTCCAAGTTCTTTTTTATCAAAGATAGCTGTGCCTCGTACTAGCCTTTTTGTAGAATAATTTGAAAGTATTCTAAGAATTACTCGTCCTCCAGTTAATTTTTCGATCAAAGGAGCCACCCCTTCACACATTGTGTTTGTGACATTAGCCCCCATTGCATCTCCAACATCTATTAGAAGCTCAACAATCAACATTGATCCAGAATCACTATTTACTTTCTTACAGGTAACTTGTTTTACGCCCTTTCCCATTTTGGAAAGTGTTTTGCTTTTTGAATTAGCAAGTTTTATGATTTCTTTTTTAGAACTTATAACCTTAGACATTGCCGATTTTACTTTAACATCTACCACTTGGATTTGTCCAATGCTGTAGGAATCATCTGCCTTCATAGTAAATCCTCCTTGTTTTTTTGCTATCTTTGCAGCTTTTGAGGCAGCAGCTATAACAGATGACTCTTCTATTACCATTGGAATGAGATAGTCTTTGCCATTTATCCGAAAGTTGGTTGCTATTCCAAGTGGAAATGATACTGTACCTATAGCATTTTCAACCATATTGTTTGCATCATTAAAGGAGATTCCACCTTCATTTTTTAAGATCTTAATATCCTCCTTTGATAGACCGGAAAATGATGCTATTTTTTTTATCCGTTCTTCTCTACTTTTTTCATGAAATTTAGGGATGGATGAATCTGCCAATTTATTTTACTATCCTCAATAGTTTATCATCCATCTTGTCTGGAAATCCTCTTCCATCTGTGTTTCCTGTAAGAATGTAAAGATAACCATCAGGCCCCATATTGACATCACGAATTCTTCCCAATCCATCCAATATGATTTTTTGTGATGTAATTGTTCCATTTTCTATTGTTAACTGGTATAGGTTTGTTCCCCTTAATGTAGACATTACCAGGCTATTTCCAAGATCAAGTTTACCAGAAGAATAATACACAATTCCTCCTGGTTCTAAGCTTGGGTTATAACAAATCAAGGCATCAACATATTTTTTAGATCCTGAACATTCCTGTGCTGGCCAGCCATAGTTTTCTCCAGATTTTATAAGATTAATTTCATCATTTTTGGTAGGTCCCTGTTCTGTTTCGTATAGGTTACCATAGTTATCCCATGTCAGACCTTGGGGATTCCTATGTCCGTATGAAAAAACTGGAGATCCTGATATTGGATTATCTAATGGTATGGAACCATCATCATTTAGTCTTAAAATTTTCCCAGCAAGTGATTTTAGATCTTCAGATGCAGTATCATTTGTTGCGTCACCTGTACCTATGTACAATTTTTTATCAGGGCCAAATTTTATAACTCCTCCATCATCAAATTCAGCACCAGGAATTTTATCCAAAATAACTTGAGCGTCAGAGATCTTGTTATTTAATTCAGTTATCCTGAGAACTTTGTTCCAAAGCTTATCCCCTTCCTGATATGTGTAAAACACATAGAGAAAATGGTTTTTTGTAAAATTTGGATGTAATACAAGTCCAAGTAAGCCTCCATCAGTGACATCTGCCACTTTCAAGTCTGCAACTGGTTCTGCTACTAAAACACCCCCATCTATGATTCTTATTCTACCTATCTTTTCAGTAAAGAAAATTTTGTCATTTATAAAATCTAAGGACCAAGGTTTTTGCAAGTTTGTAGCAATAATTTGTACTGCATCCGTTCCAATTGAGCTAGCAGTTGGTTTTGGTATTACGACAGAATTAGATGGTGATGTTAAAATTATTATGGAAGCTGTGATTGCTGCAATAATTCCTATTATCCTAATTTTTTTATCCACAAGTGTGACACTTTACAAATCCTATTAATTATTTCTAAAATTAGATAAAGCGTATATATCACCCTCAGGCATCTTTTCAGTTAGCGGGGTGGGGAAGCCAGACTACTTGGGCAAAGTCATCCCGGCGGGCTCATAATCAAAACTGATGAGAAACCCGCAAATCAGTAGTTCAAATCTACTCCCCGCTATTTTCTTCACAAATTACAAAGAATTTGATTGAACTAATGTTTTAGTTTTCTAGTATTGATTTTAATTTCAAGTTTTTGATTTACTGTCTGTCCAGATTTTGAGATATGAAACCATTTTCTTGAGTTATCAAATTCTATTTTATTGTTTAATTTTCCAATTCTTTGCATCGGTCTAGTCAAATGTCGGTGTGCAGAAAGAGCAGGTACATAAAGTCTGCATTCAATTTCTCGTGGAATTTCTTCAAATATTTTGTTTGAGAATGTTTTTTTGCATTTTACACATTCAAAGCCTTGATTTTTACCCTTGGATTTTGTCCTTTTACTACAGGCATGACAAAAAGGATTAACTACTTCCGTGTTTTTTTCCAGCCTCAAAACTTCAAGAAACTCTACATTTAGAATTCTTTGATGAATTTTAGTTGCTTTTCGTACTCCGCCACCAACTTTTATCACATCTCCTTTGATCAGCTTTGAAGCGATTTTAGTCAATCTTGTTGGTTTGTAAATTGCACATTTGATTTTTTGATCATCTTTTATCATGGAAAAAATCACATGTCCACCTATCTCCACTTTAGGTTCATCAGAAACCTTCCCAGTAACATAACCAGATGAGAACGGTTTCAAATTATGAACATCAAGTTCATTTTTTAAATGAGCCCCTGTGCCTTGGTTTGTTCTAAACACCATATAACCATCAAATTTTTCAGGAGAGTATACTAGTGATTTACCATAAATTACAGAGTTGATGTCATCACCTCGAATACCAAAAAAAACTGGATCTGATCCATGAGGAGCAATTAGAATTCTATTTTTTTCTTCATCAAAGCTGTTAAATGTATGTGGGTATGTTAAGTCCTGCATTTTCTTTACACTTTGTTTGAAAATTTCTCTTTTCTTTCCAAAATTTGATTTATTTCTATAACTAATTAATTCATAAGTATAATCATCAAAATCATACCCTATTGCACCTATAGCACCAACCAAACCTTGACCATTACCAAGATAAAATGATTCTAATCCATTTTTTGAAACAAATTCTTTTGCATTATTTCTATTAATTAAACTACATAATGCTCTGTGTCCAAATTCAGCAAAGTGTAGAGGAATTTTTTCATTTTGATAAAAAACAAGACCTGGGTTTGCACCATCCTTTATTGCAGAATATTTTCTAATAAACTCAATAACATTTTTTTTAATAAATTCTGGTTTATCAGTTTTAATCTTTAATGCTACAGCTCCATTTCCACGTGTCTTCCAAGGTATATTTGGATTAAATCTAATTAAATATGGATAATCTAGAAACTTGACTCGTTCTTTTTTGAGATATTCAACGATCTTGTATGCAAGAAATGTAGTACACATACCCTTTCTTGAATCTGTGTCATCAAAACCTATGTGAAGTATGGAATCAGTTTTCATCAATAACCGTCATCGTAAGTGTGGAACGTACATTTTTGAGTTGCCTTATGTTATTTGAAATGGTTTTTTTAAGTATCTCGCTATTCGGAGCTTCAATCTTTACTACCAAATCATATGCACCATAAAGAACGTAAACGTACTTTACATTTTCGATGGCCTTTAATTGATTTACAAGTTCATTTTCTGCTCCTAATTCTGCATTTATCAGAACAAACGCAATAGCCATGTCTTGGTGTTTAGTTCATGTTATATTAAATATTGTGTAACTTCGGTTGATTTAAATTAAAAATGATGGGATTTGAAGTAAATGATAGTAATTGATGAAAAAAGAATTTTCGACGAAATAGAAAAGCGAAGACCTGTTTCAGTAGCTTTGAATGGTCCAGATGGATTACTACCAAAAATTCAAGAAACTGCATCGAAAATAATGGAAAAGTTTGATGTACCTGCATATGTCCTTGCAGATACATGTTTTGGAACATGTGATATGAACACTAATGGGGCCAAAGTTCTTGGTGCTGAGATATTATTTCACATAGGTCACACAATAAATTCAACTAATTTTGGGGAAAGTGTTATTCTCATAGATGCTTATGATAACATTTCTTTTGAAAAGGTTGCAAGAAAATGTGCTGTTGAACTTAAAGGAAAAACAGTTTCACTTGTTACAGATAGCCAACATCTTTTAGAGATCGAGAAAGTAAAAAAAATTCTTGAGGAGGGGGGAATCATAGTTAAAATTGGAGATGGAAAAGGACAGTTAAATGATGGTCAGGTTTTTGGATGTGAGTTTTATCCAACATCACAAACAAAAAACAGTGTAGATGCAAATGTATTTTTGGGTCAAAGCTCTTTTCATGCTGCTGGGATAGCCCTTTCTACAGGTAAACCAACTTTCATTCTTGATCCATATTTTGAAGAGATAAGAGAAGTGACGGAATTTTCTGAAAAATTGCAAAAGAAAGCAATTCTTTCTGTATACAAAGCAATGGAAGCAGAAACCTTTGGAATTGTTATTGGTCTAAAAGAAGGCCAGTTTTCAAAAGTAACAGCCCTGAAATTCAAAAAAGAGCTTGAAAAAGCTGGAAAGAAAGTGCAACTCTTTGCCCTTACAGATATTACTGATGACAAGCTCGGTAATCTGAAGGGAATTGATGCGTTCATCCAAGTTGCATGTCCTAGAATATCAATAGATAATCATTTCCAAAAACCAGTGCTTTCAACGCCACAAGCAAATGCCCTTTTAAAACTCTTAAAAAATGAAAATATAGATGGATTTTTGCAAATTCCACATTGGCTATAAACAATTATAGACCACCATAATGGCAATTATAATTTCATAATCTGTGATTGATTTTTCTTTTCTTAGTAATGATGGAAACAATTCCAAGTGCTGGCCAAGCCACTAAAACAAGGACGAGTGAAAATACAAACAGATGTAGTATTTCACTAACATTACTGTAGGTTATTTCATGATTTTGCCATGTCAACTTTCCCTCCAAGGTACCGAAAAACCATAGGATCGAGATTGCAGGAACAATTGTCACAATTGTCATTACTAATAATACTTTAACAACGGTAAGAAGATTCTTATCCATTTTTTGTTTATTTTTATTCTCTCCAAAAAATTTAGTATTATTCAACTTTTGCATCTCAATAAAATTATGCAATTCATTTGATAAGTTAGGTTGTTCAACTTCAGGTGTTGTTAGTTCAAATTTTGATTCGTTGTGGAAGTTATTTTCAAGTCTTTCTATTCGTTCCAGTATATTTTCTAATTTTTTTCGTACTTCTAATATAGTTATTTGTATATCTGGTTGACCCATCATTTCAGATTTATTTAAAAATAATGCAGTTTGTTGTTCTTGTCTTGATTTAGTGATATAATCCGGAAGATTTGTCATCATTACGATATTTTGATTTTTATTGTTTTTGAATACATTTTCTGTCTCATTTTTTAAGGCGGTCATTTTTTTAGTTTGTCTTGAAATTCGTGCTTCAAGGTATTCTTGATCACATAGATAAAGAGGTTTATCTTCTTTGAGTGAATCTAAAATAAATTGTAGCCTTCTAGTTTCACCTATACCTGAATCTATCTCTTCTTGAACAAATTTTATTAAATTATAGGACAATTATTATCTTCACATCCTTCTAAAAGAATGTCCACGTGGTAGGAAAACCATGTTTTTAGATAGATTTTTTCATTTTAATTACAAGAGTTCTAAATTGTTAGATAATTAGATGAAATTATGTAGTTAGTTTGATTTTCAGTCTATTTGTACTCATAAACAATTATAATCACCAAATTTCAAAATTTAGACATTGTCTCAAAAGCCAAGTTTGCCAGGCGATAAGATTGCAATAATTGAAGAATTTGAAACTGGTATTAACACGTTTGATGATGGTCATACTATAAGATCAGTTGTGGTTGGCACTAGTGATTTTGATAAAATAAATCGAATTGCAAAAATTAATCAGATAAGGACGCCAGCAGTTCCACAGATCAACGATTTAGTAATTGGGAATGTGTCTGCTCTTATGAATAACATGTTTGCAGTAGCCATACTTTACATTAATGGAAAACCAACTCACTCTGGTCTTGAATGTATTTGTCAAGCAAAAGGTGCAAAAAAGAGAATCATAGCAAGAGTTAGTGACATTGTCATGGTAAAGATCATAAGTCATCTAAATGGAGCAATCCATGCCACAATCAGTGAACCAGAACTTGGGGTATTGTTTACACAATGTAACAAGTGTGCAGGCAAAGTAGTCACAATTGGTGGAAATGTAAAGTGTGTAGATTGTGGATATATTGAAGAACGAAAGATTTCAAGTAAGTTTGGAAACAGCGATTTTATAAAACTCGGTTCCAAGTAAAAACAATGCCTCAAGTTGCGTTTCAAGGAGAAAGAGGAGCCTATAGTGAAGCAGCAGCGATTCATTTTTTCAAAAATAATATTCAAACAATGCCATATCCAACCTTTTACGAAGTTTTAGAATCAACAGAAAAAGGCAAATCTGATTATGCAGTACTTCCAATTGAAAATTCAACTGAGGGCAGCATAGGTGAAAGTTATGATCTTCTTTTATCAACTAAGTTGAATGTAACAGGAGAGATCTATTACAGAATAAAACATTGTCTCATAGGGTTTGATGATTTGGAAAAAATCGATACCGTTTATTCGCACCCCCAAGCTCTTGGACAATGTAGAAAATTTATCCAAGAACACAAACTAAAAGCAATTCCTACATATGATACTGCAGGAAGTGTTAAAATTTTACTCGAATTAAAAAAAGATAATTTGTCCTGTATTGCAAGTAAGATTGCTGCTGAGATCTACAAAGTCCCTGTGATAAAAGAGGGAATAGAAGACAATACAAATAACTATACACGATTTCTAGTTCTTGCAAATAAAAAGCCAGAAAAGACGACAAGTGATAAAACTTCAATAATTTTTTCAATAAAGCATGTTCCCGGATCACTTTATAGCATCCTTGAAAAATTTAATGCAAATAAAATAAATCTAACAAAAATAGAATCTAGACCTACAAAATCTACACCGTGGGAATACAATTTCTATGTTGATTTTGAGGGTAACCAAGACGATCCTAATATTCTAGATATGCTTGAAAAGATAAAACAAAATACATTATTTCTCAAAGTGCTTGGTTCATATCCACGTGCAGAATTGAGCTAAAAACCCCGCGGTTTTCTTAATGAAAAAGCTGCGCTTATTCCAATGATTAGCACACCAGACGATATTACTATTAGATGTGATGTGATTATCAATGGATTTGTTGTTGCATTTAGTTTACCTGATACATGAAGAACTGAATCTCCAGTGTTTGTTATATTAATAAAATGCTCACCATTTTCAAGACTAACCCAATCAAAGCTTATCTCTTTTTTAAAATCATTATCAACTTGCAATCCATCAGCTGGTGTTTTTAATTTTACATGAAAAGAATTTCCAGTAACATTAAGTAGTTCTTGGAAATGTTTCTCCGCATTAAATTTGAATACATCGTTTTGACCAATTTCAACTATATCATTAACTTGATGAGTATTAGATGAGATTGCCATGATTAGAAAATATGATCCTAATACAATAGCAAGACTACCAATTCCTATTCCAATGGCTGTCTTTTTTGTAAACATGTTGATTTTATCTTTATACTATATTTAAAAGTGAATTACATCAAATCTACATCATGAGGTTGACTTTCTACAAATCCTGCTCTAGACATTTTCATAAATTCTGCATTTTCCTGCATTTGTGGAATGGTGTTTGCACCACAGTAGCTTAATCCTGAACGTATTCCACCAGTTAATTGTTTAATGATGTCGTTTACGCTTCCCTTATACGGTACCATCGCCTCTACACCTTCTGCAACATAATCATTGAGATCATCACTAATAGAAATAGTACCTGTTTCCTTGGACTTTCTTCCAAGGGATGCATAAAACGAAGCCATGCCTCTGTAAATTTTGAATCTCTTTCCATTTCTCATCACAGGTGAACCAGGACTTTCATCTGTGCCGCCAAGAATACTACCAATCATAACGGTAGATGCACCTGCTGCAAGTGCTTTTGTTGCGTCGCCCGAAGTTCTCACTCCACCGTCAGAGATGATAGGAATGCCATGTTTTTTACCAATTTCTGCACAGTCAAATACTGCTGTCAATTGTGGCACACCAGAACCAGTTATCACCCTTGTTATACAAATTGAACCTGATCCTACTCCAACTTTGACTGCATCAACACCTGCATTGATTAGATCCTCTGTTCCTTGAGCTGTTGCAACATTTCCTGCTATTAGTTCGCTATTTGGAAATGCTTTTTTGATTAGACGTACTGTATTTAGGGCATTATCACTGTGTCCGTGTGCAATATCAACTACAATTACATCTGCGCCAGCATCAAGTAGTGCTTCTGTTCTTTCCATAAAGTCTCCTTTTACTCCTACTGCAGCTCCAACAAGCGGTCTACCTTTTTTGTCCTTTGAAGCAGCTGGATAATTGCCTGCATTAATGATGTCTTTACTTGTTATCAATCCTTTTACATGTCCCCTTTCATTTAAAAGCGGTAATTTTTCAATACAATTTTTACGCAAGATTTCTTTTGCTTCAGAAATACCGACTCCAAAATTTGCAGTGATCACATCACTTGTCATAACATCTTTTACAAGTTTTTTCTGATCATCTGGATCTAGCATAACGATATCGCGTCTTGTCAATATTCCCTCTAATTTCATATCACCGTCAGTAACTAAAAGACCTGACACACCTTTTTCTTGCATATACTCTATAGCTTCTTTTACAGTTTGATCTGGTCTGATAAAATATGGATTTTCAATAATTATGCTTCCTGAACGCTTGACTTTGAGTACCTCATTTACTTGTTCAGAGATTGTAAGAAATCTATGTATAATTCCAATCCCACCTTCACGTGCCATTGCAACTGCCATGGCAGATTCAGTTACTGTATCCATGTTTGCACTAATTATAGGAATGTTAAGAGAAAGGTTTCGAGAGAGTTTAGTTTGTAGATTAGTCTGTGATCTAGTAACTATACTCGATCGTTTAGGAACGAGGAGTACATCATCAAACGTTAGTCCTTCTCGTATTTCCAACTAAACCTTCTAGTGTAAAATGAAATTGTGTTATAAGCCTTTCCTGAAACGAGAAGATAATTTTTGTGCAATTTGAATTGCCTCTCTAGTTGCCCTTACATTATGTGTTCTTATAATATCTGCACCATTAAGAACTGCAAATACTTCAGCCGCAATAGAACCGTAGAGTCGTTCATTTGGATTTTTTATTTTCAATAGACTTCCAATAAAAGATTTACGTGAAACAGAAACAAGCATTGGATTTTTCTGTTTGATTAATTTCAAATTATTTAAAATCAATAGATCTCTTTTTAGCCAATCTGAATTTATTTTTGTAAAAAAATTATTCTTTCCTGATTTTCTAAAAAATCCAATTGCTGGATCAATGACAATTTTATCAGATGAAATATTTGCAGATTTTGCAATTGTAAGACTTTCACGTATAAGATTTCTCACCTGTCTTAGTTGATTTCCTATAATCAGATTTTTGCTATAAGCACACAAAATAAGTGAAGGTTCAAATTTTTCTACAATTTTTCTCATATCTTTGTCATATTTAAGTCCAGAAATATCATTAACAATGTCTACACCAAGTTCTAATGCAGACTTTGCAACTTGAGCTCTGCAAGTATCAACTGAAATTGGTATGTTAGAAACTTTTTGAATTATCTTAACTGCTCTAGTTATTCTTGCAATTTCCTTTTTTTCAGAAATTAATGTATTCAAATATGGTGCAGTAGACATGCCTCCTACATCTACAAAATTTGCTCCTTCATCTTCCATTTCTTTTATCGTTAGAGCTATCTTTTTTGAATCAGTTACTACAGATTCACTAAAAAATGATTCAGGGCTAGTGTTAATTATCCCCATTATTCGTACTGGATTAAATCCCCCTACAGAAACTGGGCCTAGTCTATTCACATAGTTTATGATTTACCCCTCATACATTTAGATTTACATGAAACTAAAAGAATGGGAGAAAAAATATACCGAAATTTTGAGAGAATTCCAATACAGCAGAAGAAAAGATGCACGGTCAGCTAGAGTTTTAAATTCAATTTTGAGAACCAAATTTCCTTTAAAAAAATTAGAAAAAATGATAAAAAATCAAACTGTTTTTGTTATCGGAGCTAGTTCTTCGCTTAATCAATCAATACCTTTATTGAAAAAATATAAAAAAATAACAAAGATAGTTGCAGATGGTGCAACCAAAGCACTAATTGAAAACAAGATCAAATGTAATATTGTGGTTACAGATCTTGATGGTGATCAAAAATTTTTAAAAAAAGCAGATAAGGAAAATGCAATCATGATAGTACATGCACATGGAGATAACATAGATAAATTATACTTGGCATCAGGTTTCAAATATTGTCTAGGAACTACGGAAGGAAAACCATTTGGAAATATACATAATTTTGGCGGATTTACGGATGGAGATAGATGTGTTTTTTTGGCTAAACATTTTGCTGCAAAGAAAATTATTTTATTTGGAATGGATTTTGGAACCAAAATAGGAAAATATTCCAAAAATAAAGTTATCAACAGAACTACAAAGATTAGAAAACTCAGGCGTGGGAAAGAGCTTTTGGAATGGCTTGCACTACAGAATCATTCAGAATTATACACTACATCAAAGCAAATCAAGGGTTTTAGCAAGATAAGATATGCAGAACTTGTAAAGATGATATAAGATCTGATACATTTTAATATTTATTATCCATGAACTATTAAAAAAAACATGGATTACTCAGAAGAGCAGATTCGAGATATTTTAGAGTTAAAAGAATGGATTTCTGAGGAGATCGAAAAGCATCAAAAAGACATAGAGAAATTAGAAAAAAATCGGATTATTTTAGATTCAGTTATAAAACAATCTAGCTTCAGCAAGGCGTCTTCTTTTATATCAAATCGCGAGCAGAAAGGAGCCACATTATCAGACAAAACTATGATACCAATCAAACGAAGTACCGATAATAAGATTATTGCAAACGCACACGTCACACCAGATGAGGTTGTAATTATTCCATCTGAAGATGTGACACTAAATACAGAGACGCATCCATTCAAGTCATTTTTCCTAGGCAGAATAATTGGCGGAATGGAAAATAAAGATAATTTGGAGGTACAAAATGGAAAGATATCAGAAGATGCGGTAATCAATTGTATAATAAATAAAGATGGGAATAAAATCAGAGAAATTTTGATCAAAAACTATCGCGAAAGAGAAAGAGTAAATGAAATTATAAACACAGCGTCATGGTCATTTTCCCGTATGATTGAGAATTCAGAAAAGTGAATTTATGGATAAGATAGTTGTTTTAGATTTTGGATCACAGTACAGTCACTTAATTTGTAGAAGAATCAGAGAGTTTTCTGTATATGCAGAACTTGTACCTTTTGACATATCACTTGAAGAGTTAAAAAAATTGAATCCAAAGGGAATCATCTTCTCTGGGGGCCCAGCAAGTGTTTACAACAATGACTCACCAAAACCAAAAACAGGCATATTTGATATTGGTCTTCCTGTTTTGGGAATATGCTATGGTCATCAATTAATAGTAAATAATTTCGGAGGTAAGGTAAAGCGTGCAAATAAGGAATATGGTTCCTCCTCGCTTACTGTAGATAATGATTCTGATTTGCTATTTGGTATGGGAAAATCAATAAGGGCATGGATGAGTCATGGAGACGCTGCAGAAAAAATTCCAGATGGTTTTGACATAATAGGTCATACTGAAAGCTCTCATGCAGCTGCTATTGCAAATAAACAAAAGCTAATTTATGGAATACAGTTTCATCCAGAAGTAGTTCACACTGAGAAGGGCACAGAAATTCTTAGGAATTTTGTAATAAATATCTGTAGAGCAAAACAGGATTGGACAATTGAAAACTTTATTGAAACCACTGTAACTGAAATTTCAAAGATAGATGGCAATGTCCTTTGCGGTATAAGTGGTGGAGTAGATTCTACAGTAACGGCACTTTTGATTCAAAAAGCAATAGGAAACCGACTAAAGTGTGTATTTGTGGATAATGGTCTCTTAAGATTAAATGAGGGACAAGAGGTGGAAACCATGTTTAAAAATAATTTTGCAGTAAATTTTACACACATAAATGCAAAAGAAAGATTTCTTGAGAGATTAAAGGGAATAACAGATCCTGAACAAAAAAGAAAAATTGTTGGTGAAGAATTTGTCCAAATATTTACAGAATTTGCTGAAAAAAACGGCCCGTTCAAATGGTTGGCTCAAGGAACACTTTATCCAGACGTAATCGAAAGTGGTGTCTCAAAAGGACCTGCTTCAGTGATAAAAACGCATCATAATGTCGGAGGTTTACCTTCATGGTTTAACATGCAAGTACTAGAACCATTACGTTTTCTCTACAAAGATGAGGTAAGAAAGGTTGCAAGGGCCCTTGGAGTATCTGACAAACTGTTAAATCGTCATCCATTCCCAGGACCTGGTCTTGCAGTTAGAATAATTGGCGAAGTGACTGAAAAGAAATTGCAAATTTGCAAGATCGCAAGCAAGATTGTTGAAGATGAACTTGTCGCAGCAAATTTGAATGATAAAGTTTGGCAAGCTTATGCAGCAGTAGGAGATGACAAAGCAGTGGGAGTAGTAGGAGATGAACGAAAATATGGTCATATTGTTACTGTTAGAGTTGTGGATTCCATAGATGGAATGACTGCTGATTGGACAAGGCTTCCTGCTAATATTCTAGAGAAAATAAGTAATAGAATCACTAATGAAGTTGAGGATGCTGTATGGGTAAGCTATGTAATTTCAAGCAAACCTCCAGCAACTATTGAACCTCAGTAACCAATGATAATACGTCTTGCATTGTTGGTGGCATCCCATTTGAATTACTAACATACAACGATGCAGTAGCATTTGCAAAAAGCAATCTTTCTTTTGGTTCAAGATTTGCAAGATAGCCCAAGATATTTGCAGCATCCCAGACATCACCTGCACCAGTAACAAACTTTACTTCAGTAGGGAAAGATTTTGCAAATTCTGTCTCTTTACCGTTTGACCAAAAAGCTCCAAAAGTAGTATGTAAATCGATTGGTATTGATATTTTTTCTGAGAGTTCAGAAATGAGTTTTTTAGTTTCATTTTCTTTAGTTATATTTCCTAGTCCAAATTGTTTCAAAAGCAAGTTGCATTCGTTTTCATTTAGAGATAAAGAATGAAGATTTGGTGCAAGTTCTGATATTGCCATTTTGAATTCACCTTGTCTTGTTTGTATATCAGCTGGATCCAAAAAATGCAGTGATTTTAATGATTTTTCAAATACAAATTTTGAAAGATCTGTGCCTTTCTTATTGCTTGCCCAGTTTGTTACTATGATTGCATCAGCATTTTTCACTGCATTTTGTTCTTTTGAACCAAGTTTTTCAGGTCCAAAATTTTCATTGTCTCCTAAATCAGACAACATTACATTGACAACGCTTCCATAGTTGTTAAATTCAAACGAAGTAGTCATACCTGGTTTTCCGTCAATAATATACAAAGATGATTTTGGAAACTCTGAAAATGCATCTTGAAGAATTTGTGAACTGGTCTTATCTGCTACAGTAATCAATGAAACTGGAGCACCAAGTCTTGCAAGTGCAAATGCAACATTTGTTGCATTGCCCCCCTTCAAATCAACCTGAGGAATTCCTCTTATACTTCCTCCAAGAGTTTTTTTTTGTAAAACAAGATCAAATAATTTTGTAATGTTATCTATCTTTATTATTCTGTCTAGAAAAAAATCATTTAAAACAACAACTGAGCCAACAAAATTAAGATTTTGCAGCTTCTCTAACATGAGAAAATTTTAGCCCATTGGAGGACCGTGTCCGCCTCCACCTCTGCCGCCGGAGGAGGCTATTACATCATCAATTCTTAAAATCATACAGGCTGCCTCAGTAGCAGATTTAATTATTTGCTCTTTTACTGCTACTGGCTCAATGACATCAAGTGCAAACATATCTGCTATGCGAGTATTTCTTGCATCTATTCCAGTCCACTTTCTTCCCTGAGACTGTTTTGCTCTAAGCGTAATCATTGTGTTTATTGGATCCATGCCGGCATTTTCTGCAATTGTAAGAGGAATTATTTCAAGAGCTTCTGCATATTTTTTGATTGCAAGTTGTTCTCTTCCCTCAAAGCGATCAGCCCAATCCTTAAGACTTGAAGCAAGAAATTCTTCAGGGGCTCCTCCACCTGCAACAATTGCTGGTTTTTCTATCACATCTTTAACTACCATCAAGGCATCATGCATTGATCTATCTACTTCATCTACTACTCTTTGTGAACCACCTCTTAGAAGAAGTGTTATTGCACGCGGATTTTTACATCCCTCAATGAACACCCATTTGTCTGTCTCAACCTTTCTTTGTTCTACATGTTCTGCAGAGCCAAGATCTTTTGCTGTTATATCATCAAGGTTTGTGATAATTCTTCCACCTGTTGCTTTTACGAGTTTTGTCATATCACTTTCTTTTACTCGCCTAACAGCAAGAATGCCTTGTTTTGCAAGATAATGCTGTGCTATATCATCAATACCTTTTTGACATATCAGTACGTTTGAGCCGATCTCATGTATTTTGTCTACCATTGTTTTGAGCATTCTGTTCTCTTCTTCAAGAAACATCTGCATTTGTGTTGGATCAGTAATTCGAATTTCTGCACTCATTTCTGTTTTTTCAATTTCAAGTGCAGAATTTACTAGTGCAATTTTTGCTTTTTCAATTTTAGTTGGCATGCCACTGTGTACCACTTCTTTATCCAAAACAATTCCTTTGATAAGTGAAGTATTTCTTATTGATCCACCTGCTTTCTTTTCTACCTTAATGTTATCCAAATCTACTTTATAGGATTCGCCTTGTTTATCTACCACCTGTAGAATAGAATCTACTACAAGTTTTGAGAGCATGTCACTATCATCTGAGATTAATTTTGAATTCATGCTTGTTTTTGCTATTTTGAGAAGAGTTTCCTTTTCACGTGGATCTACAGCTTTTGCAAGTTCTGAAAGAAGTGAAAGTGCTTTTTCTGCTGCAGCTTGATAGCCTTCTATTATTACAGTGGCATGAACATCTTTATCCAAAAGTTCCTCAGCCTTTGACAAGAGAGCACCGGCAAATACAACTGATGATGTTGTTCCATCTCCAACTTCATTATCTACTGCTTTTGCAATTTCTACCATCATTTTTGCAGCTGGATGTTGAACATCGATTTCTTTGAGAATTGTAGCACCGTCATTTGTTATTGTGACATCGCCTAGGGAATCTACAAGCATCTTATCCATTCCTCGTGGACCAAGGCTTGTACGTACAAGTTCTGCTACCAATTTTGCTGCGGCTATGTTATTTTTTTGTGCATCCCTGCCTTTTTGTTGAAGCGCACTTTCTTTTAACACTAAAACAGGACCTTGTGGAGTTTGTTGAATTGAAGCCAAAATTATTCTCTTATTGTCGATAATTGATTGCCCCTTTTAATACCTTATTGAATTAGACACTGTTACGTTGTAGGGTGATTCAAAATGTCAATGTATGTTCTATTTTTAATATCTACAATTCCGCTGTACAGAATTCTTACTTCTGGTAAGGCAAGAAATGGTAAAAAAAGTGGGATCAGGTAGGGATTTTTGAACTTACAACCAGCATCAACAATTTTTGCATTAAGATTTGAAAATTCTAAAAGTACATTTTCAAATGGTAGTTTAGATATCAGACCAGCAACAGGAAGAGAATAGATTGCCAATATTTTTTGATTTTTTACTGCTATGATTCCTCCTTGTACTTCGAACAATTTGTTTGCCGCAAAAGCCATGTCTTTTTCATTAGAACCAATTACAATCATGTCATTTTCATGAAAGCTTTGTGTGGAAGCAAAAGCCCCAATATCTGCACCAAAGTTTTTCAAGAAACCTACAGCGAATTTACCAGTTCCATGTGTTCTATCAATTGCTGCAACTTTCCATACATCCCTATCAAAAGACGATGTGACATTTCCATCCCTTGTTTGGAGTTCCTCATAATCCTTTTTTGTTATTATTTCTGTATCTAGTTTTATTACCATAGACTTTACGGATTTTGCTAAACTTTTTATGACAAAGTCTTTTTCTATGAACTTTCGTCTAATCTTTACAGTTTTTGTAATCCATTTTGGGATTTTAGATACATTAAACTTTGTAACAATTTCTCCGTGAGATACCACAAGTTTGCCACCAACGAAGACCTTTTTTGGTTTAAGTTTATCAAGGTCATCAAAAACCAGAATGTCAGCCATTTTACCTGGCGCAATACCACCGTAGTCTCGCCCCATATTATAATAGTCAAAACAATTTTTGGATGCAATAGAAATTGCGTCAATTTTATCCATTCCAAGCGCAATTGATTTTCTTACACAATGATCAATGAGACCAAATTCTAACAGATCTTTTGGGTTTACTCCATCTGAACAAAACATTAGTCTATCAAGATATGTTTTATGTGATAAGACATCGGGGATAATTTTGTCCAAATCTCTTCTGATGGAACCTTCCCTCATCATTATCCACATGCCATGCCGCAATCTCTCCACAACTTGATCATAATCAATAGGTTCGTGGCAAGAAAGAATTCCTGATGAGATGTATGCGTTTAATTTTTTATCACTTGCTCCAGCAGTGTGACCATTTATGACACAGTCATTTTCTATCATATTCTTTAGGGTTTGCATAGTTTTTGGATCTTTCATTGTTACTTTTGTCCAAGAAAAAACTTCTCCAAGACCTAGCACATTTTTTAAATTTAATGCAGATTTTTCTTCAGTCAAACTCAAAGCTTTGGCATGACTAAATTTTCTGTCAACTGGCAAACCTCCTGGAATCATATGGAAAAGTCTTATCGGTAAGTTTTCAGCAATTTTGATAAATTCCTTGAACCCTTTGTAGCCACAGACACTTACCATATCTATTGGATCTGAAAATAATGAAGTAGTACCACACAGGAGAGCTTTTTTTGCAAATTCTGATGGTAAAACAAACTGATCCATGTGTATGTGTGGATCTGCAAATCCTGGTGTGACAAATTTTTCCTGTAAATCAATTACTACTGTTTTTTCTCCAATCGTATGAGAAGCATTAGCTCCAACATATGCAATTCTATCTTTTAGAATGGCCACATTGCTACCAGATATTACCTCTCTAGAATAGACATTAACGAGTTTGCAATTCTTCAAAACCATATCTGCATTTTTTTCTCCCATTGCAACTGAATTTAATGAGGAAATCATTGTAGCAAGCGATCTAGATTGCACGATGAAATGTGTGCTTTTGTTACTATTATAGATTCAAAGCGATGTTTAAATTACGGTCAAGGGCCGTTTTATTTTATGAATGTACCAAAGGAGATCAGACGATATTGTCCAAAATGTAAAAAACACACTTTACAAAAAATCTCGATATACAAGGCTGGAAAAAGAAGGGGCTCAGCCATTGGTGAAAGAAGGCACGCAGAAGACAAGAAAGGTTATGGCGGTCAAAAATTCCCAAAACTTGCTAAACCAGCAAAAACAACTAAAAAATTTACACCGATCCTTACGTGTCCAGAATGTAAAAAGAAATTTAATAAGCCAGGTATCAGATTAAGAAAGTTCGAGTTGGTAGCATAATGAAAAAAGGACAGATTTTAATTCCAAAACCAAGTAGTAAATTCCAAAGAATACAATGTAAGGAATGCAGTGAAGAGAGTGTTGTCTATTCACATGTAGCAACTAATGTTACTTGCAAATCTTGTGGAAACCTGCTTGCAGAGTCAACAGGTTCCATTGCAAAGATAAATGGTAAGATATTAGGAAGCGCCGAGTAAATCGTAATCTTGTTTCGTATTTAGATTTAATGCAATTCTTTTGTCGTCAAGTATTACATATGATTCTTCAACATGTTTCATTCCAGACAAACTAATTGGATTTACTATAGAAATACCAGAATAGGAATATTCTTTTTTATCATAAATTACAAGATATTCTGTTTTCATGTGTAGTGAGTCAAGAAAGTTTTTGCTTAAGAGAACTGTAGTCCACGTATTTTCAATATCTACAAGTTGTACAATTTCTCTGATTACTTTTGCATCCAAAAGTGGCATATCTCCTGAAATTACAAATACATGTTCGTCAAAATTGTGTAAAACATGATTAAGATCGTTCACATAACCATTTCCTTCCGTTTGAATCGTAAAAATTCCTAGACTTTTAAGAAATTCGCTAGTTCTTGGAGCATTTGAGCTTGTGGCTCCGATGATCTTTGAAAAACAACCAGACTCTTGAAGCGCATTTATAACATGTTGTATGACTGGGTTTTTGTATTTTAGAAGAAGTTTTTCTTGTGGTAAATTCATTCTCGTACCCTTACCGCCACACATTACTAGTCCTATCATAATGATGCAAAAATTAGAAGTGATGAAATTCTTACAAGTTCATTGGTTGCCCCAAATACATCTCCAGAAATACCTCCAAAACTGCGGTTTGCCACAGTAAGAAGTAAAAGGGATAATCCCACACCTGCAATTATTACAATCACACCAGTCATTCCACCAATTAGTACAATAGGAATGATAGTTAATGCCGCAGCCACACCAAGCTTCCTTTTATCTTTCATAGATTGTGTAAATGGTGAACTTAGGCCTTGCCATGCTGACGATCCTCTATTTGCTTGCAATACCATCACAAATTTCGCGAGAAGTTCACTTAACAAAATTGCCTGAAATATTGCAAATCCCTTCATCATAGAAAGTGCCATTATCATGCCTCCTGCATATAGAACAACTGTTATCACTCCAGCAGATCCAACTGCTGGATCGCGCATAGCTTTTAGTTTTTTTTCTTTTGTTCCCTTTGCCATCATTCCATCTGCAAAATCACAAAGTGCATCCGTGTGATGTATTCCAGTTATAATCACTATTGAAGCAGTAAGTAGCAATCCTACAATAAAGGGCTGCAAAAATAAAGATAGACCGTAACCAGCCCCACCAATGATTAATCCAATTAATGCACCAGCTATTGGAAAAAGATACATGTTTTTTGCAACAACTTCAAGTTCCATATTTTTAGAAGGAATAATTGTCAAAAATGAAATGACCGAACTTATTCCCTTAAACATGAATCCACCATCCAAAATAGGATAATACTACAATCATCGGTATTGTGAAAATAATACAGAAGAGAATGGTTGTTAATTTCATTATAGATATTGCAGATTTGAAATGGTCTTCGGTAAATTCCAAATTTCCATCTCCTAAGACATAATGATTTATTTTTTCAAACTTGACTGAGAGAGCACCTGCCAAGGTTGCCATTGGGTATCCTGCATTAGGGCTTTCGGTTTTTTTACCATCACGCCTCATTATTTCAAGAGAATGTCTCCAGTTTTCTCTTAGAATCATGACTGCAAATATCATTACAAGACTTGTTACCCTAGAGGGTAGAAAATTAAGTATCTTATCAGAGTTTGCACCAAACCAACCTAGATTTCTAAACAAGTTAGTCTTGTAACCAATCATGGAGTCAATTGTGTTTATGGTTCTATAGACAAATGCGCCTGGCAAACCAAATATTGCAAAGTAGAAAAGTGGTCCAATAATTCCATCTACAGTGTTTTCACTTATGCTTTCTAAAGTTCCAGAAATAATGTGTTGTTTATCTAGATTCTTTGTATCTCGCTTTACTATCATAGAAAGTTTTGCTCGTGCATCATCTATATCATTATGTGAAAGTGCTTGCATGATTAGTGTTGTATGTTTTTCCATTCCTTTAATGGCGATTGTAGTTTTAAGTAAATAACCAGTTACCGCAATCGAAAAAATTAATTTAACAATTCCAAGCATGAAATTAAAATCAAATTGGTTTAGGTAATGTAGTGAGAGATTTAGAAAATAAAGTATTGATGCAACTAAAGATGTGATTAAGATTGTAAGAATTAAACCGCCAATCTTCTCAATAGTTGGATTATTATTCTTAAAAAGTAGTACAAGTTTTCCGATCAATGTTCCTACCCATACAGTGGGATGAAATTTATTTTTTGTATCTCCAAATGCAAAGTCTATTGATAGTGCAAATAGTACAGCTAAAACAGGTATTAGGATCATTTAATCAAATCACCTATGGCTTTCATGTTCAAACTAGATTTTACAACGTGACTTAAATTCTCTATTTCCTCATCTAAACATTGTACAAATTTTTTGTTCCAGATCACACGTTTTGGATTTGCAGAAAGAGAATCTTCATCAGGAATATCAAATTCCATTAAAGGAATTGTTCCTAGTACTGGTTTGCCAGTAATTTGCCTCAATTTGTAGAAGCTAGTACGAAGTATGTCCATATCACCTCTAAATTTGTTAATAACAAAACCTTTGATGAATTTTTGGTATTTCTTTTCCAATAATTCTAGTGTACCTACAATACTAGCAAAACTACCACCTTTATCAATATCAGAGATAAGAATCACTGGAGCTTTGGAATGTTCAGCCATTCTCATATTTGCTATATCATATTTTATCAAGTTGAATTCTGCTGGTGAACCTGCACCTTCAATTATTATTAGATCATAGTTTTTTTGTAACCAATCAAGTGATTCTGTAGCAGTCTTTAATCCTTTTTGAAGTGCAAATTTTTTGTAATATTCCTTTGCATGCATCTTTTTGTAAAACTTACCTTTTACAAAAACTTCGCTATTATAATTTCCAAGTGGTTTGAGAAGAATTGGATTCATGTTTGGATTTATTTTTGTTCTTGCTGCAATTGCTTGTATTGCCTGTGCCCTAGAAATTTCGAATTCATCTCCCTTATATGAATAAGAAGACATGTTTTGAGATTTGAAAGGTGCTACTTTGTATCCTGAATTTGAAAATATCCTGCACAAAGCAGTTACTAGTGTAGTCTTTCCAGCACCAGAAGAAGTTCCTTGTATCATTAACGTTTTAGTCATTTCAAATTTCTTCCAAAGCTCTAACTAGTTTTACATTTTCTTTATGAGTACGAACAGCTACTCGTATGAATTTATTATCAAGACCACGAAAATTACTACAATCCCTAATGAGAATTTTTTTTTCTATTAGTTTTTCTTGAATTTTCTTTGAATTCATTCTTGATTTTATTAGAATGAAATTAGTTGATGAATCATAGCAAATAAACCCATTAATCTTTGAAATAGAGTCTTTCAAAAACTTGAGTTCTTTTTTTATTAATTTTCTTGTTTTGCTAAGATGAGACATGTTAGATAGTGCTTCGTTTCCCGCCATCTGTGCAAGACCATTTACGTTCCATGGTATTTTTATTCTGTGAAGCACATCGATAACCTTCTTGTTTCCTAATCCATAACCAATCCTTAATCCTGCAAGTCCAAATGATTTAGTCAAAGATCTAAGAATGAAAAGATTATCGAATTCTTTTAGATAGTGTACAAGCGACTCGTTTGAATCTGGAATAAGCTCAATAAAACACTCGTCTAAAAACATAAACACTGATTTGTTGTAAGCTGACTCTAGAATTTTCAAAAGATTATTTTTAGATATTAATATCCCAGTTGGGTTATTTGGATTACATGCAAAGATGCAGTTTGTTTTTGTTACCAAATCTTGAAATTCTGAAATATTTTTGTTAAGATTCATTGTTTTAAAAAAAGTTATTCGAGAACCACTTAGTCTAGAAGCTGCTTCGTATTCACCAAATGTTGGAACAGGTATTAAGACATCACTATCTTTATGAAGAAAAACTTTACAGAAATTATAAATTATTTCAGTTGCGCCATTTCCAACAATTATCTGGTTTTTTTTAATGCCTGTATATCTTTGTAAAGCATCTCGTAACTTTGATGAATCAGGATCTGGATAAACAGAGAGAAGTGATCTATTTTTATTGATAATTTTTGTTATTGAGGATGGGAAGCCAAGCGGGTTTACGTTTGAACTAAAATCTATGAATTTGGGGTCATATTGTAGTCCATTTGAGTAAAATCCCCCATGTTGTATTACACGATGATTAGAAACATTTCTTTTTAGCGCAAATTTCACACCATGAAATATCGTAAAGGGATTTAGTGTGTTTTGGTTTAGTGATAAAGGAATATTAATTGTATAAAGGGAGATTTATTATGAAACGTGTAGCAATCATAGGCGTTACTGGCGCAGTAGGACAAGAGTTTGTAATAGCATTAAACAAACACCCTTGGTTTGAAGTAAAACAAATAGCCGCCTCTGAACGCTCTGCAAACAAAAAGTTTGTAGATGCCATAAGAGATTCAAATAGTGGCATCCTAAAGTGGCACATAAAGGAAGAGATTCCCGAATATGTCAAGAACATGATTGTTGAATCTGTGGATGATATAAAACCAGAGAATTTGGATCTAATATTTACCTCTATAGAAAGCGAAGCTGCACGTGAAATTGAAAGCAGATTTGCAAAAGATATTCCTGTGATCAGCACCTCTGCTGCCTATAGATATGAAACAGATGTACCCATTCTTATTCCTGGAATAAATGATGATCATGTAGGATTATTGGAGGTACAAAAAAAGAATCGTGGTTGGAAGGGTTTTATTGCACCACTTCCGAATTGCACCACCACTGGACTTGCAATAACCATGAGACCATTGTTAGATAGTTTTGGTGCCCAAAAAATAATTATGACTTCTATGCAATCAATGTCTGGGGCAGGCAGATCACCTGGTGTTTCTGCTTTAGATATTACTGATAACATTATTCCTTACATACCAAAAGAAGAGGATAAAGTAAGAATAGAAACAGGAAAAATTCTCGGTAAATTTTCAGATGGAAAAATAAGTCCTGCAAACTTTAAAGTTAGCTGTACATGTACTAGAGTTCCTGTAATAGATGGTCATACTGAAACAGTCTTTGTTGAAACTTCAAAACATGTAAATCCTGACACCGTTAAAAAAGCAATGCAGGACTTTTCAAGTAAAGTTAGTGTAATTGGCCTTCCATCTGCACCAAAAAATTATCTTGTAGTAAATGATGATCCTACTAGGCCTCAACCGAGATTAGATAGAGAGATAGATGGAGGTATGTCTACTGTTGTAGGAAGATTACGTGAGGATACAGTTTTTGAAAATGGCATAAAGTATGTATTATTTTCTCATAACGAAAAAATGGGTTCCGCAAAAGGTGCAGTGCTTTTAGCTGAGATGCTCTACAAAAAGGGCCTCATATAAAATGATGAAAAATTTTTAGAAAAATTGTAATAATACCTTTATTAAGATCCATTTATTCAGAATAATTGGTATTTTAAATGGCAAAAGTAGATGATTTAGATATGACAATTCTATCTGAACTTGCTGCAG
>JACQCT010000002.1 GCA_016201435.1 Nitrososphaerota archaeon | reverse complement strand
TCTTGTCTTAACAGGTGCTTTCTTTGGAAAAAGATTCAACCGAATGAATATGATTACACTGGCAGATTTCTACTATAGACGTTATGGAAATGTTACCGAAGTCATGACAGGCACTTTGATGTCAATAAGTTTCATTGTACTAGTAGCTGGAAACCTTGGTGCAAGCGGTTACATTCTATCTGTAGTTTTAGGTATACCGTTGATTTATGCCATGTTGATTTCTACTGTTGTAGTATTATTGTATACGTATTTTGGTGGATTATTTTCATGTGCATATACTGATATTTTCCACATCTATCTGGCAGTGGTTGGATTCTGGGCAGGCTTTATCTACTTCATTGGTCCTTGGTCTCCTATTCCAGGTGGACTGGAAACCATTGTGGCAAATGTACCTGGTAACTTCATGGATATGTCTGGTCTATATGATACTGCTAATGGTGCGCTAATTAATTGGGCAGGCATAATATCGTTAGGTATAGGAGATATTGTTGCACTAGACTTTATGGAGCGTATATTTGCTGCAGATGGTGGACGAACAGCTCAAAAGGGTTCCTATATGGCTGCAGGACTCACCCTCTTGATACTTATTCCTACTACAATGATGGGAATAATTGGACTAACAGTTGAACCGGATGTTGTTAAAGCTGATCCGTACACCCTTTATCCAATTATAGCTATAAAGCACATGCCGGCAGTAATTGGCATCTTGATGCTTGTAAGTACAATAAGTTGTGGTATGTCTACAGCAAATGGAGGAACGTTAGCAATTGCTAGTGTACTAGCAAGAAACATGTTACAACGTAACATTGTTACAAGATTTTTGAAAAGAGAAAAACTAACTGACAGACAACTGTTGATGTCTACCAGACTTTTCGTTATTCCAATGTTCTTTACTGCATTTGCGTTAGGTTATCTAATTCCAAGACCTGGTATTTACTTGATACTTGCATTTGATATTGTCTTAGCAGGATGTCTTGTACCTCTAGTCTTTGGAACATTCTGGAAAAAATCAACCTCATCTGGAGCTGTGGCATCAATAGTCGTAGGTTCCGTATTAAGATTAATCTTATTTTTCCTAATAACCAATACTACTCCTGATGATCCAATGTTTGCATATGCTGGATTGGATACAATTATTCCACCATTAATTTCACTTCCAGTCTTTATACTGGTGAGTTTGGCAACACAAAAGAGAAATCCGCCGCGACATGATGTTGTATATCTAATACCAAATGATGTCGATGTTGTTACCGGAGCAGATGTAAAAGACTGGGTAAACCCTATTGACGTAAGACAAGTTGATAGAAACGGTCACAGGGGAGCAGTATAAAGTGATGGGCAAAACTCAAATGGAGCTATAAAAAATGTTACAAAAAAATGTAGCAATAAAAAAAATATTGTTGGCAATTGACAAATCAGGATACAAAGATAAAGCAACAGCATATGCAATAACACTGGCAAAATCTTTGGACGCTGAACTTACTGTGATTCATGTAATTGGTAAATCTTCACTGGGTGCAACTGCCGATGTCTTGGGTTATTATAGAGGTGGAAAACTAAGGGTATTCCAAGAAGCCCTGAAGAAGGATGCTGAAAAATTACTTGATAGGGTAGTACGTGCAGGGGAAAACGAAGGAGTTGTAGTACATCAACAAGTTCTGATAGGTTCACCCATTAAAAAAATCATATTAGATTATGCCAAGAATCACAAAATGGATTTGATAGTCATTGGAACTAAAGGCATGACAGGCATAGAAAAATTCCTCATGGGCAGCGTAGCTAACGATGTAATAGCTTATGCACACTGTCCAGTATTAGCAATAAGATAACCATAAAATTTGCTCTAAACTATGAGTTCGATTGTCGAACTAATTAAGACGCTTTACCAGTAAATTTTTGACATAATCAGTGAC
Organism: Nitrososphaerota archaeon; assembly: GCA_016201435.1. Classification (GTDB taxonomy): domain Archaea; phylum Thermoproteota; class Nitrososphaeria; order Nitrososphaerales; family Nitrosopumilaceae; genus TA-20. The sequence goes on along the minus strand of JACQCT010000002.1, from coordinate 31,670 downwards.
ATCAAGTCCATTTTGGAATGCTTGTTCATTTAGTTGATCCCAAATCTTTTTGTCAAATTTCTTTTTTGGATTGAAAACAAGACGGATAGTCAAGAGACCTTTTGGCGCTCCGCGTTTTACTCCTGTCTTTATCATTACTTCTTGTAACTTTCCTTCAGATACTGCATTTACCAATTTTTCTTGGAGTGATTTTGGTTTTCTTGTGATTTGTATTGCTTCATAAAGCGTAATTTCTCCGTTCTCTATTGCTTGCTGCAACGGTTCTGCTAATGTCAGAACGCTCAGCCATTCACTAACTGTACTCTTTGATAATCCATATTTTTTAGAGACACCTGTAATGCCTGATTCTGTTGAATCCACCAATTTCTTTACCATCCTTGCTTTCTCAATTGGTGGCAGATCTTTACGGATTAGATTCTCAAACAATGACGCAGCTTCTGCTTCTGCACCTTCAAGCTTAGTTACTACTGCAGGTATTTCTCTTGATCCCTTTGCACTTAGTGATAGAAATCTTCTGCGACCAATTAGCAGCTTGTATCTCTTACTTGCATTATCAAATCTAACAACCACTGGTTGCAGTAATTCAAATTTAGATAAATGTTCTTTAATTAATTGGTCTCTTGTATCTTTTCCAAAAGGATGATCTTTTCGAACATTTTCATCCGCTATATCTATAAGTTTAAGGGGAATGTTCTTTATCTTCATAAATGAATTTGATTACTAAATCTATTTATAATTTCCTTCTCTTTATTTTAGACTATTTTATCACTCAAATATGCAATATTTACAACAACTTTCAAGTAAAATGTAGATTACGCATCATTTTTCCGCTGTAAATCAGTAGTTTACATTTTTTACCCTAAACCTTAAATCAGTTTTGAAAGCAGTAGTTTGAACTATGGAAAGAATCAGTATTGGATCTGATACAAAAACTGAAGAATTTCTAAGCAAAGCATCTTTTCTAAGTTATTACATTGCAACATATAATGCTGTAAACGATGAACTAGGATTTGAAAATGAACCTGTTACAGTAGATGAAATATTTGATTTCATAAATGATCTAAAACATGAGGGAGGAGTAACTCGTATGCCAGATATAACGAGAAGCGATATCTCCCTAACTTTCAGACTGCTCCTGAAGGCAGGATTGGGTGAGAAAATGTCTCTTGATCTTCCTGTACTGTCAAACTAAATACTTTAGTTCTCATTTACACCCCAATGTGGAAAAATTAGAATTTTATAGTGTTAGTATTTTTTTTGCAGAGTTAATTCTTTCTAACAAGTCTTTAAGAAATACATCTGCGAAACGCTCAAAGGTTTTTACACCGTATTCTGTTTCATATTCTTTCTTTCTTTGGTTATATTCTGAAATCAGCCAAGTAAAATCGGCCTCTTTTAGCTTGATGATGTTATTTTGAGAGACTGCCTTGGATTCAAACATGTTAAGCATGAAAATGCTTGCAAATTTTGTAAAGTTATTTGCCCTGTATTTCTTTTCATATTTTTCCTTCAGAATCTCATAATTTGCCTCAAACCATTCTTTAACATCTGATCTTACTGTTAAAGAAGTATATCTTCCTGAGAAGTCGATCTTTATGTTATACATACCTACAGTATAGTATTTCCGTTTTATCTCATTCATCATAATTATCAAGGCACTAGGAAGAAACATCCCAGGATAATATTCGTCAGTATCCTTTTGTAGTTCTGATATGATCGCGGGTTTTAGTCCTATGGTTCCATATCCCTGACTGGGCATGAAAACGTGATCAACTGATTATATTAAAAATCTTTAATTAGTATCTAAATAAAACCAACGATTTAGTTGCCCTGTTGATGATTTGCTATAGATATGAGAAAAAAATTGATTGAATAAAAAATAATTAAAAATATTTTTTGACAATGATTCTATAAAGGAACCATTGTATCAATTAGTCTTGCGTTCGTTACGTGACCGTCTTTTTGTTGAATGACCAAATCTACAGTGTGTTTCAATTTGTTTAACAGAAAAGTCACTTGGACATCCCATGAATCTTGAGGGCCCTTTTCTGGTAATGCAAAGAGTTCTCTTATCTTGAAATCTTGGATTTCTGTACCATAAAGTGACTCTGTTGCATTCTTGGCAGCTTTTTCAACTTCGTCACGTGTTTTGACGGGATTCATGATATATTTTATACTTAGTAAATATAAAAATATATTGATTTTCGATTGTCGAACTAAAACAAATGGTACAATCTCGCCATGGACAGTTTTTGAGATGGTTCTGTTGTAGCTAGTTTTCCATCAACTGTAACTTTGTAAGTTTCAGGATCAATCTCTATTTTTGGAACTAGATTGTTGTAAAGCATATTTTTCTTACCAATATTTCTACAGTTTTTGACTGGAAGTAATTTCTTTTTCAAACCTATTTTTTTTAATTGACCATTTCGTATTGCTAGTTTTGAAGTAAAAGTTACAGATGTAGTATGTATTGCCTTTCCAAGAGCGCCAAACATTGGACGATAATACACTGGTTCTGGCGTTGGAATTGATGCATTGGGATCTCCCATTAAAGAATAAGCTATGAACCCACCCTTTATTACCAATTTAGGTTTCACGCCAAAGAATTCAGGACTCCAAATCACAATATCAGCTAATTTTCCTGGCTCTAAAGAACCAACATACTCCGAGATTCCATGTGTTATTGCTGGGTTGATGGTAATTTTTGAAAGATATCTTTTTACACGAAGATTATCATTGTCTCCTGATTCTTCAGTTAAACTACCAGACATTTTTTTCATTTTATCTGCTGTTTGCCATGTTCTAATGCTTACTTCTCCAACCCTGCCCATTGCTTGACTATCAGATGAATACATGCTTAGAGCACCAATGTCATGCAGTACATCTTCTGCAGCTATTGTTTCACCTCTAATTCTTGACTCTGCAAAGGCCACGTCCTCTCTTACAGAGGGATTTAGATGATGACAAACCATCATCATATCTATGTGCTCGTCTAGAGTATTAACCGTAAACGGTCTTGTTGGAGTTGTAGAAGAAGGAAGGATGTTTTTCTTACCTGCTATTTTCATGATATCTGGCGCATGTCCACCACCCGCCCCTTCGGTATGATAAGTATGAATTGTTCTTCCGGCTATTGCTTCAATTGTATCATCAACGAAACCACATTCATTTAATGTGTCTGTATGTATGGCTACCTGAGTGTCAGTTTTATCCGCAACACGTAATGCAGCATCAATAGTGGCAGGAGTGGAACCCCAATCTTCATGTAATTTCAAACCACAAGCTCCTGCTGCAATTTGTTCCATTAGTGCAGGTTCCAAGGAATCATTTCCCTTCCCTAATAGACCGAAATTTAAAGGCAGATCATCAAGAGCTTCAAGCATTCTGTGAATGTTCCAAGGACCGGGTGTACATGTTGTTGCTTTGGTACCATCAGCAGGCCCAGTACCTCCTCCTATCATTGTTGTAGTTCCACTGCAAATTGCTTCTACTGCTTGTTGTGGAGAAATGAAATGAATGTGAGTGTCAATTATTCCAGGAGTGCATATGGTATGTTCGCCAGCTATTATCTCTGTATTTGCAGATATTATCATGTCTATTCCATCCATGATGTTTGGATTACCTGCTTTTCCTATTCCAGCTATTAGTCCGTTTTTGATACCAATATCCGCTTTGATAATTCCAAATATAGGATCCATGATAACTGCATTCGTTATTACTAGATCAAGCGCACCTCTACTTGTAACACCACTCGCTTGTCCCATTCCGTCTCTGGCACTTTTACCTCCGCCAAAAACTATCTCGTCTCCATAACTCTGAAAATCTTTTTCAATTTCAATTATAAGATCAGTATCAGCTAGTCTAATTTTGTCGCCCTTAGTGGGACCATAAAGATCAACATATTGTTTTCTTGGAATTATCAATGTCATTTCTGATCAATATTTTTGAATCCTTTTTTTCGCATTTTTTTTAACGCAGTCTGCTTTTTAGTAATGAGTTTACCATTAACAAGACCATTGAATCCATATACTGTCTTTATACCGCCATACCCCGTTAGTTCTACCTCTTTTGTGTCACCTGGCTCAAACCTAACTGAAGTTCCTGCCGGTATATTCAAATGATAACCGTATGCCTTCTCACGAGAGAAGACAAGAGCCTTGTTAGTTTCAAAGAAATGTGTGTGAGAGCCCACCTGTATTGGCCTGTCTCCAGAGTTACTAACCTTAATCTTTACTGTCTTCTTGCCTTTATTTGCAATAATAGGCGTATCTTTTAAGAAATATTCTCCTGGGATCATTGCTATACTATGGGATCGTGAACTGTGACAAGCTTGGTTCCATCATCAAAAGTTGCTTCAGTTTGTACTGTTTTAATCAACTCAGGCACACCAGGTAACACATCATCTTTTGTTAACACTTTTCTTCCTGAGCTCATCAACTCTGATACAGATTTTCCGTCTCTGGCTCCCTCAACTATGTGATCTGCAATAAGCGCTAAAGCTTCTACATAATTGAGCTTCAAACCCCTTGCTTTTCTTCTCCGTGCAACTTCAGCTGTCATAAAAATATAGAGTTTATCAATTTCTCTAGGAGTAAGCATCATCAAGTTATCTATCGTGACCTGTTGTATTTAATATTTATAATAAATTACTATGATCACAAAATATAATTTCATAGTACTATCTAGATCGTCATGCTTACTATCACATATGTAAAGGGAAATATTTTTGATAGCAAAAAACTAATGACCAAATTCAAACAAATGGAATCTAAAAAAAGATGTGAAAGACTAAAAATAACACGTCTTGAGTTAGAAAGAAGCAGAATTCGTAAGAAAACAGATTTTGGAACAGATGTAGGTCTTATTCTTGATTCTGGTACAAGACTATATCATGGCGATGTCATAGTATCAAATACCAACAAATTCATCATGATTGAACAATTGCCCGAGAAAGTGATCTCTATAAGAATAAAGAAACTAAAAAATCCGACTGGATTAATTACGTTAGGTCATATTATAGGAAACAGGCACAAACCAATTGTAATCAATAATGACATTCTGTACTTTCCAATTCAAGCATATTCTGAAGTTGAGGTGTTTAAAAAACTACTATTAGATGTAGTAACTAATCTAGATCTTGAGGTAGGGGAGCAGATTTTTCAACCTCAACATGGAATCTATATGCATGAACACTGATCACGAGTTTTTTTTAATGCAGCTGGCAGATTCTTTTTTTCCGTCTGGCATGTTTGGGCTATCAAATGGTCTAGAGTCACTTGTAAAACATGACAGAATCAAAAACAAACAAGATGTTTTGAATTTTATTGAACAGCAGATAGAATTTCAACTTGTACCTTGCGATTGCATAGTTTTCTTAATTGCTATGGACGCTGCAAAGAATGAAAACATTGAAGAACTTGTGGAAGCAGATAACAGATTCTATTCTATGAGACTCATACGAGAAGTAAGAAACACATCTGTTAGAACTGGTTCCCAAATACTGAATTGTATTATTCAAATGACATTTGACAAAAAGAAAATCAACATTGCAAAAAATTTTCAAAAGAAAATAACATCTAATGAAACTGTTGGGACGTATCCTGTTTGTCTAGGAATAGCTGCAAATCTTTTGGACATTCCAGCTAAAAGCGGTGTACGCATGATGCTTTATTCATTTAGCCAAAGTGTCATAGCAGCAGCAATTAGATTGGGAATAATAGAACACATAAGCGGTCAGATAATTCTAACAACGCTTGCTGACAAGATTAATTATATTTCAGAGAACATTAAGAAAGAATCGTTAAACAGTCTTTGGCAATTAACACCTGTGACAGATATTTTTCAAATGATTCATGAGCATGATGATTCTAAAATGTTCATTACATAATTTAGGTAAATTTGGATGTTAAAAAATAAAAAAATACCAAAAGTTGGAATTGGCGGTCCTGTGGGATCTGGAAAAACACGTCTAATTGAGAGAGTAGTACCTATTCTCATAAAAAGAGGTTACAGATGTTGCATAATATCAAATGATGTGATATCAAAGGAAGATGCAGAAAGAATGCAACGAACGCTATCTACAGAGTTGAAAGTTATGCCTGAAAACATGATTATAGGAATAGCTACAGGTGGTTGCCCACATACTGCTATACGTGAAGATCCCACAATAAATTTGGCAGTAATTGAGGAAATTGAAAAGAAAGATCCCACTCTTGATTTGATTATTATTGAAAGTGGAGGCGACAATGTCATGACCACTTTTAGTCCTGCACTTGCAGATTATTTCATTTACATAATAGACGTAGCTGGAGGAGACAAGTACCCAAGAAAAGGCGGATTGGGAATAGAAAGCAGTGATTTACTTGTAATCAACAAAATTGATCTTGCAGCACAGGTAGGAGCAGATCTTGCTATAATGGAAAGAGATGCAAAAAAAATACGAGCAGAAAAATCCTATGTTTTTGTTAACTGTCAGACAGGTGAAGGTATAAAACATGTTGCTGAAAACATAATTAAATCAGTCCTGTTTGACAAAAAACCAATTGTCAAAAAGGATCGAATCAGATGAATTCACAAATTCCAGATATTTTCAAGAATTATGTAAACAAGAAATTAAAGATGCCAGGTCAGAATGGTACCATAGAGATAGAGCTTCAAGTAAATGAAGAATCTAAAACATACATTAAATCATTATTATCAAAAGCACCATTTTTGATTCAAAAAGCGATGTACCCTGATACAGATTATCCAAATTTTGCTCACATCTACATGATGTCATCTTCTGGAGGTATTTTGCAAGGAGATGAGCAGAAAATTGATGTTATCATGGGTACAAATTCTGCAGCAAGAATTACTACTCAATCAGCAACCAAAATTTACAAGATGGATGGTGGTTATGCCTCTCAATACATTAACATACATAATCAGGAAGGGAGCTATCTGGAATTTATTCCACATCAGATCATCCCATTTAAATCATCTAGATTTTATCAGGAAGTAAATCTTGAGGTTGCAAATAATGCAATTTTGATCTATTCTGAAATTATATCTGCAGGCAGGATTGCGTCTGGTGAAAAGTTTGATTTTGATCTATGTTTTCTTCGAACATCAGCTCGTAGAAATGGTATGATGCTATTTACGGATGTCATGAGTTTGAATCAGAAAGATAAATCAAATCTCGAATCTGTATTTGGAGGAAAGGCTATTTTTTCTACCGTTTACATAATTGGAAATTCTATTCAAATAGAAAACATTGTAGACAAAATCAATTTAGCAACCAAAAATGATTCATTATTAGCTAGCTGTTCGTCTTTGCCTTATGATTCTGGTATTATTGTGAGAATGCTTGCTGATTCTGTTGCTGAAATCATATCTCTAACAGAATCTATATCTGGTATTTTTAGAAGTATCACCAAAAAAAATTATAAAATAGAACCTACAATTTCAAACTCATCAATAGATATTGCATAAAAAATTTTTCTGCTTCTGAAATTTTTATATCTGTTGATCAGAAGTTTTATAATTACTAAATCCAGTGTACTTGCATGAGTTCTACAGGTGACTTGCTTGGAGACAGTACACAATATTCTGTAGGAGATGAGGTTAGAAGATACAATCTACTTGCAGGTAAATTGATTGCAGATTTCATCAAAAGTTCATTTGGACCAAGAGGATTTGAAAAAATGTACATTGATCTTTTGGGCGAAGTTACTCTTACTAAAAGTGGTTCTACAATGTTACGCAAAATTGACGTTGAGCACCCTGCCGCCAAGGCTATGATAGACGCATCAAATTCTGTTGATAATGAAGTAGGAGATGGAACAATATCTGTAGTTGTTTTAGCTGGATCTCTTCTTGAAAAAGCAGAAAAATTATTAGATTTAGGCATGTCTCCTTCTACAATTGAGGCAGGATACAAAAAAGCAGCAGAACAGTCACTTGATATTGTAAGATCAATTGCGAAATCATCTAATTATAAAAATAAACAAGTGATGATTAGATTAGCTGAAACGTGTCTGCGATCAAAGGCTATTTCAATACTATGTGGAAAAAAATCCGTCGCGGAATTAGTGACTGAGGCATTTTGTACAATAGCAAATTTTGCAAATAAAAAAGTTGAGCCAGATGACATAAAGATAGAAGAAAAACCTGGCAATACATCAGATATTGAACTAGTCAAGGGAGTAGTTATTGATAAAACAATAGATAATTCTGCTATGCCAAGATTAATTGAGAAAGCTAAGATTCTTTTGATTAACGAAGAGCTTGATAACGAACGAACTAAGACTGATGCAGAAATAACAATCAACACTCCGCAAGAAATGCAAACATACATCTCAAAAGAAAATGATGATGTCAAGGAAAAAACTCAAAAGATCATTAATTCTGGTACAAATGTTGTAATCTCTCAAAAAGGGATCAGTCTATTGGCTCAACACTATTTGTCTAGGGCAGGCATAATATCACTTCGTAGAGTAAAAGAAAATGATCTCCATTGGCTATCAAAAGCAAGTGGTGGTCTAATAACAAATGATCTTGATAACATAACTGAAAAACATCTGGGGTTTGCAGACAAAGTTTATGAAAAATTCGTAGGCGATGACAAAATGGTATTTGTAGAGGGATGTAAAAACCCAAAATCAGTCACTATCTTATTGAGAGCAAATTCTAAAAGAATGCTTGATGAGTATCATCGTTCAGTACTTGATGCTATTATGGTTCTAAAAGACTTCTTTATCAGTCCATTAATAGTAGCTGGTGGAGGTTCCACTGAAACAATTATTGCAAATGAGCTTAGAAAAAGATCATTTTTGATTGAAGGAAGAGAACAAACCATAATTCAAAATTTTGCTGAAGCTCTTGAAGAAATTCCATTAACCTTAGCTAGAAATTCTGGAATGGATCTAGTTGACACAATTACTCAATTGAGAAACAAAAACTCTGAATACAACAATGGAAGTGTTCACTCATGGTACGGAATAGATGCAATTGAAAGAAAAGTTGGAGAGATGTACTCAAAAGATGTTATAGAACCTCTTATGGTAAAAGAACAAATAATTAAAACGGCTGTTGAAGTAGTGTCACTATTAATTCGCGTAGATGAAGTTGTTATGAAAAAACCTGTTATGTATACTCACACCCATGGTGATGGTACTACCCATTCCCATGCAAAAGGAAACAAGTCCCATGATCACTTTGATAAGCTTGGTAAAATGCAACGACCCTCTCACCATTATTATTAAAATATCTTTCCTGGTATGTGATCCTCCAACATTTCCAATTTCATATCTAGTATAAATTTCTTAAAATTTCATTTTTGATTTAGATAGATTTTATATATCTATAATCTGACTGATGCTATGCTAGATTTAGTTGCAAAAAAAATGTTCCTCACAAGTGGTAAAGGAGTACATCAAGACCAGCTTACAAGTTTTGAATATGCATTACGAGACGCTGGCATTCCAAACACGAATTTGGTATTAATTTCAAGTATATTTCCACCGGGAGCAAAAATAATTTCTCGTGCTGAGGGGTTAAAACTGATCCGTCCAGGTAGTGTGCAATTTGTAATCTATGCACGAGAACAATCCAATGAACCGCATAGATTGATGGCAGCTTCAGTTGGATTGGCAGAACCAAGTGACAAGAAAAAATGGGGATATCTATCTGAATATCACTCTTTTGGAGAAACAGGAAAAGAAGCTGGTGATTATGCTGAAGATATTGCAGCGCAGATGTTAGCCTCATCTCTAGGAATACCATTTGATGTAGACAAGAATTGGGATGAGAAAAGACAACAGTGGAAAGTGTCTGGCCAAATATACAAGACTAGAAACATCACTCAGAGTGCAATTGGGGATTCAAGAGGAAGATGGACTACAGTCTTTGCAGCTGCAGTTTTGCTTCTCTAAAATAATCTTTCTTTAATAACATCAATCAGCACTGCTATGGCTTACCTGATCTCTTTTTATTAAAATAAGTTTCAGACAATTCCTCGTAATATTGTCCTAATTTCTTGTACAATCGTTTTGGTTTTCTTGATTTTTCCTTACTTAGTGCATACAAACACAGAACTGGAAACGCTATGGTGGCATCTGCATAAACTACGATGACATCTTCATGAGAATCTTTTACCTTGCCCCAACTCTTGCCTTCTTGAAGTGTTGCACCAGATAAACCTCCAGTATCTGGTCTAGCATCTGTAATCTGAATAATGTAATTTTGTCCTCCATGACCTAGTCCTAAGATCTGGTCTAATAATGGACCGGTTTGCTGTGCTGTATTTTTAGGTACACCGCCACCTATCTCAACAATTCCTGCCTTTTTAGAATTGTACAAAATTGCGGCCTGTTCAATTATCTCTCTTACAAAATCTAACGCAAATGGTTTATTGGCAAGCCTAAGAGGAGCCAGATCAAGTGCAAGTGAAGAGTCTTTTAATGTTGAAATGTAGAGCGGTACATCATAATCATACGCAGAAACAACAAAGCTTCTCTCTGGATGTTTCGAATATTCTTTTGAATATTTACCCATCCAGTTTGCAAATTCTGCTGTAGTAAATGGTTTTTCCATAGAGTTATTTTCAAACATTTTTTGTACAATCAGATCTTGCTTCTTGAGCGTTTCCTCCCCCTTGATATAGACGTCTCTTATCCTGACAATGTCTTTTTGATAAAGAATCATATCATCTACTTCAAAATGCCCTTGTTTTACAGGTAGATTCCATGCAAAATGATCTTCATGGTACAAATTAGAACCTGTAGATATTATCCAATCCACAAATCCTTTTTCAATAAGAGATTTGAACAGACCACCAAATCCAACTGGGGTCATGGCACCAGCAATAGTAAGACATATTGTTGCATTATCTTCAATCATCTTGGTGAACAGTTTCGCAGCTTCGCCAAGCTGTCTTGCGTTATAACCTGAATTTGCATAAATTTCTACAAGATCATCTATTTTCATATCTGGGTTTACTTCTATGTGAGGAATGTTTTTTCCATGAAAATTATGATAATCCATTAGTCCGTAATCAAGACTCTACTAGATAATATTTTCTAATGTCATCGACCATTTCTATGAAATTTTGCTAAACAAAGATATCTTCACATTTGGAGATTATTGTATAAAAATTTGTTATACAAAATTATTTTTGCAGTTTACGTATAACTTTGTGAGAGAAATTTTGTAGTTTACGTTTTTTAAGAGCATATTTTTATACAAAGATTTCACATCATTTGCGTGCAAATAGTATTACTACCAAGTTTTGTAATAATATCAAGAACATCTGATGGAGGTTTTTCATAGTGGTAGATGCTTGGTCATTCATTTTGTTATCAATACCCACGATGCTCATACTTGGAATGAGACATGGTCTTGACGTAGATCATATAACTGCAATTGATAATCTGGTCAGACTGCATAATGCTACTAAGAAATCTCGATTAGTAGGGGCAGGATTTAGTTCTGGTCACATGATATCAGTCTTGGCAGAAATGATTTTCATAATATACATAATTGGTAGTATTACAAATACTGATAATCTTGCATTTTGGGGCGGTGTAATAGGAGCTGTGGCACTAGGAACAATCGGAGCCATCAACATCTATGCAATGAAAAAGTGGGGAAGAAGTGGCTCAGCTATACTTGCTAGCAAGGTTCTAAATAGAACTGGAATGCTAGGTCCTCTCGGCTCTGCTCTTGTCACTGGTTTGGTTTTTGGTTTAGGTTTTGATACAGCTACACAAATTTCTGCAATCGCCTTATCTGCTGTTGCATCAGCCACAGCAGGAATCCAAACAGCATTGATTCTTGCTGGATTCTTTGCTATGGGAATGATACCTGTTGATACCTTGGACAGCATCATTCTTCGTTCTGCATTTTCTAGAATATTCAATACTAAAGGTTTTAGATACATGGCGTATGCTCTAAGTGGTGCTGCCGTAGCTGTTGCTTCCCTTGAATCGTATGGAACTGTTACTAAGACAGACATATTGCCGGAGTGGGGAGGACCTGTTCTTGCTGTAACTATACTCTCTGTTTCCTTTTGGTATGCTTTTGCAACAAGAAAGAAGAAAAATGTAGATAGTCATCATATTAAAGAAAAAGAAGAAAATAATTCATAGGGTATCTAAACAGATCTGGGGATCTATTTTCTGAATCTTCTTTCTGTCACTTTAAGTTCAGTACTAGATTCAATTTCTTGAAGTCTTCTTTCTATCTTTGAATGGTATTTCTTCATTCCTTTCCATGTAAGAAGACCACAACAGGCAAAAATCGCTCCTATTTCTAATGTTTCTGTTATCATTCAAATGCGATGTAAGATCATTATAATATAAAATGATACTATGCTATAAGATTCAAATTTCGATCCTAATTGTAAAAAAATTCCATGAAATCAGATCTGTGAAAAAATAATTTTTATAATTTGATCGTTAAACACTATTTCTAGACAATTATTCAAACTTGACCGAAATTAGTAAATTACACATAAAATTATGATCATGCCAAATCTAAAATAATAAAGATCAAAAATTCACAACGAAAGAAGTTTTAATCGAATTTTACTTCTTCTTGTTGTGTTGAAGCGCTACAGTGTGCACATTTTTCTGATGGTGTTTTAAAATATATCATGTGGCACTGTTTACAGGCTCTCAGATCACTTAGTTTAACCATAAGAATTAGTCTATGTCATCATACAAAAATCTTATTTTGATTTTGTGATGTGATTTATTTGTAACATACAAAAATACAGTATATGAAAAAACAGTACAAAGAATATCTAATGCTAAACAAGAATATTTTTCTTGCTTTCCTTACATCTGTCACAATTTCTGCTATAGCCTCACAAATATTCTCAATTCAAGCAAAATATGTAAATAGTTCAGCAACTCTTGCAGTTGATTTATCAGTTTATTATGCGGCATTTTCAGGTTTTTTTTATATTGACAATAGAAAGAAGTATCTCTTAGAATCAGGCAAGTTAGACAAATCTAGGCTCAAAACAGATCTACTAAAAATTATTACTTCACTAGGATTAGGTGAAATAATTTATGTTATATGCAGATGGCTTATACAATATTATCTTTTAACCAATAACTATGAAGCGTATATGTCGTCTGCTTTGGCCCAATCGATATCATTTGTAGTTTATTTGTTCTGTGTGAATCTCATAGCTAAATCGGTAAGATTGTATAAAGACAAAAATTAATTTTCATTATCTTCACTTAATTTAGCTTTATTAAGATCTTGCCAAAGATGTTTCCTTTGAGCATCTTTTTGTGAGCTTCTGCAACATTTTCTAAAGAATAAATAGAATAAATTACTGATTTGATTTTCCTTTTACTGCTATATGTGCAATGATTCTAAGGAATACAGAGTTTAACGCCATCACAATGCGATATTTTATTTTCATATCATGAATCCTATTTGGAAATAGGATTAGCTACTGCAATTATCAAAAGATGTAGAGTTTTCATTTTATTTTAGAATTGATTGCATTCCAGCAACAGCATTTACCCCAACTACAATTAGGACATTCTTTTTGTGAATCAGATTGTTTACATTCTTCTGGCAAGCAACCACAGTCGGCACATTTTATTTCCATATGACTTGTTGATAGTTGGAAGATTTATGAATTATTGGTTAGATTTCACAAGATCCATCTATTTCGCTATTATTCCAACATCAATGTGATTGTCCATCATGGAATGCATTGACTTTCCAGCAGGAATTACATGTGTGTGCAATGTGTAATATCCAGGAGAATCAACTGTGAATTTGACCAGATACGTTCCATCTCCTAGATTTTCTGCATCAAACATCCCACCTATCATATTCATACTACTCATAGGCGCTCCTTCTTCTAATCCGACAGTTACCTGAGCGTCAGTTAGAGGATTACCAGTATTTTTGTCCAGTACAAGGAGTTTGATTTGAGATTCTTTTCCAACTATTACTGGCTCTCTTGATTGTATTTTTATTATAACATCTTTTGGAACTTGGTTCATCATGCTTGACATCATACCGCCACCTTCCATCATAGAATTAGTAGAAAGATTCTTCCAACCCTGCATCATAGATGTAGGTGAGCACCCCAGACCAAATACCGTATTTGAAAAAAGACCAGCTATCGTAACTACTGCAGCTAATGCGATTGCTGTCACTATCAAGGTTTTATTAAATGACAACTAGCTATAATGGTTTCTTGTCATATTTTAATTGAGATATTTACAATTGTAAAATACTCTAGTTAAATATCTCCAGAACTATACGAGTTTGAAAATGGCTAGAGACCCAGTATGTAAAATGGAAGTAGACGAAAAGAGCACGCCGTCATCAAGCCACGGCGGTCAGACCTATTATTTCTGCTGCCCGTCCTGCAAAGGCGCATTCGATAAGAATCCTGCCAAGTATACTTGAGTGCAGACTCCCCCCAACAACAGTAGTGAATTTCCTAGAGAATTCTTTTCGTGGTATGGTTCCACTACTGACCTAGCCAAAAGTAAACGTGTAGATCTGAAAGCCTGGTTGAGCCGCAATTGTGAGCGTATGTGAACCCGCAGTGCTGCTAGAGACAACATTGTATAATCTATTTTCTGACACGTGAATTATTCCGTTTTGCACATCCGCACCTGCGTTACTGGAACTGATTGGATTTCCATCAAGCATAATCTGAAGGTCTGCCTTGTTTGCCGCAACAATATGAACGTCTTTTGCAAAATATGGTAATACTATCTTGCCTGTCTGTGATACAAGCTTCATGCTGTCGGGAAGATTCTGCCACTGGCCTTCCAGATAAAAGTGGTCTTGTGACAGATTAGACGGAAGCGAATAGCTTACTGTCCCATCCGGCTTGAATCCCTCAGAATTTCCAAGAAAGTCTCTTCCAGTGGCAAAATTGTAACCAAAGTAAAGCTCCGGAGTCTGCTGGTTTGCAAACTGGTGTTCTTGTATGTTGACAAGAGATTGGTCTGCTGTAACGTTGAGTCCAAGGCGCTGGCTTCTCTCGTCCAAAAGCTGTTGTATCACTTTTTCGGTCTCATCATATGCTCCCTCTCCAAAGTGCGTGTGTCGTATGTGACCTAAAGAATCTGTAAGATATTCAGCAGGCCAGTATCTATTTCCAAAAGCATCCCATGTGCTATGATCATTGTCAAGCACTGTAGGATATTTTAGACCGTATTTTGCTACAGCCATCTTAACATTGTTGATGTCTTTTTCAAATTCAAACTCTGGAGAATGAACACCTACTATTAGCAATCCCTTGTCAGAATATTTCTCGTTCCACGCCTTCAGATACGGGAATGTCCTGATGCAGTTGATGCAGCTGTACGTCCAGAAATCATAGAGTACTACCTTGTCTTTCATAGCTGCCTTGAGATCTTCTGGCGTAGTGTTGACATACCCTGATATTCCTACAAGGTCTGGTGCAAGAGGATACTGGCTTTCATCAACTTGCGGTACTGTCTTTGTACCTATACTGGTTGCGGCGTTAGAAGTTTGCTTGTTGTCGCTTGCAGGATTTTGCAGGGAAATTTCTTTTGGCTTGTCAAGTGTGGTAAAGTAATAACCAATCCCTCCTAATGCGATGACAATAACTATAGCAACTATTGCAGCGGTTTTTATTTCATTTCTCATAGAATCAACTCAAAAGAAGATTGTTCAAAAGCGGAAAGCTGGCTATTGCTGCAAGCTGGTTGGTAAAAACCAGCACTCCTAGTAACACTATGAGTGAACCCATCGTAATGGAATAGTACTTGAGATGTTTGCTTATGGACTTGATAAGTCTGGTAAATCTGGAAAAGAATACTCCCATCAATACAAACGGAATTCCAAGTCCAAACGAATAGCTTAGGAGCAACACAAAGGCGTGGCTTGGAGTAGTAGCTGCCAAAGTAAGAATGCTTCCAAGAATTGGCCCTATGCATGGAGTCCAGCAGGTGGCAAACGCCAGACCGAAAACAAAAGAAAGAGGATAGCTGACCTTGGTTCTATTTGGAAAAATTTTTTTCTCAAAATTTAATCTTGGAATCTTGGTTGACAACAACATGAATGCGCCAAAGCCTATGATGATTATTCCTCCAACATGATTCAAATCAGATGTTAACGTGGAGGCAGTTTTGGAAAGCACGCTATTTAGGATTACACCGAATATTGAAAACACGACAGAAAATCCTAGGACAAAAAATATCGTATTCATTAAAACATTGAGCCTGTTGGTGGCAAGATTGACGGTGCCATTGTTTCGTTGAAGCTCGGTAATAGTTGTTCCAGATATGTATGCAATAAACGCAGGTATTACTGGCAATATGCACGGTGCTAGAAAAGATCCAAGGCCGGCTAAAGCCGCAATTGCAATGGTAAGCTCCTGCATGGCTTCAGGTCTGCGTCTTTTTATTAATGCTTTATTCCAAATCTATTCCAAAACTTTAGACTATTTTGTGTTAAAGGAAAGTATTATTTTGTCACCATCATTGAGTACATAATTCTGATAATCTGAAACTGGCTGACCATTGACTGTTACAGTTACTTGTTTATACGCACTAAGATCTAGTCCCCAGATGTCAAGCAGCTGTCCAAATGTGTAATATCGGTTTGCGTAAGATTCTACATGAATAGTACCAGAAGTATCATGTGTATGTAGTGGAGCCATTCCTTTCATGCCATACAAATCAAGTGAGTGATTTTGCCACATAGTTGGATCTATTCCTATTTGTGCAGGTACTGGAGCAGGCTTGCCATCTACTACAAGGGTGAGACTTGGATGAAAGTGCATCATGCCCATGGCATCCATTGGCGGGTTGGCATAGGCGTTTCCGGGTAAGGCTTTTGGTTGTTGGTATGTCATAAAAACTGCAATTCCAATAGCTATTACTATTACCACACATATTGCAATCAATTTTGGTTTCTTTGATCTTGTTTTATTTTTTGGATTCTCGTCTTGTTTTATTTTTTTTTACCTCTTTTCAATCATACTCAGATGATTGTCATATTAATTACTAGTAGTTTACAATTGTAAAATCAAAACAGATGCAGAATATAATCTAAAGTTCATCTTCTTTTGCAGGCACAATGCATTTACATTCTGGATTATCACATTTCCAAAAGATTGAAGAGTTTGTATCATTATCCAAGCTATTTCTCTTTGTAAAATAATGGAGTTCCATGCTTCCTTGCTTACAGTACTGACATCTTTCTCCTACACCGAGTCTTGCCATAACTATGATTGTAAAAATTGACGATGTGTTCTACTCTAGATTTGATTAACAGCATCCTCCGCCGCGACTAGGTTCTTTTGCTCTCCTTTCCTCTTCTTCTTTTTTCATTTGCAGAAAATCTTCAGCATGTTGCTCATTGCAAAAATATTTTCCAAATCTTTTGATTGCTGATTCTTTCTTCACATCCATTCCACAGATCTGACAGTGTTTCTCAAACATGATCTCTTTTTTGACTGGACATATATTAATATGAAAGTTTACAAATGTAAAATTTTAACAGGGGGAGAAGGCCCGATTCTTAATACAGCTATATTTTTTGGCAGATATATCCATAGGCGAATCGGACCTACGTTTCATTTTACAAAATAGTATAAAGAGATTTTTCCAAATTCATTCCAAATAATAATTAATTCTTCTTTCTCTTTGGTGTCCATCTTTTCATTGCTAGTGAACTCATTGTAACAGAGACAGAGCTTGCAGCCATTGCGATTCCTGCAAGTGCTGGATAAAGTAATCCTATAGCCGCTATTGGAATTAGGATCGCATTATACATGAAAGCATAAGTCAGATTCTGCTTTATCTTTCCTACAGTCTTCTTTGCAATCTCAATTGCAGTAACAACATCTCTAATGTCATCTCTGACAAGAATCACTTTACCGGCTTCTATTGCAATGTCTGTACCTGATCCGATTGCAATTCCGACGTCAGCCGCAGTAAGAGCGGGGGCATCGTTGATTCCATCCCCAATCATAGCAACTTTCTTGTATTCGGTTTGGATCTTTCTTACAACGTCAACTTTCCCAGAGGGTAAAACATTTGCGAATATTCTTTCTATGCCAACCATCGCAGCTATTTTACTTGCAGTCTTTTCATTGTCTCCTGTAAGCATTACAGATTCTATATTCATGGATTTCAAAATAGAGACAGCCTCTTTTGCTCCATGCTTTGGTGTATCAAGTAATCCTATAATTCCAAGAATCACATTGTCTGCTGAGACTATCACTGCAGTTTTACCTTCTTCTTGAAGATTCTCAATCACTTGATTTGAATGCGAAGTGTCTATGTTTTGATTTTGCATGAATGCCGGACTGCCCACCTTCAAACTCAAATTGTTGTAGGTAGATATCACACCAAGTCCTGGAATCGCTTCAAAGTATGATGCATCATCTATTTTCATTCCCTGATTTTTTGCATGTGCAACAATTGCTTTTGCCAGAGGATGTTCAGAGCCTTTCTCTGCAATAGCGGCAAGTAATAGTGTTGCAATATTATTTTTGTCAGAATCAATGGAAGAAACTACAGTAGTTAATTTTGTTATTTCAATTACATCTGTCACCTGTGGTTTTCCTTCCGTTAGCGTTCCTGTCTTGTCAAAGATTGCCACCGAGATTTTGTTTAGCAGTTCCATCGCTTCTCCGCCTCTAAATATCACACCATTTGATGCGCCTTTGCTCATCCCTACCATGATTGCAGTCGGAGTTGCGAGACCAAGTGCGCATGGACATGCAACTACAAGCACAGCAACTGCCGGAATTATTGCAGCTCCTGCAACTCCATGTGCTACTACAAAATACCAGATCAGGAAAGTGGATAGAGCAACAATCATGACAGCATATGCAAAATATCCTGCAACCTTGTCCACCAATTTTTGAAGAATTGGTTTTCTTCCCATTGCTTCTTCCACGAGCTTTACTACTTGCGAAAGGAATGAATCTGAACCGACCTTGGTTGCCTTCACGAGAATCATGCCCTCTTGGTTAATCGTACCCCCGACCACACTGTCACCTACTTTTTTTGTGGTAGGGATAGACTCGCCAGTTATCATGGATTCATCTACTGCAGATGTTCCTAGAACTACGGAAGAATCTACAGGAATTTTTTCACCAGGTCTCACCACTAGAATGTCTCCTGGCTGTATGAGTTCTATTGCTATCTCTGTTTCTTCACCATTCTCCTTTCGGATTCTTGCAGTCTTGGGCTGGAGCTCAAGCATCTTCCTAATTATAGAGCTGGTCTTGCCTTTGGTTTTCAGCTCCATGTATTTCCCCAGAATTATGAATGTGATTACTACTGCAGCAGCATCATAATACATACTGTGCCAGTCAGGAACTGGAAACGTGTTAAATGCACTAAAGATGTAGGCTGTAGTTGTGCCAAGCACCACAAGTGTGTCCATGTTTGCAGATCTCATTCTTGCGATTCGAAATGCACCTGTATAGAACCTGCTTCCGGTCACAAACTGAACTACTGATGCAAACGCAAACATCACATATGCTGCAATGTTTGTTCCAGCTGCAGGCAAAAATTTGAAAACTTCTGGATAACTGAACAACATGACTGGAATTGTGAAAACAACTCCGATTATGAACAAATGCTTGAGCTTTCTTGCCTCTACGTCCTGAGTTGATACTCCAAGATCCTCACTCAATATTTCATATCCAAGCTCTGTGATCTTCCTTCTGATATCAGCAAGTGACAGCAGTGCAGAGTTGTACTCTATGTTAACTTGCGAGCTTCCGTAGTTGACAGATGCTGACTTGATGCCGTCTAGTTGATGCAGTTTTTGTTCAAGTCTTTCCGCGTCAGTGGAATCAGAAACTCCACCAAGCTTGAGAGTTAATTTCTCATAGACTACCTTGTAGCCTATCTCTTCAATTGCTTTTTCAATTGAATCTAGTTTTACTTTGGTCTGATCAAATTCTAGTGTAGCCTTTTCTGTAGCCAGATTGACTTCAACCTTGTTTACTCCTGGTACATCTGAAACAGATTTTTGGATGGAGCTGACACATCCTGCGCAATGCATTCCACCTATTTTTATCACGGTACGTTTGGTCTTTTCTTCTTGTTTGGCTACATCTACAGTCATACGATATCATATACCACTGACATTTACTTAACTATGGGACTTTACAATTGTAAAGTGTATAAGATATACATCCATGAGACGTAATCTCTGTCATGCCGTTTAGATTAGATGATACCGATATTGCTGTGCTAGAGTCTCTCCTCAAGGACGGGAGAAAATCCTTCAGGCAGATTTCAAGGGAGATAAGCGTAAGCACTCCTACTGTCAAGCAGCGATATGAAAAGCTGGTTAACATGGGCCTGATCAAGGCTGTAATGCCTGTCATAGATCTAGGCATGATCGAAAACAAGGCGAGCGAAAAGCTGGACCAGATAAGGCTCAACACAATCAAGCACCACAACATCAAGATCAGCAAGGATACAATACTGAAGATGGTATGTGACTATTGCAAGGGCCCCGTACACGACAAGCCTCACATGCTAAAATTCGCAAATCTTGAAAGATTTTTCTGCTGCACATCATGCAAGTCGTTATACAAGGAAAAGTACAAGGGAAGAATTGACTCGCTTACAAGCCGGAACAATTTCTGAGACCTGCTGCAACTGATGCATAAATAATTTCATTTTACATATATTGCAAATCTTCACAAGTATTATTAACGGGAGAAAAATATTGTGGGTCATGATGTCCTGCGGCACGGGAAAAATGACAAAAAAGAAAATAGCAATTATCTCAGGCGTTGGTGCTGGAACAGCAGCAGTCTTCTACTTTGCGTTTGCAACTCATAATCCTGCTATTGCAGCAGTAGCACCAACATTTCTGACACTAGGATTATGCCCTGTCATATGCGCTGCCATGGGCGGAGCAATGTGGTTTAGCAACAAATTTGCCAAGAAGAAAAATTAATTTTTACAATTGTAAAGATCTGAATTAAAATATCACGGATGATTGTGGAGGATACAATTTAATATCAATGTGTTAAGTTTTGTGCCATTGGAAAAGCAGAAGACCGTTTTGCGTTCTCATAAAGTGCTTATTATTGTTGGATTTGTTGCAATGTTGGTCTCGTTTTTGGCTTACTGGAAAATAATCATTCGCTCATGATCACACCAGCTGCCATGCCAGCATTACAAAGACTTGCGATAGTGGCATATGTAATCATGTTCCTGTCTTTTGATTCGATTGGATGGGGCTTGCACCGATTCTACAAGACAAAGATAAGAGATGCTGATAATTCTACTTCCTCCATAATTTCAAGTGTTATTAACAGCAGGAAATCAAAGCGGATCTTTATCATCACTGCGATTGGATACGGTCTGTTCTTTGCGTTTGGCTCAGGCATAATACTCTACAAACCAGAGCTGAACTTTACGGATTACGGCCTTCCAGTGCCTTTGGCAGAGCTATCTCCCTGCTGTGGCATTCCAGGGCAGATGCCCATGATTCTGGCCACCTTCACAGAGCATTTGGGCTTTCAATTGATTCCACTCAATCTGGTGCTCTGGGTAATAGTCTCCTTCTTGGTTGGTCTGAACTTTACAATGATGACAAAGGCATTTTCAATCGCGAAAAAAAGCAAAGGGCTTGGAATTTTCGGTGCAGCTACAGGATGCTTTGTTGGATGTCCGACATGCGCTGGTACCGTATTCTTTTTGCTCACTAACATGGGGATCACCGCCACTACAACTGCAACCACAATATTTCTCACAACGTATGGACTACAACTTCAGAGCATCTTCATGGCCATATCCATTCCAGCACTGTTAGCAACTCCATACATAATGGCACGAGCTATACGAAAGTCTTCCCAAGAATCATGTTCAATAAAATGATAGAACTATTAGCTTTCCGAAAAATCATGATATATTAATTTGATAGTTTACAATTGTAAAATTTTTTCTTCTTGGCAGCGAGTTTAACCTATAAATGACATAAATAATCAGTCTCGTATTAGGTGAAAAAATATTTCAGAAAAGCCACGCAAACTAACTATTGATATCACAAAAGGAACGATTCTCCTTTTTGCTGTGTTTCTTGTCATTGGATATTTTATTGGCGGTGCATTTCCTCCCAGCAATTTCACAGGAGCTGCAAAAGAATCCAGTGTTGTGATTCAACCTCAACAACAACCACAACCGGCGCAACAAACTGTGAAATTTACCATACCGTCGTTTACTCCATCAAGAGGGTCAGACTCGGCTCAGCTCAACATTGTGGAGTTTGGCGACTATCAGTGCCCATACTGCGAGAGATTCTTCCAGGAAACAGAACCTCAAATAATGCAAAACTATGTTAACACTGGAAAAATCAAATTTTATTTTGAGGGAGTTTTATTTGTCGGTCCTGATTCGCTTACATTAGGGCAAGGATCGTGGTGTGCAGACGAGCAAGGAAAATACTACGAGTATCACGATCAAATTTATTCAAATCAGGGAAGAGAAAACAGTGGTTGGGGAACTCCGGACAAAGTCAAGGCGCTTGCAGCAGGCATAACAGGACTTGATGCACAAAAGTTCAACTCTTGTCTTGACAGTAAAAAATACGAATCTCGGGTGCAGCAATTAACGTCGTTTGCACAAAATGTTGGTGTTAGTGGGACTCCGACTAGTTTCATAGGAGATAGCCAGAAAGGATACATCCCCATTGTTGGAGCACAGCCCTATGATGTGTTCAAGCAAGTCATAGACAAGCAGTTGGGTTAAACGATGAACGTATCAGTGATGAAAAATGCACTCCAGATCGTTTTCAGAAATCCGGCATATGTGATATCATCTGTCCTGATTTCCTTTTTCATGTTTTTCATTTTCATACTGGCAAACAACTTTTCAACTTTCGTTACTATAATTGGTCTTAAGGCTTCTCCAAAATTACTCCTTGATGTGACAACAAATGGTGCTTCAAACATACTATATGCTGCCGGTGCCACTGTTTTCGTCCATCATAGTTGTTTCAATGCTTTCTGGGATAACAATCTCCATGATAATTTATCAGCTGCGCACCACAAGATCCTTTGGCGGTAAGAAAAACCTTGCAGGTTTTGGAGGAATTATTGGCGGTGCATTTTCTTCCGCATGTTCTGCCTGTTCTACTACACTGGCATCTATTTTTGGGGTAGCGGGTGGACTTGCCATATTTCCCCTGAAGGGATTAGAGATCAGCTTGCCAAGTATCGGCATTCTTGTTGTATCCACCTATTTCATTTCCAAAGGTCTGATGGAACCGGGTAGGTGTAAGATATGAAAATGGAAATACCGGTAAAGTATCTGGTGACGGGAGGATTATCTGTTGTTGCAATAGTGTTTATTATTTTCATAGCTTATCATGGTCCTTTTGTTTCAGAATCTGCATCTCTTCATCCTGCAAACAGTCAACTGCTTGGAATTTACAACTCAATTCCAACACAAACAGGTAAGAATATCTTTCTAGTTCAAAGCAAGAACATGACCAAGTCAGTAGATCCTGAGCTTGTTGATCTTGACAGCCAGATAATTTTGTGTAGCCCTGATGTGAACGGCCTGCTTACATCTTCTCCAAACATAGGTGGAAGTTGTACAGGACCAAGTGTACATCTTGACGGCATAAGCGGAAAATATTTGAGTGGCCAGTGCTGCGGAGTCCTCAAGAATACTACAGAATATCACGAGCACCTTGAAAAGCTCAAGCAGTATTCGGACATACCGGACATACCATTCAACCCCTACAAGACTTCGGTAGATGTTGCAAAGAAGTGGATTGACTATAACAGCAGAACCACGCTTAACACATCTGAGCAGCTAGTGTACAATCAGGCCATGAAAATTTCAGGAGAAGGACCTTGTTGCTGCCAATGTTGGCACTACTATGTCAACGAGGGCATTGCAAAGAAAATGATCCACGACTATGGATACAACGCACAGCAAGTATCTGATTTCTGGGGTGTTTCTGACATCTGTGGAATATGAAACGAGATAAAGTGAAAAATTTCTTTTGATCATTTACTAGATTCTGTATTTTCAAGGTCTTCTTTAAACTCCATCATGGTTTTAACAGAATGGAACCTACAAAATAAACTCAAGTCGAAAATCTAGTTAATTTTTTAAATGATAGTACTAAAAGCCTCTAAATCCTATTGGTCTACAAAGTTCTGGGTGTTCTTTGAGATATGAAATTTTTTCTAGTATTTTCTCTTTGTCCTCAGGAAAAGTTCCACCAATGGGATACGCGTTTGAGCCATGATTTGCTCTAAAAACTACCGGACTTTTGGGGTCCATCTTACTTACAAGGTTTTCAAGCTCAATCAACGCATCAGTATCATCAATCATCTCAAAAGGTTCTTTGAATTTAGTCAAAAACTCATCACGTATTCCGTCTTCAAGATGTAAGGTAAGAGCTCCGACATAGTCTGGCGCAGTGATGCTGAGCACTTTGGCTGTCTCATCTATGTGCTCTTTAGTGTAAGTTTTTCCGCCAAGACCAAGTATTATCATGCAAGAGATTGCATATCCTGTATCCTTTGCCTTTTGACAAGCCGTGATTATTGTCTGAGCCGTAGCGCCCTTTGTTATCTTTTTTAGAATTTTATCAGAACCAGTTTCTATACCGATGTAGAACATTGTAAGGCCAGCATCGTGAATTTTTTTCAAATCTTCAGGAGATTTTTCAAGTATGTTCTTTGGCATTGCATAACAAGATATTCGTTCTAGTTTTGGAAATTTTTGATTTATGTAATCAAGTATCTGAATCATCCTATCTGTTGGAAGATTTAACGCATCCCCATCTGCCAGAAAAATTCTATTTGTATCCTTCATGTGTTTTGACGCTAAATCAATTTCCATTTTGATCTCATCCCAAGATCTTTCGACATATTCTTTTGTACGATACATGTTACAGTAAGAACAGACGTTAAACGAACATCCTAAAGTTACTTGAAATATTAGGGATTTTGCCTCCGACGGCGGTCTGTATAGAGGATAAGCGTAATCAAACATGAAATTCTCTAATACTTTGTTCAATTTATCAGTTATCAAGTTCTTGAAATAAATAATTCAAAATTTTCTCTCATTTTTTCCTTATTACATATTTTATTATGTAAAGAAATGGTTTGAATTCAGACTGCAATTATCAACTGATTTTCCATAACACCTTTTAATTATCCAACGGTACACGAAGCTGATTAACAAATGGCTGGTGATCCATATGCTAAACGTCTGCTCTGGTTTGTATTTACGGGTTCAAAAGGCGGTTTAAACAGAATTCGATTGATATCTGTTATTAGAAAGACACCGCTTAATGCAAATCAGCTTGCTAAGGAACTGGGATTAGATTACAAGGCAATTCAGCATCATGTTAACGTTCTTGAGAAAAATAATCTCATAACTCGAGTTGGAGAAAAATACGGAGCTACTTTTTTCATTTCTACATTTTTAGAGGTTAATTTAGAAACGTTTGATGAAATTGTAACTAAATTGGAACAAAGTAAATATGCTAAGAGAGGTTAAATTTTTTTAAATGGAACCAATAATGACTGCAAGTACTATCGTATCAGGAGCTAATCTAGTTGTACTGGGGATATTAGTTGGAGTTTTTATAAAAATCTATTCAAGAACAAAGGCGCAGCTTCCACTTGGAATGATATTTTTTGCTGGATTGTTATTTTTGCATAATGTAATAGGCGTATATGCTTATTTTTCAATGATGGAACTTTATGCCGCTGCTCTTTTACCTTACTTACTTGCAGTTCATGTTGCAGAATTTGCTGGTATCCTGATATTTCTTAAGATAACATTACAGTAGATTAGATAATTGTAAATTTGAGTGCAAAACTAATAAGGTTATACAAAAATGTCACTTAACATCTATGTGGATGGTTCTGGCGGACCAAATTCTGGTTTTGGATTCTTTGTAAAAGAGACAGGAGAATCGTTTTACAAAAAAGAGCCAAACATAACAAATAATCAGGCAGAATACATGGCAATAATCATGGTTTTAAAAAAATTTCTAGATAATAATAATGAGATAAACATTTACAGCGACTCTAAAAATACTGTAGCACAACTAAATCACGAATACGCAATTAATAATGACCAACTCCGAACTTTGGCAATGGAAGCCTGGAACTTGATAGGAAAATACACAAATCTTAAGATAACATGGATTCCAAGAAACGAAAATCTTGCAGGAAAGATGCTTGGAAGCTGAGTAATAGTTAGACAATTTATCTTCTGTAATACGGATAACTTATTATACAAATCAACTTGATCCCAATTTATTAAAAATGACTGATTCTGTTTTCCTTTCTCCAAAATCTATTGCAATAGTAGGTGCATCTGATAAAGAAGGCAGCGTTGGTCGTGCCATTACATCTAACATATTGAAAGGATACACAGGTAAAATTTTTCCTATTAGTCCAACTAGAGAAACAGTTTTTGATAAAAAAGCATACAAAAGTGTTTTGGATGTTCCAGAAGAAATTGATCTTGCGGTAGTTATAACAAGAAATGATGTAGTACCATCTGTGCTTGAAGAATGCGGTAAAAAGAAATTGAAAGGTGTTATCATAATCACTGCTGGTTTTAAAGAAGTAAATGAGGAAGGTGCAGCACTTGAAAGAAGATTAGGAGAAATTGCAAAACAATACAATTTACGAATTATTGGTCCAAATTGCCTTGGAGTGATGAATCTTGCTCCTCAAACAATGATGAATTCTACTTTCCTTAAAGTTACTCCAAAATCAGGAGAAATCGCACTTGTCTCACAAAGCGGTGCAATATGCGCTGCATTAGTAGAGGATGCAAGCGCACAGGGAATTGGATTTTCTGCAGTAATTAGTATGGGAAACAAAGTAGATCTCAATGAAGTTGACATACTTAAGATGCTAGCAGAGCACGAACAAACCAAAGTAATAGTAATGTACCTTGAAGACTTGGGAAATGGTCAAGAATTCTTGAAAATATGTAAACAGATAACGCGTCTTAATTCTGTAAAAAAACCAGTCGTTGTTTTAAAATCTGGTCGTAGTCCTGAGGGTGCAAAGGCTGCAATGTCACATACTGGTGCATTGATGGGTTCCGACGAAATTTATGATGCATTGTTAAAACAATCAGGAGCCATAAGGGTGGATACAATGGAAGAATTGTTTGATTATGCTACTGCTTTTTCAAAACAACCTCTTCCAACAAAAGGAGATTTGGTTATAGTTTCTAATGCTGGAGGACCAGCAATAATTTCTACAGATGCTTGTTCTAAACTTGGAATAAAAATGGCGACCATTGAAGAGATACGATCGAAAATAAATGCAGTTATTCCACCATGGGGTTCTTCGAGAAACCCAGTTGATATTGTAGGTGATGCGGATTTTAATAGATTTGATAATGTACTAAATGAAGTTCTTGCACACCCAAATGTAGGTTCAGTTATCGCAATGTGCACACCTTCTGCAACTTTAGACTACAACAAGCTTGCTGAAGTTATTGTCGGGGTTTCTAAAAAATACAACAAAACAATACTTTCAAGCCTTATGGGCTTGGATGAAGGAATAAAAAACAAAGAAATTCTTGCAGAAGGAGGAGTACCTCATTATAGATATGCAGAAACTGCAATAAAGTCTCTAAAGGCAATGCTGAGGTTTACAGAATGGTCAAATACACCAGAAGGAAAAATACACAAATTCGCAGTCAACAAAAAGAAAGTTGAAAAAGTATTTGCAAGAGTAAAAGAAGAAGGGAGGACAAATCTTCTTGAAGAAGAAGGACAAGAAGTTTTACGTGCATATGGTTTCCCAATACCTAAAAGTATTCTAGCTAAAAAAGACAAAGAAGCAATACAAGCTGCAAAGAAAATTGGATATCCAGTTGTAATGAAAATAGTGTCTCCACAAATCATCCACAAATCAGACGCAGGCGGAGTGAAAGTAGGATTAAAAAATTCACAGGAAGTAAGAACTGCTTTCAAAGAAATAATTAAGAATGCAAAAAAATACAACAAAAAAGCTATCATCAAAGGTGTTTTGATACAAGAAATGGTAAAGGGAGGAAAAGAAACAATCATTGGTTCAAAACTTGAACTAGGATTCGGACCTGTCGTAATGTTTGGTATGGGGGGAATCTATGTTGAAGTTCTAAAAGATGTTACATTCAGACTTGCTCCAATTACTGATTCAGAAGCAGATGAAATGATCTCTTCTATAAAAACAAACAAACTATTGCAAGGTGTTCGTGGTGAGAAACCATCCGACACCAAAAAATTATCAGAGTGTTTACAAAGAATATCACAACTTGTTAGTGACTTTAAAGAAATAAAAGAACTTGACATGAATCCAGTTTTAGTTTTTGAAAAGGGTAAAGGTTGTAAGGTAGTAGATGTACGAATTGGTCTTGTCTAATACCAAGTGTTTTCTTACTGTTGAATAAAACTTGTTTAGAATATTTATATTGCTTTGAGAGAGAATAGCTGTATGCCAATAAGGACTGGTGCTGAGTATATTAACAGTCTAAGGGGAAGAAATCTCAAGGTCTATCTTTTTGGAGAATTAGTCAAAGAACCCGTAGATCATCCAATAATTAGGCCTTCTATTAACGCAGTTGCTGAAACTTATGATTTAGCAGTAAGAGAGGAAGAACTTGCTACTGCCAAATCATCGTTAACAGGACAAAAAATTAATAGATTTTTGCATATTGTGCAAAGCCCAGAAGATCTTGTCAATCAAAATAAGATGCAAAGGAAACTCGGACAAAATACTGGAACATGCTTCCAGAGATGTGTTGGTATGGATGCATTAAACTCGCTTTACTCTGTTACTTATGAAATAGATGAAAAATATAAAACAAATTATCATAAACGATTAATTGATTTTATCAAAATAGTACAAAACGAAAATCTTGTAATCGGCGGTGCTATGACTGATCCAAAAGGAGATAGAAGTAAAGCTCCGCATGAACAGGAAGATCCTGACATGTACTTACATATAGTAGAAAAAAACGACAAAGGAGTTTTAGTAAAAGGAGCAAAAGCTCACCAAACAGGTTGCATTAACTCTCACTGGATAATTGTCATGCCAACGATGAGATTACAAGAAAATGATAAAGACTTTGCAATAGTAGGAGCTGTAAAAGCAGATGCTCCTGGAATAACCTATATTTATGGTCGTCAATCGTGCGACACAAGAAGTATGGAAGAAGGAGATATTGATTCTGGAAATGCAAAGTTTTCCGGGCAGGAGGCTATGATAATTTTTGATAATGTTTTCATTCCGTGGGAACATGTATTCATGAACGGTGAATTTGAATATGCTTCAATGCTTGTTGAAAGATTTACTTGTTATCATAGAAGAAGCTATGTTTGTAAAACGGGTCTTGGAGATGTATTAATTGGTGCTGCTGCAGCTATTGCAGACTATAATGGAATTCCAAGTGTATCTCACATAAAAGACAAGCTTGTGGAAATGACTCATCTAAATGAGAGCATATATGCTGCAGGAATTGCTTCCTCATATCAAGCTCATAAAACGAAATCTGGAGCGTGGTTAAATGATGATATGCTTGCTAACGTGTGTAAACATAACGTTACAAGATTTCCATATGAAATAGGTAGATTAGCTCAGGATATTGCTGGGGGTCTTATGGTAACACTCCCATCAGAAAAGGACTTTAGAAATCCAGAAACAGGACCAATACTTAGAAAATATTTGAAAGGAAGAAAAGGAGTAGATGTTGAAAACAGAATGAGAATTCTTAGATTGATCGAAAACATGACTATGGGAAGAAATGCTGTAGGATATCTAACAGAATCAATGCATGGGGCAGGATCTCCACAAGCGCAGCGAATTAACATTGCACGTCTAATGCAACTTGAATATAAGAAAAAGCTTGCAAAAAATCTTGCTAGTGTAAAAGATGATGATAGTCTTACTCCAGAACAAGCAGATTATTTTGAGCGAGTATTCAAATTAAGTAAAACCCAGAACTAAATTTAATAATAATTTACAAAATTGATTATTTTTTTAAATCTTTATTTTCCGTACTAGTATTTGTATATTCATTATCAGGAATTTTATCAAATTCATTTGAAGTTATAGGATCAGGCATTTTGAAATCTTCAGTAGGAGACATTTTAGGTTCCTCACCAAGAGGTTTATCAGATAGAATTCCTGATTCAGATTTTTTTCCAAATTGTTTGACAAGCATTATTCCAATAATTACTGCAATTATGATGTAATTTATGGGAGGAGTAAGTATTCTTGTAACATATCCTATTTGTGGTATTACATATTCTACCTTACCTATGTAATCTTGTTTGGTTATTGGGAAATCTGTTCCTGGAATTGAGCCTGGATTGGCATCTCCCTTTGTTCTAATGACAAAAGGATCCTTCTGTAGAATCTCAGCTACTCTATGTACAATTACCCTGTCATGACCACTTGGTCTATTGAAAACTATAATGTCGCCTACTTTGATATGATCGAAGGGGACATTACCTTGTACAACAATGACATCAAAAACATTGAGATTGGGTATCATACTACCACTTGAAACCACATAAAATGGATTTTCTGTTCCAAATGTTATGCGTAAACCGATCCATATTATTGCAATACCTATTGCAACTATTATTATGTCCTTTACAATCGCTTTAGTTCCAGAATGCTTTTTCAACCATATTTCATTCTTAAAGTTAGTAAGATAAATCTTACTTAACATTGTGTTACATCCTACTTTGTCTTTTTACCGCAACTTTCACAGAATTTTGAATCAGGGCTATTTACATAACCACATCCATCACATTTTGTAGAAGTTACTGATTCTATTCTACCTAATAATACAATTTCACCAATTTTTTTTATTTCATCCCAAGTTATTGCTACATCACTTCCATCATTTTTTGTAACTATAAGAACAACTCCAGCTTGTCCCATTTGAATTCCAACTTGTTTTACAACGCCAATTTTTCGTGCTTCTGAATCGTAAACAGATATTCCAGTTATAGAATTAAAAGTTGTAACTCCTGATGAAACAAGTTCTGATTGATAACTTGTCTGTTGTGGTGCATAACTAGGAATAGAAGGTTCAACTATATTTTGACTTGTAAACGATTGTTGTTTTGCTAATCCCACCTCCGCACTCTCGTTTGGCTTGCTAAAGTTTCTGTACTCTGAAAGGACAGAACCACAAGTTGTGCAAATATACTGACCTTTCTCCAAAAGGACCAAGTTGTCTGCTACCATTTCATTTGGCGTTTCATAATCGATCTTTGGACTACCCTCATAATCCTTTTCACACGTGTTGCAAAAATATTTTGAAATCTTATCTACATCTATTCTACCTACTGGAGCCAAAAATAGATCTGGACCGCCAAGGTTTCCTTTTCTCTGCTGATCATCTGTTACAGATGCCATAATGTACCCACCAGAACCTCTTAATTTTTTTAATCGTAAATCATTACTCATAGTTTAGGATAATAAAAAAGTCATTTAAGTATGTTCAGATCTAAATATTACAAAAAATTAACTTGAAATGGTTCATCTGTATTTCAAATATTATACAAATTTAAAAAATCATGCTATTTTTTTCAATAAATTGGAAAGGGTTAATAGAGGCAAAAACTGAGCTAATACATCGAAAATAATGACGGAATAAGCAATGAGCTTTCTCTGTCATTGCTTAAGAAAGATG
>JACQCT010000025.1 GCA_016201435.1 Nitrososphaerota archaeon | reverse complement strand
TGTGATTTATTGTAGGAGTAAACATTGCACGGGTAACTCTTTCGGGAACGTTTGTTGGCCCCGGCAACATAACCAAATATTCCAAATAAATTCTCCAATCTTAACGATTAGGAACCGCTATTTATAATTACAGAATTTTTGAGAGTCTTCTTTCTGCGTCTATTTTCAATAGTACATTTTTAGTTCCTTCTGGTACAAGTTCCATCCAGTTTTTCCCCATTGCTATCATTTCACGAATGTTAGTTCCAGAGATCATTTCCCTTTGTAATAGAGGTACTGGGATAACCTTGATTCCATGTTTTTGATACAATGTTATTGTAAAATCATCATTTGAGAATACCACATCATATTTTGGTACAATAGAATCAACATGATATGTCCATTTTGTATGATCGTTAACGTCTGGAATGTAAAATATCTGAACTCTGTTTAAGGTGGATTTATCTAAAGAAGACAATATCATTTCCTTTCTTTCATCAGCAGAAAATGGATTTCTTTTTTCGTTGTTTTTATTTGAGCTGCCTATACCTATCCAAAGATTCTCTACTTGAGAAAGTCCAAAATTTACTGCTGCAAGATGTCCTTTGTGAAAAGGTTGGAACCTGCCAATTAAAAGACCAATCATAATAAAAATTGATTTTAATTCTTTAAAAAACTATCATTACTTATACGGCTAAGCGATTCAATTGTTTATGGAACTACTAAAAATAGATGGGTCATTCGGTGAAGGTGGAGGACAGATAATTCGAACTGCGGTAACACTTTCATCAATTACTGGAATACCAGTAGAAATTGAAAACATACGTAAAGGCAGAAACGTTGCCGGTTTAAGACCACAACATCTTACTGGAATTAAAATTCTTGCAAAAATTTGTAATGCCAAAGTAGATGGACTTCATGTAGGATCAACCACGCTTAGATTTTTTCCTTCCAAGATTAATGATGCCACTTTAGATGAAAATGTTGGAACTGCTGGAAGTATCCCATTAATTTTACAGGTTTTAATTCCTGCAGTATCTATTTCGAAAAAAAATTTGAAATTGTCAATAAGTGGCGGAACTGATGTTATGTGGAGTCCAACAAGTAACTATACCAAATTTGTTTTAAAAGAAGCATATTCCAGAATAGGAATTAATTTTTCTATTAATATTAAAAAACGAGGATATTATCCAAGAGGTGATGGACTTGTAGATGTACAAGTATTACCTTATGAAAAAATCAAATCTATTTCTCTACTAAAAAGAACTACAAAAAAAGTAAAGCTTCTTTGTTCATATTCTATGATCTCAAAAGAATCAATTGAAAATGAAGTAAATGAGGCCAAAAAAATTCTTGAAAATAATGGTCTGTCTTGTGATTACGAAATAAAAGAAGAATCTGCATTGGACAAAGGATGTTCATTCCTAGCTTTTGCACATGATGATAGCTCGATTATTGGTTCTGATGCGATATATAACAAAGACATGAAAGGAGTTGGGCATATTGTAGCAACTAGGTTTTTAGAGTCAGATTTAGGAGTGGACTATTTTCTTTCAGACATGCTTGTGATTCCTTTGGCTTTGACTAGTGAGACCTCGGTCTTTAGAGTAAACAAAATTACAAAACATCTAGAGACAAACCTCTTTGTCACTTCAAAAATTACAAACTGCAAGTATGGGATAGGAAAGTTAAATGACGGTTTTGAAGTTAGAATAAAAGGAAACTCAGATGCCGGAATGCAGTAGTGCTGCCATAAGTAATATAGCTACTGAAACAAAAACCATAACTCTTCCTAGAGAAATTATTTTTGAACGGAGTTTTTGAACTATTTCTGGCAACATGTCTTTTGATTCGATCTTTTTCTCAATTTCAGTTCGAATTATCCTAACATGAATAGCAAACATCACAAGTAAAGAAATTACAAGAATTATCTTTATCACAAGTATTATTCCATAATTTGTAGAAAACAAAAATTCTGGTTTGCTTAGAATGTTAGATGAGTTGTAAAGTCCAGTAACAATCAAAATTGCCAAGGATGGAATTGCAATCTTGTTGAATTTTCTTCCAACCCGAATCATTATTGCTACTCTTTCTTCTACCGATTCTGAGATTGTCTTCAATAGTGGTGCCAAAACAATTCCGATGAAAATTGAGCCTCCTACCCATATGGAAGCAGAGACAAGATGTGCCCATATTAGTATGGCATCCAAAATTGGCATTGTCAGTATATTCCATTATTACAAGTAATATCTATTCGGATCCTGAACTTCTGTTAATTTTACGGGTGTTTGTTCTTCGTGTTAACTAGCGGGTGTTTTAATTCAAAAGATCATTTTATTAGGTACCGAAACAGAAAAGATCAAAGAATGACATTAATCATTGGTTTCAAATGTTTAGAAGGAGTATGTCTTGTATCTGATACAAAAGTAATGGATATCGATTCTGGTGAATCCTCCTATCAATCAAAAATTCTTACTCCTATAATGGGACTACCATTCATGGTAGGAGCTGCTGGATATACACATCTATTTAGAGAATTTAATAGAAAATTACCAGAAAAAGTACAAGAGAGTGCTAGTCATATCAGGATATTAAATGTCACAGAGTTAATGAAAACAGGTCTATCAAGAAGTGATGCAATAAAATATCTATACAGTAAGGAGTTACAAACTACACAATTACAACAACAAGAGATGGAAGAAAAGAAACCTGATGAAGATTTCGTGAAACCTGATATTGCCGATATTGATCTAACTCATATCTATACAGCAGAAAAATTCATAGATGATTGTAAGAATCTAGTAAAAGGTATAAGTTCAAACTTTGAACAAGAAACCGATCCAATAGAAGTATTAATAGGATTAAAACGCCCTAATTATCCTCAAGCTGAACTACATTATGTAGATTCAAAAGGAAACGAGGTTGAGAGTGATGATTTTTTAGCTATCGGATCTGGTTCACCATATGTTAAAACGTTTTTTGATAGAGTGTATTTACCAAATAAAAACATGTTCGAATTAATCACACACGCTTTTAGAATCATAACATTTACAGAGATGATAGCAAAGGAAAGTTCTGTAGGATATACATCAGAAAAACCACCAGAAGCTTTAGCTGTTCTAAATGACGGTAGATTTGGCAGAGTTTATTTTAAAAATGACCAAAAAATCATTCAAGAGATGAAAAAAGAGATGCACGATTATGAGAGTTTAATTAAAAAAGATACGCCTATTTTGGAATGGGATCCTAAGGAACCATCATGACTTAGATTTTGGTTTTAAGATGAGTTCATTTTTTTTAGAATCAAGATCTAATTCTACACCTTCCTTCCATCCTAATTCCTTGATCTTTTCAGGTGGAATAACTACAACCCATTTATCATATTCTACATTACCGACTTTCCTAGACGATTGCTTCTGTAATTTCACAATATTGTTTTGTTTTTCATATAGATAAACCTTCGGTACCTAAACGTTTATATAATTAGGTACCTAAGTATTAGGTACCGAAATGGTAATCAACAGACAACAAACAGAAATGCGACGAATCAAAGCATTAACAATAGTTGGACTAAACCAAGTAAAACGAATAACAACTTGGCATTACAGAGTGAAAAGTCAATCTTCTGATCAATGGTATGAAGTCAAGTATGAATTTGTACCACATAATGATTGGGTGTGCGATTGTCCTGATCATACATTCAGAAAAGTTATCTGTAAACATATAGAATCTGTTAGACTCTCCAAGAAACTACGTAATACAATCATAGCAAATTCTGATGTAGATGAGATAGAAACAAACCTAGAATTTACCTGTAAATGTGGTTCTCAAAACATGAGAAAGGATGGGGTACGCAAGAATAAGGCTTGTGAGATTCAAAGATACAGATGTCTGGATTGTGGAAATAGATTTTGTAATAACATTGGTCTAAGATCAAAAGTTTCGGCAAAAGCAATTACAGCAAGCTTGGACTTGTATTTCAGAGGTGTTTCATTAAGACAAGTACGCCAACACTTGTTACAGTTCTATGGAATTAACATAACACACGTTGCTATTTACAAATGGATTAGAAAGTTTGGTGAAGTTGTACAACCATATGTAGATCAGATAATTCCAAAAGATGTGTCAGGCGTATATCATGTTGACGAAATGGTAGTACATGTAAGGAAAGAGGAAAACGATAAAGGTCACTGTCAATGGCTCTGGAATCTCATGGATTCTACTACCCGTTATTGGATCTGTTCAAAAATTTCTTCTACTAGAAACATTGATGATGCAAGAGCAGTATTTCAAGATGCAAAATTAAAAAGTCCGAAGCCATTGGCAATAGTACATGACGGTTTAGGATCTTATGATGAGGCATTCAAGAAAGAATTTTGGACACGAGAAAACCCTAGAACAAAGAACATCAGATCAATCAGTGTCAGAAAGGATGGATTGAACCAAAAGGTAGAACGTCTAAATGGAATTGTCAGAGATAGAGAATTTGTAATGAGAGGTATGGATCATGCAGAATCGGCACAGAAATTAGTTGATGCATTTAGAATACATTACAATTTTATAAGAAACCACAATTCAATTAAAAAAACACCAGCAGAACAAGCTGGAATTAAATTAGATTTAGGACAGAACAAGATTGAAAATCTGTTCAAGCTTGCTATGAGGAGTCAATCCAATTGATAAGAAGCAAATTCTTCTCATTGGTATTTATAAGTAAAAAACGAAGCATTTAAAGCAAATAAAGTATATTAAATAATAAGCAGCGGCGAAGGGACTTATTACCCTCAACTAACGGTACGCCAGTCCGTTGCTTTATAATTAAGCTACACCGCTAGGTTTGTTTAGACACTCATATGATATAAAGGTTTTGTTTAGTTATTAAGCAGATTTATAATTAGTTTTTTTAGCTTATATATTAATTAATCATTAATGAATAATAATTTATGTGTAAAAGTTTATAATTCACGCCTAGTTTAACATATATGATAACAATTGGTTGAACCAATAGTTGAACCTAACGATAAACTGTCAATAGATGACATAAGGGCATTACCGCCCTATGAGCGAAGCAAATTCATTGAAAGTTCAGTATTGGCATTGATAAATGCCAATGGGACTAGAGGATTAACAACCTCAGAAATTGAGAGGGCAACACATTATCCAAAAAATACTTTGTTAAAAAGTATTGAATTATTATTCTGTAAAAGAAAAGTTCACAGAATTACTAGAGGTAAATTTGGAATTTATTACCCAAATGGTGATTCATCTCCCGAAACAAATTTTCGTGATATTATGTATGGAAGAAATAATGTGCATAGATATGGTGTCAGAGTAATCAATAACATAGATGGAAAATATGTTCATATTCAAGAAAGAGAGATGGATGAGAATGGTTTTCTGGAAGACATTGGTGGTGTATTAATTCCAGTTGAAAAGATAACAGAATTGATTAACATGTTATTATTAATTACTAAACAATCACAAGTTATGGTAAAAGAAAACAGGAGTAAATAAGAACGGCTCAAATAGATTATACAATAAAAAAAATTGAATCTGAATTTAAGGAAGCAAAGTTAGTTGAATTCAATAACAAATACCTTTCAACTCTAACACATTTTCCAGCAGTGATGTTTCATGTACAGTCAAATGAAGATCTTGATGCAGTAAAGAGATATTATTTCCAAAGATTACCTAATGATCGCATATTCGGTTTCTCTGTACCACTTTCTAAATTAGCTACATATGTTCCTGAACTATTACAGAATGTTCCACATGATGTAACTTACATGTGTGATCTGGAAACTGAAGTTTTTTGGTGGGATGATATGAAACCATCAGTTACTAAATTCTTTTCAGAACATCCTCAAATTCATGATACAGTAAAAAAAGGTATGAAAACTATTCCAGCAGTACACAAATTTACAGAAAAGATTGAAGCACATAGAGCATTTTGGGAATCAATCATCAGAGATAGAAGAACGCTGATGTCATTGTTAACTAGCTATATTAACAGACAAAATGCATATCAAATCAATATTTTATCTGCGTTCAGTCCTTTCATATTAGATAAAGAGCATCTTGATTTTGTGGAAGAATCCTATACGTTGACTAGAAGATTATATCATAATGGTACTAATGATATAGAACAAGTTGGAAAACTCATAGGTCTTTATGCTAATTTCCATACTGATTTTTTGGCAAAAAAACCTAACGTTAGTGAATTTTTCAAAATGATTGAAAGAACATTACCTAAAGCATTAATATTCAAAATTTCTAATTTGGAAGATATTCGTGAAAAGCCTAGCTTTAAAGCAAATTATGATTATCTATTGAAAGGAATAGGAGATCTTTCTCAAACCTTTAACATTCCTACATTCTATTTTTCTACTCATACTTCTGGCTATAAAGCAAATACACAAGGAATCGATGTATTTTGTGAACCCTTTAACCAAAAGGGAAATGTTCAAAGACAGAAAAAAGGAATGGACAAAGTAACATTAGAAAGAACACGACAGAATAATCCCACATTCATGTCAGGTAGAATTTATGATATTAAAACAGGTGAATCTATCACTAGAAAAGAATTTCAAGAAACCCGATTGATAGATAATGGAATTGATTCACCTATTACCAATTTATCACATACTACTCCTGCATCTATAACTTCAATGACCGATAGATCCTTTAGAGAATTTTCAAAAATGCTTTTAATGGAATCGAGAAATTTCGAAGAGGAAGAACTACATGTTGCTATTAACAAAGGAAATTTACATAGAATTAACAACAAGCTTACACAATGGGAAGGGGCTGGGATACCAAAATAGGTTTTAAAAATGACAGAAGATTCACATCATTGCAAATGCTTTAAGATATCACCAAATCAGAAAAAAATCCTAAGAGAGAAATTAGAAAAAATTCAGTTTGAAGATACACCTTTTCAATTAGAACAAGGTCAAGAATTTGGTTTGATTAAAAAACTAGAAAATGATAAACAAATACACATCAGAGTCATGCCATCATGTGAAATACATTCAGAGATAGAACCTTCAATCGAACTTCCATTTGCTCACATCAATTCAGACCATAGCTACTCTGCACATAAGGAAGTACAATACATCTTACATTATTTTGGCATACATTATACAAGGAATTGGTCTGTTCCAATATCATGCATAAGACCTATCATCAAAGAACCTTTCAAACCTACACACATCAAAACCATAGTAGGTGTAGTATTTGCTGTAGTATTATTTGTAGGAATCATGGTCTTGTTAGCAAAAAGCAGTAAAGCTTGATCGCTTTAGTTAAATTTCTGTAATTAACAATATACGTCATCTATGGACGGTTCAACATTAGGAGTTATGAAGAAATTCAAAGAATACAGAGTGAAAACAGATAATTTACTTCAAGAAATTGAAAACACTCTAACTGATTTTGAAAAGGACAAAGATCCACAGCAACTTTACGAAAGAACAAAAGAAGCGATAAAAAGATTCTCAAGTGCCTAAAACTTCCATTAGGTCAACGTAAAATTGAAACCCTTATCAAATTGACTTCCAAAAGTAATCTCGGGATATTCAGATGAAAGAGATCAGCGGTGTCGTTATGAGTTTTGGTAAAATTGTTGAGAGTGTAAAAAAACAAGTTATTGAACAAATGATTAGTCAAGAAATACGATCTGAACCTTCGATCACAGATCGATTTTTGGCACTTCTTCGTCATGAAATAAACGTACACGGTATAGAAATATTTAGAAAAAAAGGATTAACGATTAGAGCAACAACCCTTCAAGATAGAGGGAAGAACTCAGAAGAAAGACAGATTG
Organism: Nitrososphaerota archaeon; assembly: GCA_016201435.1. Lineage (GTDB taxonomy): Archaea > Thermoproteota > Nitrososphaeria > Nitrososphaerales > Nitrosopumilaceae > TA-20. Next base: position 1,732 of record JACQCT010000025.1, on the reverse strand, counting down.
GTGCTGATTTTGCAATACTGTTAGACATAAACGTTGAAGGCTTTCAATTAAAGAAAGGATTTCTATGCCAAGCAAAGACCGAAAAGAAAGGCATAACTCTTGACATTACACGTCATCACACAACAGTCATTTTTTCAGCAAATTTTGAATTTAGACGACTACAAGAACAAACTCACAACATGTTACAAATTACTCCTGATAGTTTTGTAATGATCTATGGTGAAAAAGATTTCTTGGTAGTTCCCGCATCATCAGTTGAGGGATTACTTGATAAAGGTTCTTTGTATGCAAAAATAGTTGATGATTTTTTTATGGAATTTTTAATGTGTTTTATTGGTGATCCAAGTATAGATGATAACCCAGATCATTTGAGGGAGCTAAAGAAAAAGGTCGATAAAATAATCAGAATAGACATTAGAGAAGATGAAAGACGTAAGCACAGTAAAAAAGAAAAACCATCTCCGATATATAACAAAAAACTCGATTTAAAATCTAATGAAATATCATCATCAGATAGATCTCAAAAGTTCGCACCATTAATTTCTAGGTAGAAAAGTCAGATTTGTTCAAAACACCCGCTAGTTAACACGATAAACAAACACCCGTAAAATTAACAGAAGTGATCCTGAGAAGGTTTTTTAATTCTATAGAACCCGTAGCTGTTGAATTGGTTAGCAGAGGTCGAGTTGTTATATTTAGCGCATTTGCTGGATTGGGTATTTTGTTACTTTCTTTAGTTTTATTTGCAAACTCTGGTCAAGATGCTCTCAAACAAGTAAACATAGATCTGGCTGGCGTAAAGTTAATTGACGTAGACAAGATAAACAATCGAGCTCATCTTGAAGTATTGTTTAATGTGACAAACCCTACTACCATAACATCTACCATTCCTTCTATCAATTACGATTTGTTTGTAAATGGTAAGCATCTCGGAAGTGGTCATTATAGTACTGAGGACATTGCCATGGCTGGAAGAGCACCACTGTTTCCCAGCAGTACAGTAACATTCACCAATACATTCGAACTTGTGGATACTGATCAAATTTCTAATGAATACAAAGATATCATAAATGGTCAACCGGTTAGCTACAAGGTAACAGGCCAAGTAACTGTAGAGTCAGCGTGGACTCTAATTACAAGAGATTTTGAATCTACATTTGGCTAGTTTAGGCCCCAACTAGTCTTTGTTTTTGGTTTTATTTTAACAAAGGGCGTTTCTCCTTCTTTCCAAGGATTATCTCTTACCCATGAAAATTTTTTATAAAAAATTTCATACAGCCACTTGTATTCTGATCCCTTTTCAATAAATTCTGTCGTTCCCTGTACGATTATAGCTTTATGTTTTTCAGACATGTAAATGTCTACAGTAATTGCTATTTTGTTATTTTTTTTAAGATTGGAATATTTTTTTGTATCATAATCTGTTGCCAGATAGAAAAACCCATCTTCAAAATAATATGTGACTGGAGTAACATGCGGTATGTTATCATGAGATGTTGCTATTCTACACGCCTCATTGTTTTGTAAAAACTCAATTTCCTTTTGAGTAAATTTTACCATGGTACTAGTCATAAAATTACAGAATAAAAACAGATGGGCCGAGAGAGATTTGAACTCTCGACCACCGCCGTGTCAGGGCGGTATCCTAACCAACTAGACGATCGGCCCGTTAAAATACGACTCTTCTTGTAGGCGTTATTAACGTTTAATTTGAGAAAACAAGAATAATATG
>JACQCT010000024.1 GCA_016201435.1 Nitrososphaerota archaeon | reverse complement strand
CGCCTTGAGAGGGCGGTATGCTTAGCCGGACTACACCACAGGAGCTTGCTAAAAACCATAAAGAATAGCAATTTAAAGGAATGTTTTGTCATTGAATAAATTTGTAAACTTTAACAGCTTAGATCCTTTATAGCAAAAAATTAAAATGAAATTTACATGGATTTAAAAATTCTAACTGAAAAACTTTCACTTTCCAATTTTCCAGTAGGACTGGGTGGATGTAGAAATAATGGTACTAATTTTCAGTGTTGTGAGTATAATATTACGGTGTTTGATAACAAACAAGATGAACCATCTGTACATGAAATAGATGGAAATATGATAAAATTACATCATGGGTCATTCTCTGAAACTAATGTTGGTGTTTTGAAACAGTTAGAAGACATGAAAGTTTTGATAGATGAACAATGGAATCTTAGAATGTTTCTAACAAAGATAAAAACAAAGAGTAAACAAATTTCAAATTCATATGTACAAAATTGTCTTGTAGATGCAGGTGTCTATGCAGCAAAAGCAAAAGAACTTGTTAAATCATCAGATCCTTTGGCAGATGTTTGGATAAAATGTGCTGCTTATTTTCTTGCAGATGCTATATTCTTGATAAATTCAAAGCGACCTAGTCCAACTCACATGCTGGAAATAATTCGTGGATTTGATAAAAATAAGATAAACCAGAACTTTTCAGCTGTGCATCAATGTCTTGGAATAGAAAGAGCATCAACATCACTTCTTTCAAGGATGGTAAAATCTACTGTTGGTTTTTCTGATATGGTGGAAAAAAATAATCATTCAAAAATAATTCAACAAAAATATGATTATCTAGTACAAAACTCGCTTCTTTCAGATTGTTACTTTTACCTTGGTTACATAAATCGAAATAATGTAATTAAAACAAAGGAGACATTGCACCGTAACTTGGAATATGCACATTTGCTCAAAATTGCTCTTGATACAGAAAGTGATCCGTTGGTAGTTGAGCGCCAAGCGACAATTCTCTTAAAAACAACAAACGATCTTCTAACTTCCATAAAAAATTGAAGTCCATAACACTGTTTTCCAATTTGTGGAATCTTTGACAACCTTTAAAACCCTGTAGGAGAAATCCCAGTTATGACAGATGCAGCATGCGGATGCGAATCTTCCGCAGATAATAAAGTAGAATGCGATTGCCAACTGCAAGGAGAATGCTATTGTGATGCTAATTGTACTTGCAAACAATCAACCTGTAAGACTCAGGTAGCTACATTCCGATAGACATAGAACTCCTTTTTCTTTTATTTTTAAGATACTAGAGTTACTTTTCCTCTTCTTCCTGAAAGCCCCATGTTTTTACCAATTCTTTTTGGAATTTGTCTACCTGCTTTTCATTTAGGGCGACTCCACAATTTTTATGCGTTGGTACAACAACCATTCCATCTAACTTGAAGTCAACTTCGTACATGTGTACCTTTTCACATTCGCACATACTCAAAATAATATTGTGCCATTATATTTGCCTATTTGAAAGATTTAACTATAGGATTTTTTCTTATACAGCCAATGCAAAAGTATTTTCTTTTAGCATTTTCTGCCGGTTTATTTTTAATCCCGTTTGGGTTGCATGCTGCATTTGCTGAGAGTTGGTATCCTGGTGAGGGACTCAAAGTAGGAGATTATTACAGATACCATACATGCTTTACCGACTGGCATAACTGTACTCAAATAGAGCTTGACTTTTGGATTCAGAATAAGACTAGTGATGGTAGTGGTTATAATGTGCAATTTGTTGCTATTGATGGAAACAATATCCAAAAAGGTCATACAGTATTTGGAATGGTAACACCAGATCCTACATACTCTGATCCAAATATTGCGGATTATACTAATGTTTACAGAAATACAATAATTTGGCTTGATGCATTTGCAACATCTGCCGATCCCAAGGATCTTCCCTCTCCTGCATGGGGTAGAACAGGATCAGTTGGTGGTCAATCAGTTGCACCTGTTGATCAAGAACAAGTAACTGTACAAGCTGGTACATACAAAGCATGGGTAGTAGGTTGGCACAAAGGTGTAGACAATAAAATCTGGGTAGTGACTAGCATGCCATTTCCAGTAAAAGCAGCAGTATATGCAGATGTTACACAAATTTCACAAGGAACACCTCCGCCTCAATATGTTATAGAATTATTAGAAACAGGAAATAGTCAAACGCCACCTCCATTCCTAAATGTACAATCTACACTTTTAGCTGCAGGAGCAACATGCCCTACTGATGACACATCTGCAGTTCACAATTCCATAAATACTGATACAAATTCCATGATTATTGAATATAGGTATACCCCAGCAGTTCCACATCAAGGATGTCCAGTTCAATGGTCAATATACTTTGAACAAAACTATGATCCAAACCAGAAAATTGGAAATGTTCAATATGACATCTATACTGTAGATGATCAAGGAAAAAAAATTGGTTCAGTTGCGGAAGACATTGGTAAAAACTATCTATTTGCACCAGTGGGAAGTGATTTTAGAACTATTTTGATAAAAGAACCTTCTCCAACTACTCATTATATCATAAATGCTGCTGGTACCGGACCAGAAAATACAGTTCCCGATAATACATTATCTGGACTAATCAAAGTCGATGTTACAACAGCACCTCCGCTTGCTGTTCCGGAATTTCCAGTCAGCGCTATAATGATTATGGCTCTAGTTGTATCAATGGTTATTCTATTTACAAGATTTAAGACAAACTTTTCTAATCTTAAATTTTAGACTGAGAAACACAGGTTGATAGTAAATGGCAATCAAGCTAATGCTTGGGATATGTGTTATAGCTGCAAGTGTAATAGGAATACTCTGGTTTACATATTTTGCAGGAACACAAAATGGCGAGGTTGTTCCACGTGAAGCTAGTCAGTGGCATATAGGAAAAGGAGCTCAATACAATCCAGTGATGCGATATGATATTTCAACAAATACTACAAAATTTTCTGCAAGGATAGAATTTTTACCTAGCACAAATCCCGGAAATCAAACTCTTTTTGTTCAGATAAATCCAAATACAAACGAAGAGATAAACCAAACAGTTCCAGTAAACATAGTTTATAATTTCAATCAAGTCTCAGATAATGCAAAACCGTTTTTTACCATATTGGATTCAACAGTTTTTTCAATCAGAGATCTTGCAATTGAAAATAAATATCTGGTAAAAGGAGCAACGTGGGGCGATATGTACATTCATGATATTCAAGAAGAAATTAAAGTAACAAACTATAGCAAAGTCTCACTCAAATTTGGTTCTCTTGACTCATACATCATTTCATATAAAGAAGGTCAAAAGGAAAACAAACTCTGGGTAGTAGACAATTTACCTCTTCCAGTAAAAGCCGAAGTATACGATCTTTCTGGAAATCTTCAATATTCTTATGAACTTACTTCACTTTCTGCGCCTTTGACACCAGGTTTCAGTTGATAACAGTTTGACAAAAGCCAATCACAAAATTCTATAATCTTTCCATCAAACTTGCTCCATATGTGTAATGATGCTGGTAAGATGTCTAATCTTCCGGAATCTAAAACAACTCTTACTCCTTCTTTTCCTTCATACATGTATGCATCTTGAACTTGAATATTGCCAAAAATTTCAGAAGCTTTAGTTTTTATCAATTCCCTTTGAATTGGAAATGTCTTTCTGAATCTGTCAATTACCATGCCTACGTTTTCTGTTCCATAGGACTCGAAATCTTCTATCTTTCCTCGTTCTGGAAAATTTATCGAAAGTAATAGATCGTACTTTTTTCCTACTTTTGCTGAGATCTCATTTATTGTGGTAAATGCAAGTGCGGGAGATTTTTTTAAAAGAAATCTTATTTGCGGCATGTTTGAATTTAATTCATTTTGGAGATCTTGTATAATAGCTGAAAAGCTCACAATTAAAAATTAAAATTTTTGTCATATATTTATTGGGTTTATTTACAAGGCATTTTAATAAAAAACATGCTTCCATTAGACAAAGATAGTCTTCCTTATGATGAAGGCTCAGAGAGAGCATCCAGTGTAGATGACTACAAGGTAACATGTATCCAGTTCATCAAAGATATCAGTAATGATTATCTTGCATGGGTGGATTACTACAAACTTCCTCCTGAGGAGGACAAAAAAAGACGTGATAGAATACTTGCTACTGTAGAACGAACAAACGAATGGCTTGCCAAAGTAGCTACGACAATAAAAGGGGTAGATGTAGTGATGAATGATGGAATTCAGAAAATGGCAGAAAACACAGCAGGTAATCCTTTTCAAATCGGTGTCTTTGTAAATAATTCGTCTGGCTATACGTTAGCAAAATCAGGAATAATAGACATTAATGTTAAAGCAGTAGGTCGAGAGGGATACAAAGTCAAACTTGGTTGGCACCAAAAGGACAGACGTTTTTTGATTAGTTCAACTACTACTGTTTCAATAGATGAATCCCATATTGTAGAAGGCCAAGAATTTGATTTGCTTGATCTGCATTTGAAGATGAATGCACAAGAGTGCAAACCACGTGACATAATCTCATTTACAGTTATTGTATCTGAAATGAGTGAAGGTCAAGAGCATGAACGGCGTGGTGTAACTACAATTGTTCATGTAACGTAACCTCTAAAACAACTCTTGATTCCTCAGATCTCTTATCGGAATATTTTAGTTGTGAGATTTTTTTTGCCAAGTTTTCATCAGTTACCAATGATGCAATTCCAGAAAATATAGTATCATCATATTGTATCCTTACCTGAGGATTGGCAAGTGAGTTTTTTAACCAATCACTTTGAGAATTTCTCCTTGAAAAATAGAATTTGTTATCATAAAAGACCGCTTTTAATTCTACAGCATGCTCCGTACCGGTCTTTCTTCCCATTGTGATTAGTATTGCCTTGAAGGTTACTTCTTGTGGCTTCATGGGATTTGTTTTGTTCTAAAGAATTTAACCACTTGGATTGAAAACTCTGATACTTGATTCAATAAATCAAAATAATTGATCTTAGGCATGACCACTGAATTACAAGGAAGAGACGATAACCAACTAAATGCAGATGAATTCAGAGGAACAAAAGTAATTGATAGAGAAGGAATTGAATATGGAAAGGTAAAGCATGTGCAAATTGACTGTGATACGTTACAGGTGACTGGAATTACAGTCCATGAAGGATTCCACAAGGACTACTTTTTACCACGTGGTCATATTGACAGATTCACAAATGAATCTGTTTTACTTGGAACTGCGCCATTGCGGAAGGATAGCTCTGTAGTTGATATTGATGGCCACAAAATAGGTAAGATAAAAAAAATAAATAAAAACCAAAATAGCAACGAAATTGAATCAATCGAAGTATCAGAAGGGTTGACTGGCTCAAGAATTTTTTCAAAATCTGAAATATGGGGAATTGGAGAAAAAGTCATTCTTAAACTAGCAAAAGACGACTACAAGAAATCTCATTAATTATTTTTGCTTTAAGGCGCTTTACATTGTTCATGTAGCAAATATTGGCTAAATTGGTAGTACCAATTTATAATCCAAAAATTATTTGGTCATTGTTGTATGCTGTAGAAACAAGATCACTTTCAAAGGTTTATGGAAATGGACTCAAAGCAGTTGATGAGATCTCAATCAAAATAGAGGAAGGTGAAATCTTTGGATTTCTAGGACCAAATGGTGCTGGAAAAAGCACTACTATTATGATTCTAACCACATTGCTAAAACCAACATCTGGAACTGCATATGTTGCAGGTTTTGATGTAGTGACACAAGCAAAAAAAGTACGGCAAAACATTGGCTATGTGCAACAAGATTCTACAGTAGATGAGTATCTGACAGGAAGAGAAAATCTTCAACTTCAAGCAAGATTAAATCATATCCCAAAAAATTCTGTCAATGAACGAATTGATGAAATTCTAAACCTTGTAGAACTATCAGATAGGCAACATGACGCCGTGGTAACATATTCGGGCGGTATGAGAAAAAGACTTGACATTGTGGGAGGGTTGTTACATCGACCAAAAATTCTTTTCTTGGACGAACCCACTTTGGGGCTGGACATACAAACAAGATACAAGATTTGGGATTACATAAGGAAAATTCACAAAGAGTTTGGCATATCTATTTTTCTTACTACTCATTACATGGAGGAAGCCGACAAACTCTGTGACAATATTTCCATAATTGACCATGGAAAAATTAAGGTGACAGATTCTCCAAAATCGCTCAAAAACGCACTTGGAAACGAAGTTGTGGTCTTTGAAGTCGACTCTGATCTTAAACTTGGCGATTTACTTTCTGAATTAAAAAAAATGCCTCTTGTAAAAGATGTCGCTGCTGATGGATATGAGGTTACAATTTTTTCTCCAAGTGGTAATCAAGTGACACCAAAAATATTTGAAATTGCTGGAAAACTTGGAATAAAAATAGAATCCATTACACTTACCAAACCTACTCTTGACGACGTGTTTCTATCCTATACTGGAAAAGAACTCAGAGAAGAAAGTAATGGATACAACAGAAAAAAAGAACGAGAAAAAATCAGGAGACTAAGAGCTTGATTTTTTCAGACACTTATACAATTTTTTGGAGGGAGATGAAGCGATACCGCAAGTCTAGAAGTGGTATATTGATAAGATTGATCCAACCAGCTATCTGGATCATAGTAATTGGAAATACTTTTGCAGGAACTAAGCCACTAATACAATCTGTAGGATTCAATGGTTCCTACATAGAATTCATGGCGCCTGGTGTGATAATGCTTACAGCAATTTTTACCAGCATTTTTGGAGGAGTCAACACATTATGGGACAGAAGATATGGTTTTATGAATAAGGCATTGACATCTCCAATTTCTAGATCATCAATTGCGGTTGGAAAGATGCTTGCAATATCTTTGATTTCAGCTTTGCAATCAAGTCTTATTTTAGGAATTGCACTTGCACTTGGTGTTGGAATTGTAAACTATCTGATGATTATTCCAATAATGTTAATTGTGATTGCATTTTCACTTGGATTCTCTGGAATCTCTGTTATTGTTGCAGCTACTGCAAAATCACAAGAAACCTTTTGGGGGGTGATTAATTTTCTTGGAATGCCATTGTTTATGTTAAGTCCAGCGCTTTTTCCTCTGGAACTTTTGCCACATTGGCTTGCCTTTATAGCAAAGCTAAACCCCGTGACCTATTCTGTTCTTTTAATTAGAGAGATGATGACAGGAACGGCCCAAATCTTTTCTATTGCAGTTGATGTTGCTGTAATTTGCGGTTTTGTAGCGATAATGATCGCCATAGCAAGCTATGCCTTCACAAGAGAAGTCAACAAACCCTTCTAATCGACCTTAATTGACAAAAACTACAACAATTCCTCACTTTAGCGAACTTTTTGGTATTTTGCAATTTATGCCAGTTGAAAACGTTCCTACTCCTACTAATAGGGATTATATCTCTAGTACTTTCTAGTACATTCATTCCATACTCTAGTGCAACTACAACTCCTCAATATGCCACTCAATGGGGCTCATATGGACTTGGAAAACTAGGTCAGTTTGCTTTTCCACAGGGTATATCAATAGACTCAGCTGGCAATGTCTATGTTACAGATTTGGGTAACAGACGAGTTGAAAAGTTCGATTTTAATGGAAATTTCTTGGATACATGGGGAACTAAAGGCAATGGAAATGGACAATTTCAGTCTCCAGCTGGAATTGCAGTTCACGGAAGTTCTGTTTATGTTGTTGATAATGAGCAAAATACAATTCAAAAATTTGATACAACAGGCAAATTCGTAACTCAATGGGGAACTAAAGGCAGTGGTAATGGACAATTTTTATTGCCACAAGGAATTGCCACAGACTCCAGTGGAGATGTTTATGTTGCTGATACTGGAAATAGCAGAATAGAAAAATTCTCACCTGACGGTAAATTCATCACATCAATTGGACAGAGCGGTCTTGACGATGGTCAATTTCTTTCCCCACGTGGAGTAGCTGCAGATTCGCAGGGAAGTATCTATGTGGCAGATTCTGGAAATAACAGAATTGAAAAATTCACCCAAGATGGTGTTTTCTTGAAAACTTTTTCTGCATCTTCTGGTTCAAACTTTAAGACACCACTTGGATTAAGTGTTGATTCATCTGGAAATATCTATGTCACAGATACTGGTAATAATCAAATTGTTAAAATTAACAAAGATGGAAATTTACTCACTGCGTGGGGAAGTCAGGGAACTGGACCTGATTTCTTTGACAACCCAAGAGATGTTGCCATTGATTCCGCTGGAAATGTCTATGTGGTAGACGGTAGTAACAATAGAATTCAAAAATTTGGTTCTTTATCTTCTCCAATGACACAAACCACAACTTCAGTTGATAATCAAACACAACAACCACAGACACAAAATACTAACCAAATACAACAAAACACTATTCCAAAAGTAACTAATCCTAATGATAAAACTCCACCTACAATAACCGCGTCAGCAGACATGACAGTTCAAGCATCTGGAATGTTAACTTCAGTTTCAATTGGTCAGGCAACGGCAACAGATGATACATCTGTTACTTCAATTACTAACGATGCGCCATCAAAATTTCCACTTGGTACCACTATGGTAACTTGGACTGCGACTGATTCTGGAGGAAACATGGCAAAGGCAGTACAAAAGATTACAGTAATTGATACAACCGCACCTACACTAACAGCACCACCAAGTGTAACTGTAGAAGCAAAAAGCCCTGATCATAATTCTGTTGATCTTGGATTGCCATCAGCATACGATGGAGTTGGAGTGTTATCCATGACAAATGATGCACCTGCATACTTTCCACTGGGACAGACAATTGTAACTTGGATTGCAAAGGATGCATCAGGAAATGATGCCACTGCAAAACAAATAGTTACTATTCAGGATACCACACCGCCAATAATTCATGCTCCATCTGACATTACAATCGAAGCAACAAGTACTACAAACAATATAATCGATTTAGGTAATTCTACTGTAACAGATAATGGCATAATACAATCTGTAACCAATAATGCACCAAAGACATTCCCAATAGGTACAACTACAGTTACTTGGATTGCAAAGGATGCTGCAGGTAATGGTGCTACTGATACTCAGACAGTAAAAATAGTTGATACCACTGCACCAAAATTGACTCCACCATCAAATGTTGTCTTTGAAGCCACATCATTAACCTGCAAAGGATGCAGCTGGCAACATCTCAAACGCAACTCAGACAGTTGATGTAGTGGATACCACTGCACCAAAGATCATTCCACCAAAGGACATTACATTTGAAGCTACATCACTTGACAATAACACTGTACCACTAGGTACACCAACAGTAACTGATCTAGAGCAAGTCACCGTAACTAACAACGCTCCAAAAGTATTTGGCATTGGTTTGACCACAGTTACATGGATTGCAGTAGACACAGCTGGCAATTCCGCTAATGCTACCCAGACAGTAGATGTCAGAGACACCACTGCACCAAAATTGATCATACCAAATGACATTACAATTGAGGCTACCAGTGTAAATGATAATGTATTATCTGTTGGAAAGGCAAATGCGACAGATGCTGTAGGTATAGAATCTATATCCAACAACTCTCCATCAGCATTCCCAATAGGTGCAACTGCTATCACATGGACTGCAAAGGATGCAGCTGGCAACATCTCAAACGCAACTCGGACAGTTGATGTAGAGCAAGTTACTATATCCAACAACTCTCCATCAGCATTCCCAATAGGTGCAACTGCTATCACATGGACTGCAAAGGATGCAGCTGGCAACATCTCAAACGCAACTCAGACAGTTGATGTAGTGGATACCACTGCACCTATTATTGTGGCACCAAGAAATATCATTGTTAATGCAACAAGTCCTACCGATAATCAAGTAGAGATTGGTAATGCTACAGCAAAAGATGCCGTAGGAGTTGCATCCATTACAAACGATGCCCCGCAGGTATTTCCATTTGGACAAACCATCGTAACATGGAAAGCTACTGATACATCTGGAAACGCTGCTACTGCAACTCAAAAGATAACTGTAGTTGATAGAACTCCTCCACAATTAAACATTCCAGCTGATATAGTTGTGAATGCTACTGCATTTGAAATGTCAATACAAATTGGACAGGCAACAGCTACTGGAATTGTTGATACATCTCCAAAAATAACTAACAACGCTACTGTATCGTTCCCACTTGGCAAAACAATAGTAGAATGGAATGCTATTGATAAATTTGGTAATTCTAAATCACTTGCACAATCAGTGACAGTGTTGGCATGCGGCAAGCCTGAATCATCTTACAACTTGGTAATGGGTACAGAAGATGATGACATATTGGTTGGAAAAGGTGGTATTTCTAATTTGATAATAAGTCTTGGCGGAAATGATATAATTCGTGCTGGTACATCTGGCGATTGTATAATTGCAGGAAATGGTGATAGTGTGATATTTGGAGGTAATGGAGACGATACCATCATAGCTGGCAACGGTAACAATATCATAAAGGGAGGTTCAGGAAATGACAAGATAACAGTAGGCACCGGTTCGGATATAATTGATGGTGGAGACGGACATAACACTTGCACTGCTGGCAATGTAAGCCACGATACCATAGTTAATTGTGAAGTACGATAATTACAGATACTGTTACTGCCACTAATCACGCTCAATTTCTTAAATTTGATTTAAGGAATCTGTACTTGATGTAATATTGCGATACTTTTCATATAGATTATAATAATAATCGTTTTACCTTTATCTGATGTCAAATTCAAAGAAATTATTTTTACGGGCAAAGAAGGTTATTCCATCAGGAATAAACAGCCCAGTAAGACTTTATGATCCATATCCGTTCTTTGTAAAAAAAGCTGACGGCAGTGCGATCTGGGATGTGGAAGGCAATAAGTATATTGACTTTTGTAATGGATATGGCGCTCTGCTTTTGGGGCATCGAAGAAAAGAAATACTTTCCGCAGTTTTGGCACAATTAAAAAATGGAACGCTATACTGTGCACCAACAGATATTGAAGTTGAACTATCAGAATTGATTGTAAGAAATTATCCTTCAATGGAAAAAGTACGATTAGTAAACACTGGAAGTGAGGCAACAATGACTGCAATACGACTTGCCAGAGGTTTTACAAAGAAGAAAAAAATAATAAAATTTGAAGGATGCTACCATGGTGCTCATGACTCTGTTCTTGTAAAGGCAGGCTCTGGTGCAGCTCATAATGGAATATCGATTTCAGGAGGAGGCCTTGATGAAGTCTCTAAGAATACGCTTGTTGTACAATATAATAATTCACAAGAGCTTGACTCTGTACTTGAAAAACAAAAAGATGTTGCTGGTGTAATAATAGAGCCGGTTCTAGCAAACATGGGTCTAGTTTTACCAGAAAAAAGATTTCTTGCCGAAGTCAGAAAAATAACAAAAGATCATGATGTACCGTTGATATTTGATGAGGTAGTTACAGGGTTTAGAATGTCGCTAGGTGGTGCACAAAAATACTATTCCATAAAACCTGATCTTACAACACTTGGCAAGGCCTTGGGAAACGGGTTTGTCATTGCAGCAGTGGGAGGGAAAAATGAAATAATGAAAATGCTGTCCCCAGAAGGAAAGGTATACCAAGCAAGTACCTATGCCGGTAATCCAGTATCTGTTGCTGCTGCAATAGCATCTGTAAAAACGATAAACAAGGACAAAAACAAGATCTATCCGAAACTTGAGCTAAGTTGTACAATACTGGCAAATGCCATCAAAGATCTGGCAACTGATCTAAAGATTCCTCACCAAATTAATTTTATTAGTTCTATGTTTCAGGTCTTTTTTACAGACAAGCCTGTAAAAGATTATGGTTCTGCAAAAAAAGCCGATGCCAAAAAATTCAAGAAACTATTTGCTACACTTTTAAAAAATGGTGTCTTTGTAGCACCGTCCCAGTTTGAAACCGTGTTTTTATCATCTGCTCACACTACTGATGATTTGCACAAGACCATAGAGGCATATGAAAAATCTCTCAAAGCGGTGAAAACATGAAGTATGCAATAGGAACTAGGGGAAGCCCACTTTCACTTGCCCAGACCAAATGGGTCATATCAGAACTGAAAAAAAAATCTCCTGAAACAGAATTTGAAATAATTCCAATAAAAACCAAAGGTGACACTGATGCAAGACCACTTTTTAACATAAATCAAAAGGGAATATTTGAAAAAGAAATTGATAGGGCGGTAGCTGAAAAAAAAGTTGACTTTGCAGTACACAGTCTAAAGGATGTACCAGCAGAACTTCCTGACGATCTCATATTGGCATGTATTCCAAAAAGAGAAGCTGCAAATGATGTATTCATTTCTAAAGGCAATTATACACTAGAAAAAATCAAAAAAGGCGCAATAATTGGCACAAGCAGTCTTCGCAGAGCAGTCCAAATTTCACGCATAAGACCAGATCTTGTTGTTAAACCAATTCGAGGCAACATTGAATCAAGAATCAAAAAGATTGATGATGGGAATTTTGATGGAGTTGTTCTTGCTGAGGCAGGAATTGGGAGATTGGGATTGAATGTAAAATTTGAAAGACTTTCGACAACAGAGTTTTCGCCTTCTCCTGGACAAGGCGCACTTGCAATCGTATCAAGAAGAGATAATGCCAAACTAATCGAACTGTTAAGGACAATAGAAGATCCGGATTCTCGCTATGCCATTGAAGCTGAAAGATCGCTTTCTATTTTTGTAGATTCTGGTTGTAGATTTCCAGTAGGTGCACTAGCACAAAAAACAGGAGGCAAGCTAAAACTGCATGTAATAGTATATTCTGTGGATGGCAGCAAATCCATTAATGTGGAAAAAACTGGAGAGCCTTTGCAAGCAAAAGAGCTTGGAAAACAGATAGCATCAGAACTTGCCAAAAAAGGAATAGCAGAGCTTGCTAAAAATTGGAGAGAAAAAGTAGAGGAATGGAATAAAAAATGACAGGCAAAGTCTATATCGTTGGAGCAGGACCAGGCGACCACAAACTTATTACACTAAAAGCTGTTGAAGCAATAAAATCTGCTGATGTGGTACTTTACGATAGATTGGTAAGCAAAGGAATCATTTCCATGATACCAAAAAGTACAGAAAAAGTCTATGTCGGGCGTGATGTAGGCGATGATTACAAGCACCAAGACTCTACAAACGACTTGATGCTAAAGTTTGCAAAGACAAAGAAAAACATAGTCAGGCTAAAGGGAGGTGATCCTTTTATTTTTGGAAGAGGAGGTGAGGAAGCAGAATTTCTTAGAGAACACAAGATAAAATACGAAATAATTCCTGGAATCACATCTGGTATTGGCTCTGCAGAATATTCTGGAATACCACTTACGCACAGGGATTATGCATCATCAGTTGTTTTTGTTACAGGTCACGAGGACGCTAAAAAGACAAAAGAGGCTGTCAAATGGAAAAAACTTGCAAAATCAGTAGATACCATAGTTATCATGATGGGACTTTCAAGATTAGACAAAATTTCTAAAAACCTGATAGAGGGGGGATTAGATAAAAAAACTCCTGTAGCAGTAATACAAAATGGAACCACATCAAAACACAGAATGATAAAGGGAGATCTCTCAAATATCTCGCAAAAGGTCATTCAGGCCAAAATAAGACCGCCGTCTATAATTATAATAGGTAAGGTAGTTAACTTGTCTGAAATAATAGGGTGGAGAAAATGATTACAGGTAAAACAATAGCAATTACGCGTTCCAAAGAAGATTCTGAGGAATTTATACAGCTAATTACAAATGCAAATGCAAAACCAATTTCTCTTCCAACAATAGAACTTGTAAGTAAAGGTGAAAAAATTGTTGATGAATTTTTACATTCCATAAAAGAAGAGGATCCGGATTTTTCTGTTTTTATGAGCTCAAAAGCAGTGAAACTTTTGTTTGATACAGCACGAAAAGTTTCAAAATATGAAAAACTCCAACTTGCAGTGGCAAATACTGTTGTGATAGCTGTTGGACCAAAAACAAAAGCAGCACTTGAGGCTGAAGGAATCAGAGTTGCACACATGCCAAATAGATTTTCTTCTGTCGGTGTAGGTGAGGTCTTTACAAGACTAAATGCTGAAGGAAAAAAAGTCATTATTCCACGAAGTGGTGCATCTACCCCATTTCTTGCACAGCTACTTGAAAAAATTGGATTACTTGTAAAGGAGATTTATCTTTATGATGTATGCTCTTTTCGTGATACATCACAATGGAATGAATTTCGAGAGCTGTTTGCAAATAACAAGGTGGATGGCATTGTCTTTACCAGTGCATCGTCTGTAAATGCATTTTTTGATATCATGTTAATGGATGCAGATAAAGAAACGCTATTACAAAATCTTAGAATGTCAAAAATTGTTGCAATTGGGCCATTTACTGCAGATGAATTGAAAAAATTTGGAACAGAACCAATAGTTTCAGGTGTGCATACAGTGCCAGGAGCATTTGAAACAATAAAAAATTGTTTTTGTTAGCTTGGACTATTTAGCTTAGCCTACTCCGCTGTACAACTAGTAACAGGGGTAGAAGTTTTTTATAATATAACGGGGTTATTTTACGTATGACAACTGAGAACCTCAATATGGATTATAGTAAATATGATTTCAAAGACTCTACTGAAATGTATGTCTACACAAGCAAGCGAGGTCTTACAAGAGAAACTGTTATAGAAATTAGCAAACTAAAAGATGAGCCACAATGGATGCTTGACTTTAGACTACGCTCTTATGATATTTTCATGAAAAAGCCAATGCCAAATTGGGGTGGCGATCTAGGTAAAATCGATTTTAACAATATTTACTATTATGCAAGGGCATCTGAAAAAACAGAAAAAGATTGGGACAATGTTCCAGCCGATGTAAAAGCAACATTTGACAAGCTTGGAATTCCAGAAGCCGAGAAAAAATTCCTTGCAGGTGTAGGTGCTCAATATGAATCCGAAGTTGTTTATCATAGCCTAAGAGAAGACTTGGCAAAAAAAGGCGTAGTTTTCCTTGATACTGATACTGCACTAAAAGAACAACCTGAAATTTTTAAAAAGTATTTTGGCAAAGTAATTCCTCCAGAAGATAACAAATTTGCCGCACTAAATAGTGCAGTCTGGAGCGGCGGATCTTTTATTTATGTTCCAAAAGGAGTCAAAGTAGATCTTCCACTACAAGCATACTTTAGAATAAACAAAGAAAACATTGGACAGTTTGAAAGAACATTGATTATCGCAGATGAGGGTGCAGAAGTACATTACATAGAAGGATGTACTGCACCGGTTTATTCTTCAGAGTCATTGCACTCTGCAGTTGTGGAATTGATTGCATTCAAAGATGCCAAACTAAGATACACCACAATTCAAAACTGGAGTAATGATGTTTACAATTTAGTTACAAAGCGTGCTTATGCATATCAAGGTGCAAGAGTAGACTGGGTTGATGGAAACATTGGAAGCAAACTTACAATGAAATATCCAGGAATCTATCTGCTAGGGCAGCAAGCACACGGAGAAACACTCTCTGTTGCATTTGCAGGAAAAAACCAGCATCAGGATACTGGCGCAAAGATGGTACACTTGGCACCAAATACCACATCTAGAATTACATCAAAATCTGTTAGCAAAAGTAATGGAAGAACCACATACCGAGGATTGCTTCATGTTGCAAAGGGTGCTACAAACGTAAAATCCTCTGTTAGATGTGATGCATTGCTTTTAGACGATGAATCAAAAACTGATACTTATCCATACATGGAAATTAACCAAGAAGATGCCACTATTACACATGAAGCAACTGTAGGAAAGATAGGAGATGAGCAGATCTTTTACCTTATGACAAGGGGCTTTTCAGAAGAAGAAGCACTGACCCTCATTGTAAACGGATTCATCGAGCCGTTTACCAAAGAGCTCCCAATGGAGTATGCAGTGGAGCTTAACAGACTAGTAAAAATGGAAATGGATGGCTCTGTCGGTTAGACTGTAGCCTGTAAAATTTTTAAGAAATGTCATCATTTGTTCTATCAAAACTTGGTCAGAATCACATAGATGAAATCTCTGATGCAAATAATGAACCATCATGGCTTAAAGAATACAGAAAAAATTCTTTTGAAATATATCAACAGTTACCTCCAGAGGTCTCGCCATTATACAACAAGTACAGCGACGCAAACAAGATGAACCCAAATGAGGTGACATTTTCACTTAGCTCTGACAGTACTGTTCCAGATCTTGTAAAAGACAGAATGAATGAGCTTCCTGATAATCCATGCGTGGTACAAATAGGAACAAACATTCACAAAATAAACATACCATCAGAATTAAAATCAAAAGGACTGGTTATATGTTCAATACAAGATGCGATAAAAGATCATTCTGATAAAATAAAAAAATCGCTAGAATCAATGGATCCTAAAACAGACAAATATACCGCACTTAACAACGCGTTTTTTAATTCAGGAATTTTCATTTACATTCCCCGCAATATGATTTTAGAAAAAACAATCCACCTGATTTCATCATTATCTGTTGATCAAACCTCGACAATATCTCGTAATATAGTAATAGGAGATGAAAGCTCCAAGGCCTCTATAGTACAGGAGCTTTATGCACCAAAGAGCACAAAACAGCAAGCCTTTCTTGAGCTGCTAAATGTGAATGTGAACCAGAACACAGAGCTTGATTTAATCACACTACAGGCAATGGACCAAAATGCAGTAAACTTTTCCACAAGAAAAGCAGACATTGGACGAGACGGTAGAATGAACTGGTATCTGGGATTGTTTGGCTCGCTTCTTTCAAGATATAAAATTGACAACTATCTGATTGGAATTGGGGCAAATGCAAACGACACCGAAGTCATCTTTGGAAACAAGAACCAGTCCTTTGATATCACATCAAACCTCATACACATTGCACAATCAACTACTGGACGTGTCCTTGAAAAATCAGTTCTAAAAGATACTTCAAAATCATTATTCAAAGGAATGATAAGAATTGAAAAAGAGGCGCACCATACAGAATCATATCTTGCAGGACACTCTATCTTGCTTGACAAGGGTGCAAAGTCTGATTCCATTCCAGGCCTTGAAATATTTACAAACGATGTCAAGGCAACACACGCGGCTTCTGTTGCCCAGATTGATGATGAACAGCTCTTTTACTTGGGTACACGATGCCTTTCAAGATCAGACGCACAAAAAATAATAGTTGAAGGATTTCTTGAACCACTTTCACGAAAAATGTCCTATCAGATTAGGGCCTGGATCACTTACCTTATAGACTCTAAATGGCTTGGCCGAGAACTTTCCATAAAATCAGATGATCAACTAAAGGAGCTTTTAGAAGTTGAAGAGACAAGATATCGTGAAACAGACATCTTTGGAAGCCATTACAAATACAGGTGAGAATTTTTTGTCAAAATGGATAAAGGCTTGTAGTAAAAAAGAACTGGAAAAAGGCGAGATGCTTGATTTTGATCATGATGATAAAAAAATTCTTTTAGCAAATCTCAACGGCAAAATATATGCTACTGACAGAACATGTACACATGCAGAAGCTGATCTCTCAACTGGAATTCTAAATGATGAGGGAGTGACATGCCCTTTGCATCTTTCTACTTTTAATCTTGAGACAGGAATGCCACAAAACCTTCCTGCCGAAGTACCTCTTAAAACCTACAATGTTAAAATAGAACAAAATGAGATCTATGTTGAGGTTGAATAAATTTGCAAACTAGTGTAATCAATATAGAAAACATAAGAAATGACTTTCCTATTCTAAAACGCAAGGTTCACAAAGACAAACCTCTTGTCTATTTTGATAATGCTGCAACATCGCAAAAACCAATCCAAGTAATAGATTCTATTAGCAACTATTATCTTAATTACAATTCTAACATTCATAGGGCAGTGCATGAGCTTGCAGAAGAATCTACTGTTGCATACGAACTTACAAGAGACAAGGTTGCAAAATTTATCAACGTAAAAAATCGCGAGGAACTAATCTTTGTTAGGGGAACAACAGAAGCAATCAACCTTGTTGCATATTCTTGGGGGAGACAAAATGTACAAAAGGACGACATTGTTGTAACCACTGAATATGAGCATCACAGTAACATTGTGCCGTGGCAACTCTTAACAAAGGAAAAAGGAGCCAAACTTGAATACATTGGAGTAGATGACAATGGTGAGCTCAAACTTGACCAACTAGATGCATACCTGGATACTGGAAAGGTAAAGATTGTAACATTTAGTCAGATGTCAAATGTTTTAGGAACCATAAGCAAAACTGAAGAGATAATTAAAAAATGTCATCAGAAAGGAGTACGTGTACTAGTTGATGGTGCTCAATCTGTTCCGCATCTAAAAGTAGACATACAAAAACTAGACTGTGACTTTTTTGCATTCTCCGCTCACAAGATGCTTGGTCCAACAGGTGTGGGAGTATTGTGGGCTAAAAAAGAACTGCTAGAAAACATGGCTCCATTTAACGCAGGAGGAGATATGATAAGAGAGGTACACAAGTATGAGACAACCTGGAATGATCTACCATACAAGTTTGAGGCTGGAACTCCAAACATTGCAGATGTAATTGGATTTTCCGCTGCTTTAGATTATCTTGACAAAATAGGCATGGACAAAGTGCGTGAACATGAAATTGAGTTAACCAAATATGCTCTTGACAAAATTTCTGCAGTAAAAGGAATAGTTCTGTACGGGACGCCAGATATTACAAAACGAGGAGGAGTCATTTCATTTAATCTTGGAGATATACATCCACATGATCTTGCTACAATAATAGATGAAGATGGTATTGCTATACGATCTGGTCATCACTGTGCACAAGTATTAATGGAAAGACTAGATGTTTCTGCAACATCTCGGGCAAGTTTTTATATATATAATACAAAAGAGGAAGTGGATGTTTTTATCAGGTCACTTAATAGAGCTAGGGAGCTGTTTAGAATTTGAGTAGCGCAGACATTTATCGAGAAATCATTTTGGATTATTACAGGAATCCACGAAATTATGGAAAGATAGAAAATCCAGATATTTCAAAAAAAGATAGTAATCCATTATGTGGAGACGAGCTTGAAATGCACATCAATCTTAAAGACAATAAGGTTTCTGATGTGAAATTTACAGGAAAGGGCTGTGCAATAAGTCAGGCGAGTGCTTCGATGCTAACAGAGCTTATCATGGGTAAAGATTTTGACTTTGTAAAAAAACTAACAAAAGAAGACATACTTGAAAACCTTGGCTTGCATGATCTTGGACCTGCAAGAATAAAGTGTGCTTTACTATCTCTCAAAGTTCTAAAATATGGTATATACTCATACGTCTCTGACAAGCTAAAAGATACAGTTTCTGCTGACAAGATAAAAGAAGAAGCATCAGGTCTCTTCTAAATTGGTTAGTCAAACTGTCGCTATTCCGCTACAAATTAGAAAAATAATTTATGAAAAATTCAATGATACCAATCTGAGATTTACAAACGATGAGATCTTTGAGGTGCTAAAGGGTAACATTGACCAGTCCTTGACAATTGATGACATGCCACCATTTTTTAAACAACTGCACAATGACAGCCTTTTAAGACCAATCGCACAGGATTTTACCACCCAGTGGTACAAACTTTTTGCAGAAGTAGAGAAATTCAAGTGTAATTCGTGTAATTTAGAAATACATTTAGGGAAATTAGAACCAAGAATTTGTCCAAACTCAGAATGTAAAGCTACTTTTTAGATCTGTATCTTTCTGCTGCCTCTTCTAGAGATTGTATCATTGGAAGCTTGACTCCTGTTAAATATAGCACCAATGCGCCACCTGCAGTACTGATATGGTTTATCTTGTCTGCCAAGCCGTATCTTTTTAGTGCTGCAGTAAGATGACCGCCACTTACAATTGTAGTAGCAAAAGAATCTGCAACTCCCCTCAGTAAGCTTTCAGTACCAAACTTGAATTTCTCATTTTCAAAGAATCCTGCAGGACCACTCATAAAAACAGTTCCAGCGCCATTAATCGATTTGATGTAATAGTCTACCGTCTTTGGTCCAAGATCAAGTATCTGGTCGCCTTTTCCTAATTCCCTTACATCCATCTCTACCCTGGAACCATCTCTTTCTATTGCGATATCAACTGGCAGTGAAAAAACATCTGGATATTCCCCAATAAGAGAATGAGCTTTTGAAACTACTTCCTCTTCTTGTTTTATACCTAAAGGGAATCTTATTCTTCCCTGTGCTCGCATGAACACATTTGCAATAACTCCGGTAAGCAAGACCTGATCCGCTCTTCCATTTTGAATCAATGTCTCGATTGCTTCAAGCCTGTCGTTGATTTTGGAACCTCCTAATACCACGACATGTGGAGATTTGGCAACTGTCATTATCTCATCTAATCTTCTGACTTCTCTTTCCACTAGTCTTCCGGCACATGCAGGAAGTATGTGAGAAAATCCTATGATTGAAGGATGTGCCCTATGAGAGCTTGGAAATGAATCTATTACACAAAGATCAAAAAGCTTTGAAAGTCTGCTGACCATGATAGTCTTCGAAGCATTATCTGGAGTAAATTCATAGTTTTCCTCTGCACAAAGTCTCAGATTGTCAAGCAAAAGTATGTCGCCATTTTTCATATTTTTTATTTCTCTTTGAGCTTCTGAACCTATGACATCTTCGACATATTTTATGTCACGGCCTAAAACTTGTGCAAGAACTTTGGCATGGTTTTCCATTCCGGTATAATCTTTATTTCCAACTCTTCCTTGGTGGGAAGCAATTACAACCTTTGAATCCTCTAGATCTTTTAGTGACTCGGTTGATTCTCGTATTCTGCTTGTTTCTAAGATCTGCATAGTTTTAGGATCCATGGGGCTGTTCATGTCTACACGCAAAAAGACAGTCTTCCCTTTGGTGTCCAGTTCATCAAGAGTTAGGATCTTCACGGCAATCCTATCTTTGTGTGTGGTTAAAATCTTTTACAATTAAATTAACCCGAAAAATAATCATTAGAACTTTTTCCTAGATGATTTTTATTATATACATATGTGATATTGGAATTCCTCAAGATGAATTATCTGGCTTTTTCAATTTTGTCTATAACGTATTGGGCACAGTTTGAAGGTAAAACTTTCCATCTCATTTTAATATGGAATAATTGGCGTTTAGATAGCATGCCAGAAAGAACTGTTAGGAGTGGTTTAGATGCAACAGTGGCATTTTGATCTAAGATCTAGAAAATTTATCTTACTTCTTGTATTTTTTTTAATCCTTACCGGTCTTGCCTATACAAAAATTATTGCCCCACTAGATAATGGTATAGAAAATTATGTTCATTCACTGGGACATAATACCGCTGTAGATCTAGCAATGCAGATCTTCACAGAAGCTGGATGGATTTTGTATCTTATCATTACCAGCTTTATCTTATTAATTAAAAAAGAGACTAGAAGATTAGGGCTTGTCTTACTGCTTTCCATAATAGTAGGAAGCATGCTTTCTGCATATCTGCGATGTTACATAGGATATGAGGCACCTATTTTGAAATTTGAGGGAGCCCATTTAGGTATAACATCCGCAGCTGACATTGGAGTCCCATGTACTATTGACGGCTCTTTTCAAGCAGGCCATACCGTGAGAACTACAATTTTTGCGTTCGTTTTGGGATTTGCATTATCAAAGCGATTTCCAAGAGGATGTTATCTTTTGTGGATTTATCCAATACTGGTGTCAATGAGCAGATTATATCTAATGCAGCAATTTGCATTGGATCTAGTTGGTGGTGCACTTCTTGGATTGCTTGTTGCAAATATTGTGTCAAGAATTCTTAAACTGGAATTGATATTTGAAAATCAAAAACCCAATTCTTGAAAAACCTTTGAGCTTATCAAAACCATTGCAAAATGTTCTTTATCATAAGTATAAATCCAATATCTGACATCACGCTCCTGTTTTGTTTTACGTAATCCAAAGTTTAGCTCATTCATAATAGTAAAACCAATTTTTTTTGCTATTTTCTTATCATTTGTCATAAGTAATAAAAAAGCCCCCTTTTGGGTAGTAAATCCCAATTTTACCATTTCAGATGCAATTTCTACTGATTGGTTTTCATCAATAATATGAAACGTTTTAGATATTGGAATTTGGGATGGATGAAATTCCATGTGTTATTTTTATATTTGCCAAATAAAATCTACTTGGTTGCAATGATTAGTATTTTAAAAATTTACTAAAAGGCCACAAAATATGTTAAAAATATTAACTTTTATGTCAACTACTGATCATAACATAAACTTAATCTGCTTTAGAATCTTTAAACCCCTATGACATCCCTTTCGGACCTCGTTAAATCATACAAAAACAAGAAAATTGAGGCTACAAAACGCAGAAGACAAGCAGAAAATAAACTAAAATCAGTTATTTCACTCAAAAGAAGATCATCATCAGGACTTGCATCCTTGGAAAGAAGAAAAGAGAATACTACTGGTAAAAAGGGGGATATTGCACAGATACTTAACCAGTATTTGGCTCAAAGAGACAGTATTCAAAGGCTGAAAATATCTGCAGAAGAAAGACTAAGGCAAGAGCAAGAAGCAAGGGACCAATCTCAACAACAAAGTGAGTATACTGAACCAGAGGAAAGGGTACGCGCTCTTGAAAGACTAAAAATTGCAGACGATAAAATTGCAGAATTAGAATCTGAAATTAAACAAAGAAATCATGGAGAAGAACGACTCGTCAAGATTATTGCTGATTTAGAAAAACAAAAAACCAAAAATGATGTGGAACTAAGAAATCAGTCTCATTCAAAACCATCCCTTTTGGAACAATTAAAATCAAGTACCAAGGAAGAGCAACGTCTTCATCCATATGTTCAATCATTGATAAAACGTGAAGATAAGGCAAAAAGTGACCTAGCAAAAATTATACAAAGACTAGATCTTGCAAAAGCAGCAAAAAGAAGAGCAGATGCAAAAAGAAGGGCTGAAGCAAAAAGAAGAAAGGCAGCAAAAAGAAAAGCGCAAAGAAAAGCAGCTGCAAAAAGAAGAAAAGCTACAAAAAGAAAAAAGACGACAAAAAGATCAAAAACTAGAACAAAGAAAGCGCCAAAAAAGAAAACAGTAAAACGAAAGGTACCAAAAAGGAAATCTACTAAAAGAAAAGCAAAACGCAAGCCAAGTAAAAAATCTAAAAGAACAAGAAGATAGTAAACCTACGCTTCATTAATATTATATTGCTCCACATTTTAGATCGTGTCACTTCCTCAAAAGATAACGATAGAGGTTTCTGAAATGCCAAAATTAAAAAATCCAAAACTTGTTTGCGGTTTACCTGGAAGTGGTTTTGTGGGAAAACTAGCAGTAGATTATCTCATTGACGAACTTAAAGGAGTCCAGTTTGCAAACATATTCTCATCATCATTTCCGCCACAGGTTCTAATTCAACCAGACGGTACAACCGACCTCATGAAAAATACCCTGTACTATTGCAAGTCTAAAACAAATGATATAGTACTATTAGCAGGCGATGCTCAACCAGTATCTCCTGAAAGCGAATATGCTATGGCAGAAGAAATCACAAAAATTTGTGAAAAACTTGGAATTGAAACAATCTATACACTAGCTGCTTACATAACAGGAACCTTTTCAAAAATACCAAAGGTTTACGGAACAAGTACATCACTAAAAGTTGTTAATGAATTTTCAAAACAAGGCATCTTTACTATGAATAACGGAAGCATAACTGGCATGAACGGATTGATTATTGGAGTTGGAAAGACAAAAGGGATTACAGGAATTTGTTTGTTGGGTGAAACCTCTGGATATGTTGTTGACGCAATTGCATCAAAGGCAATTTTAGAAATTCTTTCCAAGATGCTAGGAATAAAACTTGACATGACAAATCTTAGCAAAAAGGCACAGGATACTGAAAAATTGATAAAAACAATTGAGGATCAGATGGGACAAAGACCATCTGGTGAACCATTGCCGCTGTCGCAACAAGATAAAAAATTAGGATACATTAGTTGACATGATAAAACGCGGACCAATTGTCATGATAATTGGTGTAGTAATGATAATTGCAGCATTTGCAATTGTGTATTCTATTATTCCACCAACTGCAGGTGTGGGTGAAAGTTTTTTTCCTACACCAGAAAACATGTTTGATTCTGTAACAGAAAACCAAAGAATTGAACCTGGCACAACTTTTACGTTTTCCCATGCTACAGGAACGTCTCAGGTGCCTCTAATGTGGGGACTGCACATCATGGATTATCAGCAAGATGACCACGTTTCTATTATAGTATCAAACATTTTTGGTGATAAATTTGGCTCATTTGACGAAGGAGATCCGATTTTCATAAAGTCATTTGTGATACCAAAGGTCGATACCTACAGCTTTGATGTAGAAAATAAAGGCAAAAATCCGATAACTGTAGTCATGATGTTTACTGAAAATCCCGAAAAGTCAAAAGCACTAACTGATCCGAATTCACCATTTCACAAAAGCATAGTGCCATTAGCTATTGCTGGTCTTCTTGTGATTGTAGGAATTGTTATACTAATTGCTGGAATAATTCTGAGCCTAGTGGACTGGAAAAAAGGAAAGAATCAATCACGATACATCTAAAATTCTATTATGTTTAGCTTGCCGTATTTTCCTACGTTTAGAGAATTTTCGCCTTTGAAGCTATTGATGTAGCCATTTTCAACTGTGACTTTGGAGCCTGCCTTTACCATTTTGATTTGTGCATCCCACAAAGTTAGTTTGATCTGACCTGTTTCATCTTTTATAATGGCATCTGCAACTTGAGCTTGTCCGCCTGCTTTCAGATTTACAGTTCTTGGTTCACTAATGCTTTCAATTGTGCCTTCTACTGTGTCAAGTTTTGTCATTCCACTTCTTAGCTGGTTTATACTAGTCATCAAACAAATTTTTCATGTTCAAATAATAAGTGTTTTGATATCAAGTTCTGTTAAGTAATTGAAGGTTACGCATTTGATATTCTTCGTGGTAAGTTTCGGAGGGTAACTCAATAACCTCCGCCATAAGTTGTTGTCTCTGTTTTTGGAATCATCAACCAAAGCCAGAAAAGAATAAACAAGATTACAATAATAGCAACAAAAACACCTAAGATGTCGTTTTGAACTGCATTAACCCAATTTACTAATTGAATATAGAAAGAATTAGCAGTTTCAGTTGCTGTTTTTTCCGCTTGTTTTCCTGTATATCC
This sequence comes from Nitrososphaerota archaeon, assembly GCA_016201435.1. Classification (GTDB taxonomy): domain Archaea; phylum Thermoproteota; class Nitrososphaeria; order Nitrososphaerales; family Nitrosopumilaceae; genus TA-20. Next base: position 13,416 of record JACQCT010000024.1, on the reverse strand, counting down.
AATCATAAATAATGTGCCAAAAATTAAAGCGAATGCAATTGTTATACCTAATAATACTTTCATCTGTTGTCTATGTCTACGCATTTTCCTTCTTTCTTGGAAAAATCTTCTTTTCCAATAATTTCCCATTTTACTATCGAGATCTTTTGGATGCCAACTTGATTAAAGTTTCTATTTTGTTCTCACCCAAATCTAATTTTATTCCTGCTTTCTCCGCAGGAGTTTCTTTGATACTTCCATGCTCTCTAATGAAATTGTAATGTATTCGATAAGCATCAATCAATTTTTGTGCAGAATCTTTATGATCCATGCCTCTCATTACCTTCTCTCTGTCTCTGAAAACTCCATTTAGTCTTTCCACCTTCTGATTCAATCCAATGGGATTTAGTGTGTCTTCACTAAGTTATGTCCAGATGTAAGGAATCCATATAGAAAATGCAGAAAATTCCAAATACTACAACTGCTATGATTGATCTCAAATTCATAATTGTAACCATATACTATGGAGATTTATGCATTTTATCCAAAACTTGTATCTTTGTTGGGGCTTATTGGCTTATGACTGAAAGAAATCTTGCAATATGTTTGTGATTAGAAAACTCGTCTAGCTGTTTTTTTATTGATTTTACAATAACATCATGTGCATTGCCGTATAATTGCTTGAGTATTTCATTAAGGTATTCAGGATGTTCATAACAATCTGGCAGATAACAATGATATTCTTCGTATAATAACTCGATTACTTTTTCATAAACTGGTTTTCCAATCCCAAAAAGGGCTTTTTCAACAGCTAAACTCACCAATGCCTTTCTTACTATGTCGTGACCGTGTTCCATCTAAACCTCATATCATCGTCAAATATTAAGTGAAAATAAGAGTAGCATGTGCTGTAATGTTACAACAACTTGTTATTTCTAGAAGTCGATTTGATCAGATTTTTAATTTTATTCCGGTCTTTACTCCAATTAGCACAAAAAAATCATTTACGTTTAATACTTTTAACAGAAGGAATTGTTATGAACAGACCTAGAACGGTACCTACTGCCCCAAATATTCCTAAGTACTGAAATGATTCTGTTGCAATGTTTGCAAGGCTCGAAGCAAGACAAACCATCCCTGCAATTAATAATGCAACACCTATGATGATGGATCTTTTGTTATCATCCATGTCTATACTCTAATCTTATTTCTGAGATTGTATTCTCTTTAATGCAACACTAAAGTCATTCATGGGTACAATTTTCACTGTACTTATGGATGAAATACCCACAGTGATACAAAGCTGTTCTATATCGTGCGCACTTTTGGCATCCAAAATTATGATCCATTCATGTTCAAGTACCGACATGTAAAAGCCAATGATTTTGACTATGTTGAATTTCTTTACATTTGCTTTGAGTTTGCTTTGAATTTCTAGGAAAATTCTCCTGCTTTTTTGATTGTTTAGAGGACATGATTCAGGGCTGTGAACTGCAAAGACACCAAATAACATTATTTTCGTAACCAAGTCCAGTTTAATTAAACTTTCAACTTGCATTTTCTAATGTCTTAACATGCCCACAAATGTGACAATTTGCTGAGATTTTAAATAAGGTCGTACTAGACTAGTCAATATGGAAGAGGAAAAGCGGCGTTTTTTCAATTTTTCATTTTTTAAAGTGGATCCAAAATGGAGATGGATGGCAGACTTGGCAAAGGAAGAATCTGCAAAAGAGGTAGAAAACATAATCAATCACTCTGGTATCCAATTCAGATCGTACTCGACTTTGGGTCTAAGAGATGACGCAGAATTTTTGTTCTGGTTTGCTGCCGAATCTGTAGAGCAAATTCAGGATGTTGTCTCAAAATTATATCTGACTGTATTTGGGAAATACATCAATCCAACACACGTGTATCTTTCCAGTACTAGGCCATCGCTTTATGCAAAGACATCTGGTGCACGCGGCTGGCTTGGAGGTGAAGAACAAAAAAAATACGCTATAGTATACCCATTTGTTAAAACACGAGAATGGTATCTCTTACCGCTTGAAAAAAGAAAAGAACTGATGGCAGAACATATTCAAGCTGGGCAAAAATATCCACAAGTAACTCTAAACACTACCTATTCTTTTGGGATTCACGATGAAGACTTTATGCTAGCATTTGAAACAGATGATCTACATGCATTTCAGGATCTGATCATGGACCTAAGAGAAACACGAGTCAGCGCATACATCAAAGTTGATACGCCTATGATTGTTTGCGTAAAAAAAGATGTAATTCCATTGATAAAGAGTCTTGGGTGATGAAGGCACTAAAAGAATGGGCAACTGTTGTCAAAGCTTTAGAAAATGGCAACCAGACAATTCTTCTAAGAAAGGGTGGTATACTTGAGACTGCTTCTGGTTTTAATATGGAATCAAAAAAATTTCTTCTCTTTCCTACATATGAACATCAAGACAATGTTTCCCTCAAATCACAATATTATGGATATTTGGCTGAAGCACGAGAAAACAAACCAAAAGAAGGAACCAACCAAATTACATCTTTTGCTGAAGTTGTAGAAGAGAAAGACTTGGGTTCGATGGAAAAAATTGAGGAACTGTCTTCATTTCACATCTTGAGTGATTCCTATATCGTAGAAAGGATGAACTGGATGCCAGAAAAACCCATGAAAGTTATGTTTCTTAAAGTATTCAAGATAAATCCAACTGAAGTGCCTATTCTTCCAGATTACCACGGTTGCAAATCTTGGATAGAATTAAATGTAAATCTAGAATCTGGAAAATCGGTTTTAAGTGATGCAGAACTTCAACAAAAACTCTCAGAGTTTAGGAGAATTGTAAATTGAAATACAGAACTCTTGGTAAAAGTGGGATTAAAGTTTCTGAGATAGGATTTGGAGCATGGACACTGGGCCTTGATTGGTGGGGAAAGAAAATTGAAGATGATGAAGCAAAAAGATTGTTAAAGAAAGCATATGATGTTGGAATTAATTATTTTGAAAGTGGAGATATTTACGGCAGAGGAAAAAGTGAGAAACTCATAGGTGATGTCTTTTCTGGAATGAGAGATGACATAGTGATTTCTACAAAATATGGATATGACATATACAGCAACGAACAAATCGGACACAAGGAACTTCCTCAAAAATTTACTCCGGAATTTACTGATTTTGCCTTGCAAAAAAGTCTGGAAAGATTACAAACTGACTATGTAGATGTTTATGGCTTACACAATCCAAAAATCCATACAATACGAGATGATGTAATATTTGAATCACTGGACAAAAAAATCAATGAGGGTAAGATCAAGAGCTATCAAGTAGCTTTAGGTCCAGCAATAGGGTGGGCTCAAGAGGGAATAGAAGCTATGGAAAAAAGAAACACTACCGCAGTACAAACAGTATACAACATTTTGGAGCAAAATCCAGGAAACAGGCTAATCGAGCATGCACAACAATACGATGTAGGAATACTTGTCAGAGTTCCTGACGCATCAGGAATCCTGACTGGCAAAGTAAACGCTGACACCAAGGTGAGCGAAAAAGACCACCGGTCGGTTCGAAGTGGAGACTGGATAAAAGAATCACTAAAAAAAGTGGACCAGCTAATACCAGTTGCAAAAAGAAATGGCCTTAACATAACTGAACTTGCAATCAAGTTCATCTTGTCACAAAATACTGTCTCATCAGTACTTCCAACAATAGTCGATGAAGAAGAGATAACGATGTTCTCTCAAATGGCTGATGGAAAGTATCTTAGTTCATCTGATGTAAATGAGATAACCACATTGTTTAGCCAGTGGCCTGCATACGAGTTAAAAGCATCAGCACAAACTGCATAATCTCCTCCTTTTAATCTGAATCTATGCTGTGATAGGATCTTCTATCTTAAATTCATGTTCTACGAAATATTCTACTCGCGTCTTTTTGAATTCACGTGAGCTAAAAAGGATCTTGTATTCGGAAACATCTACGTGTTTTTGAATTTCTTTTGCAACTACTTCCGCATCATCAAATGACTTGCAATGTACCATAGAAAATACATTGTATGGCCAGTCTTGGTATACGGGTCTTTCATAACAATGACTTACCTGCGGAAATGCACCAAGTTTTGCTCCAACTTCCTCGATTCTTTCTTGGGGGACCTTCCATACTATCATACCATTTGCCACAAAGCCTGCTTCTCTGTGTCTAAGAATGGCGGCAAATCTACGCATGACTCCAATCTCTTCATAGTATTTTGCTTTTTCAAGTAGCTGTTCTTCTGTTATGCCCAAATTTTGGGCAGATTTTAAAAATGGTCTTTCTACAAGTTCTAAATCTTTTTGCAGTTCACGTATGTATTTTTTATCTTCTTCTGTTGCAACAAATTTTATCTCGTGAATTTTTTTCTTTTCTTCAGTTGGTTTGACTTCGGCCTTTTTCTCGTCTATCATGTCTAACTTTACTCCAATTTTGAAAAGCTTTATCGTTGGAAGAAGTCTGGTTTTTTTTATGCCAGGTAATTTTGAAAACTTGTCAATCTCCGTTTTTAGATCAGAACCCGGAGGAACTGCAAGTGTAAACCAAAGATTGTACTCGTGGTTTCTTTCATAATTATGACTAACACCTGGATGCTTGTTGACTTGGTTTGCAACATGATCTAGTTTTTCTGGCTCTATTGCCATTGCAACTAGTGCACTCTTGTAACCTAGTTTTCTTGTATCAAAGATAGCGCTCAACTGTCTGATTACACCGCTTTTTTTCATATCTTGCAGTCGTTGGATCAGCTGCGCATCTGTTAATTCAAATTTTTTAGCGATTTGGGGGTATGGTCTAGGAATTAATGGAAACGTCCATTGGATTTCATTTAAAATTTCTTTATCGAGTTTATCCATGGATATCAGGATCGGTAACCTATTCAATTAAAAATGTTACCGAGATTTTCATGCAATCTATAAATATCATGCAACGTCGATCCAAAATCATTGATAGTTGATCTGAACCTAAAAGGAAATTTGGTACTGGTTATAGGAGGAGGTAACGAGGGACTCAAAAAGGTTAATGCGTTACTGACCCAAGATTGCAAAATTTTGGTTATAAGCGATGAAACCAACAAGGAAATAGAAAGATACGTTAAACAAAAAAAAATCACTTTTAAAAAAATAAAATTGCAAAATGCCAATTTTTTAAAAAAATACAAACCGTTTATGGTAATGGCAACAACTGATGATAGGGAATTAAACAGAAAAATTGTTGAGCAAGCAAAAAAGATGCATTGCTATGCTTATGCAGCCGATGATCCTGCGGTAAGTGATTTTGCTTTTGGTTCTGTAATAAACATTGAAGATACCGTGCAGATCGCAGTCTCAACTGGGGGAAGAAGTCCAGCTATGGCAAGAAAGATACGAATGCAAGCAGAAAAGGTGTTTAAAAAAATAATTAAAAAAGATGACATTTATCAGATAAAACTACAGGACTTTGCACGAAACGCTGCCAAAACTAAACTTGATACCTTTCTGGAGAGAAAAAAGTTCCTCTACAGCGTTATGAATGACAATCATGTAAAACAGTTAATAAAAGAAGGAAATTTTAAAAATGCAAAGATGAGGGTAATGAAGATGCTAGGTGATCTAAAATAAGTAATATCATTAACGCTAGAGTCACGTTCCGTAAATCTCCGATTCATATGCTTGAGAGGTTTACCTTTAGGGATGTGGATTCTGCATATTCTTCATTTCTGGAATATTCTGGTTTGCAAGAATGTGTGATACTACAAACATGTAACCGGGTAGAGCTCTTTGGGGTAGGAAATGCAAAAGACATTGAAAGAATAAAAAAGACATGGGCATCTGTAGCAGGCCTTGAAGAAAACACATTCAAGGAAAACTTGGAGATAAGTGAAGGAACAGATGTCTTTGAGCATCTCCTAAAATTAACATCCGGACTTGACTCGCTAGTCGTTGGAGAAGAACAAATACTTGGACAAATAAAAGAATCCATTACAACTGCACGAGAACTAAAGGCCTCAGGAAATAATCTTAACACGCTTTTTGAGAAGGCAATTCGTGTTGGTTCCCGCGTAAGACATTCTACAGGAATTGGCCGTGGAAGCATATCTATAGGTTCCATGGCAGTCAAGCTAGCAGAAGAAAATATTGATGATCTAAAATCAAAACACATCTTACTTATTGGAACTGGAGAAGCAGCTAGTCTTGTTGCAAAATCTCTTAAAAAAAGAAACATTGAATTTTTTGTAACAAGCAGAACCTATGAAAGAGCACAGTCCTTTGCAGAAACAGTTGGAGGAAATCCAATCAAGTTCGAAAACGCGATTTCCAACTTTAACAAAGTTGATGTATTATTTGTGGCAACGGTAGCGCCATATTTTCTTGTGACATATGATAGGATAAAAGAAGCAATGACATCAAAAAAGACAGGGATGATGATCATGGATTTATCAAATCCAAGAACTGTAGATGAAAGGGTTTCTTCAATAAAGAGAATAAAGATGATGAATCTTGACCAGATTGCAGAAATGGTAGACAAAAACATGCGAACCAGGATAGGTATAGTCTCATCAGCCGAACAAATAATTAACGAAGAGATCCCAATTGTAGAGGCGGTAATGAAGAGATTGGAAGTAGAACCAGTAGTAAAGAATGTCTTCAAAGACATTGATCAAGTGAGACTCAAAGAACTCAAAAAGGCATTACAGATGCTTGGAGAAACTGATGAGCAAAAAATACGAATAATTGATCAACTCACTCAAGCAATAGTTGAAGGTATAATATCTACTCCCATGAACAATCTGCGAAAAGCAACAGAGCAAGGTGACTCTGAATTGCTAAAAACAGTTAGCAAACTTTTTGATTATAAAATAAAAGAGTAACAGATTATATTGCTTGCAGACAGTGTTTTTTGTACATGTCTTTTCCTAATCTAAGACTGCGACGTCTGCGACAAAGTGGCAAGATTCGCGAGCTTTTAGAAGAGGTCAGACTTTCTCCAAAAGATCTTATCTGCCCAATATTTGTTCAGGAAGATTTGAAATCAAGAATTCAGGGAGAATCAATGCCGGGATTTGATAGACTCCCGCTCAAGGACGTGATAGATGAGGTAAATTCTATTGTTGATTTGAAGATCCCAGCAATTATGGTATTTGGAATTCCAACAACAAAAGATGATGAAGGTACGTCAGCATTTTCACAAAACGGAATTGTACAAAAGGCAGTCTCTGATATTAGAAAAAATCTTGGAAACAAAATAGCAATAATGTCTGATGTCTGTCTTTGTCAATATACCAGCTCAGGACATTGCGGATTAGTAAAAGGGGACAAAATAGATAACGATTCTAGCTTGGATGTTTTAGCAAAAGTAGCTGTAAGTCAAGCGCAGGCTGGTGTCGATGTGGTTTCACCTTCTGCAATGATGGATGGGCAGGTCAAAGCCATACGACAGGGACTAGATGATGCAGGGTTCACCGATGTTGCAATAATGTCACATTCTGCAAAACATCGTTCTTCGCTTTATTCACCATTCAAAGACATGGCACACTCGGCGCCACAGTTTGGAGACAGGAAGACTTACCAGTTGCCTTATACAAATCCGAAGGAAGCTATGAGGGAAGTTGAAACTGATATTGCAGAAGGAGTTGATATTGTAATGATAAAGCCAGCATTGGCTTATCTCGATTTGATTGCAATGACCAGACAAAAATTCAACGTTCCTATTTCTGCCTATAGCGTTTCTGGTGAATATTCACTGATAAAGGCAGCAGCCATGCAAGGATGGATAAATGAAAGCGAGGTCACGATGGAAATTCTGACTGCAATCAAGCGGGCTGGTGCCGACATGATAGTTACATATCTTTCCAAAATTGCTGCAAAGGCAATAAATGGATAGGACATGAGAGACGATGACGGTTTTGAGATAGACCGTGCCTTTGATTTACTACCGCATGTGGTAGGGGCAAGCTGGGCATTAATCTGGTTTCGCATGAACAAAATTAGACGACCAACACAGGAAGAATTTAGAAACAAGGTTGTTGAATATCTAAAAATGCTAGATGCATTAGTTGACTCTTATCCAAAGTCAGGAGAATTTTTAGCGATGACTTTACATGTAAAACGCAGATACAATGAAGAAATAGAAAACATTCTTGCTGGCAAAAACCCCGAAATCGAAAAAAGATTCAAACGATATGTCGACTATGGCTAGATCTCTTTTTTAAAATCATCAAGAAATTTTTTCATTATTTTTGTTCTGCGACTTGCTTCTTTTTTTGCTGTGTTTGTGTTCATCTTTTTTTCTAAAAGCAAGAGTTTTTTGTAAAAATGATCCAAAGTCCAATTGTTATCATCAGGCTTTCTTCTTTGGCAAAAAGGATCTGATTTGTTGTAAAATGGCCTTTTTCCAGAACCGCCTACAGAAAATGCTCTAGCTATGCCTATTACTCCTATCGCATCCAGTCTATCTGCATCCTGAAGTATCTTTCCCTCAATGGTATTAGGAACCATACCGCGTGAAAAGCTGTGGTCACGTATTGCATCAGATATTGTTTTTATTTCATCTTTATCATATCCATGATTTTGTAGAATTCTTTGTGCTGCGATAGAACTTTTTATCGAAGATGTTTTTGATTTCTTGTCTGATTTTGGGAATGATATAATATCATGTAACAGAACAGCTGCAAGAACCAGTTTCATGTTTGCATTCTCTTTTTTTCCAATTTTCTGTGCGTTTTTGTAAACCCTCATTATATGTTCAAAATCATGCGCTGAATCATTTTTTTCCATTATTTTTTGGATTTTGATTTTTAGTCTTTCAAGTGACTGCAAGTTGGACTATGGAATGGTTTGGCTTTTATAAATTTCAGCTTGTTTTTTCTAGCGTTTCTCTGGATTGTATACGATCTGGTACACGTTTAGGTAATTTCATTCAAGAAAAATCTCAAATAACCGTACAAAAAGGGGAAAAATTCCAAAGTTATTTGATTTAGATTCCTATTATCCCAAAAACTAGATGAATCATGCAATATACTTATTAATTATTTTCACGTAATGGAATCATGAGCAGCAAAGCGTGGAAATGTTATAGATGTAATCTAACTTTTACTGACGAATCATACGCAATGCTTCACGAGGATCTCTCCAAACATAATGTACGTGAGATCCAAATGGTAAAAGCATAGAAACTTTTCAATTCTATAATCTAATGTAATGCCATATACGTGGATGAAAAAATTTTTCTAATGTAGACTTCTGAATTATATCGTGGGAGAAAATCACCGTGGGTTTGATGAACTAAACCGTAAACAAAGACAAAGAAGACAAAAAAAGCTAAAAAATGCAGAGGGGGGGATTTGAACCCCCGAACCCCTAAGGGAAAGGATTTCCTATTGCCATGATCTTGAGTCCTTCTCGGTTGGCCGGGCTTCGGTACCTCTGCAACGAGAAATTCAAACTTTGATTATATAACTGAAATGCTAAAATCTCTGATAGTTGTCTTGTCTGAATTAGTAATTAGGCCTACAATATTGTATAGTTGAAACTATGGAAGCTCTTCTGATTCTGGAGCACAGTGCTTGTGTACCCATTTTCCAGACGGAATTTTTGAAATTTCACTTCCTGCTTTGATTGGAGCCTCACATTCAGAACAGGTTGTCTTAAACTTGGCTTTCATGAATTTGAAAGATATCTGGTAGGAGATAAACTGTATTAATAGTAAATACTTGAGTAACAATTAGTGAAGATCACAAATAATTCTATACTTGAAGGTTAGAAACAAATTCAAGATGTGGACCTGATCCCATCCCTTCAACTATTTTCTTTATTTTTCCATCAAGACCAATGAGATATGTTATTCGTTTTGTATACATGCCAAGAGTTCCCTTTGCATCATACAACGACGCTATCTTCTTTCCTGGATCTGATAGCAGCTTGAACGGTAGTTCATGCTTTTGGCTGAAATTCATATGGGAATCTTGTGAATCATTATTTATTCCAAAAACCTCGTAATCTTTTGAGATCTTTGCGTAATTGTCCCTAAATCCAATAACCTCAGCAGTACATCCAAGTGTGTTGTCTTTAACATAGAAAAACAAAATAGTCTTCTTTTTACCAAAGTAAGAAGAGAGCCTTACCTTTTCACCTGTATTTGATTGAAGTTCAAAATCGGGAGCTGGGTCGCCTATTTTCATTGCATTTCACGAACGTTAATTTGGGTTTTTATTGGGTAGGATTTGGTTGATCCTCTATTCCTAACCAAACATATCCTTTTTGTTCTAATTCATCTGCAAGCTCTTTTGGTCCATCTTTGATAATTCTTCCCTGTCCCATAACATGAACATAGTCAAGCTTGTCAAGGAATTTTAGAATCCTTGCATAGTGAGTAATAACAATAACAGTCGCGTCTTTTTTTGAAACCTGGTTGATTGCTTTTGCAACCGCTTGGACAGAATCAATGTCAAGTCCAGAGTCAGGTTCATCTAAAATTGAAATTGTTGGCTGTAGTACTGCCATCTGCAAAACCTCTGATCTCTTTTTTTCTCCGCCAGAGAATCCTTCATTTAAGTATCTTGACAAAAAGTCATGCTTTAGACCTACTTGATCAAGATTCTTTTTTAAATAATTTTGAAATTCTCTAACCGTCAAAAAGACTTCACGATTTTGACTGCCAAGTGCTTTGCTCAATGCATTGTATGAAGTTCTAAGAAAATGTGAATATCCCACACCAGATACTTCGGTTGGATACTGGAATGCTAAGAAGAGTCCTTTCTTTGCTCTTTCATCTGCTGATAAATCTAGAATGCTTGTACCATCAAGTAATATGTCACCACTTGTGACCTCGTATTTTGGGTGTGCAAGTAATGTGTATGCTAACGTGCTCTTACCAGAACCGTTTGGGCCCATTATTGCATGAACCTCACCAGGACCAGTCTTCAGGTTTACTCCCTTGAGAATCTCTTTACCTTCTCGTTTAACATGCAGGTCCTTTATTTCCAGTATTGCCATTGAATCTCTAAGTGAATTTTCTATATATAAGTCAACGAAAAATTAGCTGCCTCTAATTAAACAACATCATGAAATTCTATCTAATAATTATTTTTTGGAGCCAATCCTTTTCTAATTGTATCATCATACCATGACATGGCTTTTGAAAAACTGTTAGATGAGATAATGAATACCGACAAACACGTTAGATATGCCACTGTCTGTGACATGGAAGGAAAAGAAGTGCAAACCAGAATTAGAGATGGAATAACACCCCTCCTAAATGAAGACGAAACTAAAGAAACACTTCATTATGCAGCAAGTGCTTGGAAATCTCGCAACAAATTCGCACCAAAAATTGGCAAGGGAAAATATGTTTTGGCTGTCTATGAAAATCTAAGGAGATTGACATTGCCGTTGGGAACTGATCATATGCTTCTTGTGACATGGGGAACTGATGGTGGTCAGGCAGACATTATAGAACGAATCCAGAACATACTGTCTGGAGATTACACACGCGATTGGTAAAACAAGAGATTCCATAAAACAAATCTCTTTTTCCTAGAAAGCTTTATCATTTACAGAGGAGTGTAATTACTACGAATTACAAATTATTATACGAAAAGGTTATGAGCTTGGATCCTAAGATTCGCTTTGCTACAATTTTTGATATGAGTGGAGAAGTTATGTATAGTGGACACCGTGATGGTATAGAAAATCTTCTTACACCTGAAGAGAGCCAAAAATCAATGCAGCTTGCAATCAACGCGTGGAAATCTAGAAACGAGGTTTCCAGTAAGATAGGAAAAGGAAAATATGCTCTAGTAGAATATGAAAAATTAAAACGAATTACAATGCCTTTGGATTCTGAACACATTCTTTACATTACTACTGATGTTGAAGCTGATCATGCTCCTATTATTTACAAGGCTCTTAGATTAAAACAAGATGTACTTCACAGCCCAAGTGGAATGCCATAAGAATAATACCAAATAAATCTAAAAAATTTAATGACAAAAATTGCAACTTTATTTGATTACTTCATTCTATAACGCAATACACGAAAATTATCAAATACATGCAAATTGAGCAAATCAATCCACTGTATTACGAAGGAAATGAGCTGTGTTGTTCAGAAAGGTTTGATGAGGCCATAAAATGCTATGATAAAATTATTGAGAAGAACCCAAATTCTAGGGTTGCATGGGGTTACAAGGCTCACGCTCTTTCAAAATTAAAAAAATATGATGAAGCCTTTGCATGCTACCAGAAGGCTCTGAAATGTTAGAATCTTGGTATGATTTCTGAACTGGTCAATTGATTTTTTAAGAGCGGCTGATTTTGTAGACCGTTGACCAAACGATTACAATTATTTCAGTTTGCATTTGCGGCAATAGGAGTAATTGGTATTACGGTGTCAATAGTTGGCAAAGACATTACAGGAATAGTGGAATCATGCATCATACTCTTTATGGCCGTAATAGCTGGCTTTCTTGATTCATACATCAAGAAAAAACAAGGTACGAAAAACAAGCTATAGATTTTGTAGTAGAAATTATGCGTAAGGTATTTCAATTCTAGTTTTAACATTTGTTTTAGTATGACGCTAGAAATGCCAAAGGATTCAGTACTTACCTTTGGATGGTTTTACTATACCAGGGGTCGAGCATCTGGCATACACAAAAATCACTATCTTGTACAGGAACTTGGAGAACTGTCTGTGGATGTCACACAATAAGCATTCCGGACAGACCAAATATCAGATTCGTAAATGAAAATGAGCTTTTCAAGAACAAGCGTTGTAAGATGTGCATGCATATTTTAGAGCGTCAAACACGAATTGATTTAAGATAAGAAAAAAATTTACTTGCATGTATAGTTGCCAAATTGATACATCAAACCGTTACCCATTCCATATGACTAAAAAGATAACAAGAAAAAAGACGAAACATTAGAAACTAAAGAAAAAACTGAAACTGAACTTGATGGTAAAACACTACATGACTTGTATAGACATGCTACAAAGTTAATCAAATAAACTCAAGATGTTTTGGCAACCAAATATAGTACAGTCTGTTATGGGTAATAAAATAAAAAGAGAAGGGTTAGTTTTTGGCTAACGACGGTCGTAATGTGATTTTCATTTTGTACAAAGTCAGAATCTCTTTGCATCTATTTCGTATGGTTACCTCGGTTATTCCTGCAATACTTGAGACATCTCGCTGCAAAATGCTTTGTCCAAGTAGTGTAGATGATATGTAAAGATACGCAGCAGCTAATCCGTTTGGAGCCTTTCCGTCTGCAAGATTGTGGTCTTGTGTCTTTTCGGCAATCTCAGCAGCTAGTCTCTCAACGCGTACCTCAAGCTTTGCTAGGTTTGCTATTTTTGATATGTACTTGTCTAGGGTCACAACAGGTGCAGTATTGGAACCAAGCTCCATCACCAACATTCTATAGTAT
>JACQCT010000028.1 GCA_016201435.1 Nitrososphaerota archaeon | reverse complement strand
GCACCGTGAGATGGTCCTGTCCCTACTGCAAATGTTAGAGAATCTCCATCCGAGTCAGAACCAGTTAATGTTATTGCAAGTGGAGTGTTCTCATTTGTGGATACTGATTGTGGATCTGCAGTTGGTTTTGTTGTATCTACAGTCCAGCTGAATGTAGCTGTTGTTTCTTGGTTTCCTGCACTATCAGTAGATCTTATCTGAACAGTATGGGAACCATCTGCAAGACTAGAGTATGATACCGGACTTGTACAAGCAGAAAATGTCCCGCCGTCTATATTACAAGTGGAGCCTGCAACACCACTAGTAGTATCGGTTGCTGTAAATGCTACATTAATAGAGTTTGAATTCGTTTTTCCTCCGTCTGTTACCGGAACGCTATTGCCATCAGTTGCGCTATCAATAGATGTAGAAGGTTGAACTGTATCACGCATTATAGTCACAGATTGGCTTGACGTACCACCTGAACTAGTAGCAGTACATGTTAGGGTTTGTCCCACAGTATCGGTGGTTATTGTAGTAGGATCACAACCACTCTGTGAAGAGATCAAGGATTCTGAGTCTGTTACAGACCAGTTAACTGTAACATCACTTGTGTACCATCCATTATCACCAAGTGTACCAGATATGTTTGGAGTGATTACAGGAGGTGTCGTATCACAGGAAATCTGTACTACAGCATTGCCAGTGATTTTACCATTATCAGTAAAAGTAGCATTACAGTCGTTTTCTACAGTAGCTGGATTGCTGATAAGTCCAGTTGCAGTATTGGTAAAAGTATTAGAGTTATGGATAGTGCCAGAATTATTTTTGATCGTTCCAGAGTTTGTCATTGTGCCAGAGTTTGTTATTTGACCATTAGAATTGTTTGTAATCTTGCCACCAGAATCGTTGGTAAAAGAACCAGAGTTTGTAATAGTAGCGCCGTTGTTATTTATTGTTCCAGTGTTTGTGATGCTACCTGAGTTGTTCAAGCTTGCAGAGTTGTTGTTTATAATTCCCCCCGAGTTGTTGTTAATGGAACCAGCATTAGCAATTGAGCTTGTTGGATTATTTGTGATGCTACCTGAGTTGTCTATAGTTCCAGTTGCAGTATTTGTGATCGTGCCTCCAGCATTGTTATTGAGTATCGCATTTGCATTATTTGTAAGAGTGCCAGAGTTGGTCACACTACCAGCATTGATAGTTACGTTACCAGAGTTTGAAAATGTACCAGAGCTGATTATATTTCCTGTATTTAGTGTAACATTACCAGAGATAGTAAGGGAGCTTGTTACGTTTAATGTGGTACCAGAATTAAGTTGCAATATATCTCCAGAGTTGATTGTCAAGGTAGACATAGTACAGGTATTGGTACCCGAGTCCCATGTTCCTCCGTTTGACTCACAAAAGGTTTGATTCAAAACAAAAGTTGTTGCATGAGCATCATGTGTAGAATAACCAAGAAAGATGGCTAGGAAAACAAAAAATGACAAATAGTATACTTTATTCATCCCAACCCTGAAATAGGAATTATAATCAGTATTATTAAAACTAATTGTTCCATTTTCGGAAAAAGATCCATCAAATGATGCAACATCAGATGCCATTTTGTTTGTTAAACCAGAAATAAAAAAAGAATTCAGCAGAACCATTGGAAATGGGAAACGGACCAAAAAAATCAAATTCGTGATTTACGATTTGAGTGGCGTTATCCTCTTCATCTTTTCAAGTAGACTCAACAACCACATCTACTCTTTAGTTTATTTCTTTTGCATTTCTTTTTGTAAACTCATCAATTTTTTTATCCTTTAGTTTATTTTGAATTTATAATTTTTTACTGTTCATCTATAATTAAATCTGGTATTGCTTTCTTGAATTCTGCAAAACATCCTCCTTGTTGGCTTGAAATATATACCATTAAGGCTTCAAGAATTTTCTAACGACAAATATGACCTCTGTAATGAAGGTAATTCGTATCACGAGTTATAATATCCTCATACTAAATGAGATACTTCCTTTACTTTCGTTTTGTCAAATATGAGCAAACTATTAATGTACTTATCAAGGAATAATTTTCTATGCAACAGGTTACTCATTCTGATGAAGCACCAAAAATTTTTGCCGATGTTAAAGAAATGGAAATTACAAGGGCTATTGCAAATGAATTTCATTCAGTATTAATTGATAGAGCAGACTCGGATGTAATAATAATTGGTGCAGGGCCAGCCGGTCTTACAGCAAGCAAAGAGCTTGCAACCATGGGATTCAGAGTATTGGTCATTGAACAAAACAACTACCTAGGAGGAGGATACTGGCTTGGCGGATACATGATGAATCCAGTTACGGTAAGAGCTCCAGCCCAAAAAATATGGGATGAGCTTGGAATACCTTACAAAAAAGTATCAGAAGGACTATATCTCACACCTGGTCCCCATGCTGTTTCAAAACTTATTGCAGCTGCATGTGATGCAGGAGTAAAATTCTTAAATTTAACAAAGTTCGATGATCTGGTTTTAAAGAATGGCAGAGTTAGAGGAGTAGTAGTTAATTGGATGCCTGTATCTGCACTTCCAAGAAACATTACCTGTGTAGATCCAATCGCACTAGAATCAAAAATGGTAATTGATGCTTCCGGTCATGATTCTGTAGCTGTAAAAAGATTAGTTGATAGAAAGCTCGTAGAATGGAAAGGCATGGATCCTATGTGGGTGGATGACGGTGAAAATAGAGTAGTACACAAGACAGGTGAGGTTTTTCCAGGTCTTGTTGTTGCAGGCATGTCAGTAACTGAAACTTATGGCATACCAAGAATGGGACCAACTTATGGCTCTATGTTACTTTCAGGCAAGAAAGCTGCTGAAGTAACAGCTGCAAAAATGAAAGAATTAAGAAGATAAACTATATTCAAGTAATTCT
>JACQCT010000027.1 GCA_016201435.1 Nitrososphaerota archaeon | reverse complement strand
GCTTAGCTGCCTTGGTTGATACAGCATCAGATGATGTGAGTGTTTCAGCTAGTGATGCTTGCTTAGCTGCCTTGGTTGATACAGCATCAGATGATGTGAGTGTTTCAGCTAGTGATGCTTGCTTAGCTGCCTTGGTTGATACAGCATCAGATGATGTGAGTGTTTCAGCTAGTGATTTAATCTTGCCTGCTATCGTGGATACAGCATCAGATGATGATAGGGTTTCAGCTAGTTGTTTTTTAACTGATTTTGATACAGCATCAGATGATGTGAGTGTTTCAGCTAGTGATGCTTGCTTAGCTGCCTTGGTTGATACAGCATCAGATGATGTGAGTGTTTCAGAGAGGGGTTGTGTGAATGCAATGTGATAAGTAGCTGATAAGGAAGAGGCACCTGCTACGGCAACCGAACCAGATGGAGAGGAAGTGGTAATACTACTAAAATCACCAGTATTAGTTGTGATCGATGAGAACACGTATTGTTTGGTTGAACTTATTGTTATGGGTGTAGCAAAAATATAACAAAAATGGCGTAGACCACCACTTGTAGGAGTAAGAGCAAGTGTGTTAGCAATAAAAGTTGAACCAGCTTGTGTTGTGCTTGGCGTACAAGTAGCGGAATTAGGGTTTGACCAAGTGAATATAGTTAATGAATTTGCGTCTGTACCTATGCCTGGATCACCAATTGTATAGGCTACAGTAGGATCTACGGCAACAAACCAGTTCCTTGCTTCTGTGAAAGCAGCCATATTATTTTGATCAATTTCCACTTTACCAAGTGCATATAGCTGTGGCGTGACAAGCGGCACAGAGTAATTGTAGTAAACAATAGTGCTGTTATTTGAATCTAGATTCCTCTGCCATGTTATTACCTTGACATCACCTATTTGGTTCACACTACCATCAGTAGTAACGTTGAAGACATTTGGTACGTATTCTTTTATCGTAACTAGGCCAGAACCTACAAATGATTTTACATTAATTTTGACATTGAAATTATTTGGATTGTTAAAAGGATCTATTTTACTTTCTGCAGTTCTCACTACATCATAATTAAAATTCTTCTGTACCATGAAATATGTAGAAAAGTTTGTAATGCCAGCATAGGATTTTGCAACTACGTTAACGGTATAGTTGCCTTCTGAGCTGGTAACATATTGTGCATTATATAATCCACATTCTCCAGGTGTGATTCCATGTCCAGATGAAAGAATAGTATTTTGTAGTGTTGGATTTGTAATCTTCATAGAAATATCAGCATTACATACCGAGGTTCCATTATTATCCAAAACAACTATGACAAGGTTAGCAGTTTCATTAGGTCTATAGATGCTTTTCTCCGTGTTAAGAGATACCAAACCCCATGCATACTGATCCGTAGTAACAAAAGTATGTCCATTCATAGTCATAGTAATTTTTACTTTGTAAATACCTGGTTTGACATTTCTTGTGGAGGAAAGTGTAATATCGAATTTCCCGTCCACAAGTTCCTTAAACTCAGATTTTGTATGAATCTTCTTTCCAGTGGGATCAAAAATTTCTATGTTTATAGTTTTCTTTGTATCTGTCCAGTTATCATCTTGTATGTGTTTAAGAGATTTTTTGATTACTTTTCCTAATTTGGCAATAGTTGCATTATTAAAATATTGGAATTCAAATTCTGGATTTTCTGTTATTAGGTAACTATTCTTAAGTTTTTTTAGCGATGGTGTAATAGGTATTGCTGTAGCGTTGGTTAGGGATGTAGAGTTGACAGAAATATTGTCTAATATAGCAACTTGTTCTGAGAAGAGTGGATTTGCATCTGAGGTTGAGTTGGTTTGAGCTAGAGTTTGAATTTTGTTTAAATGATCAGAAAGTATGTTATTGTTATATAATTGAGCAATCTGGGATGGTGTCAAAAGCGAGTCGTAGAGATTCACATTTTGAATAGAACCAGAAAACTTGTTACTTGCGGCTCCTCTTAATGTATTAAGATATGCGCCAATCACAATGTCTGCATCAGATGATATCTGGTCTACAGTCTTTGTTGTCAGTTGTCCATTAACAGCAAGTGTTGGTATGTCATTTATTGCACGGGTTGATTGTAAGGTACCATTAACATAAATGCTAATTGATGATCCATTAAATGTAGCAGCCAGTTGTGTCCAGTTTTCTTCAATAGATACAGTAGAATTAACAGTGCTCCACTTTATGCCATCAAAGACAGAGAATGTGGCTATCTTTGCAGGTGAAATTATATTGTTTATGGATAATGTAAACTGATTTTCCTTGCTTATGATTGTAAATTGTGGTGAGCCTTGCCTATAGTCTGGCTTTACCCATGCGGATATTGTCAGTTCTGATAGGTTTCTAGTAGAATTTACATTTTCAGTCAGATATCCTGAACCAGCTAGTTTCAGCGAGGTCACGTTTGTGTTGTTTTGTATTTTTGCGCTTCCTACTGTGGTTACATTTTGTATGGAATTAAATTCCCAAGATTTTGTTGCATTTGGAATCTTGTTTATGTTAGTGTAGTTCAAAGCAATTTCGTCTGTTACACTGATTTGAACTGGTATAGAGGGGTTGGTAGAGTTGATTTCTGTAGTAGAGTTGGTTATAGGTCCTACGAGTGATGAGCCTGTAGAGTTGAGAGTGACTTCGTCTGTTACACTGATTTGATCTGGTATAGAGGGGTTGGTAGAGTTGATTTCTGTAGTAGAGTTGGTTATAGGTCCTACGAGTGATGAGCCTGTAGAGTTAGTGTCGGTTACATTGATTTGGCCAGATAGAGTGGAGTTGGTAGCGTTTGTGAGCACAGATATTGGGTTTAAGATTGTCTCATTTTGTAAAGTATCATTTGAGATATCTGCTTGAGGTCCTATCTGTGTAGTGTTACTTGTCGATTGTAATGGCAATGTAATATTATTTTCAGCATTATTTGTAGCATTAGTACTAGTACCATTCATTGTTTCAGCATATACGCTGTTCAAAAAACCTGGTGAGATAGAGATAGGTGTTACAACAGTTGATGAGATAAGAATTACAATAAAGCAAAATGAAACAATTTTTCGTGTATTAAAAAATTGGAATTTTTCCTCCTCGGATCTAAAGAGAATATAACCCGAAAGAGGAACCAGCAACAAAAATATTGTTGGATTTTTTGTATCAGTGACATCGTGAGCTAGTCTTACGATATCATTTTCTATTGAATTAGAATTTGTAGAAAATAAAATTATATTATTTTGTGCAATTAAGGAAATATCTGAAATTGGTTTGACAAATATAATCTTTTCAACTGTTGCTGCAAGATTATTTGTTATGTGATCATTGATAGATTTTTCAAAGGATTGTAGATCGTTAATTAAGCTTGACATCTTGACATTTGATGTTTGCTCATTCCACAATACATTAGTTGTAACTATTGATTTACCATTGAATCTTATTCTTTCAGTATTCCAAATTCTATCTGTTGTTGTTTTTAAAACAAAACTTTGTTTTACTAGTGCAATTGTATTTGGATTAAGATCATTTTCCAATACATTAATCCTTTCAGAAAGATTAATTGTTTTTTGTTGCATTGATATATTTGTAATTGGAGCAGATGGAGCTTGTTGTGAATTTTTATTTTCAGCAATTCCAAAATTTTCTGTCAGATCAATATTGAATTGTCTAGAAGTATGTGATTTAATTACATTTGATTGTTCAATTTTTTGTTGTGTATTTAAAATCGATTTTTGATTGTCATAATTAGAATTTATTATCATCGAATCTGCACTTGCAATTGTCAATGAAGAAATTGAAAGTGTAAAAAACAATAAAATAGAAATAATTTTTATTTTCAAGAAAATTCTCTCCCTTGTTTTAGAAAAATGATGGTTGGTTTCTTACTTGTTAGTACATTCATGCCTGATAATATTCAAATCTGATAATCATTAAACGGGGCGGAATTGTTCTGAGAATATCGGTTCCATATCGGCTATTCTGTGGTTATAAGACGCCATTTTGGAATGCTGGTGGTGTCTAAATCAATTGCTGGCCTAAAATTTGGCATTATCCACAATTCTTATTTCACAATTTTCATTGTCTTTTAGAATTTCCCTAGATAGTATTCTGATATCGGTCGATTTAGCTTGTCAAAAACCACAAACGTTGTCAAGCTATATCATTTTCATTTGCAACAAAATAAAATCATAGAAACTAGATTTTAGAAATAATGTAAAAATTGTACATTGGATTGGTCTTATACGCCTATAAGATGCCTTATACAGTCGTATAAGAATGCAGTATCATTATAATTGCAAGCTTCATTTAGATTCATCTAAAATCCTTTTTGCCTTTACAAAAATGTCTGTCCATTGTTTCCAGGTAAGACGGCCAGTTTGTGTATTTTGTTTGCTTGGGTGGTAGGTAGATATGACAATCCACTTTCCATAGCGGAATGATTTTCCATGAGCAAACTTGGCTCCTTTAATATGTAACAGTTTGCAACAGGAATCAAACCCTATTTTTCCAAGACATATTATTATTTTGATATTTTTTAGAATAGATAATTCTTCTTTTAGATATGATGAGCAGTTATCCAATTCTTCTTTTAGTGGTTTATTTTGTGGCGGAGCACATCTTATAGATGCAGTA
Organism: Nitrososphaerota archaeon; assembly: GCA_016201435.1. Taxonomy (GTDB): domain Archaea; phylum Thermoproteota; class Nitrososphaeria; order Nitrososphaerales; family Nitrosopumilaceae; genus TA-20. The sequence goes on along the minus strand of JACQCT010000027.1, from coordinate 94,959 downwards.
ATGTATGCGTTAATTAAACGAAAACCATCTCCTAATCTCTGACTTGTAGGTTGCGTAGCAAAACCATTTTCATAAAGAACTCTTGCTACCCAATCACCAGAACTATCTCCTGTAAACATTCTTCCTGTCCTATTTCCACCATGTGCAGCAGGAGCAAGACCTACTAACAAGATCTCTGCATTAAAATCTCCATACCCAGTAAGAGGTTTTCCCCAATATTTTTGATCACAAAATCTTTTAACTTTCACTTTGGCGATAGTTTGTATGTATGATGCAAGTCGTGGACATTTTTTACATCGAATTATTTTCTGATTTAGCTTCCTAAATTCTTGTATGGTTTTCATAATTTCCCTTGCAAAATTACGATCGTAATACTATCTTAATGTAACTTGTAGTTCTGTTGTTTAGTGGATAAAAACTATCCAAGTTTTTAAATCATAATGATTAGGTTAGAAAACATGAATGTATACTCAATTGCCTTAATTTTAATGATAATCTGTTCCACATGCATGATGATGTTTGTTAGCAATGCAAATGCTGTAGGTGTAGAGGTTCGTGATAAAGAGGGACGACTTGTATATAGCCAAGAGGGAGGTACAAAAAATAATCCATACGAGTTTGGTGTATGGGCTTTTCCTGTTATAATTATTAACTTAATTCTTCTGTTGTTAGGAGCTTTGTTTTATAAAAAATGGTTACCAAATATAGTGAAAAAAATTATTGATTTTGTCTTACATTTTGAAGTTTCAAAAAAAATTGCATTCGTAATAGTTGCAGGTTTAATTGCAATTTATGTAATTTCTAACGTAAGTAGAATCTGGAATTCAGAAGAAGTATCGTGGGGTGATTATCAAACTGCCCTTCAAGAAGCCAAAAATTTCTCTTATTTAAGTTTGACATCTTACTTGGGATTTAGATTTTTATTGCTTTCAATATCACTTAACTTTCTTGGAAATATTCGAATCATACCATTCATTGTCAGTATTTCGCTGGTAGTATTAACCTACTATTTTACTACTGAGTTATCAAAAAAAAGATTTGCAGGAATAATATCAGTGGTAATTTTACTTCAAAGCAACTTATTTTTGAAATATAGTGTTTCATCTACCGAGGACAACGATTGGACGTTATTTTATGTTCTTTCGTTGTATTTAATATACAAAAAGTGGTTTTTGTCTCCTCTTTCCTATGCCTTATCGCTTATTTCAAAACCCTTGGTTGCTATATTTTTACCGATGACATTCTTTTTAATATATATGTCATCATTATCCAAAAAAGAAAAAATCAGAATCGCACTTCTCTATACTGTTACAATTCTAATTCCGGTGAGTATCGAGCTTAAAAACTATGGTGAATCTGTCTCTGATCCTAATGCAATTTTGATAGGATTCTCATCGTTAGAAAATTTTCTACGATTTGATGGGTTGATATTGATTTTTTTATTTCCTCTAATAATTGGATTATTTTTAGCATCAAAAAGGGGCATGTTACATGCAGATTCTTTGATGATTTTAATAGCCGGTGTACTTTGGTCTGCTCCTCTTTTAGCAGGTTTTACAGAAATTACAAATCAGCCATATCGATTTGTACCCTTGGTAGTTTTTTTTGCAATAGGAGTCTCTATCTTATTTTCAAATAATGTAAATAGATCACTAGTAACTACAAAAAACTACAGACGCATATTGGCATTCATCTTTGCAATTGCAACTGTTGTTGTTAGTATGACTTCAGTCATTTTTCCTGCTCGAATTACATGAAATTAAACACTTATTTTTACTAATTTTATCTTTAACCATTCAAATTTTGAATTTTGTGAAATATAGCACAAATAAGAAAGCGGGAAAAAGTGCAAATAAAGGTAATTCAAATTCAGGAAGTGTTTTATCTGGTGATACTATCTCCCCCCAATTGTTTGGGCTTGGAATTTTTAATGGAGAATCATAAATCATGCTAGGCCATGAGTAAATTTTGTTCTCATTAGTATCATATAATGCAACATAAAATCCATACATGTTTGATCTTCCCATAACATCAATTGGAATTCTAAACTCATAAGACTGATGTGATGTGTTGCTGTAACGATCATTTTCATCAGAAATATTTCCAACTCCAATAAAACCATCAGGAGTAGGAATTTTTTTAAAATTACTATTTATTCCAAGCATTGATCCACCTTGAAGAACAGAAGTTGAATTTTGACCAAGTGTTGAAAAAACACAATAATCATCTGCGTCAGCTACCATTGACTTGTCATTTTTTCCATCAAAACAGACAATTACACGATCTGCATTTTTTTCAAAATGAGTGATTCCAACAGCATCCACCATTACATAAATATAATTTCCCATATGGGCTGTCCTAAGATAAATCGATCCAGAATCTGTACTATCCATTTCAGTTAAACTAGATTCTTTCCATTCACTCAAAAATGTCCATTTCCCATCAAAAATTACATTTTTCATTGATGAGCTAATAGTAATAGGGATCGTCTGTGCATATACAACTGGAATGTAAAAAATTAGAATTAATAAAATAAAAAAAATTTTCCCAAACACAATGCATCTATTCCTTCACTTGAAATATAGATTTCACGTTAGTATGAATTATGTTTAAAATGCTTATAACCTTAATCTATGAATATTTAATGTGAAGAAGATAATAGCTATTGCAGCTATAGTGATTGCCTCTATTGCAATAGCAATAGTATCTTTTGCTTCAAATAATTCTGTAATTCCAACACCTCAAGCAAGCACTCCTGCTCCAACAACAGTAACAACACAGAATACGTCAACACAGGGCAAACACCATGATATATCGTTATCAGAGGGAATTGGCGTTAAAGAAACGCCATAGACTATGATGTAGAATGACCAAATTGGCCCTTTGAATCAAACATTTTTTCCACAATTATAATATAGTTTACCTCGTTAGGTGATACAATGAAAAACTACAAAATGCTCATTCCGTTTGGAATAGCAATATTGGCAGTAGGTGGAATCATCCTAGGTACTAGTGGACTATCCTCTGTATCTCCAGCAAGCAAGCTTTCAGATAACGCAATGTTTCTGGGGCATGTAGAGTTGGTAGCAAAGGACCCAGATGGTAACATAAAGGCATACAGACAGACTGACAACATTGTAACATATGTTGGCAAAAACTGTGCCGCAGTCAGAATCTTTGGTGCACCAACCAATGGTACTCAAGGAACAGATTGTGGTGGTGGCGCTAATGCTATGAACTGGATAGCAATTGGAACTGGAACAGCAGCTGAAGCAGCAACTGATACAGCACTAACAGCCATATCTGGAAGCAAATCGCAAGATACTGTAAGGGGCATAATTAACGGCTCAAACGTAAACCCATACGTAACACTGCAACAAACCTTCACACCTGGTGCAGTAACAATAGCGGAGGCCGGACTGTTTGATGGATCAGGAACAAACGTACACATGTTTGCACACAAAACATTTACCGGTATAGGAATGGGAGCCACTGATACACTTACTGTAACGTGGAGAATCACTCTAGCCTAGAATGCATTTTTATAAAGTCTTGGCAGACTGATAATTCCTCCTTTTTATATTTTTAATAAAATTATCCTATTTTAGGACATATTTTCATACCTTTGTCTTAAGGTTCAGACTCATAACACCAGTTGCAATTATAATTCCAACTTATAATGAAAGGATTTAGAAGTTTAATAGAAAAAGAGGACGTATTCGCCAATTTCCCATTGCGAGTTCTCCCTACTCGTATGTAGATTGTGACGATACACCCGAGGGTGATGGAACTGATGGGAATCTGTCGCCAATTTGCTGTTCTGCAACTGCCGATGCCTCTTGGAGGATCTTGTCTGTTTCCTCGTTTGACACATCAGAGTCTACGCTAAAGTCTCCACTGGCTAATGAATCCATCATTAGTCCGTTGAGTGTCTGGGTCATAGAGTTTAGTTCGGAATCTGCTTCTGGCATGAATCTTCCAAGGGATGATTTGAGTCCCTTCATTGTTGACATTGCTGGTGCGATAGCTACCATTGCATCTCCAAGATCGTGTATGGTAGTTAGACGTAATTGCACCTGTTCTAGTGCCATTCTTGCATTTCCTAGCATTTTTGTGACCTTTCTAATTTCTGCAAGTTCATTTGATAGAACTTTGCTTGTACTAGAGTCGTGTTGTTGCATTGCGGCTACGATTCGTTTGAAAAGCTGGGCATCTCTTTCCCTTAACTTTCCTAACATAGAATCCATCTTCGATATTTGACCCTGTAATTTGTTCACAGCGCCTTCAATCCTAGGTTTGAGTGCTCCCTGTGGTTTTACAGTTTCACGTATTTTTTCGCTTATACCTACAGACTCTGGTCGAGTCCAGGTTTTATCGAAGCCGGTCATGCGAGGTACTTTAAAACTTGACTCTTAATGGCAGGTGTATATTATCATCAACTTTAGGCTAAATTTAGCTCACAAAATGTAAATCAGGCAATAACATTTTTGGGGCCTGTGGCAAAAATTGTTGTCTTTGATTCCGGCTTGGGATCACTTTCTATAATCAAACCAATCCAGAAAAAAGTTATTGCTGATATAATCTATTTTGCAGATCAAAAGAATTTTCCATATGGTACAAAATCTGTTGTGGAACTTGAAAAAATAATAAAGTCTACCATCAGAGTATTAGATAATAACTTCAACCCTAATCTAATAGTAATTGGTTCTAACACACCATCACTTTTATTAAAAAAAATTATCAATAATCCACGAATTATTGGAGTTTTCCCACCATTAAAAGATGCCAAAAGAAAAACAAAAACCAAAACAATAGCAATTCTTGCCACCAAATTAGTAATTGAAAGTAATGTGTTACAAAATTATATTAAAAAAAATATTCCAAAAAAAATCAAAGTTATCAAAATTAATGCATCTTCACTTGTAGATCTTGTTGAATCTGGAAAATTTATCAATAATAAAAAATTATGCAGAAATAAAATTAAAAAGATTTTATCAAAATTATTTTTTAAAAATCATGTTGATGTTGTTACATTATCAAGTACACATCTTCCTTTTCTTCTACCATTATTCAAAGAAATTTTCCCAAATATCATATTTCTAGATCCTGGAAATATTGTAGCAGAAAAAATTGCAAAGAAATTAAGACGCCAGAACAAAACAAAGTCATTAACTATTTTTGCATCAGGAAATACCCAAGTTTTTCAAAAAAAACTATCTAAATTGGGAATCAAAAACAAAGTCAGATCATTATGATTTGATTTTTGCTTTTCTAAATCCATGACTAAAAGTTTTATCATATAATCTAGAATACTCATAAGATTTTGGTTTTATTACATCGCCAATTATGACAATTGCAGTTCTGGTAATTTTTTCGTCTCTGACTTTTTTTGTTATATCTGTTAATGTTCCAGAAATTATCTTTTGATCGTCCCAACTTGCACGATAAATTACTGCTACCGGAGTAGAAGTTGCATATCCACCATCTACTGCTTGTTTAACAATATCTGAGAGAAGATGAACGCTAAGATAGAATATCATAGTAGTTTTATGTTTTGCAAGCTCTGAGATTCTCTCTTCTTTAGGAACCTTAGTACGTGATTCTGCTCTTGTTATAATCATGGTCTGAGTTACACCGGGAAGCGTTAATTGTATACCAAGTGCTGCAGCAGATGCCAAAAACGAAGTTACTCCGGGAATAACTTCTGATTCAATGCCTTCTGGCTGCAGATTGTCAATCTGTTCCTTTATTGCACCATATATGCTTGGATCACCATCATGTAATCTTACAACAATTTTGTTTTTCTTTGCATTTTCTTTCAAGATTTCAAAAATCTCTTCCCGTACAAGTTTTGAAGCATCATGAAGTTTTGCTTTTTTACAGAAATTGAGAATTGATACTGGAATTAATGAACCCGAATACACTACAACGTCTGCTTTTTGAATTATTTTTTTTGCTTTGATTGTAATAAGATCAGGATCACCAGGACCACAACCAACAAAGAAAACTTTATGCACGCTTTACCACCATAATTGAAAAGTACTTTGTAGTCATAGTGTCTTTAGTAACTTCACCTAGAGTTAATTTTTTTATTATTTCCTGATCAGTTCCGATATCTTGCCCAATTGCAAAAATTGAGCTGTCTGGAAATCCAGCTTCTTTTAGCAATTGTATTACCTGATCAAAATATCTTCCATCTTTTAGAAATATCATGGTGTCACAATTTTTTGCAGTTTCCTTAACTCTTGATAGATCATAACAAGATGGAATAACTACCATTGTTTCTGCTCCCTCTGCAAGACTAATTCCCACTTTGGATGCAAAAGTAAACATAGATACAATTCCAGGTATGACACTAATCTTAATCTGTGGATATTTTGCTTGCAATTCTCTATGTATGTAGATCCATGTGCTGTAAAGATAGGGATCACCAACTGTAAGATAAACTACTTTTTTGCCAGCAAGAACTTTTTCTGCAATGGTTTGAGTATTTTGCTGCCAGCTGTTTTCTAGAGTATCTTTCTCCTTAACCATGGGAAACACCAAGTTAACAACTTCTGGTTTTTTTGATTCATCAACTAGTGATGCTATTATAGAATAAACAATACTGGGTTTTCCTTCTTTTGAGGTAGGACAGACAATTACCTCAGCATTTTTTATTGCTTTGACTGCCTTTACTGTTAAAAGCTCTGGATCACCAGGACCACAACCAACACAAATAAGCTCAGACATTAATTGCAATCAAAGTTGTGCCTAATTAAAAGCTAGATTTTTGTTGCTGAAATTATGGTCACAGGATTTCTTGCAAGCATCATTGTGCCAGTAGAAGTTTTACGACTCTTTGAAATTGTAATTTGTGTTATATCTATAGATGAGAATTTGAGCTTTTCAACTACATTCAAAACTGCAAATAGAGTTTCAATGAGTATTGTACCTATTACTATTCTACCACCTTGTTTAAGTTTGGATTCACAAAGTTTTACGATATCAGCTGTGTCCCCACCTGTGCCTCCTATGAAAATTGTGTCAGCCGTTGGTAATTCTGAAATTTTTTCTTTTGCATTACCTAAAATCATCGTAACATTAGAAATTTGAAATTTAGCAAGATTTTTTTTGGTTAATTCTATTGCATTAGGGTCAAGATCAATTGCAAATACTTTACCTGATTGTTGTACTTGTAATGCAGCTTCGATTGATACAGAACCACTCCCACAACCAATGTCATATATTATCTGACCAGGCGAGAGCCGTCCTTTACTTATCTGAACAGCTCTTACTTCCTCTTTAGTTATCGGAACTTCTTCAGCTCTCTCAAAAAATTCATCAGGAATTCCTGGAGTGCTATGTTTCCACATTCTAGATAAGTGATACAGTATTGATATTTAGTGCTACCTAATAATTTGTAAACCTATTTCTGGATGAATCAAGGTATTTGCAAGAATCCAACTGAATATAAACATGAAAAAGTAGCTTCCTATGCCAGTCATGATTAGTTTTTTCTTATCAGAAGTTGGCAATTGAATTCGCATTGCTTTTGCTATTCCATACGATATGATGAACAAGACAATCATGATTCCAAATCCCAAAAATGGTCTGGATGTCTCTTCAATAGAATATCCAAGTTCTGCTGATAGTGCTCCTGCAAGTATGCCCATACCTACACGAATCCAGAAAAGTTTGTTCAATGGATTTTTTCGCTTAATCCCTTCTGTCTGATTTGGCGCAGGAATCTCTGGAGATGTATCCTTCGTGTTGGGATTATTTGGAGCAGGCTTTTCTTTTTCTTTTTTTGGATGTCTAGTCAATTAAATTTACAAAGTGACTCTCAGTCATCCTTGTTTAAAATCTTTGGATGACCATCCAATAGCAACAGTATAATTTTAGAGTAATAACTCCTCATCATGACACTAGCTGGTATCGAGTTACGTTACTTGGTAAATGAAATTAGTAAAAAGACAAGCGAGTACTATGTAAGTAATATCTATGGAATAAGCCGTAACAGTATTCTTTTCAAATTACATCATCCTGAAAAGCCAGATATCTTGTTAATGTTTTCTACGTTTGGCTTCTGGGTTACTACAAGAAAGATAGAACAAATTGAAGAAAACAGACTGGTAAAGCGATTAAGAAGTGATCTTCTAAGATCCAAAATTTCTGAGATAAAACAAATTGGCACAGAAAGAATTGTATACATTACATTTAGTGGATTAAATCAAGAATTTGTTCTCGTAGGGGAATTTTTTGGTGATGGTAATATTGTTCTATGTAATAAAGAAATGAAAATTCTTTCTTTATTGCATTCAATAGATGTCAGACATAGAAAATTAAATGTAGGCTTTAATTATGAATTACCTCCGTTAGGTGGCTTGAACATTTTTGAAATGGCATTAAAAGATCTTTCAGATATCAAATCAGTTTCAACTGCTATAGTAAGATGGATAGGCAGAACTCTAGGACTTCCTACAAAATATGCTGAAGAAATAATGAGGCTTGCAAACATAGATCCACAATCACCAGGAAACAGCCTTTCTGATAACGATATAGAAAAAATTTTTAATGTTACAAAATCGATTACGGAAAAAGTTGTAAATGGAGTTCATGAACCATTACTAGTACGTGATGAAAAAACATCAGATGTTTTACCTTTACCGCTAGACGATATAGAAAACAAAAACTGTACTAGAGTAACAAGTTTTATGGAAGGTCTTGATTTACTTTTTACAGAAAATCTTCTTGAAGCTGGCAAAACATCACAAGCAAATACTGTTACTCAAAAGATAGAAGAATTCGAGCATAAATTAGAGGAGCAAACTAAAGCAATTTCTATAGTTAAGCAAAGAACTGACTCAATCTCAGCTGTAGCAAAATCCCTTTTGGAACTTACTTCTAAAGGGGTAGCCTCACTTGAGGATCCTAATATTTTACAGATGTTTAAGGATAGGAATACTTTACTTACAAAAGAAAGAGGAATTTCATTTCTAATAATCAAAGATGAGAAAATAAAAATAAATCTAGATTCATCCATACCAGCAATTGCATCAACACTATTTAATGAATCAAAAAGGCAGTTAAAAGCAATTGAGACCATAGAATTAGAAAAGAGGAAAACTGAAAGAATTTTGGAAGGATTTAGAAAACAAGCTAGTATTGCAAAAGACTCGGTTGTTTTTTCAGTGCAAAAAAAGAAGGAATGGTATGAAAGATACAGGTGGTTTTTTACTTCAGATGGACTTTTGGCAATAGGCGGTCGTGATGCATCATCAAATTCATCAGTTATAAGAAAACATCTTGAAAAAGATGACAAGGTATTTCATGCAGAAATTGTTGGATCACCTTTTTTCTTATTGAAAAATAGTTCTGATAATACAGTTACAAGTGTAAAGGAAACTGCACATGCCACCGTTTGTTTTAGCAGAGCTTGGAGAGAAGGATTGTATGGATTAAATGCATATTGGGTAACTTCAGATCAGATAAAAACAGCTGCACCAAGTGGCCAATTTATTGCAAAGGGTTCATTCATAGTGGAAGGAACAAGGAGTTTTGTACAAGTAACTACACTACAACTTTCTGTAGGGTTATATCAAAAAGGAGATAGTTATTCATTGATGTGTGGACCATCTGAGCCAATCAAAAAAAATTGTGTCTATTATGTTACTATTGAGCCATCTGGTCTAGAAATGGTAGAAGCTGCAAAAAAAATCAAAATTGAATTTCAAAAATTTAAAGAAAAAGAAGAAATTGTTAAAGCAATAAGTATTGATGATTTTATTCGAGTTTTACCTGCAGGAGATAGTCATATAGTGGAATCAGGCATAGGACAGGCATTTAATTGAGTGAAAAAAGACCTAATTTCATAGTAGATGCAATGCTTGGCAATCTAGCAAAAAAATTACGAATTCTTGGATATGATTCAAAATATTTTTCATCAATTGAGGATGATAAGCTTATTACAATAGCAAAAAATGAAAAACGAATAATCGTAACAAAAGATGAACAACTCACCAAGATTGCTGAAAAACAAAGTGTTGTTTTTGTGCTTATTAGAGGAAATGACGAACTTGAACAAATTGTACAGATAAATGCAAAAATAAAACTTGAACGATTTGTCATGGATACAAACAATTCTCGTTGTATAGTCTGCAATGGTAGTTTACAGTCAATAGAAAAATACCGAATCATAGGCAAAGTTCCTGAAGGAATTTTGGAAAGGGAAGAAAAATTTTGGATGTGTGACTCATGCAAAAAGATCTATTGGGAAGGCACACATTTTGCAAAGCTTCAAGAATTTGTTAATAAATTAAACAACAGATTACAATGATACTATCAGATCAAGATGGAGAATCCATGGTAAAGACAGCAAGAGCTGCAGTAACTGAATATCTTAAAACAGGAACAAAAATTAATTTACACGAAAATTTCAAGTCAAAATTTTCGTATAATTCCGGAGTCTTTGTAACTTTGAACAAAAAAGAAAATCTTAGAGGGTGTATTGGATTCCCAACACCTGTGAAAAAACTCTATCAATCTCTTGTAGATGCAGCTATTGCTTCTGCGACCGAAGATCCACGATTTCCACAAGTTCAGTATGAGGAATTAAATGAGATTTCTTTTGAGGTAACCGTTTTGACTCCTCCTAAAGAAGTAAAAGTAACAAACCCACTTGAATATACTAATAAGATAAAGGTAGGTAGAGACGGTCTTATTGTAAAATGGGAGTTTGGTTCTGGACTTCTTTTACCACAAGTTCCTGTTGAGTATGGTTGGAATGAAGAGGAGTTTCTTAATCACACGTGTGAGAAGGCAGGTGCACCCTCTGATTGTTGGAAGAGTAAAAGCACCATAATACTACAATTTGAAGGAATTGTTTTCAGTGAGACAAAACCAAACGGAAATGTAGAAAGAGTTTCTCTATAGAATTTTTCCATTTTCTGCATCAAGAATAATTTTTACACCATCTTTTATGGAATCATATTCGTCTTTTGATGCTACAACTAGAGGAATATTTGCAAGAGCACAGCCAGAAGCAGTAGTAAGATCTGCCTTTAAACAAATCATTGCTTGCGGAGCACATTTGTTAGATTTTATAGAATATATGGTATAAGCACCAACGCTGCTTCCAACACCATATGGAAAAACAAGAATTTTTTCCGCAAGAGATTTACCAAAGAGATCATGTTTTTCATCTCTGACTTTGCCAGTTTTTTTGTCAACTGCGCCAAGAAAATTCATCGGATTTTTTGCAACTAGTGCAATACCCTGAACTTTGCCTTTTACAATTACTTTTAGGGTCATTTTGTTTCCTCCTCTATAATTTGACTGAGACTCTTTAGGTTTACATCTACTCCATTTGAGGTTTGCAGATAATATGCTCCTTTTACACTATTTGTAATTACACCATAGACATTTTTCTTATCAATTAAAGGAGTAAGGCAGATACAACAATCATAAAGAACTTCTCCCCCGGCATGTTCAATTTCTTTTGCATAACCAAACTTTCTTGCCTGTTCCTGAATTGCTCTTGGGCAGAACACCATACAACGTTTCTTGAAGCTTCTTCCCTTTAGCATACCTGCAAGATCTGATATTTCATCAAGACCGAGCTGCGGACTGCCCAAAGTTATAATGTCACCAGAATCTGCGGTATTTAGCTCATCATGAGTTTTCTGCATCTCTTTTTTGTCAAAATCAATCGTTTCCCCTTTAGCATCACCCAAAGTGAACATTCCACATGCACCTGATGTACCCATTCCAGCACAAAGTGATTTGCAGCTACGTCTATCAAGCTCGCTTACTCCAGAAATGGCAACAGAGCTTCCTGCTACTTTTCCTGCATAATATCCTAGCAGTCCAAATGCAAGTTCATCTTTTTTATCCGCTTTCATGCGTATTGTCAAATTAGGATCCCTGGTCTCATCCTTTCTTAGATCAGAAAACGGACTTTTGCCTGTTAATGCACTTGCAAGTGCACTAAACGCACCTTCCTTGTTTGTTTTAAGTTTTGATATAGAATTTGCATAAATTGCGGCGTTGCTTTCAGCAAAAGAGACATGGGTACCACTTTTTGGCAAATCAAAAATCTCATATGGAATACAAGAAAAAGACGGAATCGCTCCCATCTTTTCATAAGAATTTTTTATGCTTTTTTGTTTTGTAATAAATTCGTCATCAAGATCATATCTTGCAACAGTATCAAAATCAAAACCCATTGGATTTACAGTAGTTTTAATTTTGAATTTGACATCTTTACTTAACTTTGCAAGAAATTCCTCCCCTGCATCTCCTATAGTATTATAGTTAATTCCAGAAAGATGAGCCCATTCTACAGGTAGTAGATGATCAGCATTAGTAGCTTCACCTATAGCGACTAGTACTCTGTATGCAAGAGCAAGTGTTTCTCCTTGTTCGCCCTTCAATGCTGCTTCTTCATCTTTTGTTAAATCCAATATGCGTCATTATTCTAACAGATATAATACTTGTATGGTCTAAAATATGATTAAGAAATTGGAACAAATGAAAAAAATTCTGCACGGTATGATGGAAACAATGAATTCTGTCAAACCGCCTAGAATGACTGCGTTAAGAGAATTACGTGAAGCTGAGATGGGCAGTCCTTTAAGCATACTTATTGGCACTATTCTTTCTGCAAGGACACGAGATGAGAATACTTCGGCTGTTGTAAAAAAATTATTTTCAAAATATAAATCTGCTAGATCACTTGCACAAGCCAAGTTATCAGATGTTGAAAAAATAATCAAGTCAACTGGATTTTATCATGTAAAGGCAAAAAGAGTCATCGAAGTTGCCTCAATTATTGATTCAAAATATTCTGGTAAAGTTCCAGATACATTGGAAGAATTGCTAAAGCTTCCAGGAGTCGGAAGAAAAACTGCAAATTGTGTTCTTGTATACGCATTTGAAAAACCTGCAATACCAGTAGATACCCATGTTCATAGAATCTCAAATAGACTTGGCCTTGTTCAAACAAAAAATCCTGAAGAAACAGAACTTGAATTAATGAAAAAAATTCCAAAAAAATATTGGCTTAAAATAAATGACATGTTTGTTATGTATGGTCAAAACATCTGTAAACCAATATCTCCAATGTGTGATGTTTGTCAGATAAAAAAGGAATGTAATTATTACAAGACTAGGTTCGTTTCTTAGTTTTTACTAGTACTATTATCAAAACTGCCGTTCCTGCAAGAACGATCATTGGCATATAAAATATTGGATTTTGAGCAGGGTCGCCAGATAGAAAATTAAGAGTTATGCTTCCAGAGTTTGTTGCTGGTGGATCACTTGAAGAATCCATTCCATAAACAGCAAAATTCTTTATTGTAAAATCACCCACATCTAATTGATCTACAACTGTTTTTGGTCCAACTGTTACAGAAAGGCCGCTATTACTTGAATGCTGAACAGTAATTACCTTATCTGGTGACCAACCATCCGTTCTGTCCTCATGAATTACAAAATATCCATCAGCAGGAGTATTGACAGCTACCCAAAATTTGTAATCAGGTTGACTACCCATACCAAATTCAACAAATTTTTCTGTATTCAAATTATCGTATATTCGTACTACAGCATTACCATTTGGGTTTGCATAAAGAAGTTTGTTTTGAATTTCAATTTGCCAGTTTGTAGCATGTTCGTGCTCAAGATTAAAAACAGTCGCATTATGATTAACTACATTAAATGCACTAAATGGAACTTCGACAGAGTCTAGGTGCTCTGATTTGTTCACTGGAGATTGTGCAAATGCTGGAAAAAGTAGAATGGTTAATAAAAGAACAAAGATTGCTAGACTACGCATAAAACTAGTTGAAGAAATTTTTATTAAAAATTTATTCAACAAATGGTTTATCCCAGATCATTATTATCTTGGAGACTTCGGGCCTAATCATATATTCTGATGGGCTTTGTTTATCAAGAATCATTGTTCTTAGTTTAGTACCACTAAGCTGTTCTTGATGTTCTGGTCCGTGTGGACAATTTTTCTCACTTGCAAATGAAAGGCATTTTTTGCAATAAAAAAATGCCGGATAAAAGACAGGTTCTATTTCAAGATCAGGATATTCATCAAATATTTTCTGTGAAGCAAATGGATCATAGAAAGTTCCAACACCTGCGTGATCACGACCTATTATAATATGAGTACACCCCAAGTTTTTTCTCATTATGGCATGATGAATTGCTTCTTTTGGACCAGCATATCTCATTTCTGTATGAAGTGTTGCTAGAAGACATCGATTTTGTGGATAATAATATTTGATTAGTGTTTCATAGGCACTAACTATTACTTCATCAGTAAAATCGCCCGATTTTTTCTTACCTACCAAGGGATTTACAAAAAGACCATCATGTGTGTTAAGGGATGCCTTTTGAAGCATTTCATGAGCTACATGTGGTACATTTCTTGTCTGAAAAGCAACAATAGTTTTCCATCCTAATTTTTCAAAGCTTGATCGTGTTTCAATTGGTGTCTTTCGATATTTTCTTATTGGTATTTCAGATGGCCTTTTGATATAGTCAATTTTTCCACCAACAAGAAAGTCCTGCATGGACATGGTCTTTGCAACACCTGGATGGGTAGGATCAGTTGTACCATAGACACCTTTTGCTGTCATGTTTTTGTCAAAAGTATACACATCTTCAACATGTAAAATAGCAAAATCTTCGCCCTGAGGATTTTTTAAGCCAACATCGTGCGCATCTTTCATTTTAGTAGCTGTTTGCTTATCGACATCAAGTACAATTGGAACTGTCCAGGGAATTTCGTTTGTTAATCTTCCTTTGCTAACTACTGCTTCAAAGTCTTGTTGTAGTAAAAATCCTTCCAGTGGACTAAAAATTCCATCTGCTATGTTTTCAATGTCGCTTGCAAGATCAGCATTAATTGATATTGAATATGGCCCAGAAGAATTTTTAGTTGTTATTCTGTTTACTAACTTACCACCATGTGGTCTAACAACTCCCTTACCTTGTTCCAAAAAACTCACTTGTCACCGTGATCTGCGTGCAAACCGCATTCTTTTTCTGGATTAGTTTCCCACCACCAGCGACCTGCTCTTAGTGATTCACCTGGTTTTATTGCTCGTGTACATGGTTCACATCCAATACTAGGATAGCCCTTATCGTGCAACTTGTTATATGGAATATTGTTTGATTTGATATAATCCCAAGTTTGATCCCAATTCCAGTCAATTATCGGATTTATTTTGATTATGTCATTGTGCTGTTCGTCTACTTCAATTTTTTTAAAGTCTGCACGGTTCTGAGTTTGATCGTTTCGTAGTCCCGTTATC
This sequence comes from Nitrososphaerota archaeon, assembly GCA_016201435.1. Lineage (GTDB taxonomy): Archaea > Thermoproteota > Nitrososphaeria > Nitrososphaerales > Nitrosopumilaceae > TA-20. Next base: position 79,651 of record JACQCT010000027.1, on the reverse strand, counting down.
CAACCATCAAGTGTTGCAAGCATTTTATTCAATGGATGAACTTTTCTTATTCCACAACAAAGTTTTCTGTTTCCCATGCTTTGATAAAACAGATTCATTCCATTTACTCGAACCATCTGTTCTACTTCGTTTTGATCTGGAAACATGACTTCAAGGTTTATGTTGTATTTGTTTCGAATCTCGTCCATCACATCGTAGGTCTCTTGGTTGAGCCTTCCTGTGTCAAGGGTAAAGATTCTGGCCTTTGGGTTTATCTTCATCATCATATCAATGACTACTACGTCTTCTGCACCAAAACTTGATGCCATTCCCAGTTTTGGATGAAGATTATTAATTGCCCATTTTAGAACTTCTTGTGGAGTTTTTAGATCGTTATTTAACTTATTAATTTGTTCAGCAGTAAATTTGCCCATAAAGAATTGCATTTCTTCTGGTCATATAATTATTACTAGATTCAATTACAAAGAAAAATCATTCTAGAGTTATAAAGAACTTGAAACAAAGAAATCAAATGAGTGAGAAAACAGTAATTGTCGTTTTCCCTACAGTTTTTTCTCTAAATAAAATAGACTGTCTAATTTCAAACATATCTAAAATTCTTAAAATGAAAAGCCAGAGTTATGATAAAATACAACAAAATGATGCTGTCATAATAATAAACGCAAAGGATCCTGTTATTTCATCCTCAATAATAGGTACACTTTTTGGAATTGACAGGATAGCAATTGCAACAGAGGTAGAAAATAGTTTTGAGAGTGTTCTTTCCAACATTGTTAAAATTGGTTCAAATCTTCTTCTTAAAGGGGAAAAATTCTTAATAAAAGTAGAAGGACAAACAAACCAATACATGCCAAAAGACTTGGAGTTAGCGGCAACGTCTTCACTAATTGAAAAAACTTCTCATCTACAAACAAAACCTGGTTCTGAAACAATTTATGATAAACTTCTTTACACATTCCTTACAAAATCGCATGCCTACATCTGTATTTTTATCGATAAAGGTAATGGTGGAATCCCATTCAATTCTCATAATGAAAAAATCCTTTGTTGTGTACATGATGAATTTTCAGCAATTTCATGTCTTCAGATAATTAAGATGGGTTTTGAACCTAAAATTCTAGTATGTTATAAAAATGAACCAGATCTTCTAAACATAGTCAAGATGATAAATCAAATATTATCACATATAATACAAGATAAGGTTGAACTCCAGTTTTGCAAACTTTCTTTAAAATCATCTGGGAGTTCAAGTATTTTGCTTAAAGTTGCTACCATTACAGAAATACTCATAGTTCTTGCAGCTAGAACGAAAATAGAGAGGATCTCAGTTGCAGTTTCATCATTGATATTTCCTTCTTGGTTTATTGAATATAATGCCAGAGCGATATTAAAGAAAAATCTGATACCGTGGTTTCCTCTTCTTGTGGTGGATAATAGTATTTTTGAAAATGCAAACGAGTTAGGATTAGAAAAGCATATGTCTAAAATACAGAATTTATGCAAACTAAAATTCAAAAGCAATAACGTACAACAAGACAAAATTCGCAAGATTTCACAGGTAGCAATAAAAACAAGAAAGATAATTATGGTTAAAACAGGTACAAAAAACGTACACGATATTATTGATTCAATAAAATCTAATCATTGAGAATTTAAACGGGATGTATTGATTTTATTTCGTGCTAAAGATAGGTGAATTCATCTACCCATGGGGAAATGGTCATTACACAAGAATGATGGCGTTAGATCAGGTTCTACCTAAATATATAAAATTAGAATTTGAGGTTCATTATTCAAGTAAGGGTGAAATATATCAAAAACTACTTGAGAAATTTCCTACAAAAAAACAACATATTCATGAAATTTTCATGCCAACACCAATTGATGGAAAGAAAGGTCCAAGTGTCACACGTTCACTATGGAATTTTTTACTTCCAGTCTCAGGGAATCCACCGTTGGTTAAACAAATTTCAAGCTATTTAATAAAAGAAGCAAAACTATACGATGCACAAAAATTTGATCTTGTAATAAATGATGGTGATGTTGGATCTAATGTATTAGCAGAAAAAAGAGGAATTAATTGTATTTTTGTAACAAACCAGTTCAAACCAAAACTTTGGAAATCACATTCTTATTTTTATCCTTCAGTAGTTTACATATCAAAACAAATAGAAAAAGCTACAAAGATAGTGGTGGCTGATTCTGCTCCCCCAAACACAATCTGTGAGTATAATCTCAACTTCACAGATAAGATAAAGAAAAAAGTGGTTTATGCAGGACATTTTTCAAATAAAATAATAACAAATCCAAAACCAAAATCAGATTTAGAAAAATTAATTGAGAATGAAGATTTTGGATATTGGATGCAAACTGGCAACAAAGCTACCAATGACGTAACTGGCAAAAAATACAAACAAGTTTTTCATGCAAATGAGATGCGTAATGAGAAGAGAATAGTCTCTCATGCCAAAAATGATCCAACTATAGATAAAGTTACTGGTAAAGACGGTAATGTATATTCTTTTTCTGAAGCTTTTGACAAAAAAATAAATTGGATTCAAATTGATGTTGGATTTTTGTCAGAACAGGAAAAGAACACAGTTCTGAATTTGTGTAAATATGCAGTGATAAACGGTTCACATACGGCAATGGGTGAAATACTTGGAATAAAAGCAAAGCCAATCATAGGCATTCCAATCTATGATGAACATACAAACCAGATAAAATGGGCAGAAGATAGACATGTAGGTGTTCTTGCAACAAACAAAAAACAAGTGATAATAGGCATTCATAAAATACGAAAAAATTATGAGGCATACTTGGAGCGTGTTACTGAATTTGCGAGAAGTTTTGATGGAAATGGTGCACAAAACACGGCAGAAATAATTTCTGAAATGCTAGAGGGTTAGAAAGGATTATAATTTTTCTTTGCTTAGTTTCAAATCTGGTACGCGGCATTTTCGATGGGCGAACTGACCGAAAGGGATGACGATAGAGACCGCGTACCAGAAAATTGGCAAAGGCTTTTATGGATAATTTTGATGATTGGCGTCATTGACTGATTGTCCGGAGTGCGCAGCCAAGGAAGTACAAATAGAGATGAAGTTTGATCTTAATACGAAACATTTTATCTGTAAAAAATGCGGTCTTTATGCAACCAGAGAACAGATAAGTGATATCAGAGATAGATTAAATCGTCGTGAGAAAACAAGAGAGGACAAACACGATGAATATCGAGATTGGTGGACGTCAAGTAAAAAAGAAAAGCAAAGTTAGTTTTCAGAGTGAAATCAAAAATGGCAAAAGAACTTCCAAAATGGGCTCAAGATGAAATAAAAAATGCAAAATTCGGCAAACCTGAGTCAATAACTAGAACTGGTTACATACTTGAGATCTATGATAAAGATAACAAAATTGATGCACAGTTGTATGAAGAAGTTGAGGATGGAAGACGTATCATAACACTAGATTTACCAAAAAAATCCAAAACTGCAGACCTAATGAAGGGAATCGTCTACGAATTTACATTTAATTCTGTTAAGGCACCATTGAGTAAAAATCTAGTAGAGCTTCTAAAAAAAGAGATGGAGATAGAGATGGATGCAATTTACCAGTTTGAGCTCACACAACTTGAAGCAATGGATGTGGATTCTGGTACTTCAAGTTCATCAGAATCTGAAGAAGAGTAATAACTTCCTTGCAGGTTAATTTAGTACTTTTCTTGATCTCATTGCCTTTCGAAAGGCTGTACCTACAATTGGATTAATTAGATAAGGAAATGTTTGTTTGAACCACACTGCAACTCTAACAAACGATGGAACAATAATTTCTAGTCTTGGCGAAGATGATGCTCTTACTACTGCTTTAGCTACAGCACTAGAACTAAGTGACATTGATGAATATTTTGGGAAAGATTTGAAAGATTGATGTTTTAAAAAGTTAGTTCTAACCATTATAGGGCTAACTACAGTAACTCCAACTCCAGTTCCTTTTAGCTCATGATAAAGACTTTCTGAGAAACCTAACATGGCAAACTTGGATGCACAATATGGTGCCATTCCAGGGATGCCAAAACTTGCAGCAACTGAAGCCACATTTACTATATGTCCTGATTTTTGCTCTAGCATTTTTGGCAGAAATACCTTTGTACAATAAACCATACCAAAATAGTTTGTAGCCATCTGATATTCTATTTCTTCAATTTTTGATTCATGTATTGAACTATAGATACCAAAACCTGCATTATTAACCAAAATATCGATTCTACCAAACTTTTCCAAGATAGATCTGCCCATTTTTTCAACTTGGTCTTTCTGGGATACGTCACATGTATGGACCAAAATTTCAGAATTGTATTTTCTAATTTTTTCTGCTACAACTTCAAGATTTTGTTTATTTCGTGAAACTAACACTACCTTACTTTTTTGTTTGGCAAATTCTACTGCCGATTCTTCACCAATACCGCTAGAAGCTCCAGTGATTACAACTACTTTGTTGGCATAATTCATTAAAACAAAAAAGAGTCTTTGAAAATAAAGCGGTTTCTATACAGTTTTTGTATTTTTTATGCCTGGGTATACAATTTTCATCAAAAATATCCAGCTTATAACAAGACCAACATGATAAGTTGCAATTCTCCAGCCTATTACAACATTCCATTGAAGACTGTTTTTTGCTGCTTCAAAGGTTAGCGTATTAAGGTGTCCAAGATATGCCCAGATTGCAAATTCTGTAAGGCCAGAACCTCCAATTGTAACTGGTAAGTTTCCTATAGCGTTTGAAGCCATTGCAGCCATAAGTGAGTGAAAGAAATCTATAACATAACCTGCATTGTTTGCAATTATCATAAATGATAATCCATAAAATCCCCAAGTAAAGACAGAAATAATAATTGATACAGTAAAGGCTTTTTTTGCTTGCTTATTATGTAAGGTTTCTCTACTCATGTCACAAATCTCTTTCATCCAAAGATTTGTTTTATCAAGAGAACTTACGATGCGTTCTCTTCCAGAGCGTTTAGCAAGTTTTGTAGCCCATGAAGGAATTTGAAAAGTTCTTTTAGAAGATAAAAAAAATAACGTACACCACAATCCAGTAACAGGTATACTTATTGCAACTATTGTAATACCAATAACATATGCACCATTAAGAAATGAAAATGCTGCTGCAGTAAGAGCAAAAGTTCCTGCTACTAATACTTCGGTAACAATTTCCATTATCGTGACCCAAGATGCTTTACCAATTGGAATGCCTTTCTTATTTAACCACATTATTCTAGCCAATTCTCCGCCTACAAATGATGGAGTAGTAGATGTAACAAACTCGCTTCCAATTCTTACTGAAATCGTTTTCCAATTAGCCTCTACAGGTCCAAGAAATTTTTTTACTAAATAATTAAATTTTAGACCTTGTGTAAACAATTTACAACACATAGCAAGTGCAGCACCAACAAAAGGAAGAAGGCCTATCGCAAAAAGAGAATCAAGACCTATGTTAAAGGTAACAGCAATTAAAACAAACGGGATTATACTTACTGGAATTGCCAGTATTTTCCAATTCATTGTCTGCATTATTCAGGGATGGAAATATAAGCTGAACATAAAAATAGCTATTAGTCAAAATGAAGGCCATTTTTATTATTGGTACTGCTGGTTCTGGAAAATCATTACTCACAGCTAATTTATTTGATTATTATACAAAGAACGGTAATTTTGTTGGTGTTTTAAATTTGGATCCAGGAGTCGAAAATTTACCGTATACTTGTGATGTTGACGTTAGAGACTATGTAGATCTTATCTCAGTAATGAAACAGTATGATTTGGGACCTAATGGTGCAATGATAATGGCAAGTGATCTGATTGCATCAAAAATTGATGAACTACAAAGAGATGTTGATAATGTAAATCCAGACTATCTGATAGTTGACACACCAGGACAAATAGAACTTTTTGCATACAGAACAAGCGGCCCCTTTTTTGTACAAAATTTTAATGTGGAACAAAAAAGTGCAATATTTCTACATGATGGTTCACTTGTTACCACACCAACTAATTTTGTTTCAATGGCACTTCTTGCTTCATCAATTAAACTTAGATTAGGTTTGCCTTTTGTTAATGTTCTAACAAAAATTGATCTTATAGAAGACCGAATTAGAGATATTTTAAAGTGGTCTTCAAATTTAAGTAGTCTTGAAGAAGCAATAGCCAAACAATCAGATGGGGAAAGCTATACCCTTGTAATGAATATTTTAAAAAGTTTGAATGTTGGTGGATTTTCCCAAGGACTAATTCCAATTTCAAATGCAACTACTGAAGGAATGATTAATCTTGAGGCTGCTTTAAGCAGAATTCTTAACTTGGGAGAAGAGGTAGAGGAGTAGTGGTCTCTAAAGTTATTGTAAAAGCTCCATCTTCTACTGCAAACTTAGGTCCCGGCTTTGATGTGTTTGGACTTGCACTTGATGCCTATTATGACAAAATACAACTTGAAAAAGGTAATAATGGAATTAAAATCCAAACTTCTGACTTGATTCCCCTTGTACCGGAAAAAAATTCTGCAGGATTAGTTGTAAAAGAAATGGCAAAAAAATTCAAGATCAATTCTGGTCTTGTTTTAAAAATTAACAAAGGAGTACCTGCAGGCTTTGGTATGGGAAGCAGTGCAGCATCTGCCGCTGCCGCTGCTATAGCTTTTGATGCCTTATTTGATCTTAATCTTGATGCAAAAACTCTTGTAGAATTTGCAGGTATGGGAGAAAAAGCTAGTGCAGGTTCTATTCATTATGATAATGTAGCAGCCTCGGTACTTGGTGGTTTTGTCATAGTAAGAACAAATCCACTTAATATCATAAGAATAGAACCTCCTAAAGATCTGGTTCTTTGTATTGCAATTCCTAAACTTGTCATGCCACCAAAGAAGACTCAGGTTTCTAGAAGTGTTCTACCAAAACAAATCAAGCTTTCAGATCATGTCCGTAATCTCTCAAATGCTGCAGCAATGACAGCGGGATTTATGAAACAAGACACACTGATGATTGGAAGTGCTGTAAGAGACATAATAGTTGAACCTGCAAGGCAACATATGATTCCAGGGTTTATTCAAGTAAAAGAAAATGCCCTTCGGGCTGGTGCACTTGGTTTTACAATAAGTGGTGCAGGACCATCTGTTATTGCCTTTGCCTCAAAGACATCTAATGTTAAAAAAATTTGTACTGCTATGGAAGTAGGGTTCAAATCCGCAAAAACAAAATGTCAAACAATAGTATGCAAACCAAGTAAAGGTACAATAATACTTTAGTTATTTTTTTTCTACAAACGCTCGCATTCTTTCTTCTCTTTCTTTACTTGAAAAGCAAAGTGACCATGAATAGATTTCAAGCTTCAAACCAGTATCCAAATTTGTATCCATTCCTTTGTTAACAAGCATTTTTGATATACCAACAGCAAAACTACTGTTTTTTGTTATATTTCTTGCATATGCTTTTGATTCTAAAACAAGGTTTTCATTTGGAATTATTTTATTCACCAAACCCATGATAAGAGCTTCTTCTGCACCAATTTTTCTTCCTGTAAATATTAGATCCTTTGCCCTAGCAGGTCCTATAATTCGTAAAAGTCTTTGAGTACCACCCCATCTTGGACAGATACCTATTGTAACTTCAGGTTGACCAAGTTGAGCATTTGGAGAAGCAAATCTAATGTCACATGCAAGACCAAGTTCACAACCACCGCCAAGTGCATAACCGTTGATGGCTGCAATGACTGGTTTTTCCAAGTTTTCAATCTTATTGAGTACCTCGTGTCCTCTCAATGCATATTTTTCTGCTTCCGCTGATCCTATCTTGCTCATATATTCAATATCAGCTCCTGCAGAGAATGCTTTTTGTCCAGCGCCGGTAATAATAATTACCTTTGATGAGTCTTTTTCTAAATTATCTAATACTGAGATAAATTCATCCATTACTTCAAGATTCAATGCGTTAAGTTTCTCCTGTCTGTTTATTGTGATTAGTGCAATGTCATCATCTTTTTCAACCTGAAGATATTTTGGTGTCATGACAGAAAATTGATGTTCTAGAAATTAAACTTTAGATGAATTATATGATGATAGAAAACGAGTTATAACACAATTTTTACAAAGAAACTAGTTGATATATTTAGGTCTGCTTTTTGCTGTTCTTGCAGCTATAAACTGGGGAACTTTTTTTGTATCAGTTAGAAAGGTAGGTATCACAAATGTCTGGCAACTACAAGGAGCAACTTCCATAGGTGTTCTTCTTTTTGCTATACCAATTGGTTTTTTCTGGGGTTTTGAGATACAGTTAAGCGGTCTTGTAGCTGGTGCAATTTGGACTGTTAGTAATATTCTAGCTCTATATGCAGTAAGACTGATAGGACTTGCAAGGACATCGCCGTTTCTTGCAGGGTTTAGTATCATAGCCTCATTTGTATGGGGAGTTTTATTTTTTGGTGAAAAATTTAATTCATTAATTCTTGCATTAATAGCAATAGGACTTTTACTGTGTGGATTACCATTTGTAACTAATGGAGCCAGAAATCCATCAATACAAAAAAAAGGATACCTAATAGCTGCAGCCGGAGGTTTGATAGGAGGTTCTTATGTAATTCCAATGCAGGCAACTCATACTTTACAAACAGGATTTTTTTCGTCAAGTCTTTCCATTTTCATGATCGGGATCCCTTTGTTTTTCTTTGCAAGAAGATTTATCAAAAAGGAGACTATTGCTGGAATCATTTCTGGGACTCTTTTTAATATTGGTAGTCTATCAGTATTAATTGCTGTAGGATTGGTAGGCATAACAATAGCATACCCAATTTCTCAGACAGCTACTCTTTTTGCGGTATCATGGGGAATATTGTATTTTAAAGAAATAGTTCAAAGGCGTGGAATAATACGCGTTAGCATGGGCGCGGTCTTGATATTATGTGGTGCGGCACTACTTAGTATCGCATAATCAAGCAATTTATTTGGTATAAAACAATGGCATTCAAATTGAAAAAAGCAATAATAATTTTCAGCGGAGGACTAGATTCTGTTTGTACAGCAATACATTTACAATCAAAGTTTGAACTTCATGCGATTACTTTTTCATATGGTCAAAAGGCAAATCAAGAAATAAGAATAGCAAAACATTTTGCAAAAATTTTAAAATTAAAAGAACATAAAATTGTAAACATAGAGTTCATGAAAGAACTTTACGAGAAAACAAATGTTCTCACAAACTCAAAAATGAAAATTCCTTCCAAGTTTGATTATTCTATTGTAGTTCCTATAAGAAATGCCGTTTTTCTCTCAATTGCTTCTGCATGGGCATTTTCAAAAAATGCACAATTAGTAGTCTATGGTGCCCATAAAGGCGATCAAAGATATCCAGATTGTAGACCCTCCTTTAGTAGACTAATTGAACAGGCATTTAATGAGGGCGAAATTGATGGAATAAAGCAAAACCTCAGAAAGAAAATCAATGTATGGACTCCTTTTATGGCTGGCTTGTCGAAAAGTGATCTTCTAAAAATTGGTTATAAAAGACTCGGAGATGAAATTTTTAAAACTTGGAGTTGCTATGCCAATGCCAAAATTCATTGTGGTAGCTGTGAATCATGTAATAATAGAAAAGTTGCATTTCTTAAAGCCAAGATGTATGATAAAACAAAGTATAGAAACTAGGTCTGCTTTAGATTTTTGATAAAATAGGTTTTTTTAAAATAAAATTTCGTACAATTAGATAATAGATGAGAAAGACGGCACCAATTATTCCCCAAAATATCCAGTCAGTCATTTCTTCTGTAAATCCTATTTTTTGAAAATATCCCATGGAATTCATTGAAATTCCAATTGCAGCTCCTAATACGATGAAGAATTCAATGGCATACCACAGAAATGTAGGAAAGGATTCTTTTGGCACGTGTGCATTGTTGTGTACGCCCATGTTTTGCTCTAGTTTAGACGTTATTATTTAGTTTTTTTAAAAATTAGATTATTTTAGTTTGTGAGCTGGTATTGTAAATCATGCCCAATATGTCTGTCCTAGCTTCTTTTTTGTCGTAAATTCCTCGATATGCAACTGTAGTTACTTTGGCATCGTTTTCAACACCGCGCATTTTCATACAAAGATGTTCACCTTCCGTAATCACAATAACTCCCTTTACTCCTTCTGAATACAACTCATCTGCAATGTTTTTTGTGATCCTTTCTTGTATTTGCAATCGTTTAGTATATTTTTCTACCAATCTAACTAATTTTGATATTCCAAAAACTTTGCCGTTTGGTGAATATGCTATAGCAATCTTTCCAAAGAAAGGCAACATATGATGTTCACACATTGAATAAAATTGAATGTCCTTTGCAATAATCACATCAGAATCTTCTGAAAACTTGACAGATAATTCAGATTCTGCGTCATAACCATTGAAAATTTCTGCGTACATGTCTGCAATTCTAGATGGAGTGTCTACCAGACCCTCGCGAGTAGGATCTTCGCCTATTTCGGCTATTAGTTCTCTTACTAGTCGTTTTATTCTATCTTTATTCATTATGGTGCACCTATGAATTTGTGAAGTTGCGGAATTATTCGTGCTTCATTATAATATGGATAAACTGCATCATAAAAACTAAGAAGCTGTTTCAAACTTGGCTCTGCTATACCATAGGTAGGCTGTATTATAAATCCTGCAATTTTTGATTTAGAAATACTAGTGAAAATCTTCTCTAGTAGTTTTTTAAATGGTCCAAGTTGAGTTTTTGAATTTATTACAATTTTGATATAGGTGGTTTTTTTTGAGTTTACTGCCAGTGTAAGACATTGTAATTCATTTTCTAAAAGTTTAGAATAATGTTTTGGATCAACAAATTCAGATTCTGGCGTCTTAAATTCAATTTTAATATAATCAACATGTGGAAGAACTTGGGAAAATTTTTTTGAATCATAACATGATGATTCAAGATAAGTTGGAATTTTTTTTGTCTTTACAAACTTTGCCATTTCTGAGACTGCCTCAGATTGGACTAGTGGGTCGCCTCCTGTAAAATTGACTTTGTAAGTATTTTTTTCCAAGTTGTTTTCTATTAATTTACAAGCTTGGTCAATGGTGTATTCCTGTCCAGAATCCATTGGTAAGGAATCTTTAGTGTCACAGTAAAAACATTTGAAAGGACAGCCTGCCAGTCTCACAAAAAGTGTCTTTGTTCCATATAGTATCCCTTCTCCTTCAAGTGAAGTGAATATCTCAAATAGTCTTACTTTCAAGCAATCGATCTGTAGTTTTTCAATATTTATTCAATTGGATCTATGCCTAAGTAACTAAAATGATTTATTTGTTCAAAATAGAAAAATAATGTAGTGAAAATCACACTTTGTACAGGATTACTCTTCCTGACATTAATTTTTCTAATTCCTCAAGATGCTCGTGCAATTACAATAGATGCCGTTCCAGAATCTACCGATTTTGGTCCAAATGACAACATCACTATAGATCTTAACATACATGGATACGATATCGGATCCGTATCATGGGTAGCACATAGACCTGATGGTTCTACTATCTCTGGTTCCCTTGATCAGTTAAAAGGAGGCATGGTAACTCATCAAATTTTTAGAAATGCATTTGATAATTACTTTGGCAATTGGTCAATAGATTATACGTACAATGGCATAAATCAGACAGTTTCGTTTAACGTGGAACCTATCAAACTTATTGCAATACCAGACAAAGAACTTTACTATGAACCAGATATTATGAAAATAAACATCACAACATCATATTATATTCCTGTTGCTACAAAAGCGCAAGTTTTTCATTTGAATTTTTATGACAGTGATGGTAATTTGGTAAAGAATTTGAATCAAATTAACATAATGCCCTTTCAATATAATACAGTATATAATTTTCCAATAAGTGAGATTATTGATAACGATAATCCGCCAGGAGAATATAAGTTCAAGATTCAATATTACAATCTCTCCATAGAAGTACCATTCTTGATAGATGATGTAAGAAATCTTATGACAATTTTTTTGCAAACAGATAAGCAAACATACCATATAGGAGATGGTGTTAATCTACACCTCTTATTTACAAGAGTAAAAGAATCAAGTGGCATAATGAAAATCACCGATCCTTTAAGCAATACAACAACTCGTACATTTCCAGTTACCTCAGTTAATACAAATTTGTACCTAGAAAATATTACAACCAAACCTGGAACCTATAATTTAGAAATACAATATGCTGGAATCACTCAAAAAGGTTCATTTCAGGTGATTGCAAAACCTACTCTAAAACCGAATATTGATTTGGAAATTTTCCTTGACAAATTAAAATACAAACCAGGTGAGATTATTAGTGCAAAAATTCATACTACAGATCTGATTGCAAATTCCATAAGTTTCTGGTTTGGAGATCCAACTGGAACACAAAGTCTCAATGTTACTGTTCCAATGAAATCAGGAGATATGATCATTCCCCATAAAATTGACAGAAATGACTTGCAAGGAATGTGGAATATGTATATTGATTATGGTGGCGCCACAAGAACTGCAACATTCTTTGTACAGGGACTTCCTATAGAAAACATCAACGCAGTTTCATCTATTAAATTTAGTAAACCAAAATTACTTACTATACTTGGTTCTAGTGATAATGTTAATTTCAAGAATCCGAGGGCTATCGCAATAGATTCAATCGATAACATCTATGTAGTAGATTCTGGAAATTCACAAATCAAGAAATTTGACTCTACTGGAAAACTGCTTTTGTCTTGGGGATCTTTTGGATCAGGAAATGGACAATTTAGAAACCCGTCTGGAATTTTGGTCGACCAAAAATATGTTTACATAGCTGATACTGGACATGCACGAATACAGAAATTTGATAAAAATGGAAACTTTGTATTAACATGGGGAATATATGGTGAGGTTCCAGGAATGTTTCATACACCTGTTGCTCTAGCCGAAGATAGAAATGGTGACATTTTTGTTTTAGATTCTGGAACAAATAAAATCCAAATATTTGATCTTAATGGGAAATACGAAGGTGAACTACATCCTGTTCTTACCAATGGCGGAAACTTTACTGCAACCAATTCAATTGTTTTTGATTCTCAAAACAATTTTTATGTTGTAACCTCAGATACAAATAGAATTTTGAAGTATAACAATAATAAGGATTTTATCAATTATTTCGGTTCTACAGGTACTGAAGAAGGCAGGTTTAACAATCCTAATTCTATAGCAATGGATTCTAATGGTTACATCTATGTTGCAGACACAAATAATTATAGAATACAAAAGTTTGATTCTGATGGAACGTTTCTAGTTAGTTGGGGTTCCTTTGGTACTAGTCCTGGACAATTTGCAAACCCAGTTGGATTAGCTATTGATTCAAAAAATAATGTGTATGTAATTGATAAAACAAATAATAATATTCAGAAATTTTCTCCGTTTGGAAATGCAGATGAAATAACTATACCAACTTGGGTGAAAAACAATGCCAAATGGTGGTCTGAAGATCTTTTTAGCAACACTGACTTTGCAACAGGAATAAACTATCTGATAAGGCAAGGAGTAATTCAGGGATCTATAACTTCTAATGAATCTAATTCTGATGTAAAAATACCAAGATGGGTTAAAACAAACGCAGATTGGTGGACAAATGGACTAATCTCAGACAAAGAATTTACATCTGCAATTCAATACCTCGTTTCTGTTGGAATAATAAAGACTTAGGATGTTATTTGTGGCGTTTTTCTCACAAAAAGTCCCGCTATAAAAATTACCACACCAAGAATTCCAATGAGACTACCTATGAACTCAATTGTGTCTTTTAGCTGAATTTGTGTTGGCGCAAGAAATACTGCCAGTAAAGCTCCAACTACAATCATTGGTATACCTACACCAACAGAAATTTGTTTAGAAGTCATGTAATGAGTTGCCATGAAAAACATATATGAAGTTTATGTAAGTTTGTATTGCTAGTCTTCAGAATTGTCAGTTCTAATCTTTTTCCAATCTTGATTTTTTGAATTAGTCTCTTTATGAGATTTTTTATTGTCAACTTGATGTTGGCTATAGTTAATTGCGTTGACATTCTGCGTAGCATTTACACTATTTGCAGTTCCTGATTGTGTTTGGTTATCTCTCTTTTCATGAAATCTTTTTTCATTGTCAATATGAGGCGGATTATTAATGATGTTGGCATTTTGTGTCACATTTACACTATTTGCTGTCCCTGATTGTGTTTGGTTATTCTGTTCTGTTACAGTTGAGTTGTTAACTGGATTTGTTATTTCTGAAGCATTTACATTATCTGGTTGTGTTGAGTTTTGTGTTTCAGTTATAGGTATTTGAGAACTTGTAACTGTGTTTTGAAAAGCTTCAATCAATTTTATCAATTTTAGCGCTTCATCAATTTTACCTTCTGAAACAAGCTGTTTGAGTTGAATAATCATATCAGGTATATTTTCTGGCTGACTTTCGTTAGTGATTTGAGGTGTGGGTGTAATGGGAGGAGCAACAAATCGCGTTACATTTTGTAGTGATCTAGTCTCATTTACCTGACTTAGTCTTTGAATTTGTTTTTCTGTAAAGTCTTTAGCTCGATCGGATGTTTTCTTTTTTGCAGCATCTGCAAGAAGTTGGTGAGCATCAAGAAGGAATTGATTTGCAGTTTCAAGATCTTTATTTACTTGATCGGCGTTGCCAGCACCAAGGTTTTGTCTTGCATCTTGCATTGTTTCATTAAATTTGGTGAAATCTATTTCCACGTTGTTCTTTGTAGCAATTGCTTCTAATCTATCTCCAAGCTTTTGCATTCTATTGATTCCACTCTTCAATTGTAATGTGTCAATTTGAGGGGTTTGTTCACTTGTAGCAGGTGTAATAGACGATATCTTATCATTTATCGTTTTGAAGATTTTCATTGCAGAAAGAAAGTGTTCCTTAGAAGAAGATTGATCATTTTGCGAAATTGATTGTGCTAATGCATCAGTTTCTTCCGTACC
This sequence comes from Nitrososphaerota archaeon, assembly GCA_016201435.1. Taxonomy (GTDB): domain Archaea; phylum Thermoproteota; class Nitrososphaeria; order Nitrososphaerales; family Nitrosopumilaceae; genus TA-20. The sequence goes on along the minus strand of JACQCT010000027.1, from coordinate 64,633 downwards.
TTGTTTATAGAGTTGATTAGTTTCATCAGGTATTGTTGGAAGTTGAGATAATTGGATATTGATGTTATCTCTTGCTTGTGTTGCAATTCTTAGTAAGGTATCAAGATTTGAGTCAGCATAAGATAGAGGTAACAAATTTGTTAGTATCAGACTTCCAACCAAAACAAGTAAAACAAATGCTAGTGGTTTCATTCTTGATTTTCCTCCGGCATTTTTTGTAGTTTAATGAGGTTTTGTTGGTCTACTTTTTCTATTTCAACAATTCCTTCTCTTTCAAGACGCTTTACTGCCCTCCAAGTTGTTGTTCGTGGTAAAAGGAATTTTTTACGTAGTTCGCTTTCATAAACTTGGCCTCCATTTTCAGAAATAAATGTCACTATGTCTTTGTCCTCTTGACGTAATTCAGGCTTGAGTTTAAAAATTGTTTCTTTGTTTGGTATTGCAAAGTTGTCGTTTCGAGAAAACTCAGTTGTTTTAACTGGTTTACTATTTTTTGTTCTTTTGATCAAAACAATAGCTGTTGCAACAGCTCCTGCAATACCCCCACCAATCAAAAATAGAGTATTGTCTTGAATTTGTTTTGGATTTGAAAGAGATGTCTGTTGTTCTTGAGAAGCAATGTTCTTTGCATCATTAGCAAGAACCTCTGCGTTTGAATACTTGCCTTGACTGAATGCAGAATTGGCGTCTGCAAGTTTTGCAGTAGCCATTGGTGTCTTGATTCCTTCTGAATTAATATTGTTAATAAAATCTTGAGCTTTTTCTATAGCAAGTGTAGCAGTTTGGCTTGTACCTAAAACTCCAAATACATAACTAATGTCAGCAGGTCCACTTGGGAGAGTGATAAGAGATTGATCATCAACAATTTGCATATTAAGTGGATAAGTACTCATTCCAACAATTACTGTATTTTTTGGTAAGACTAAAGAGAAATCAGTAGGTGAATCAACATGAAATGTCCATGTTTTACCACTTTTTGTCACAAGATCAGCTGTATCATAATCAATCTTAATCACAGAAGATCCGAGCGTTTGGATTATTGCTGAATTTGTGTTAATTTTGCTAGAAAGTAAAGTGCCATTTTCATCCTGAACCACAAAATTATCAGTTGTGTTTCCAAATAGTTCTATTGTAGCATCTGGTGATTGTGGATCCGCATTAGTTTGATAAAAAACATGAGCAGTACCGTCTGCATAAATGGTAAAATCAAGAACCTTAGTTGAATTATAACTAAAAGAATATTGGGTAAATGACGAGATGGTTATTAAAAAAAAGCATACTGCTACGACAGGAGCGTTTACCATTGTTGACAGGATATATGTGATCCTTACAAAAAGCATTCCTTCGGGTAATGCATACTCTGCTTGAACCAACTGTGCCTTTTGTTCCATGGTTTAATACCTTAGGTTCATCATCTGGACAATATCTTGGAATCTTTGGAATTCTTGGAAGAATCTGATCCCTTTTTCAGTAATCGTAAATAGTCGATTTCTGTTGTCCTTCATTGATTCTACTAGACCTGCATCAATTAGTTTTTGACACTTTTCAAGCACTGCATAGTGCGACAGGTTTGCTCGTCTAGAAATAGCAGACACAATTACGCCTTGTGTACCTCCGTCCATAGTTACACCTAAAATATCGGCGATTATGCCCATTTCCGATCTGTATTGCTGTTTTGACATGCCATCTCTATAGAAGCAATGTTTTATCAGGGACATCGTGAAATGCCATAGCGGAACGGCTAGCGGAACAGGTGTTTCATAGTTTGAAATTGCCAAAAATTATCTATTTGTGTGGCGGGGGCGACTAAAATTAGAGGGATTCTAACGGTTGTTTAATTAAAAAGAATTGGAGGTTTTGCTTCAAACCCCCCGATTACGGAATTATAACCCAACGCGCCAAACGACTCTGGCTCTTTTTGGGTAGCCAACTTGCCTACAAGAAGCAAAATGAGGTTAATAGAGATGCTAGATCGTCAAAATTAAACAAAAACATGTGTGATTAGGTACTAGATTGTTCTAGTTTGATTATTGCTACAAATCCAACAATTTTTTCTTTAACGTGCCTATATGGTAGAGCGATCATATAATTAAAAAACAAGACATATTTACCGAGTTTAAAATCTGACATGACATAACTTGAAAAATGGCAACGGCAATGCACATTTAATTCCTATCGTAGAAGACATCTTGTCAATAGATCCTGGAATGAGGTTTGCGGCAATAATAGATCTTAAAGGAAACATATCTGAGGCCATCATGAAGGAAGGAAAAACTTCGCTTAAAACCCAAAGAGAGGAGGAGCATTTTTGTAAACAAGTTGCACTTAGAAGGAAGATGCGGAAGCAGTTTGACAAAAGCTTAGGACCGGTAAACTATGTCCATATTGAACGTGAAAAAGTGACTCAAATTGTAGTATATCCAAAGCGAAAAACAGTATACGTTACAATAGAGTCAGATATTGACATTAAAAGAAAACTGGAAATTGTGGAATTAATTAAAAAGAAAACCATACGTTTATAGAAATAAGAAAAATTAGGAAAGAAAATTAGTTTTTGGTAAGTTGGATAGCACTTATTCAGATGCTGATTCTGCTTTAGGTTGTGGAGAACCTTCTCCTACTACTTCAGCAGTAGCAAATCGTCCACCCACTTGAGTGACTTTGATTTTTGCATTTTGTCCTACTTGTCCACCTTTGACAAATATCACAAAGCCATCTATTCTTGTAATACCATCTCCCTTTCTACTAATTTCTGTTATGGATACGTCGTATTCCTTGCCGGTTTCTACTGGTTTTGGCCTGTCATCAAATCGTCTACCGCCGCCGCCAAATCTTCGACCGCCGCTGTAGCCTCTATCGCCGCCGTAGCCTCGGTTATCAGATCTTTCGCCAAAACCGCCTTCGTTATAGCTCATCGTTGCACCTCCTTCCTAAATTCCCATGAATTTATACCATATAAAATCTGATCAGCTATTCAATTTTACAATCTAAACAAACTTAAGAATCCAGTATGGTTGCAAGTAACACTATTCAGGTTTTTGTCTTTTTTGTAAAAAATCATTTGTTTAAGATTATATCAAATATTTGGAAAATGAGGTCAAGTGTCTAATGCGCGAATCTATTAACTTTTTATATATTGCAAATTACATTATTGATAAGCAATATGTTTGAGAGGTTCAAAAAAAACCGTGATAAATTAAATGAATTTTCCTCGGAAAAAGAACCCGAAAGTAGTGTTATGGTTGAAGACATGCCTTTTGAGGCTAATAATGTAGAATCTACAAAATTTGAGCACAAAGCCGTTGAACAAGTAAAAATACCGGAATCTATTGAACAATTCAACATGAGTCAACCAACTGAAGATATTGGAATAAGATCGCTCATGGATAAGCGAACAAAACTCGAAGAAGCAATAGATTACGTTGGGCTATTAATTAAGAATCTCAAGGACAAGCGTACAAAACTTGAGAAGAGTATTGAAGACGAATCTGTTGATATTAAAAATCTGAAAGAGAAGTTACTCAAGGTAGGTCAGTATATTGATGAGGAAAGACATGGAATCAAAGTACTGCAACAAAAAAGAACAGATGTGGAAAAAGAAGCAGATGATGTGGGTACTATGATTAATAATCTGCGGGAAAAACTCATGTCCATTGATAGCATAGTAAATGAAGAAGGTAATAAGATAGAAAAATTTAAGGAATCACGTCCAAAATCTGAATCTTCGCTCTAACCTAGAAAGTAAAACCTTCTTTTAGCATTGAACTTAGGTTTTCCTTAATATCAAGTTCAGAAGAAACAGAATCCAAATCTCCTATCAAGACCTCAGTGGCAAGACATTGGTTTTTTGAGAATTGATAATAACATTCTAGCCTTTCTTGGTATGTCTTTGCATTGTGAAATGTTTCCCAAAAATTCTCAGATGCGTGTTTGACAAACAGCAGAAACTTGCGTATTGCTTCTTCAATTTCTGGTGATTGACTATCTTTTGTCAATCCAACTAAGATCTGCTCAAGCTTGCTCTCCAAGTTTGATTCGTATATCATATGATAAAGATCCATTACTTTTGTCATGTCGCTTTTATGCAAGTGTATCATAAAAGTATTCATTGAATAATTTTCAAGAAAAATTGTATAATGATATAGTAACTACATACTTTAAAAAAATCTTGAAATTTTAAACTCAAATTTGCATAAAACCTTAAATAATTTAATCACGTATGGTATGTCCCTATCAAAGGAACATCCTTCCAAGATAGGCGTCATGCAGAAAACAGGCGACGCGGTCAAGGAAAAACCCTTCCGCACAAAAGGACTAAGTCAGTCTATGGGATGAAAGACTCCCAAGAAACGATGACAAAGGTCATCAACAGGCTTATGGATCCCCGCAAAGGATTCTACCTTACGCTTGGCGTGTGCAATACACGCTCATGCATGATTAAATTTTTCCCATCAACTTTGCTTTAATTAAAATCGACAAATTTATGGAAATTATTAGAATGTATTATACAATAATAGGACTGTATTGTGAGTATCAAAATCAATGTCTAGTACAAAGAACAGTAAGTGGATATGGTATCTTTTTCCTTCAAACATTGCCACCCAAGGTCTAAGTACCGTCATCCCATTGTATGTAATTTTTCTTGGAGGAGATATTGGTGAAATTGCAATTATTGTTGCTATTCAAAATGGAGCCTCAGCTTTTGGTTCAATATTTTGGGGAAAAGTAATAGATAGATTTCATGTACGGCGAATCGTTCTTTTAGTCTCTTTTTTTGTTGTAATGCTTTGTAGTCTTATGATGTATTTTACAAATAGTATTAACGTTCTTTATGTAATTTCTCCTCTACTTGGTTTCTTTATAGTAGGCAAAAATCCTGTGACGCAATTACTTGTAATGGAATCCATTCATAAAAATCAATGGAGATGGCTATTTGCAAGAACTTCAATAATTGGAACTTTTGGTATGTTTGGTGCTATGATAATTGGTACTATCGGAAGTGTGTATTTTGATTTAAAACCATATTTTTTGATATGTGCGGCATCGTGTGTAGCGACAATGGGTCTTAGTATGACAATCAAAGAATCCCAATTCCATTTGGAAAGAAGTAGCATAGCGCATTCAATCTATGGTTTACGGTATGTATTTTCACATTTCCATGTTGACTTCCCAAGAATTCCAGAGTTGTATGATTATAAGCATATAATTACAATTTTCAAGGGAAAAGTAACTGACGAAATAGGCGTTTTCTATATTACCAATTTTTTATTTTATCTTGGCAGTAATATCTATTTTACAGCCTTTACACCATTTCTAAAAAAATATGGATTTTCAAACTCTGATGTTTTTTTGATTTACATGATTCAAACTGCAGCAATGATCTCAGTTTTCTTTTTGGCCCCACGATTTATATCAAAAATGGGAGAGGAACGCTCCATATCGTTATCATATGCACCAAGAATAGCTGCTGTAGTAATAGCGGGATTGTTTATTCCAATAGTAATAGGCCAGGGGTCTTTTGCAGTAGCAATTATTTCAGCTTCTTTAATGGTTATTGCTTTTTCAATTTTTAGTACTGCAACTTCAATTATTTTTTTCAAAAGTATTCCACAGGGTTTTGAAGGAAAATATCTTGGAGTGAACAGCTCAATTACAACAGTTGGTCTTTTTATCGGTGCCTTATGTACTGGCCAGCTTGCAAATTCGTTTGGATATACAATCGCATATGTTGTTGCCTCTGGAATCCTAGTTGCCTCTTTTGCTTTGTTTAGAATATATCTTCGCTATAGGCTATCAGATAAAACTGACTAGATGTAGCGAGCAGAAGATTGGCCTTGGCCAGCAGGCATGGATGGTAGTTTGTCGTTTACTGCCGCCTCTGCAACTGCTGCTGCCTCTTGGAGTATCTTTTCTGATTCCTCGGTTGTTGCTTCTGAATCGATTCCAAAGTCACCACCGTGGAATGTGTCTGTCATCAAACCGTTGAGCATTTCAGTCATTCCACCTAGCTCACGATCTGCTTCGGGCATGAATTTGATCAGTGATGATCTGAGGTTCTTCATCAAACCTATTGTTGGCATGATAGTGACAACAGTGTCTCCAAGATCATGGAATGTGCTGAGTCTGAGCTCAATTTGCTCAAGTGCCATTCTTGCATTTCCTAAGAGCTTGGTTACCTTGCGTACCTCTGCTAATTCTTTTGATAAAACTTTGCTAGCGGTAAGATCATGTTGTTGTGTTGCAACTACAATTCTTTTGAAAAGTTTTTCATCTCTTTGTTTTAGTTTTGTAATCATTCCATCTAATTTTGAAATTTGAGTCTGAAGTCTTTTTATTGCAGTCTCCATTCTTGGCTTTAGTGCACCTTTTGGTTTTATAGCATCATTGAATCTTTCACCAATGCTTGGTGTCTGTGGTCTTTGCCAGTTGTTTGTGAAAGTTGTCATGGTAACGACTAAGAAAATTTGTTATTAATTAAAGGTGTGAAATGAGGTTCACAGTATGCTAAATTTAGCTAACAAAACTATGCTCTGTCTCGTGTATCAACATATCCAAAAACAATGTTTTTTCATGATTTTATAACAAAAATATGAAAATTCGTGGATAACCTAAATTGGATACATCCTACGAACCTATCCTAGAAGCAAAGAATTATTGCGCTATTTGCATCGCAACGTTTCTCTGCGGATGGATTTTCTTTATGTGAATCGCCAGTGCAGTTTGTGATTGCTGTGATTCACAGCAAAGTGGACATTTTTCCATTTTATTTAATGTCGTTCAAACAAAAAAATTGTATTTAAATATTTGCATTTGGGAGTTTTTGGCATCAAAAATAGTTTTTCAAATCAAAAATTATTTTCAAAAACAAAAATGAGACCAAACTAATTTTAAAATTTCTGAATCGAATTTGTCTCATTGAGAGAGAAAATTAATTTGAGACATTTTCAAAACAATTATCAGAAAACCAATAGATGAGATGATTCCATTAAATTTCTTAAAAAATGATTCATATCGACATTAAAAAGAATAGTTATTTTTATAAATTTTATATATTTTTAATTAGAAATTTCTTATTTTATTATATTAACTATATTATTGTAACAATAATTTCAATCTGTGGTAATAGTTAAACCTTTTTATTGTCGTTTGACCGAAACTTTTATTAGATATTATATGACGCGCGAATCTTTCAGTGGAGGTGGACGCTGTCCACGTTGTGGAAAAGGTCCAATGGTTACTGATAGTACTACCGGAGAAATGTTCTGCGGTGGATGCGGTTTTGTTTTAACTGAAAGAGTAGAGGAGTCAGGTCCGGAATGGAGATCTTTTTCCAAAGAAGAACATGAGGATCGAAGTAGGACTGGAACTCCAACATCACTTGCAATGCACGACATGGGACTAGCAACAATTATTGGTCCTGCAGACAAGGATGCCTCTGGAAAACCTCTATCGGCATCTATGAAAAGCACAATAGAAAGACTCAGAACTTGGGACAGTAGAAGCCAAGTTCACGAACCAGTTGATAGAAATTTTAGACAGGCATTCAGTGAGCTTGATAGACTAAAAGACAAGCTTGCGCTTTCAGATGCTGTCATAGAAAAAACAGCATACATTTACAGAAAGGCATTGGACAAAGGCCTTGTCAGAGGTAGATCGATTCCAGGACTAGTTGCAGCTGCACTTTATGCTGCATGCAGAGATACTGAAACTCCACGAACTCTAACCGATGTTGCAAATGGAATTAACATAAAAAGAAAGGATGTGGCAAGGTGCTACAGATTACTCTTAAGAGAACTTGATCTAAAGATGCCAGTAGTAGATCCTATAAAATGTGTAGCAAGAATTGCAAGTAAAGCGGGTTTGAGTGAAAAGACAAAACGAAAAGCATTGTTGATACTAAAAGATGCTGCAGAAATTGAAATCTCTGCTGGCAAAGATCCAATGGGACTTGCTGCAGCTGCATTGTACCTATCTTGTGTGATGAACGGCGAGAACAAAACTCAGAAAGATGTTGCACAGGCAGCTGGAGTAACTGAGGTAACCATAAGAAACAGGTACAAAGGGCTCAAAGAATCCCTTAAACTATAATTTTTTAACATACCCAAAAACCAATCATATACTGATGAGAAAAGCTGTCTATATTCTAGCTGCGGTAATTATTGCCGTAGCAATTGCAATTTCATTACAGCCTAAAAATCAAACCAGTACCATATATCATGTAACACTAGCAGATCCCAAACTTTACAATAATGGGACATTTACAGATAATTTCAAAATCCAAAAGGGAACATATCAATTTAGTTTTGTACCAAACGGTGACAGCCCACAAAATCTTTCAATTTCGTTGAAAGGAAATTTTTCCTACAATGAGGATTTTAGTCTTCAAGGAACTTTACATAATACTGGAATCTCAAGTTACTATACCTGGGATTATCTTGGTAACAAAGTGATAGGAGTTCTGCAGGACCAAGAAATCCAGATCAAGATCAATCCGCATGGCAGTACACTTGGTAGTGTATCTGTTGATTTGATTAAGAAATAATTGGCGTGGCCCCCCGTCAGAATAGCAGAGATTACCTCTTATGAATCCGACCGATAGCGGGGATTTCAACACCAAATCTGCGGGACCACGCAATTCAAGCAGTAGATTTGGTATCTTTCTGCATGTTTTAGTATATGTCTTTGAACTATTTATCACTTTGTAAGAATTTTTTTACAATTTGTTGTGAATTTAACAAAATTATATAATTATGATCTAAACTTTATGGAATGTCAAATGAATAAAAATCATTTTTTAGATCAAAAATCAGTTTTAGTTTTGATGTGATACTGATGATTTGTCTAATTCATAGATCTGAAATTGTAGAGTTTTAGGATTTATTAAGTCACTAAATCTTGGTAGAAACATGGCAGTAGGGGAACAGAAAAGATCAGAAAGATTTTCCCTTTTTGCAAAACATGCTTTTCAGTATTATCTAGTTGGCGCAAGTGGTGTAATGGTTAATCTTGGTCTCCTTTATGTGCTAAAAGAATACGTGGGATTGTGGTACCTCCTCTCATCGGCAATTGCGATTTATCTATCCATGACAACAAATTTCATACTAAACAAAACCTGGACCTTCAAGGATTCAATGGTAAAGCAAAGAACTATTTTCATGTACGGCAAGTTTATTGGAATAAGTCTTGTCGGTATGTTAATTCAGCTTGGCTTCAATTTCATATTTGTGGACAGGTTTGCCATGTACTATCTTTTGGCTGCCTTGGTTTCAATAATAATAGCATCTGGTGTGAACTTTGTCTTAAATCGCCACATTACTTTTGGAATAAAGCTCTAAAATTAAAAAGCCACTTGTGGTATTTCATTTTATGAAACTAGCAGAAAAAGTTGCCATCATAACAGGTGGCAGCAGGGGAATTGGAAAAGCAACGGCTAAACTTTTCGTACAAGAAGGTGCAAATGTAACCATAACATCAAGGGATCCAAAAAAACTGCAAGACACCGCAAAAGAGATTGGCAATGTTTTTCCTGTTTCGGGCGATATCAGAAATGAAACAGACGTACAAAATGTTGTAAAAAAGACAGTAGAAAAATTTGGCAAGATAGACATTTTGGTAAACAATGCTGGAATTTTTCCTGAAGTAAAACCGTTGCACAAAATTTCAGAAAAGGAATGGAATGAAGTAATTGATGTAAATTTGACTGGACAGTTTCGCTTTACCAAATCTGTAATACCACACATGGAAAAAAATGGCGGATGCATCATCAATGTTTCATCTGATGCTGGTCTGAAGGCATTTGAAAATTTTGAAGCAGACGCATATACTGCATCAAAGGGCGCACTGGTGTTGCTTACAAAGGCGTGGGCAATAGAATATGCAAAATGGAAAATTCGAGTAAATTGTGTTTGCCCTGGTATGGTTGAAACTGACATGACAAAGCCATATCTTAGTACAGAATCAGATAGAGACATGGCAGTATCAGAACATCCCATAGGTAGAATAGGAACACCTGAGGATGTAGCAAAGGCAATTTTGTACTTTGCCTCAGACGACTCCTCATGGGCTACAGGAGCTGTCCTGCCTCTAGATGGCGGCATGGCTGCAAGATAATCATACTAATCAAATTAATAGAACCAATACCAAAATTATACCGTGACGCCACGAAAAAAGAGATCACTGAAAATTATAATCATGTTATCTATTGTCTGGTTTGCATGTGCGCTTCCAGTGCCCATTCTTCTAACACACCCTGATCCTGCACACAGCGAACAGTATAGGGCCTATGTAGAAATTGCAGCCATTGTTTCCATTCCATTTATTGGCATGGCAATAGCGTGGACAATAAAACCAGAGCTTACTACGTAAGAAATTCCTCTGCACCAAGACCTTCTGGTGTTATTTTTATCCAGCGATTTCTTCCAATTTGTTCAATTTCAATAAACTTCCATTCCTGGAGCAATGGCTGGATGATGTTTTTGTCAAGGCTTGCAAATCTGGCTTGCTGAAAGTTTTCTTCCCTTGCATTTACAACAATTAGCTTGTTTTCATAGACAAGCTTTGCCATTTCTTTTTTGGTTATTTTTCCTCCATTTTCTTTGATTATTTTTAGAGCCTGTACTAAAACTGGCTTTGGAGTGTGAATTTCATATGTAGGCAGTGGCATCACTTTTTTTACTCCAAAAGATTGTTGCTTGCCTTCAAATGCTGCATAACGCTCTGCTTCTGCATAAAATGGCTTGATGTTTTGTTTGTCGTTGAAGATCATGCTTGCCATCATACATGCGATGGCATGTATTTTTGAGCCAGATGCGACATTGATGTAAATGTCGTTGTTTTTTTCTTTTTCAACTATTTCTTTGACAGCTTTGATTATTTGAAAGAGGTTTAGTCTGTCAACTTTGGCTAGTTCCACTTTGATATTCATTTTTTTAAATTCGCTTAGCATTTTTTCAGTATATGGCTTGCCCTTGTCTTCAGACGGGTTGTCATGAACTAGGAGCCAGACCTTGTCTGCCCTCATGTTTTTTGCAGGAATTACTACCCTGTCTACCTCAAAACCCACTGGTGCAATATGGACACGCAGGTTTGCAATGTTGTTCATAATAGTATGTACAGTCTGCATACTATGGTGATGATATATAATAATTCTGGCTTTGTAGTAGAATTATGAAAACAAGATATCAGTCCAAAAAAGAAGATGCTTCTGTTTATCCCAAAGTAAAATCTGTCTTTGAGGAATAATTACTTCATCCAGGGCCTTTGTTCCAATCCAGAAATCAAATCCAACATTTCATCTAGTTTTGTGGTTATAGCAGTGACAGCACGAAATTCCTCGTACATTAATTTTTCTTCTTCTTGGGATAAGATTTCTTTTTCTGCAATGTCAAAGAAACGGTCTTCTTTTGTGATGTGATCATTTAGGTAAACAGCATAGGTTTTGAGAAATCTTGCTACAGGTTCGCGTTCGTTGTTTCCTTTTTTCCAGCTTTGTAAATGTGTGGATATGCTTTTTGCAATCCTTCTTGCAAACTCGTGCTCTATCATAAATCCCCTTATTTCTTCTTTCAAGGTGTCATAGCTTGCAACACATGCAAAGTATGCGTCTTCTTCTCTGGAATAGTGGATTGCATCTAAAAACTCTGACATTATAATTATCATTTGTTCTATATCGGAAAACGGAATGTCTTGTCCTGCGTATAATTTGGTGTAGCATTGTGTGATGATTTTTTCTAGTCGTTTGATTTGTTTGTGATCATTACGAAGTGATTCTGTTGCGCTCATGTTTTCTAGATTGATTTTACCGTAAATAGTGTTACTTTTTTTGGATCATATTGTACTATGCCAAAGTGTGGATCTGCATGTCCTCCTCCATATTTTCCAGCCGGTCCGCCAAGGCCTAGTCTTATGATGTAGTTGTGTGATGGATTGATTTCTATCTCTCTTTTTTCTAGGATGTGGTTTGCTATTTTTTCTTGCGTTACCTTTAGAGAACGATAGATTTCGCGAATTTCTCCATCTTGTATGAGAGCTGTCTCTTCGTGCTGGTGGCCACACAAAATGATACTAGATTGGTTGTTTTTTGCCTCATCAAATGCTGAAGCTGCCTTGTAATGATACCCAGAATAGCTAAAGAACTCAAAATCCTCTGGAGTAAGCCTTTGCCATGACCTGTGATATAGCCAGGATTCGTCGTTTGCATTTTTTGGTGTGATTTTTTTTGGATCTAGCGGTCCACCGTGAACGCATAATAGCTTGTTTTTTTTATCTGTGTATAGCTGCTGGCCAAATGTTCCGTCATTGTTTTGTTTGAAAAATGCAATATCATCATTGGATAGTTTTGCATGTGCATCCATGCTTTCGATTGAACTAGCTCCAATCATCTTGTTGTACAAAAATGCCTCGTCATGGTTTCCTATGACAGAAACAATTGGGTAATTTTTTTCTAATGATTGCAGTTCGGAAATTACTTGTTTTGGATATATGCCTCTCTCCAATACATCGCCAAGGTTTATGATTCGAGAAAAATTGCTATATTTTTTTACAAAATCACTGCTTGATGCCATATTTAGGATTGATTCCAATCCATCAATGTCTGCGTGAATGTCAGAGAAGACTAGATCCATGAAATGATATACTTGTAACCTAATATCTAATTTTTCGTAATCTTTTGAAATGAATCATTTGGGATTGTTAAATCTGCATATGTTTTTGGTTGTATTATTTTTGCCAAAATTTCAAGGCCTGTTACTGTCCTTGGTCCTGGCTTGCTGAAATACTCGTTTGCATTTACTGCGTAGACTTCGTTGTTTTTAACAGCATCAAGTGATTTCCATTTTGGATTGTTTGAAAGCTTTTCGTATTCTAGAATGGTTCTTTTGATATTAAATCCGCATGGCATGAGAACTATAAGATCAGGCTCGTGCTCTATTGCTTCTTCAATTTTCATGCGTATTGATGTATCACCACTACAGTTTGGAGGAATTCCACTAGCCATTTCTACCATTTGCGGTACCCAGTGACCTGCGATAAATAATGGATCAAGCCATTCTATACAAAGAACTCTTTTTGGTGGTTCAATTGATCTGCGATTTACGTATTGAATTCGTTGTTGTAGTTCCAGGACTAGCTTTTCAGCCTCTTTTGTTTTCCCTACCTTGTTTCCAATTGTGATGATGTTGTCTAAAATGTTCTCAAGATTTTTTGGGTCTAAAATTAGGACTTCGGGTTTGTTGTGTAAAATGGAAACTGCCCTGTTGACTTCTTTTGTATAAGGGGAACATACTTCGCATATGCCTTGGGAAATGATAAGATTTGGGTTTGCTTTTTTTAGCATGTCTTCATCTAAAATGTAAATGTCTTTTCCAGAATGCATTAGATCTACAACTTTGTTGTCTATTTCCTGGCTTGTCATGGTATCAGGATCAAATGAAGAATGAATTACGCGTGGTTTTGATTTGGCTTGCTCTGGATAGTTGCATTCGTGTGTTACGCCGACAATTTGATCCCCAACACCTAGCTCATACAGTATCTCCGTAGCACTAGGAAGAAAGGAGACAATTCTGTTTGGCATTTAAAATAATGATATTATAATCTGCTTTAAAGTTCTGTATCTTGGAATTTAATTAATGTGGGTATTTTATGATTAAATTGACTTTATGCCTGTTTTAGGCACGAATTTAATTAATTGGAATGTTTATTCAGCGATTTATTCTATCCAAATTAATTATTTTTTCTGTGTTATGATTGATTTATTCTGTTTTATGATTGATTTTTTCTATGTTATCATTTAGCAAGCTTACGAAGGAAAAATGAGAAAAAGAAAACTCGTTGAATATACTCTGTCATATGTTCCAAAGTACAGGGGTCAAAGGGGTCGTGATAAGAAACCAAGAAAAATGAATATAAATTCATACTACAATTTGAAACCTAATTGGCAAATTGAAGATATAGAGTGATCTTCCTCAATTTACAACAGAACCTACTCAAAAAACAAACTCAAAGTCTTGGATTGGATTACTTGTTTTATTTGGAATAATTTCAGTCATTTTTATGATATGGTATATCTATAAAGAAAAAAGAAAAAATTCTTCCAAAGTAGATATCCAAAATTCCGATGTATTGACAGGAGGTGAAAACTAGATGGTTAGAGTAGATAATGCTAAAATTAGACGTTTTTTTGCTTGTTTTGATTTAAAATCAAGTACAACTGAAAAAGGCAGACAACTTGAAGATGCATTTTGTTATATCTTTGAAAAAATTCCTGGTGTCTCACTTGAAGGAAGAAACGTACGTAACAGATCCAAGATTCATGAAATTGATTTGATTTTTTGGAATGATCAGGCACGTAATGGTTTGTATTTCCTACCTCCAGTTATTGCAGTAGAATGCAAGAATTGGGCTAAACGTGTAACTGGGGAGTGAATTGAACTGGTTTGCAAGAAAATTAAAGAATAAAGGCTTGAGTTTGGGGATTGTTGTTGCACGTTCTGGAATCTCAGGTGATGAATCAAGGGAAAAAGACGCCTATGCAGAAATTTCAGATGTGTTACGTGATGGATGTCGTATTATTGTGATAACCTTGCAAGATTTGGAAGGAATTACTGATACGGATCAAATAGTGAAAATGCTCAAGTGGAAATTATTGAAACTAGTAATTTCTTCTAAAAAGTAGATTGAAGACATCGAAGATATAGAACCAGTATGTGGACCGAGTCCACAGAGAAAAGCAAGCTTAGCTGGTAAAGGAAAACAGCTAAGCTTTGCTATCTTCGTAGTCTGTATAGAGATTACGCAATTCATTATATCTAGATAGTTCAATTCAGATTTAATCAAAGCCTATATGCATTTTAGTACCTTTACAAACTATGCATCTTTCCTGGCAGGCATTATTTTTTGGTTCAGTTCTATTGTCCTCAGTTTCAATAATCCCATTAGCATTTGCACAAAATGCTACCTCACACACAATGACAAGTGGAATAAATACAGTTTTGAATGGTACAATCGAATCCATGGCAAGCATTAACAAAGCAATAGATAACCATGCAATTGTCGCGCAGATAGATTTCAAGGGTCCCAACATAGAAACAAAATCACTAGACGACAACGTCTCCATTTCCTGGCGCAGTATACCAGAAGATGGTATTAACATAAGCGTAGATACAACGGTCGAGACGGATCCAAAAGTTTTGCTTATTAATCTAAGCAGCGCCAACGTAAATGTACAAGAGCTAAAGAACGACGGAATAATCTATGATGGTTGGCATATGAAATCTGTTCAAGATATCGATTCTATCTTACATGCTAAAAGTACTGATAAACCGAGCTTTGCAATAATTGTCAATCAAAGTGGAGCTCAGATACTTGTTTTGATCCCATATTTCTCACCACTTTTCTCAACCCATTTCTCACAGCATTCCATATTCATGCGCGATCTGTCAATAGTAACTTCACCTATACCTGAATTTCCTGTTGCAATATTTCAATCTCCAAAAAAACAGACTGAACAAGGTTTGTCAGCTGATCTTGTCAAATGTAGTGATGGTCTAATATTGATAAAGAAATTATCTGACAATTCTCCAGCTTGTGTAAAACCACAAACAGCACAGAAGCTTGTTGAACGTGGATGGGGAGAAAATTTTAACCCATCAATACCACCACAGCCACAACTAAATACGGTTACATTGCCTCCTCCAAGTCCAGTCCATACCGACAGAACTTTGATAACCATTAGAGGACAGACCTTTGCTACATTAGATATAACAACTCCCAACTTTAATTCACCAAATCGAGGCAATGATACCGCTGTTGGTTTTCTTATGATGGACAGCAATCCGCTTGGGGAACCTCCAATGTATATGATGACAGTTGATTATGATTTTGGAGACGGTACAATCGGAAATGCCGGTACGTATCTGGAGCATACATATTCCAGTACCAGACCTGGAACATTTCACGGTTCCGCAAAAGTAACACAAAGTGGACCTGTACAAGGCACTTTAACTGATACAATCAACTTTACAATAATAGTACTTCCCACTTCTGCTGCGCCAGGCCCAAATCCTGTGGCAAGCACGCAGGTCTTAAAAATAGGGCAAAAAATTTTCGAGTACTCGATTAAACAAATAATGCCAAGCTCCGTAGAAGTTCAATATTATAGCTGCTATCCTTTGTGTGACAACAAGACCAGAACAGAAACAATCCCAGTTGGAAAATTATTTTATACACAGCAGGATTGTTTTACTTCAACTCGACATACATTCACACTTGTTTCAACCAATGAAACCACAGCCACATTTAGCATTTTATCCATACCATCTCAGGGACTGATTGAATGTCCAATTTGTCTATCGGCCGATTCTATGATAAAAACACCAAACGGGAATGTGAATGTCAAGGACATCAGAGATGGCACGATTGTATGGTCTACAGATTCAAACGGAACAATGATCAAATCCAATGTCATCAAGATTAACAATGTGTTTGTAGGTGACACTCATAAAGTGATAGACTTACAACTAGCTGATGGAAGAGAATTGTTTGTATCACCAAATCATCCAACTTATGACAACAGAATAATTGCAGACCTCAAAGTTGGAGAAACGTATGATGGTTCTACAGTAAAATCAATAGAACTAGTACAATACAAGTATCACTTTACATATGATATTTTACCAGATAGCCAAACAGGAAACTATTGGGCTAATGGTATTTTGGTTGGAAGTACACTAAAGTAATTCAATAAAATGACCTTCGAATTTTCGGTTCTATACAAGATTACGCAGCTTCACTAGTGAATCTAAAATGTCAGGTCTGGGTCTCAACAGACTCGGACCAGTTACTGAAGGATTTAAAATTTATTTTGTCTGCAAGGATTAGGATTTGTCTTTTGTTCTGTGGCGAAACTTTGGATTATAGATTATGATAAAAGAGATGAGAAAAATACTAAGAAGGATGCCAAGTAACATAGAAAAGGTAAGATCATGTAAATACCGATTGGTTTCATATGTTTCACCAAAAAATTGTAGAAAATGGTTGAATGCCATTGTAGATGTGCCAATCAAACAACCTCTATTACTGCGTATTCTTTTGAATGATAGTAAAGACAAACTTCCAATCATTCCGAAAATTCCACCTAATGGCAGATACAAAGAATCAGTTGAGGGTAGAGGATAACAATAAACATGAAACCCCAAAAAATCCATCTTCATTCCGCATAGAGAACCAAGATGGACACCAACCAAATAATGTCCAAATTCATGCAGAAATGCAACAGGCAAATACAAAATGCCCATCATTATGAGAGCATTACGAGTAATTGGTTTTCTATTCCAAAATTCCCGAAGTTTGTCTATCAAGTTTATCGCCATACGATCAAATCCATACTATTCTTTAAACTCCATGACGAGGATCAAAAGAATTGACAAACGAAAAATTGTGTACGATCAATAATATCCAAATATCTAATAGACTATTACAAAATATGATCTGCCGAGAATGTGGATTAGAAATGATAGTATTTTCACAAGTAACCATGACTATACAGGGAGATAGTAAACCCAATAGAACACCTATGGCATACAAATGCCCAAATGGTCATACACAGTATCGGGATTACAACAATTTGAAATGATATGAGCCTACCAGATATTCCTTCTACTGTGGCTTCAATTGTGTATTTAGCAGAATATACTCGTACATTGATCTCACGTCTACGAAAAAAGAAAATAAAACCAAAAACTAAATCTAGAAAACGTAAACAAACTAAGGATGAAGAATTGATAAATGATCTTTTGACGAATCCTGAATTGGCAATAAAGAAAATTGGTGCTGAATATGTAGTAAAAAATCGTAAAAAAATCATACGCGGTATTGTAAACTCTGTGATTGATGAATAATGAGTAGACACGTTACAAGGAGAAAATTTATGAAATGTGCTGATAACTTGACAGAACCAGAAAAGATCATTCTTGATTAAGAAGCGGAACCATACTATGCCCAAAATAGTTCTGGATCTTATCAGATTCGAACCGTAAGTTATCCACATACCCTCAAAACTTAAGAATAACTCGCAACTCGAATGAGTTTGTTGGCTAGTTATACGGTAATAGGCGGAAAAGCTTCGGAGGACCTTGCTAAAAAAATAGCAAAAAAACTAAAGGCAAAGTATCTAAAATCAGAATTACGAATTTTCCCAGACGGGGAAAGCAAGATAACAATTTCTGGAAAACCAAATGGAAAAATCGTAATAGTACAATCAACATATCCGCCAGTTGATTCTAACCTAATCCAAGCGCTTTCACTTGTCTCAAAGGCAAAAAAATACTCGTCTCAAGTCGTTGCTGTAATACCATATCTCGGATATGCAAGACAAGACAAGGAATTTCTTCCAGGAGAGCTAGTTACCATGTCAATTATAGCAAATATCTTCAAAACTGCAGGTGCGACCAAAGTAATTGTAGTTGACATTCACAGCAAAATGGCACTGAATCATTTTAAAATTACGGCAAGAAATGTTTCTGCAATACCAGAATTAGTAAAATATTTCAAGAAATTAAATCTCAAAGATCCTCTTGTGGTTTCACCAGACTGTGGTGGAATCACACGAGCAAGAGACTTTGCAAATCAATTTGGTGTAAAGTTTATCGCACTAGATAAACATCGAGACAAAAAGAATGGAATGGTACAGATTAGATCAAAAAACCAAAAACAAGTCAAAGGAAGAGACTTGATTCTGGTTGATGACATGATAAGCACCGGCGGGAGTATAGTAAAGGCTGCAGAATTTCTAAAAAAACAAAAGTGTAGAAATATCTATGCAGCTTGCACACATGCGTTGCTGATTGGAGATGCAGAAAAGAGGATCAGAAAAGCTGGAGTCTCAAAAATAATCAGCACAAATACAATTCCTGGAAAGACCGGACTAGTTGATGTGTCTCCTATAATAGCAAAGGCAATCGTATAATGCCTCAAAGCTTTTTTCTAGTTTCTGGAGAAAATGTCGAGCTTGCAAGAGATGAGATAATTGCAATATCAAAAAGCTATGATGCCAAGACATCATTCAAGACAGATTCCAGACTAGTAATAACAAACTCTACTATTCCATGGAGTAAAATATCTCAGAGAGCCACTTTTGTGAGAACTGCAGGAAAGATAGCAAGCACATTTTCTGATTTGTTCTCAGAGGTAGATCTCTCCCTTATGCACAAACCAGAAACATTTGCCTGTAGAGCAATTAATTTGACATCAAAGAAGATGAATCTATCCGATATAGAAAAAACAACAGGCGCTGCAATAAAACAGACTTCGGGAGCCAAGGTCTCCTTGTCAAATCCATCACTAACTGTCTATCTTATTTTTACAGATTCACAAAGCTATATCGGATACACTACCAAGATTTCAGATCCTCCAAGACCAAAAAAAGTAATAAAGTCATCTTCGGAGCTTCACTGGAAGCTTAGCAGAGCTATGGTGAATCTATCAGGGTTACATGAAAAAGAAACTTTGTGTGATCCCTTTTGTGGCTCTGGAACCATATTGCTAGAAGCTGAATCAATGGGGATACACTCCATTGGAATTGATTTTGATGAAAAAATGTGCAATATTGCAAAAAAGAACCTGTCCTCAAACGGGTTTAATTCTAGAATAATCAACGCAGGATACGAACACCTGCAAAAGATCAAAGACAAGATAGATGGGATTGTAACTGACTTGCCATATGGTAATTCCTCAAAGTCATCCCAGTCTCCAAAAAAACTCTTACATGATTTTGTTTCCATATTGCCAAAGAAAAAGAAGCTTGCCATCATGTACAAAAAGGGAATAATGGACCAGATAGAATTAAACCCGGCAAAAAAATATGATATCTATAGGCATAAGAGTTTGACTAGGACTATAGTAGTAAGATGAAGCTAGTATTTTTGGGAACATCGGCAGCAATGCCAACAGAAAACCGTGGCATGACATGTATTTGTCTAGTATTGGACAAGGAGATTCTGATGTTTGACGCAGGCGAAGGTGCACAGGTATCTTTTCTAAAATCAAAGATTGGCTGGAACAAAAAGATGAAGATCTTTGTCACACATTTGCATGGCGATCATGTTGTTGGTATACTGGGATTGTTGCAGACAATGTCTTTGCAAAACAGAACCGAGTCAATTGACATCTACGGTCCAAAGGGGATTGAGGATTTTATGGCAGCAAATCTAAAGGTGCTAAACTTTGGTCTTACATTTCCTGTTAGAATAATGATGATAAAAGAGGGAATTGTGCTTGATGATGAATTATATACGATACATTGCTGTGAGGCGGAACATTCCATTCCCGCATATTCATATGTGTTTCATGAAAAGGACAAGCCTGGCAAGTTTTATCTGGAGAAAGCGAAGGCGTTAGGAATTCCAGAAGGCAATCTCTGGCATGAGCTTCAGAGAGGACAAGAAATCAAGGTTGGAGATAAAACAATCAAGCCATCTGATGTAATGGGTGAAAAGCGGCCAGGTAAAAAAATTGGAATATCTGGTGACACAAGGCCAACTAAAAAGCTTGAAGAATTTTTCAAAAACTGTGATTATATAACATTTGATTCCACATATTCAGATGAGCTAAAAGAAAAGGCAAAAGAAAATTTCCACTCTACAGCAAAAGAGGCTGCAGAATTAGCAAAAAAGGCTGGTGTCTCAAACTTGATCCTGACTCACTTTTCTGCAAGATATGACGATGCTGAAATTCTAGTAAAAGAGGCTCAAACCATCCATGGTTCCGTAATAGCAGCAAAGGATCTTTTAGAAATAGACATTAAATGAAATGTTTGAATCAATAGCTGACAAATTACTTGACGCGAAAAAAATTGTTTTTGTCACTGGTGCTGGTATATCCCAAGAAAGCGGCATTCCTACTTTTAGGGGAAAAGATGGCCTGTGGAGAAAATATGATGCCATGCAGCTTGCCACAATAGATGCTTTTTATGAAAATCCAAAGCTGGTATGGGAATGGTATGAGGAACGAAGAAAAAACATACTTGCTGCAAAGCCAAATGCAGGTCATACTACCATAGCAGATTTAGAAAAATACAAGCAGGTTCGTGTTCTTACTCAAAACATAGATGGATTGCACCAAAGAGCAGGAAGTAGCCAGGTCTATGAATTACATGGAAGCATTATCACAATAAAATGTACTGTCTGTGATTTTAGAGAAAAGATAACAGGTAGTTTTTCAGAGCTTCCACCTATCTGCAAATGTGGTAAAATGCTAAGACCTGACGTGGTATGGTTTGGTGAAGCATTACCACAAAATGTCTGGGGTGAAGCTATGATGCAAGCAAATTCGTGCAATATGATGTTTGTAGTAGGTACCTCGCTTGCAGTATCGCCTGCAAACATGTTACCAGTTTATGCAAAACAAAATGGAGCTACCATAATTGAGGTAAATCCCGAGGAAACTCTAATGTCTAAAAGCATGGATCTATCCATTAGGTCAACATCTGCAAAGGCGTTGCCTGAGCTTCTCTCAATAGTGGACAAATAATTTTCAGATTACTGTTTTTATTTTGCAATGCTATTCCACATCACTAGAATCAAAAATTGGTTTCAGAAAATATTTCTAATAAACGGATTAAATATCTGCCACAATTAGCTTGCCCTAATGAAACTGATTTCACAAAATATTTCTTTGTTAATGATTGGAACAGTTTCAATTTTTTCCATATTGCTAATACTACCTTCTTTCTTGACAGTTTATGCGCAAGAAAGGAATGATTCAGAGCATATGCAAGGAGTCAGGTATCTTATTGAGCATGGCATGTTTCAAGTACAAAAAAACGATCCTCCAGTAAAACCCGTTTCAGATGTGCCAGCTAAAAACTGTGCTGAGAGAACATTTCCAAAGGTCAATTGGACCAATTGTGATTTTTCATGGGCTAACCTAAACCACGCTAATCTTCACGGTGGCAATCTTTCAAATATTAACTTTGAACACGCAAACATCAGCAAGGCATATCTTTATCGCACTAATCTAGTTGGTGCCCATCTTCAAAATGCCCAGATGATAGTTACTCAGCTAGCATCAGCAAATCTCTCCTATGCTAATCTCACAAATGCAGATGGTAGATTTGTTAACCTAAATGCTGCCATCCTTGTAGGAGCTGACCTAACAGGCGCCAATCTAAAAAATGGACATTTTATGATAGCTAACTTTACAAATGCAAAACTTTCAGGGGCAAATCTTAGTTATAGTGAAATGACACGTGTAGACCTTACAGGAGCTGATCTTTCAGGAGCAGATCTATCCGAAGCTCTTCTCAAAGGTGCAATTCTTCGTAATGCTAATCTCTGGCATGCCAATCTTCATGATGCTGACATAAAGGGTGTTGATCTTACTGGTGCAAATCTTCACTGCATTGGCAATCCAATATGTATTCAAAATGTGATAACAAAGTGATAATGGGGAAATTATTTAGTTAGTTTAGTTCCTCACTTTTTAAAATAAGATAGATTGGTTCAAGCGCAGATCTAGTGAAATTATACCACTAGGAACAATTTTGGACCCACCTTATACTATGAAACTGTAAGAGTCTTTACTTGTGATGTTGAACCACTGTAAAGTGAATCACCTGCAAACTTTGATTGAATTTTGTATGCTCCAGGATTATTTGGAGCTACAAGTCCTGAAACTACGTATATTCCTGAGGTGTTCGTTGCTGCATTGCTAATTACAATAGGAGACATTCCTTTGAACGATATGGTCTTGGAGGCCAACAATGTGCCAGTTACCTGATCCTTCAATGCTCCTGTCACTTTGTAAGCACCTCCAGAAGAGACTGTGACAGGTTGAATTGATAGTGCAAGTACAGTAGGATGCGTTAGTGTACTGTATGAATTGGTTGTAGAGTCAGAATTAAGATATTTTGAATCGCCTGCAAAGTGAGCTTGGACTTTCCACCCAGATACAACTGTATTTGGTGCTTTGCCAGAAGAGAGGAAAAATCCAGTTCCATTGGTAACTGCCTGTGACAGATTTGTTGTGCCTGTTCCATTAAATGAGATCGTTTCATTTGCTATTCCTATTCCAGTACTGTTAGTGAGTCTGCCTGTGATTGTTACAGGATTTCCCCATGGTACATTGGAGATTGAATTTATCGTTAAAGAAGTGGTAGATGTTTTGTAAGCTAGTTCACACTGAAGCCCAAATCCTAAAGCTTGGCTTGTTGTTTCCACTCTTAGTAATCCAGAATCAGATTTTGACTTGAGATAATCAATTGTCTGCTGGAACAATGAAAAAGTAGAAGGATATTGCAATACAGCATTGCTTGTTGTATTTACTATATCATGAAAATGAATAACAAGATATGATCTTGTCTGTGTTGCGTAATCTATTGCAGATTTGACGGCAGTAAAGTTTTGCAAAGCACTAGACGGAGTGGGATTAATATCTGACACTCCAGATGCGTTGACAAATGGGATTCCGTTCTGGTTTGCAGACTGTGCTATGTAGTCAATGGTATTTTGATTTCCTTTCTCTGCAGAATAATTATAAAAATTTTTTATGATTGATATGACTGTTGCATTTACGTGGTTCCCTGGAGGTACAAAACCACATACCCTGAATCTTTGGTTTTGAAGGTCTAGCTTGCTGCCATAAATCTCTGAATACAACGTATTATTTGATAGCCCGCTTCCTTCTGGTATATGGGTTCTTGAATGAGATGCCATTTCAAATCCCATGTCATATACAGACTGAAGCTGGTTCCACGGAATAAAATTTGGATGTATTGTTGTAGAACGGTTTGTTACGACCCATACGGTCCCTGACATATTATTATTTTTCATGTAAAGCATGGGCTGGTACTGATCTTTAAATCCGTGATCAAATGCAACTGTTACCACTCCTATAGTACCATCATATTTTGGAGTGGATGTTACACCAGCAACAGTTGGGATAAAACCTGATGAAATTAAAATTGTAACAATAATATTACATATTGTCTTTATTTTCAATTGTTCCTATCCTATGGTTGTGGAACTATAAATGAAATTATGCAAACTGGTATGGTTTCACTTTAATCTTGGTTTTATTTTGGATCCAGTTTGTTCATTGTTACATTAAGAAATAATGATCACCCTTTTAACATTGAAAAAACTGTTCATCTGTAGGTTGGTACTTGAAAAACAAAATCTTTCATAGTACGATTCTTGCATCAATAATTATTTCATTAACATCCATACTGTTGTACATTTTGCCGATGGCACAAACCGTAGATGGAACCACTGGATCCGATAACCCGATCAAGCATATCGTAATCATCATGCAGGAAAACCATAGCTTTGATAATTATTTTGGGACTTATCCTGGAGCCAATAAAATACCTGCTAATACGTGCGTGCCAATTGACCCACAGAATCTCACCAAGGGTTGTGTCAAACCTTTTCTAACTACTAATTTCACAAGTACCGAAATGCCTCACTCGTACCAAAATGCCTCAACATGCATTGATAACGGGAAGATGGACGGTTTTGTGATAGTTGCAAAGGACAATAACGCAATGTCATATTACGACAGCAAGACCATACCCAATTACTGGAAATTTGCAGGCCGCTATGTTTTAGCTGATAATTTTTTTTCTAGTGTGCCAGGAGAAAGTGCTCCAAATCATTGGTATGCTGTAGCAGGAACATCACCAGAGATATCATTCAATTATACCGTAGGAAAAAATTCAAGCCCGGCAGTCCAAAATCAATATCTTGCAGAGGCAAATGGCACCAAGACCATTGCTGACCTCTTTATGAATAACAGCATAAGCTGGAAGTATTACGAGTCAGCGTTTCAAGTAAATGGCTACAATAACGCAAAAAATAGTGGCAAGGTCTTTACTGGATGGAATCCATTTTCAGCAAAATTTTCCTCGTACACAAGCAGCTACGTACCGCATTTTGCTCCACAGAATCAAATCTTTACTGATCTAAAAAACAATGCATTGCCCCAAGTCTCGTGGGTAATGCCTGACTTTTACCACAGTGAACATCCATCAGCAAGTACACGAGTCGGAATGATTTGGGTAACAAAAATAGTTGATGCAGTAATGAACAGCCCGCAATGGAATAGTACTGTTATAATTATAACGTGGGATGAATATGGAGCGTTCTATGATCACATTGTCCCTCCAACTCCTGACAAGTTTGGAAATGGCATACGAGTTCCTGCAATCATGATCTCGCCTTACGCAAAGTCAGGCTACATAGACCATACCCCTTATGATTTTGAATCGATATTGAAATTCATAGAATGGAGATATAATCTGCCTTCATTGACTGCACGGGACCAGAACGCAAGCAATCTACTCAATGCATTTAATTTCACACAAGCTCCTCTGCCTCCAAGACCTATTCCACTGAGCCAGAGCGATCTAGCTACACTCATCCCAATCTACCTTACTCCAAGTTCTGGTCACCCAAATGATGTTGTGCAAATTGTTGGCAATGGATTTGGTCAAAATCAAACAAATATCGCTGTAATATTTGACGGCACCATAGTAAAATTTGGCATCACTGCAAACAGCACGGGTTCATTCAAGACTACCTTTCAGATACCTTCTAGTGCAACTAAATTGGGATGTCATAATGTTGTTGATGTAGTAAAAAATGGAATAAGCAATACAGTTTGCTTTACTATAGTACTGTAACTCCACTTTACAATATTTGGCAGTTTAAAAATTTTAATAAATTCATGATGCACCAGGGTACAAGATCAAATATTCGTCAGGGTTATCTCTTTCCTTTTTTGCGTTTAATGCATCCTGGTATTTTTCAAAATGTTCTATCAGATAGAGCGTGTTTCCTGCAGACCCAAATGGATCGATTCCTACAAGATTAAATCCAGATTCGGGTGTAAGTGCCTGTTTTTCTTTTTCTAGTATTTCAGAGCCCATTGTAAAAATCTCTATTCAGTAGATTCAGGAACTAGCCAGTCTATTACTTTTTGAATCTCTTCGGAATGCATTATTATCTTGATTGGCCCCATGGGAGATTCTTCTGCTTCTTCGCATATTGCTATCACATCAACAAATGCAGCTTGCTTGTTCAGATAAAACCACGTGGTAGTATCATGGGTATGAAATCTCATCTGCCGTCTGTATGTTCTTGTGACCCTGCGTGATCTAATTGTGTCATAAATTTTTGCAAGAGATTGAAGATCCTTTGAGGTAGCTTTGATGCTACCATCTTCGTATTTGTAATTTGCATCTAAAAGTACATGTGATACTGCTAGTCGAACTTTTTCTGGATCTTCGGAAGGATTTACAGCTGCATATGCTTCTATCTTGCAGGTAACATCGGGAATTTTCACTTTATCCAACCTTTTATGATATTATAGGCAGAATCAATTAGTTGTGGAATTGTGAGATTGTTGTTGGATAAAGTTTCATCTGCAAGTGCGATTGATTCACTCATCCCAACTCCTATTTCTCTAGAGTCTCGCTTGACAAATTCGCCGCGGTTTTCCGGATCATCTGATCTCTTTCTATTAGTTAAAAATCCAAATCTAGTATCACCAGATGCGTGAATTGCAAGAATCTTTACTGTTCCAAATTTTTTTAGTACCTCAACTTCTGGAATGGAACGTACCCCATCAATTAAAATAACTTCAGATTTTGAGTTTGCAATTTGATCTTTTATCAATTCTGCAACTGCACCGGGCCCATTTTTTTCTCGAATCTCAAGCATCAGCTTGCCCAAATTTTCTCCAGTAGGAGAAATATTTCTCCTAGTAGCTTCTGCCCTAACAGCATCGCCCATTGTTATCTTATCAAATCCTTTTGATTTTAGAGCATCAGCTATTGTGGACTTGCCAGCTCCTGGCATCCCAGTAAGACAGACGATAAGCTTTGTCACGCTAGCTAGCTGAGAATTTCCAGTCTATGAAGCTACCGGAAATCATTATAAACAGATTGCCAAAAAACTTGTGATGCGAACTTTTGTAGCTGTAGAGATTCAAAATAATGAGGTACTAGACAATATTGCAAAACTTCAGTCAGACCTAAAGATCAAAGCCAAACCAGTAAGCAAAGAAAACATGCACTTTACGTTACTTTTCCTAGGTGAGGTATCAGATGAGATTGCTCCAAAGATAACAGAGGCATTAAAATCAATTACATTTAGCCCAATCCTGATAAGCTTCAATGGTATTGGTGCATTTCCAAATCCTAGGTTTCCACGTGTCATATGGATTGGTGTAGATGATACTGCATCACAAAATCTTGTCAAGCTTGCAAAACAAGTCGAAGAAAAACTTAGACCGCTTGGATTCAAAAGTGACAAACCATTCAAGCCGCATCTGACCATCTTTAGAATCAAAAACAATATTGGCGATGTTTCCAAGGAATTGGACAAGTTAAAGACAATTCAGCTAGGTCATGATACCATTACTGAGCTAAAGTTTAAGAAAAGTATCTTAACTCCTAGCGGACCTATATACACTGATTTACAGGTGATAAAAGCAAAATGAAAGTTTTAGATCAGGTCAAAAAATTCACCATACCTACCGCAAAAGAACAAGAAACAATGAAGGAACTAGCAGAATATTCACTACAATTAGTAAAAGAACAAGCTGCCAAATTTCCCAATGTTGTAGGAGTAGAGATTGGCGGTTCCTATGCAAAAGGAACTTGGCTTCAAGGCGAAGTTGATTTGGACATTTTTGTAAAACTGAAAAAAGATACCGATGAAAAAACTTTCGAGTCAGTTGGAAAAAAAATTGGTTTTGATGCTCTAAAAAAATTCAAGCCATATGTCAGGTATTCAGATCATCCATACGTAGAGGCGTCTGTTAAAGGCACCTTGGTAAACGTAGTACCCTGCTATGATGTAGAAGCAGGCCAATGGAAAAGTGCTGCAGACAGGTCTTCTTTTCACACAAAATTCATACTAGAATCACTTGACCAGGCAAAAAAAGACGAAGTAAGACTGTTAAAAAAATTTCTAACGGCTATGGACATTTACGGTGCAGAGATTGCCAAAGAAGGCTTTGGCGGCTATGTTGCTGAGGTTCTCGTATTACACTATGAAAGTTTTCTTGGAGTACTAGAGGCTGCTTCAAATTTTGTACAAAACCAAATCATAGGAACCCCGACCAAGAAATTTGAAACACCACTTGTGATAATAGATCCAATAGACAGCAACAGAAACCTTGGAACTGCGATATCAGCAGAAAGTGTAGGCAAGTTTGTTCTGTCTGCGCGATCATTTTTGAAAAAACCGTCATTGTCATTTTTCAAACCAAATCCATTACGCCCAAACAGAAAAAATCTTGATAGTACAATAATTATTAAATTCAATTACAAACCTCGCAGTCCTGATATAATTTGGGGCCAAATAAAGCGAGCGACAACTGCCATTTCAGGCCAGCTTGAGCTTGCAGGCTTTGATGTATTGCGCAAGTCTTCTGTCACAGATGAAAAGTCAGAAGCCGCAATGATTTTCTTATTGCGTTTGCCAAAAATTGAAAAGTTCATGATAAAAAATGGCCCCGAAGTTTTAAGAAAAAAAGAATCAGAGAGTTTTATTGCAAAAAATCACAAAAACAAATTGCTATGGGTTAACGAATCTGGAAAAATTTTATCGCTGCAAGACAGACCATTCCATGATGCCAAACTTTTTTTGAATAATCTTTTGAAAAAAAATCTTTCAGAATCTGGCGTCCCAAGTGGTCTGGTATCTGATATCAAACGAGGATTTAGGGTATTTGATGGAAGACAAGCTGCAAGCAAATCCATTAAAAAGGCTCTGACAGAGCTTACCACTACAGATGGACTCTTCTTTAGTTTCCCTTAGCAAGCTTGCCATAGAACCATATTCTTCAATTCTAGGTTATCCAAAGGCAACAAGAAATGAACTTTCAAAACGAATCACGGAACTCAAAAAACTTGGAATTAAAGGAGTCTCATTTACTGGAACGACTACACTAAACAACGTTCCTGTTCTTGGTAAGGGATATGTTGGCGTTGTGGTCTTGTCAAATCAAGGAAAAAAATCAGTGGCCTTGAAAATTCGCAGGATGGATGCAAGCAGACCTGAAATGGAAAGTGAAGCAAAGCTTCTAAGGCTGGCAAACGAAGTAGATGTTGGTCCAAAGCTGATAGACAGTAGCAAAAATTTCATAATAATGGAGTATCTTGAAGGCAAAAAGATAATCGATTGGATTAGGGATCTAAAGGGTAAAGGTAGTGCCGCAAAACTTAGGTCTACCATACTAAAGGTGCTTGAAGATTGTTATAGTTTGGATAAAATTCGCCTTGATCACGGTGAGCTAAGTCACATCCACAAACATGTTATAGTTGGCAAGAAAATTTGCATAATTGATTTTGAAAGTGCTAGTGTAAATAGGAGAACCTCAAATGTCACATCAGCAACCCAGAGCATATTCATTGGCTCAGGTATTGCAAATTTGGTAAAAAAAATAATCAAAGAGCCTAATAGGAAAAAACTGATTGCTTCATTAAAAAAATACAAAAATGATCACTCACGTGAAAACTTTGAAGATGTGTTGCAAGTGTTGGGATTACAAAAAGCATGAGTTTGCAAAATCTTAAAACAAAAACTCTTAGGATTTCACTGGCTGTAATAATTTCTGCATTTGTGGTAGAGCTTACAATAGGAGTATTTTCAAACAGTCTTGCGCTAGTCACAGACAGTATTCATGCTGTTCTAGATTCGATTGTTACTGCCATTCTGCTTGTTGCAGCAAAATGGGCTTCAAAACCTCCCGATCGTGAGCATACATATGGTCATGGTAAAATCGAGACAATGGGCAGTTTTATTGGCGGTGTAATTATTCTTATAATTGCAGTCATTTTCATTTACGAGTCTATTTCCAGAATGCAAGGCCCGCCTCCCACTGTTGTACCAGGAGTAATGGCAATTGGAGCAGCAGTATACACACTTTGTTCTGATGCCTTTCGAATTGGAATTCTTAGAAGAGCATTGAAAAAAACTGAGGGCCCTACTTTACGGGTCGATTTTTATCACGCATTTATGGACATGGGTTCAACATCGGTAGCGCTAGTTGGAATTTTGTTGGTTACAATTGGTTATTACCAAGGAGATTTTGCTGCAGCATTAATTTTGGGAATATTTCTTGCTGCTCTTAGCATAAAGCTGATTCACAAAAATGCTCTAGAATTAACTGATGCAATTCCTGCAGGCATGGTAAGACAGGTACAAGACATTGTAAACAAAACAGAAGGGGTAATGAATACAGACTCGGTTCAAATGCGCAGATCAGGTAGCGAAATTTTTGCCGAGGTAAAAATATCATTGAGCGGTGCAGCAAGCTTTGAAGAAGCGCACAAGATCAGTAGTGATGTAGAAAAAAATATCAAAAACTCTATTGCAAATTCCAATGTTACAGTTCATTTTGAACCAACATGGAAAGATGTACCAATTGATTACAAGGTAAGCCATGTTGCTTCTACAGTAAAAGGAGTTGAAGGAATACACAACGTTAATTCTACAACTTCAAGTGACGGCCTCTTCATAAGCTTGCATGTCATGGTAGATAGAAATATGCACCTTGAAGAAGCTCATAAAATTTCAGATGATATAGAACTCCAGATCCGAAATGCAGTTCCTAACATTAATCACATCACAATTCATCTTGAACCATATGTCTCAATACCAAAGAGTTTACCTGTTGAGGATTTATCAATCGAGGAACAGATTACAAAAACCATCAAAGAGTATCCATCAGTTAAAAAAATTGGCAGGGTTATAACATTCCAGCTTCAAAACATTTTCAAAATAGACATAGATTGCTCATTTGATGGAAATCTATCAGTTGAAAGGGTACATGATATTGTATCAGAAATTGAATACAAAATAAAGAACCAAATTAAAAATGCAGTAATTACGATACATCCGGAACCAAGCTAACATGACAAATCGTAAGGCAGTTGGCTTCCTAAAACAGGATCCAAAACTTGTGAAAATTATTGAGTATGTAGGAGATTACCAGATTAAAAAAAGAAATAACCATTTTGCAGTTTTGGTAGAATCCATCATATCACAACAGCTTGCAAGTGCAGCTGCAGAAGCAATATTTGGAAGATTCAAGAAAATTTATCCAAAATTTCCAACAGCTAGTCACATACTAGATACAAAAGATGCCAAGCTGCGCTCAGCTGGCCTTTCAGGTATGAAAGTAGAGTATCTGAAAGATTTGGCACAAAAAATCAAGGATGGAAAGTTGAAGATGAGATCTTTATCCAAGATGACTGATGATCAAGTCATCGAACACCTCACTCAAGTAAAAGGAATAGGTAGATGGACTGCTGAGATGTTTTTGATATTTTCACTTGGAAGACTAGACGTATTGCCTACAGGAGATCTCGGATTAAGAAAAGGAGTGCAGATGGCATTTTCGCTGTCAGAATTGCCAAAACCAAAGGAGGTAGAGGAGATCGGTGTCAGGTGGAAACCCTATCGAAGTGTCGCAACTTGGTATTTGTGGAAGAGTCTACAGAAATTTGATAAGATTGGATAATGTAATGGGGCCGGCCGGACTTGAACCGGCGACCTCTAGCACCCCAGGCTAGCATCATGACCAAGCTAGACTACGGCCCCTCAAGTTGCTGATAATGGTGAAATTATTAAATCGTGGGATTTATTGAAAATAAAAAAATTCTTGTTCAAGATTACAATTAGAATTTACTGTGTTGCATCATAAAATCATGGACAGCATGAAGGATCATTACAAATTGTGGCAATCTTTTCGCCAGCATTAGTAATGTTTGCAATTAATTTTGCCGTCTCTTTGTTAGAAATTGAATACATTGTCATCTTTCCGTTTCCTCTTGAATGAATTATGTTGCATTCCTTCAAAGCTCTTAGATGGTGAGAAACTAGCGGTTGGTCTTTTTTTAGTTTGGTAACCAAGTCATTGACACAAAGTTCCTTGTTCTTTTGAAGCAGTTCAAGTATGCTAAAGCGTGTCTCATCACAGATACATTTTAGCAGGGTCAAACCATTCATATCAATTAATCTTTATATAAATATGGATTTATATAAGCATTACATGTCTGAGCCAAAAAAAATTCTTTTTGTATGTGTAGAAAATGCTGGAAGAAGTCAGATGGCAGAAGGTTTTTTTAGAAAATTCGCGGTGCCAGAATTTTTGCCACAAAGTGCAGGTACAAAACCTACTAATGAAATTAATCCACTTGCAGTTCAGGTAATGAAAGAAGTTGGAATAGACATAACCGGACAAAAGCCCAAAGTACTTTCTGACGAGATGATAAAAAAATCTGCAAAGGTTGTAAACATGGGATGTATGGATAAAGAATCCTGTCCCGCGTTATTTGTAAACAATGTAATAGATTGGGATATTCCGGATCCAAAAGGCAAACCAATAGAACAGGTCAGAAAAATCAGAGATGAAATTGAAATAAAGGTAAGGGAACTTGTCGCAAGCCTCTAGGCTAAACAGTTTATCCTCAAATCAAAAAAAGTTCTTTGCTGAGCTAATTGGTACGTTTGTTATAGTTGTACTTGCTACTGGTTCAGTAGTTTTAGATGCAAAATATATAGGAACATTTGGTTTGTGGTTTGTTGCACTAGCACCTGCTGTTGCAGTTGCTTTGATGGTTTATGCTTTTGGAAAAGTTTCAATGGCACATTTCAATCCCGCAGTAACAATAGGTTATCTTGTTACAAAACATATGCCAAAAAATCTCCTGCCAGTATATTTTGCTGCAGAAATAATTGGTGCGTTTCTAGGAAGCATTTTTGTAAAATATTTTATAGGTACAGAGGCAAATCTAGGCGCAAACGCGCCAGATTATCATTTTCCAGTTCCTCTCATATTTGGTGTTGAAATCCTAACCACGGCATTATTGATGGCAGTAATTTTGGCAGTTGTTCATACGAAGGGATTGAGAGGATTTAGTGGAATTGCAATAGGAGGAATAATAGGTCTTGATATTTTCTTCTTGTCATTTATCTCAGGGGCATCTATGAATCCTGCCCGTTCCCTGGCCCCTGCGTTGTTTTCTGGTTTTGTAAATGATTTGTGGTTGTACTTGACTGCAACCTTTGTTGGTTCAAGTATAGTTGGATTTATTTACAGAAAAAAATTTGCAAAATCAGTTTAACATTACAGCCACTTTGCCAGTCTGTCTTTTTCAAATTTTTCCTTGTCTGCAAAATGTTCTTCTGATGGTTGCTGGAGTAAGGTAGTGGGATTTGGAGTAGCAAACATGTCTACTTGCAGATATCCTGCAATTTTTTTGCCAACTTCTACAAAACATCCTCCTTTGCCATCAAAGATCTCTTTTTCTTGTTCGCTTTTTATTTTTGATATAATATTTCTAGCAACAGTAACACCTTCTCCTTCTGCAAAGATTCCTGCCTTTGGAACCGCAATTTTATCTGTTACCATGATTTGATTCACATCCCCTATTGCATAGACATTTTCAAAATTTGTTTTACAGGTTCTGTCAACTGCAATGAATTTTCCTTTTTCTGCAAAGCCCGCTTCAACCACAACTGGTGGAGTCTTGTGTGGTGGAACTGCTATAAGAAGATCAAAGCCAGCTACAGATTCTTCAAACTTGAGTGTCTTTGGTCCAACAGAGATTGTTTTATGTGAACCATGAAACTCGATGTTATTTGATTTTAAAAGTTGTAATAGTTCTTCGCTCACTTGAGGGCCACCTGCAGGAAGTGTTATTGGAGTTGGACTGTAAAAATCAATTTTTACAGAATCACTGGCACCAGTATCTTTTAGCATCGATCTTATGAGAAGAGCTGCCTCATAGGGAGCTGGCGGACATTTGTAAGGCAAGCCCATTATTGCCATTGCTATCTTGCCTGATTTCATTCTCTTTACTGCATCATGAATTTTTGGGACGTCTTTTAGCTCGTACAAGATTAATCCGTTATTTGAAAGACCTGGAATTTGTTCTGGATCAAGATCTACTCCAAGTGCAATTATTAGGTAATCATATGGTAGTTCTTTTGATTTTGTTGTAACGGTTTTGTTTTGTGGGTTTATCTTGATTATTTCCTCGTTGATAAAATCAATTCCCTTTTTGGTTATAGTTCCCAAAGGTTTTTTTGAATACTCAAATTCTCTTGTTCCATTAAGGATCCATAGTTTTACCAGATCCATCATGAAATAATCTTTTTTATCAATTATAGTAATTTTGACTTCGGATGAAAGATTTTGCCTTAGCTCATTTGCTGCAGCAAGACCGCCAAATCCCCCGCCTAGAATCAGAATGTTTGTTGGATTTATTTTCTAACACCTAACACTATCTTTCTTGTGTTGTTGGTCTTATTGTAATTTCATTAACATTCATGCGCAATGGAGATTCTAATGCAAACATGATCGAGTTTGCAATGTCTTCTGCTTGTAGTGCTTCAATTTCTTTTGATTGTTTTACAAAAGCCTCTAGTGATTTGTCAGTGATGGTATTGGTAAGCTCCGTTGCTACAATGCCTGGTTCTATTGTTGTCACTCGAATTTTGTTTCTTGCACTTAGTTCCTGTCGTAGCCCTTCGCTGAAAGCTCTTACAGCATACTTTGTTGCGCAATAAACACTACCTGATGGAAATACAATTCTCCCCGCAATTGATGAGATGTTTACGATATGGCCAGAATTCTGGCTAATCATGTGTGAGACGGCAGCGGCGGTACAAAAAAGCACTCCTTTGATGTTGACATCAACCATTTGTTCCCACTCGTCAACTTTTAGATTCTTAACAAAACTCAGAGGCATAATTCCAGCATTATTAATCAAAATGTCTACGCGATTCCATTTTTTTATTGTAGCATCAATTAGTGCTTGACAGTCCTTACGTTTTGTCACATCACATTGTACAACTATACATTCAGTACCATTTTTTGTAATTTCTTTTTGTAATTCCTCTAATCGATCTACTCTTCTAGCGGCAATTGCCACTTTTGCTCCTGCTTTTGCAAGAGATAATGCAGTAGCATAACCTATTCCACTACTTGCACCAGTTACAATTGCTACTTTGTCTTTTAACATTTGAAAATCTGTTTTTTATCATAATATATTGTGTAAATATGTTTTGTTGATCTGGTGTTACTGAGAACTAAGTTCCCTAACACTAATTTAGTGTGAATTTTTAATTATTGTATGGAGCAGTTTAATTGTGCATATTGTGGTGAAAAGCAAGACTTGCCTTTTGAATGCAATTACTGTAAAGACAAATTTTGTGCAGACCACAGATTACCAGAGGGCCACAGATGTGTTAAACTCCATCAGATCAGAGCAAAAAGATTTGGCCAAAATAGTGTAAAACGCGATAAGGGAATTGGACGTCAAAGCATTTTCAAAAGAGTTTTGAATAAATTTCGTGATTAGTAAAGTGCCCTTTCTGGATTTAGTTTGGAAAGTTTTGCCTGATAGAATAATGCAAATGCCAAAGCCAACAAAACCCCCCCAGTAAGCCAGTGAGCAATTTGCATTGTAAGATAAACTATGCCAAAGCCAACACACATTGTTGCTTGAGTTACAAGTTTAATCCATGATGGGATTTTTGCTGCCCTGCATATCATCTCAATAATAAAAAGTCCTGCAACTGGATAAAGTATGATCAGAAAATAGGTACCCAGATGAACCCCATTATGCATTTATTCTTAGGAGATATCAGGTGTAATTTCTAGTCTTCCCAGCTTATTTTTACAGCAATTTTCTTTTTGATGAGAGCAAGGGCGTTCTCAAAGGGAAGTGTTGCCACGTCTTCTGCATCAAACGGTCCATATTTTTGTAAATCAGAGCCTATGATTTGGTCTATTGGTTTTAGGAATCGTATTACAATAGCTCGTGACCTGTGACTGTTGGCTACTGTCTCAAGAAGTTTTAATCTGCCGTTTAGTGTAGCTGCAAGAATAATTTCCTTTCTTTGTCGTAATTCATCTTCAGAATCCAAGATGAATCTTTCTTCATCAAGCAAATTTGAATAATCAAGTTCCTTTGATTTTATGGCCTTTTCAATTCTTATTTTTAAAAGAAGTGTAGTCATGTCTGCTATTATCTTTACAAGTGAATCTTTGATTTTTGATTCTATCCCATCATATCCTTGATTTTTTAAATTACCAATTAACTCGCCTATACGGGAATAAAGATCTGGATCAATTTCTTGGACAGGATCATTTTCAATTTCAAGCTGTAAGACGGCGTACAATGAATTTACATCAATTTTTTTTGTTTCTGACATCAGCACACCCAATAATACTTAAATCATGGACTCCTTGTGTTATGTTCAAGGAACTAAATTGCCATATAAAGTGATTGGTGGAGAACCTGTATCAATTTCTTATTCAGCTGATGAAGTTTTTGCTAAGATAAAACATGAACAAATAAAATTTATTGATTTACAGTTTACAGGATTATTAGGACGATTCCATCACACTACAATTTCAGCCAGCTTGTTTACTCCACAACAAATGCAAGATGGTTTGCCAAAGCTTGATGGTTCCTCAATTGTTGGTTTTGCTAGCGTGGATGATTCTGACTTGGTACTTAAGCCAGATCCAAATACATATGCCATCATCCCTTGGATGACAAACGGTAAAACCGCGAGATTGATTTGTGATGTTTATTGGGGATGGGATAAGGGTAGACTTGAACGAGATCCCAGAGGCATAGCACAAAGGGCAGAAAAATATCTCAAGACGCAAGGGTTTGATTACAGCTATTGGGGACCAGAGGTAGAGTTTTTCGTTTTTGACAAGATTTCCTGGGATGTCTTGACACCATACAAAGGTCAGTCATATTCAATCGAATCAAAAGAAGCCCCCTGGAGCCAAGAAGGAAAAGGCTACCCCATGGCCTTGCAAAAGGGATACTATCCAAGCACCCCGTCTGATACATTAACAGAATATAGAAATGAGTGTGTTGACATTTTGAATGAAAATTTCGGTATTTTATGTGATAACCATCACCATGAAGTTGCAACTGCAGGTCAGTGTGAAATTGATATCAGGTATGATCATCTAACAAATTCAGCAGACGGAGCACAAACTTACAAGTATGTTGTAAGAAATGTTGCAGTAAAGTATGACAAAGTTGCAACCATGATGCCAAAACCAATTTCCATGGATGCGGGTTCTGGCATGCATACCAATGTCAGCCTCTGGAAAGATGATAAGAATGCATTTTTTGACAAAGATGATAAAGATGAGATCAGTCAAGCTGCAAGATATTTTTGTGGTGGCATCATGAATCATGCAAGAGCACTTGCTGCAATTGTAGCACCAACAACAAACTCGTATCACAGATTGGTTCCAGGATATGAGGCTCCAGTCTATGTCGCATGGAGTCCAGGAAACAGATCTGCAATAGTAAGAATTCCCGCACACTTTAAGGGAGAAAAATATGCAAAATTAAAAAGATTAGAGTTCAGAGCTCCTGATCCTTCATCAAACGCATATCTTGTCTTTTCTGCCGTTCTAGCTGCGGGTCTTGATGGAATTAAAAAGAAAATAGAGCCAGGAGATCCTATTCATGAAGATATCTACAAAATGAGCAGAAAAGAGCTTGATGCGAGAGGAATCAAGTCTTTACCTGCAACACTTGGTGAGGCACTTGATGCACTTGAAAGCGATAGAAAGTTTCTCAATCCAATATTTTCAAATGATGTACTTGACAAAATCATTGAATTAGAAAGAAAGGATGAGCATGAGGTCTCAATTAGACCACACCCACATGAATTCTATCTATATTTTGACATCTAGAGTTTTCCTAGTGCTGCATATACTAGCAACAAGGATACAGATAAAATTGCAAGACCCGTAATAAGATAGGTTTTTTGGTGTTTGTCAGATGTACCTGCCTTGTATATCGATACTGCACCTGCAAGGCCAACAAAAAGAATCAGCACTCCTTCAACGACATTATCACCATTGGTATGTGTAATTACAGGATAAAACATTCCAGAAAGCAGTGCAAAGAAAAATATCAAATAGATATATTTTGCGCCAGCAAGAATTTTTGAGCCGCCGCCAAGTTGCATAAAAATTTGTAACAAGAGTCGGCAAATAAACCTTTGATGAGAATATAGGATCTGGTATGGACTTTACATGTCCATGGGTGGCATACCGCCCATTCCACCCATACCGCCCATTCCACCCATACCGCCCATTCCTTCTGCACCAGGTGGAGGACCGGAGGATTTTGCAATGGCAATTACATCATCAATTCTTAAAATCATACATGCTGCCTCAGTAGCAGATGAGACAATTTGGTTTTTCACAGAAAGTGGTTCAAAGATATCAGTAGAGTGCATGCTTGTGACTATACCTTTCATTACATCTATTCCAGTCCATTTGTTTCCTTTGAGTTGCCTTGAGCGTAGTGATGCCAAGGTATCAATTGGATCCATGCCTGCGTTTTCAGCAAGTGTGAGAGGTATTACTTCAAGTGAGTCTGCAAATTTTTCTACGGCTAGTTGTTCACGTCCTTCTAGTGATTTTGCCCATTCTCTAAGCTTTGTTGCAGCATAGGTCTCTGGTGCACCTCCTCCAGCTACAATCATTGGGTTTTCCATTACGTCTTTTACAACCATTAGTGCATCGTGAACTGATCTTTCTACTTCATCAACAACTCTTTGTGATCCTCCTCTGACAAGAATGGTCACAGCTTTTGGATGCTTGCATCCTTCAACGAAAACCCATCTGTCTGTCTCTACTTTTCTTTCTTCTACGTTTTCTGCGGAACCCAAGTCTTTTTCAAATAGGTCATCAAGATTTGTTACCATTCTTGCACCAGTTGCTTTGGCAAGTTTTGAAAGATCACTTTCTTTTACTCTTCTTACTGTAAGTATTCCGGCTTTTGCAAGATAGTGTTGTGCAATATCATCAATGCCTTTTTGACATAGCAATACGTTTGCGCCAGATGCAATTACTTTGTCCACCATGTTTTTGATCATCTTGTTTTCTTCATCCAGAAATGATTTCATTTGTTGTGGATTTGATATGTTGATTTTTGCATCAAACTCAGTTTTATCAATCTCAAGTGCGCTGTTAACTAGTGCAATCTTTGCATTGGCAATCTTTTTTGGCATGCCGCTATGAACAACTTCTTTGTCAAGTATAATTCCTTTTGTGAGATAAGTATCTTTTATGGAACCGCCTGCTTTCTTTTCTACTTTGATGTCATCAATATCTACGACATAACCATCTTCTGTTTTTTCAGCTACGGCAAGTACAGCCTTTACTACAATATCTGCAAGATTGCTAGAGTCTTTTCTAACAAGTTTTGTTTGCATTGCTGTTTTTGAAATTTTGTCAAGGATCTCTTTGTCTGTTGGGGATACCTTGTCTGCAATTTTTGCCAAAAGTTCTTTTGTCTTTTGTGCTGCTTTTCTATATCCATCTACAATAATTGTTGGGTGAACCTCTTGTAGTATGAGAGATTCAGCGTTTTCTAGTAATGCACCTGCAAGAACTACTGCGGATGTTGTTCCATCTCCGACCTCATTATCGGTTGCTTTTGATATTTCTACTAGCATTTTTGCTGCAGGATGCTGGACATCAATTTCTTTGAGAATTGTTGCACCATCGTTTGTAATTGTAACATCGCCTAAAGAGTCAACAAGCATCTTGTCCATTCCTCTTGGACCAAGGCTTGTATGGACTATCTCTGCAATTAGTTTTGCAGCAGTAATGTTATTTTTTTGGGCATCGCGACCTTTGGTCTGTTGTGCACCGTCTTTTAGTATAACAACTGGAATTCCGCCTTGCGAATTTTGTAATGACATAGTTCATTGAAGCCCAATTTTCCCTTTTTATATCTTTATACTCAAAAACCCCATAAACTGGGAAATTTCAAAAATTAAACCGTTTTTCAAAATTTTAATCGATGTTTTTAAATTAGGAAAGTTGGCCGGACAGTTCATTGGCAAAATTATCACCCAGAGAATCTCATAAGGAGGTACTTTCTTTGCTCAAAATTCACAATGAGTGGTTTGCAAATTCAATACCACTCATTGCAAGTGAGAATGTTCCAAGTCCTGCTGTCAGAGAGGCAACGATCTCTGACTTTGCAAATAGATATGCCGAAGGGTGGCCAGGCGAGCGTGTTTATGCAGGTTGTACCTATATCGATAAAGTAGAATTCAAGTGCATAGAATTAGGTAAAAAACTATTCAAGGCAGAGTTTGTTGATGTAAGGCCAATTTCTGGTGTTGTGGCAAATCTTTCCATTTATTCAGCTTTTTCAAATCCAGGTGATGTAATGCTTGCACCATCAATTCCATCAGGAGGACACATCTCTCATGGTAAAAAAGAGCATTCTGGAACTGCAGGCTTGGTTCATGGATTAGATATTGAATTTTATCCGTTTGATGCCGAAGAAATGTCAATTGATGTAGATAAAACAAAACAAAAGGTAATCGAGCTTGAAAAAGCTGGCAGGACCCCAAAGATGGCAATGTTTGGAGGCTCTGTCTTTTTGTTCCCACATCCTGTCAAGGAGCTTGCTAATTTTCTAAAAGGATACAAAATGTTTGTTAATTATGATGGAGCTCATGTTGCAGGATTGATAGCTGGTGGACAGTTCCAAGATCCATTACGTGAAGGTGCAGATGCAATGACAATGAGTACTCACAAGACTCTCTTTGGGCCACAGGGAGGTATGATAGTATCTTATGAAAAATATAGTGAAGAGATCAAAAAGGCAACATTTCCTGGAATGACAAGCAATCATCATTTACATCACATGGCTGGAAAGGCAATTGCTTTTGCAGAAATGTTAGAGTTTGGTAAAAAATATGCAGTCCAAGTTGTAAAGAACGCAAAGGCACTTGCAGAAGCATTAAACTCGTATGGATTTGGGGTTCTTGGAGAAAAACGAGGATTTACAAAATCACATCAAATCGTAGTAAACGTTCTTTCATTTAGTGATGGTGGAAAAATTGAGGCCGATCTAGAAAAAGCAAACATAATTGTAAACAGGCAACTCATACCAGGAGATATCAAGGCGGGAAGAAACTATTTCCATCCAGGAGGAATAAGGCTTGGTGTTGCTGAGCTTACACGGCTTGGCATGAAAGAATCAGAGATGAAAGAGGTTGCCAGGTTTATCAAAAAAGTTGTTGTCGATAAAAAAGATAAGAAGAGAGTGGCAGTGGAGGTAAAGAAGTTCAGAAAGGACTTTCAAAAGGTTCACTATTGCTTTGAGAACAAGCTTGGTGCCTATGAGTACGTTAAGCTTAGCTAGGCATAGTCTGTAAGAAGCGACTGGTTACCTTCCTCTTTTCCAAAGACCAATTCTAGTTCATCTAAAAGAGACATCACTCTTCCTTTCAAGTATGGATCAATTTGGTATTTGCCAAGCAGCCTTGTTGCTAGCTTGAGATATTTTTGGACCGAAGGTCGTGTCATGGTCTGGATTAGTTTGTTACTGCATTCTAGACAATTTCCAGCAAGTGGAATTCTTCTATAGCTTGCACCACAAGCTGTACATCTAAAAGATTGGCCAGAATATGCCCTGAGATTTCCCATAATATCAGGTAAGAGATGGGTTGTCATAACCATAGAAACAACCTCACTTGGGTCTACCGCATTTATGATATCAGCAGTTCTAATTTGCATGTCTAGTTTTTCTAAAAGAGAACCTAGTGTGGAATAGGCACTTCGGGATCTTGATGCTGTCAGAGTAGAGGTATTATGTGTAAAATCATATCCATAAAATTGTCTTTCTGTCTCAAGTCTTGACTTTAGGGTTTCAACATCTTTTATCTCACTTGCCTTTTCTTTTGCAAGTGTTGCTTCAAAAAATGAAAGCGGCAAATACTTTGCCACCTCAAAGTTATGGGCTTGTCTTTGGACTTCTTGAGGTATGACAATCGGTTGTACCAATAATGGTGCGTCCATTAGACCCCCAATTCTGTCTGACAAGAATTGTCTTGAGAAATTAAGAAGGCTGTCCATCAGAAGCATTATGGAATCAGCGTCTCCGTCAGCATCACGTCTTTTTGCAGAGTGCCACACCGGTGTACCATAACAAACATGTGTGTTTGTGTAACCAATTATTCGTCCTACAATCCCAACCGATGTATGTGGAGCTAATCCAATCATTAAATGCCCAATAAGATCATCAGTAGTTTTTACTTTGTAAAATTGAGAATGGCCAAATAGCTTTGCCAATTCCGTATCCAGATATTTTGATGTCTGTACCAGATATTCCCCACATTCATGTGGTATTATGACATCTTGAATTCTGAGTTCTATTAGCTGATCAGAACTAGTAATGGGTTTGCCATTGATGTCATAAGTATATCCAAGTTGCACAAGTTTTTCTGGATTGGTTCCAATCCATGCAGGTTTAAAGTGAGTCAATGGTGCGTTTGTCGCATCAAATCTAATGGTTCCGTCCTTGAACACATAAAGGCCAAGACTTTGTCTTATCAATCCTTTTTCAAGAGGTTCCGCTATTCTGTCTTGGTTTATGAGTTCCTTTACACCCTTGAATGGTTCCTGAACACGAATGCCTGTCTTTTCCTGTGCAGAATAGAGCCTTTCTTTGAGTGGAAATGACCTGTATGTGTGGGATAGTGTTTTTCTCTTACATTTTTCACAATATTCAGACTCTAGCTCATCACGACAGGTTGGACAGATAAAAAGTGTGGTTGTCTTGTTTTTGCATTTTGGGCAGGCTATGCTAATTGATGGTTCGTTACAGTTTTTACAAAATCTATTATTGATGTTACAATAAAAATTTGGTTCCTTTGACGCTTTAATCAAGTCACGTGATGCTCCACCCTTACTTCCTATTGGAAATAGTGTGTGTACTGGAGGTTTCATCTTTCTTGCTGCAGCCTTTTCTGGCCTGCCAACTCTGATCCCTATTGCCGTTGAAAACTTGTCTTTTATTTTTATCCCAGATGTCTGAGTGATAAGCTGGGTAACAGTCATGGTATCATCTAGTTTGATGGGTTTTCTAAAAAGCAAATAAAAGAAAATCTTTGCCTCCACGTCTTTTAGTAAAATTGAATCTCCTGCTACCTCGTGAGGTACCCCAAGTTTTTCAAGAATTTCTTTACTATTTTTTTGGTAGATTATCAAGTCAGGATCTGCCTTTTTTGGGTTCAAGATTTGTTCAAATTCTTGAACAAAAAGCTGGTCCCAGTAATACAGATAGTTAGGGTGTAGTGGGATGCCGAAATCAAGTGAGAGTTTGAATGCCTCATCTAGGCTTGGTGCTTTTGAAACATATTGCAAACGCGGATCTTCAGGTTCATATTTTGCAAGCTTTGCTTTTAGCTCTTCAGCCCAGTATTCTTCCACATAACCTGTTGGGACAAGCTCTGCGTTATTTTCCAAGAAATCACCATAACTGATCAGGATATCACCAAGGTGGAGGATTTTTTCTATCTGTGGTTTGAGTTGTATGCCATGATGAGTGTCCTTGATTTTTACAACATTACCATTTTTCAGCCTAACAATTGGCGTGTCTAGGGAATCCACAAAAGCAATGGTTGCGGCTTTTCCTGGTATGTCAACTTTGATCTGTGTGCCAACTACTATGGTATGATCCAAAATTTCTGCAATGACAGGGTGTATTCCTATTGAGGAAAAGCCGGTATTGCACGCACGTCCATATCTTAACCTAAAGCCTCCTAGTTTCTTTGGCATGGAAAGGACGGATCTGCCAGTTATGACCTCTCTCATCCTATGAGATGCAGCATCTTCATCTCCAGTCTGAATTGCACCTTTTAGGCTCTTTAGCCAGTCCCAACCGTCTAGATCAAATAACTCGATGAGTTTTAGCAATTTCCTTGACTTGCCTATCAGACCATCATTTAGAACTCTAAGTGCACCACCCCTTACTCTGTTAGTGCTGATTCGAGTCATGTTTCTATGGCTTACAATTTCAACCTGATCTGTATCAACACCATCCAATTCTACTGGAAGATTTGATATGACAGTTACAACATCCTCGTCTGGAACATGATATTGGAAATTTCCAGCTTCTCTCTCATAGAGTCTTAATTCTTCTACAAATCGTCCAGTCTCATCATCAAATGAGTTTGCCTGGAATTTAGAAAGTCCTGCTATCTTTCTGATGTGGTCTGCAATCAACATTGTAGATGCCGCTTCGGTTCCACCTGCAGATCTTATTGGTCCTGCAAATGATACAGAGAGGTAATCAGAGCCATCATGGTTTTTCTTTATCTTTACCTCACTAATTCCCTGCAGAGGGGCTACTGTAACGCCTTCTGTCACTATGGCAAGACCTACCCTTACTGCAAGATCAAGCCTCTCTTCTAGTGTGGTATCTGGTCCAGAGTATTTGCCTAAAGCAATCTCTTCAGAAAGGGTCAAGGCGGCAAGTTCTTTT
Source organism: Nitrososphaerota archaeon (assembly GCA_016201435.1). Taxonomy (GTDB): domain Archaea; phylum Thermoproteota; class Nitrososphaeria; order Nitrososphaerales; family Nitrosopumilaceae; genus TA-20. The sequence goes on along the minus strand of JACQCT010000027.1, from coordinate 20,280 downwards.
GTTGTGCTTTGAATCAATGCCCTTAGTCGTTCAGTTACATCAATGTCATGCATTTTGGAGACACGGTCTGCAAGATCAAACGCAATCTTGGGCTCTACCATTCCAGATGAATCTGCCAAGGTAGATTTTGCGGCAGCCGCCCTCTCAAATGTTCTAAAGACCTCTTCAGAAAGCTTGGTGTAATAATCAAAATAATATTCAGGCATTGGGACTTCGTTTAGTCTCAATGCTACATTTTCAGACATGTTACTTCCTTACAGTCTGGATGGCTTTTACAATATCGCTTAGAGTCTTGAGGCTACCGCCCTTCTCAAGCATGGTACCAATAACAATGGCATCAGCGCCCGCTTTGACTATCTCAGCTGCAGTTTGAGGACTCTTAATTCCCCCACCTACTATCAAAAAGCCCTTGAAAACCTTCCTTACTGCTGCAACCATCTCTGGTTTTACGTTAGATTTTGCCCCAGAGCCTGCCTCAAGATAGACAAATCTCATTCCCATGAATTGGGCAGAAAGGGCATACATTGCTGCCAGGTTTGATTTCTCAAATGGTATGGTCCTTGCTGAACCCACAAACCAAGCCGATGTTCCCTCACCAATTATGATGTATGCTGTTGGAAGTGGCTCCAAACCAAACTTGAGTACATTAGGAGCTCCTAGTGCCTGAGCCTGTGATATAAAATAAGGGTTATCAGAGTTCAAAAGAGAACTAAACAGGATTGCATCAGCTCCTGGTACAACACCTGTAACATTTCCTGGAAACAAGATAATTGGAATCTTGAGAGATTTCTTTAGTATCTTTACAGTCTGGGCCATGCCAAGCTGATCTGTTGCAGACGAACCTCCGACAAGTATTGCAGAAGCTCCTATCCTCTCAACCTCTTTTGCAAGCTTGACTGCAGATTTTACTTCAGATATTTCAGAATCGATTAACACAAGGAGCAGTGCCTTTTTTCTCTTTAGAGTAGTCTTGAGATAGCTTTCTACGTTTGGCATAAGACTGGTTATTGGGTATTCATTTAAAGTTTAATTGAAGGTATGTATACAGATCTGTATAGCTATGGCTGAGTCTCCAAATCCAATTTCTAGCAATATAATAAGACAAATTATAAAAAAATCATTATTTACAGAAAGACAAATTGAAATTATTTTAAATCAGTTGAACCTACACAAGACCCAGTTTACTATAAGTAAAGGGGCTTATTTCAGACAGGTAAAGCAGTCAAGGGATAAGTTAATTGGATTATACTATTCAGTAATATTGCTAAGGGGCCTAGGCATACTTGTTCCTGAGGATATTGATGTGATTTCAAAGCTCTCTGAACAGGTTTCTGTGATACAAAGTAGTGATGTCTTTCCTGAAAAGGAAGAAGAAATCATGTTTGTGATAGGTGAGTTGGTAGATCGTGCCTGTAGAGTGTGATTTTTACATATTTTAGAATAATACTTGTATAAAATTAGTGATAAAGCATATTTGTGATTGATATGTAATGTGTGAAGAAGTTTTACTCAAACATGATAAATCACATAGATATACAAAATCTAGTGATGTTAGTAGATATACCTGATGTGGGTACTATAATTGGTATTTTTATTGCATTTGTGTTGGGCATTATTGCAATAGTCATTTACAACAAAGTAAAACCTCTCATAAGGACCGAGTCAGATCTTCTAAAATCCTATACGGAGCGCCTACAGTATTATGAAAATCAACTAATTGATATGAAAATACATATGGATTCTATTGAATTATTGAAAGAAGTTGAAGAGGTAGAGGCTCCCATCCCAAAGCCAAAAGAAGTAAGGGTAGAGAAGCAGGGGGTAGTCTCAAGTGCCCAAGAAGAGAAACCAAAGGAGCGTATGCATAATATGAATTTTGGAAATGCTACAGATTATGTTTTAAGATTAATCACAGAAAAACCTATGACATCACGTGATATACAAATCACAATAGGACGTACTAGAGAACACACATCACGTATGATGAAGAAGCTTTTTGATGATGGTTTGGTGGAAAGAAACATGCAGACCAAACCATTCACCTATTACATTACCGATAAGGGTAAGGCAAAATTAGGTATTACCAAATTAGCCCCCCAACCCTAGTTTGACCAAAAATCCTACACATTCACATCATAAAACATAATTTTATAATAATTTCATATAATAATAAAATCTTAAATATGTAAATTAACTATTTCATGACATGCCCATAAATGAAGAGTTGATCAAGATCACCTCAGGTGGAACCATCTCAATCCCAATACAGTTTAGAAAATACCTACAACTACAAAAAGGCGATTATGTTAGGGTGGTAATGGAGCAGGACTGTCTTGTTATTAAAAAAGCTATAATTTCCTAAGTTTCCAAATGCCGTTGTTTCTGGGCCAGTTTGATTATTTGATATGCCCACTCCCTACCTTGCCTTTCCCTGACTATCTTGCCTTTTGTGGCAAACCTAGCCAGGTATGTGGATATTATGCTAAGTTTAATGGGTTTTCCATATTCATCCTCATATTTTTCAAGTATCTCAGATGAGGTAAACTTGCCCATTGGGAAATGCTTGTCTACCATATACCATATTTTGGAGCCAATCGAGTCTAGTTGAGGGGATTCTTCTGACTCTTCAATATTGATTAAATCCATTAATTCGAATATTTTTAACATTTTATCCCTAGTTACATTGCCTTCTAGGCTAAAGTTGTATTTGGCTCCCTCCGAGTCCTCTAGGTCAATCCTGATCTTTTTTCTTGTCATTGTGATCGATTGAGTTAACACCTTAACACTTGAACAGATCAAAGAATATTTGTTAACCAGTGTGTTTGTTAACATTCACTGCCTAGCCCACGCCTGATTTGTTTTGGCACCTTAACTAGGCACTTTCCCTTTATACCACAATATGGATGAATTTCATGCCTGGACTGGAAATATAGGGGTCTATTTTACAACCTTAACATTGTTAAGACCTAACTTCACGCCTAGAGTGGAAATAAAGGGGTCAAATTAGGCTTTTCCACATCCAGTTTAACATTTTGTTCACATGATGTTAACTTTGTTCTAGGCATACCCACACACCAATACTTCCACTCTAGCTTAATTAAAAAATATTTTTTTAAAGAAAATAAAAATAATTAATGATAAACTAAATTTGGTTTAGTTATTCTATTCTAATTGTATTATCAAAGATAGAATCCATATGTGGACAGAGAAGAAACACTGGTGTGTGGGTTAATGGTAAAAGATTCTATTGATAAATTATTAGATGATGCACAAAGCGGCAAATCATTATTCAAAAACAGAGAAGTGTTGCATTTTACATTTGTTCCTGATATAATATTGCACCGTGAAGACGAGCAAAAAAAAGTCACTCAATCTCTACTACCTTTATTGAAGAAAGCACGTCCATCCAATTTACTAGTATATGGAAAACCTGGAACAGGTAAAACTCTAGTTGTAACCAAAGTCCTAAACAAGATTAAAGAAAGAGTAAAGGAAGGATCATTTCCTATCCAACTACTTTGCGCTAATGCAAAAGAGGAGGGTACCTTATACGGCTTGTTGATAAAACTAGGTAGACAGCTATTAGACAAGGGAGGAGAAAAAGAGTTTCCAACAACAGGGCTTTCAATTAGCGAGATATTCAACCGTATAATTTTGGCAATTGGTGAAAATGGATTAAACACTGTCTTTGTGATAGATGAGATTGATTATCTCGCAGAGCTAGTATCAAAAACAGGCAAAGACGTCTTTTACTCACTTACCAGAGCAAATGAGAGACTCAAGAAAGGCTCACTTACACTAGTAGGCATTTCAAACGATCTTACATTCAAAGAAAGATTAGATCCTAGGGTCTTAAGTAGCCTAAGTGAAGAGGAAATTGTATTTACAAATTATAGTGTAGGACAAATCAAAGAAATTCTTGAAGAAAGAATCAAAATCGCATTCATTTCCAAAGCAATTGAGCAGGCAGCAATAAACCTCTGTGCTGCAATGGCAGGCCAAGAACATGGGGATGCAAGACGAGCCATTGATCTCTTACGTGTTGCAGGAGAAATAGCAGAACGGGAACAGGCAGACTCTATCAAAGAAGAACACATCAGAAAAGCTTCACTAAAAATGGAAGAAGACAAGGAAACCACTGCACTCAATTCTTACCCACTACATGAAAAATTGCTAATTTTGGCTGTAATGAAAGCAAATGGAACTACAACGGGAGAAATTTACCATTCTTACAAAAACCTCTGCAAAATAATTAGACAAAAGGAACTTACCCAAAGGCGCGTCACCCAAATACTCAGTGAAATAGAGATGACAGGTCTGATATCAGGGAAAATCATTCATCAGGGAATGCATGGAAGGACAAAAAAATTCAGCCTTACACTACAACCTGATACGGTCAAAAAAGCATTCAAAGAAGATCTAACACTTGAAGATTTAATATAAAATTAAAATAACATTATTCTTTTTCAGTAAAGTCTTTGGTAAAAACCTTCATCGTTGCTAAATTTACAATCACGGCAATTCCTGGAGTTGGTGTGACTCCTACACTTGTTTGGTATGCTGTCTGTGTTTGCCAAGCTCCAGAGTTTACAATAAGCGTGCCTTTGTACATATCAAGATCAACAACATGGATATGCCCTGAATGAAAAATATCCGGGACATCATTTATCACCATCATATCTTCTGTCTCAGGTGCAATTGGAGTTCGTTTTCCATAGATAGGGCTTAGGTGCCTTGCTTTTAGTAAAACCCTCATTGCTTTTGCAGGTTGTGAGTAGCTAAGACCAGGTGTGGTTCCAACAACATCATCCAAGCTTTGTCCATGAAACATCAAAATTTTGACGCCATTTAGCTCTATCATGGAAGGATTACCTAACATGAAGAAATTTTCCCTATTCCACAAAGTCATATTATGTTTTTCTGGAATTGCAGGCTGGGGCAGAGCTCTTCTACCTGGATCATGGTTTCCCGGAATTATGAAAACTTTGATGTGTTTTGGAATTTTGTCTAGCAATTCAGCTGCTTTTAACATCTGTTCACTGGTATCAACCAAAAGCAACTCCTTGTCCTGATTTGGGAAAATCCCGATTCCATCAACCACATCACCACCAACTAGAACAAAACGAACCTTCCTTGCTATTGGGTCTGGACTTGAGAGCCACTCGACAAATTCGGCAAACTCCTTTTCCATGAAATATTTGCTTCCTACGTGCAAATCAGAGATCAAAACGGCATAGGTCTCTGTCTTTGAACGATTTGTCACGTGGTCTGGAACGTCTGGCACAACCAAATCTTTTACAATAAAACCACCATTTTTCCCCGGAACAATTGTAAACATTACGAACTGGTCCATTAGGAGAGAATTTACCGTCTCTTGGAGGTCCTTGTTAAACACCAATACCTCAAGGGACCCCGTAGGGTCATCTACAACTAGTTTTGTCACATCCCTGTCTATCTTTCGGTCCATCAAAAGGCCGGCTACAAAAACCTCCTCTTTGATTTTACCGCTTTTGATGGTATCTATAGGGCTTAGTTTTTTAGATTGAGACCTCTGCAAGATTATTTTTAATAATTTTGAGTACCGGCTTGCAAAAAGTGCACTAAAACCATCAATTCCTTCTGCTGAAGTAATTTTTTTTGTAGGATCTGATAAAATTACATGATTATTTTCTATGTTTTCATCAATTCCAGAATCAACAAACATTTTCAAATCATTTTGATTTATCAAAAACAAGTTTTGTTTTGTTTTTTCTCTTACTACTTGCTTGATTATTCTCTCAAGCTCCTTTACATCAATTTTTTCAAGGATTTTAAAAGCATCAGGATGAATCTGGAAACCCCTGCTTAATGCATAGGTCAACACAGATGAGACGTCTTCTTTCATCAAGGACTCATAATAGAACTTTTAATTAAATCTGTTTCAAACCATCAACCCTCAAATAGAGTTTAATTCAACTCAAAACATGTTAAAGAAAAAAAGAATTTTAATTGGGTTTATCTTTGTTGGTATTTTTGCTACATCATTTTCTATAGGTGCTGAAATCAACATATCACCAGAAGATGCTAAAACATTTCTCAAAGAATTTGAACAGGCAGTACAAGGAATTGACGCAATTGGAATATTTGTACATAATGCTTCAATTGGATTACCAATGTTTATTCCAGGTTTTGGAATTGTTTGGGGATTATTTGCATCCGCATCAACAGGCATTGCTTTTAGTGCCATTGCATCTTCATCCCCATTACTTGCCAATATACCACCAATAACTATCCTAATCGTATCTCCCTTTGGAGTAATGGAACTTGCAGCTTATTCTATAGGAATGTCTCGAAGCTTCATCCTCATCTGGAGTATAATTAAAAAAAATCCACTAAAACAGGAAATTCGACCAACCATAATTGAAATAGGAATTGCAATTGCCCTTCTACTTGCGGGAGGATTCATCGAAGCTACAATGATAAGTCAATATGGATCCAACATTCATCTAGAATCTTAGATTCGTTTTTATTTTAACATAAAATATAAAACAATAATGCTTGGTCTAAAAATCCACACTCTTCCAAAATTAAAAAATCCAAACATGATTGCAGCCCTTCCTGACATGGGTAATGTTGCAGGAATGGGAATGGACTTTCTTGTAAAAAAACTAAAAGCGAAATTGTTTGCTGAAATCTATGCATTTTGGCCTCCTGCGGTGTCTTATGAAAAAGGTCTGATTCAATATAATCAATCAAGCTACAAATTTCATTATTGTGAAAAAGAAAACCTTGTAATTTTTTCTGGCGAATTTAATCCCTCAGATCCAAGAAGATTGTATGAATTGTGTTATGAGGTAGTTAACATGGCTAAAAAACTCAAAGTCAATACACTATACTCCGTTGGAGCAGCACTAAGATCTCCTAGTCCTGCAGAACCCAAGTTATTTGGTGTTGCATCATCAACTAACCTTACTAATCTACTAAAAAAACAAAAGATCGAACTTCTAAATGGCAAGGGACAGATAACTGGCTTTAATGGATTGGTGCTTGGTATTGCAAAAGAAAAAAACTTGATAGTATTTGCATTCTTATGGAAATTGATAATCCAAATATCATACAACCAAAAGCAACGCAAACAATCCTTGTCAAACTTTTAGAATTACTGAAAATAAAACCATTAGACATGAAAGACTTGGAAGAAGAAAAAAGGAAAAAGTTCATGGAACAGCAAATGAACTACATGAATGGTCTGACTAGGAAAGACAAGCAGCCAGGAATTGCCTAATTATGTTGATAAATTTTACCTATTAATTAAATACAACTTTGAACTTTAATTCAATAATGAAACTTGGATTAATTTTACTAATCTCAATTACAGGAATATTGCTGACAATCTCATTACCTCATGCTTATTCTCAATTAGTATCAGATAACAAGTATCTATTACAAGCCACTGGTTTTGTAGTAGGAACCCAAACCATTCAAAATTCTGAGATTGATTTACAGTTTTCTACAGGGGCTAATAACAATGGCAACACTCCGGTAACACTAGAGAATGGTCTAGTTTCTATTTCTGGCAATAATTATCTTAATTCTGGAATTTGGACTTCGACACTATTGCGTAATGGACAATTTATAGTGATTACAGGTGATGCCCAAAATTCAAACGGTGACACAATTCATGTCAACATATTTGGGAGACTAGTTCAAACAAGTCAAGAAGGCTCAGTTTATTACTTTACAGGAAAGATAACTGGCACAGCTGAACCATTTCAGGTAGCTTACAGTGCAAAAATAGCTTCAACGATTTCTAGCGTTACTCCACCACAAACCACACCGACACAAACTCCAACATCACAAGGAAATACAATCCAAGTAAGCATTGTATCTGGTTCATCCAGTCCTAATAACCAAATTTTTTTCTCACTATCTTCCATACAAATTACACCTGGCACTACCATTGTTTGGACAAACAACGACTCTGTACCACACCAAATTGAAAGCGGAGTTATATCCACATCAACAACAAATGCAAAAGCCTCACTTACTCCAGATGGACAAATCATCAGTCCTGTTCTTGCACCAGGACAATCATTTCAATTTACAGTAAATAGTGTTGGAACTATAACATTCTATGATCCATCGTATTTGTGGATGTCAGGTGCCATAACATCAAAATCAGAAATTACTACACAAGTAAAGACAACTCAAATTTCAATATTAAAAGGAGCATCAACTATGAAGTCAGGACAAGTTGTTTCTCCACCTTCCATACAAATTACACCTGGCACTACCATTGTTTGGACAAACAACGACTCTGTATCACACACACTTCTTAGTGGAATTTTATCTACAACAACACAAGGACAGGGTGGAACTGCTAATCCAACAGCAAACGCACCTTCATTTCAACCAGATGGACAAATTAACAGCGGTACTATTCTACCAGGACAAATATTTCAATATACGATGAGTCGTATAGGAACTATAACATTCTATGATCCAACATACACATGGATTAACGGTGTGATATCATCAATTTCACAAACATCAACACAAAGCAAACCCATTCAAATAAGCATACAACCAGGTTCATATCAATCTCAAGGTTCTGCATCACAACAAAACCAACTTTATACCAATCACTATTACTTACCAACCGATCTACAAATCATTCCTGGCGCCACCATAATTTGGACAAACAATGATACAGTATCTCACAGAGTTCTTAGTGGAATAAGTACACAAAAACCAGATAATCCTTTTACACCAGATGGAAAATTTGACAGTGGTGTTCTTGCACCAGGACAATCATTTCAATTTACACTAAATGATGTAGGAATCATCAGGTTTTATGATCCAACATATACATGGATGAATGGAGTTATAGTTTCAATTCCACCTTCCTCTTCACAAATAATAGCAGCCCCATCTCATAATCCTGGACTACACTAGATCAAAATTATTTACTTAAAATTAATGTATGATTCAAGTTTTGTTTGATCAAAAACCATTACTGAAAGATCTGAAAACTGTTTTCCCTCCAAATCCTTAACCATACCTACAAACGAAGTCTCTTTCTCTGTAGTTAAAAATTCAAAAACATGAACTTTTATTTTTGAGGTATCAAACCCATGATCTTTCAAATAAAAAGCAATCTCAGACTGCATAAAATGTTTAGAGGGATCTTTAGGCCAAGGTCTTGGTACGAGTACCACACTATATCCATCTAATAATGCCTTTTGCAGTTCGATCTTTTTTTCTTCAATACTTGTAGTTATGTGCATAGTGATCACTTTGCTTTTATCAAGAGGCACTCTTGCTTTTGATGCTGCAACTTGAATAGAACTAATGCCAGGAATTATTTGCACATCTCCAAAAATCTCAATTAGTCTGTCTACAACTTCAGATTCCGAGAAATTCACATCCCCAGTGAATGGAACAACTAATGTCTTATCACCCAATGTTTTTGCAATTTTCTGATAGATTTCTTCTTGATCTTGCATGGTTATTTCATGCACTTCTTTATTGACCAAAAGTCTCTCAATTGTTTTAAGTGTGTATTTGTATCCAACTACTATATCAGAATATAGTATTATTTCTTTTACGACATCAGTGATGTATCTAGGAGATCCAGGACCTACTCCTACAGCATAAACTTCTCCCATATGTTTGTTTTTCAACGTCGTAATATAATCTACAAAATTTTACAATTGGCTTTTATTATAGAGGTTGGCGAATTCAGTTATTGCGTTTTAACATTCTTGTGTCAAGCATTTGTTTTCTTCTTTTTGTAAGCTTGACACCTCAAATATTTGCAAGCTCCAACTCTACAGAAGAAACAGGAAATTATGCTAACCAACCATTAGGATTTTCTTTTCATCCGCCAGATAATTGGACAGTACAAGAATTAAAAAAGACACAGCCAAATGCACCTGATGTTGTTGTAGTTGGTCCAAAAATAGAAGGATTCGCACCAGCCATCTCGATTTCTGTTATAAATTCGAATGGAACTTTACTTGAAGAATATGTAAAAGATGAGAAAACACGACTTCAGCCTGCTGTTGATGCCGGTAGGTTGATTTTCTTATCTGATGAAACCAAAAAAATCAATGGATATGATGCGGATATTTCAGAATCAAAAGGTGAATTCATATCCCAAAATCAGGGATTCATAATAAAATTTAAAGAAGCTACCATATCAGCAAACGACAAATTCTATGCAATTACCTATGCAAATCAGGAAAAACATTTTGACGACGAATTACAAAACTTTGATGATGTCCTAAATTCCTTTCAAATAGTTTCAAATAAATCAAATGAATCATCAACCAACTTTACATTTGAAATTGGTATAGGTGTAGGAATTATGATAGGCATAGGTACAGCTGTAGGAATTTTAATCAAAAGAAAAAAATCTCTTAAAAAATCACAAAACTCTTCATGAATGATTTTCTTTTTACCAAACATCATCAACTTCATCAAGTTCTTTGTATTCCATAGGTAATTCACGTCTAAAGATTTTCAATCTGGATATGTCTCTGTCAAAGAGCAGATCTATAGTCCAATCAACAAAAATCCTTACTCGTTTGTCAAGTCTTGGAATTTTAGAAAGATAGACTGTTCTCCAAATCCACCATGCTACAAAACCATGCAAATGTAATCCAAATATGGTTGCAATAGCTGATCTCTTTCCTATAATTGCCATCTGGCCTCTTGAAGAAAACTCAAATTTCTTTTTTTGTTTATTTTTTATTATAGCTTGTAAATTATATGCCACAATTTTTGCTCCAGCTTCTGCACTTTGTGCAGTTGGGGGATATGGTCTATTGGTCTGTGGATTTAGTAAATAACAACAATCTCCAATGGCAAAAACTTCTGGAAAATCTGAAGCTTCCAAAAATTCGTTTACAACAATTCCTCCCCTATTTGTCTTAAAGACAGATTTTTTTATTATATCAACTGGGGTAATACCTGCAGTCCAAACCAAAGTTCTTGTCTGAATTGATTCGATAACAGGTTGGCTTGCTGGAGTTTTATTTGGATCAACCACGTCTTCTATTATTACCTCGGAACCGGAAAAACTTGAAAGTTTCTTGCCAAGTTTAACCTCTATTCCATGCTGTGTTAGTTTTTCTAGTGCAAATTTAGCTAACTTTTCATTAAATCCTGGTAAGATAAACGAGACGGCTTCTAAAACAATTACCCTAATGTCTTCTTTTTTTATATTTGGATAATATTTTCTTGCATCTTGTACAAAGTCATTTAACTCACCAGCTGTTTCAATTCCTGCAAATCCAGCTCCAACTATTACAAGGGTGAGTAAACTTTTCTTAAGAATTGGATCGCTTTCGTTTTCTGCTTGCTCTAACATGTCTATTATTCTATTTCGTAAAACCACTGCATCGTTTAGCGTCTTCATAGAATATGCCCTCTCTTCCATTTTATCAATTCCAAAAAAATTCGTTTGACTTCCTAATGCAATAACAAGGAAATCATAATGTAAAGAAATACCACGCCGTTCGTTAGTTCCAGTAAGAGTTACAATCTTTCCATAAGGATCAATGTTTTTGATTTGAGCTTCATAAAATATGGCTTTTTTACACAATGTTCTGATTGGTATCACAACATGCCTGGTCTCAATCATTCCTGATGCTACTTGAGGAAGCATGGGAGTGAAAAGAAGAAAATTGTCTTCACTTACTAGAGCTATTTCGATATCGGTATCATTCATAAAATATGACTCTAATTTTCGCATACATTCTACTCCGGCAAATCCCCCACCTAGAATCAGAATTCTTTTCTTTCCTTCAGACATTTACACTTAAACCCAGTTTGCTGGTTATATCCTATGGGTCTGATTTTCATGCCTTCAAATATTAAACAAAAATACTAAGGAGAACAATAAAATATCATAAAAACTGGTAAGACTATATGAAGAAAGAGTACGTAGTAGTTCGTATTGATGCTGCGCCTGATGGTGCTCCATATGTGGTAGTTTCTCTCTCATCACCTAAGGATTTTAGAGAGCAAAACCAGCCAATGTCTCCTTTTGGTTCAAATGTTATGGGTTTTACGAACATGGATGACATGGTAAAAGGCCTTAACAAAATGATGTCTGGGGGGATGTTTGGCCAGGCAGGGGGAATTACTTCAATTAAACTAGATATGCGTGAATACAAAGAACTTGGACTTTCGGTAGGAGATAATGTCTTTTTAGAAATTTCAAAGCCAGAATCTCTTGGTGTCTAAATATTTCCTGTATTTTATATTTAGAATAACTAGATATACAAAGTTCTATCTTGAAATCTCTGAGCGTAAAATTTCATAGGCTCTGGCAGCGTCTTTCTCCTTTAGTACAATTATGATATCATCTTGGCCAAAAAAGGCATTTACAAGTTCTATTCCACTGCTGTGCAGTATTTCAGATACATAAGAAACTATATCCGAGCCACTTTGAGATTCTGGAACACGTATACTGATTTTTGCTAATCCTGTTTGAAAATTGTTTTTCTGAAATGGGAATGACTCTAAAAGTTTTCTTACATCCAATATGTCTTCAGTTAAAACTCTAAATGAATCTGTAAATCTAAAAAATTCATAATCGGGATCTATCTGTGTAAATTTATCCATAAGTGCAGCAGTATCATTTGCCCCAAATTCATCAGTTGAAAATTTTATATCAACAATTCCATCGGTTAATGAAAGTCTGGAATTTTTTAAAACAGATTCTTGTTGAACCTCATCTTTTTTCTCAAATGAATCCGCATATCTTTTGATTGCAACAACAATGGTATTCAGGTTCACAGGACCAACCTGAGATTCTACATCTTTTTGGATCTTTACGGCAAGGGCTGTGTAGTTTATCAAATCCATCTTTATACAATCGTAGATTGAGCGGTTCCTAGTGATAATTTCACGTACGGCATCTGGTACCGAAACATTTGTAGTCTTCAAACATAAACAATATCTATTGTCATATATAATAGTCTTATGTAAGAATACTAATTCTACTCCCAAAAACTATATATAATGTAATACATATTACATTACGTAAGTGATTATGACATGTTCCTAAATGACGAATTCGACAACCTCTTCAGAAGAATGTCTAGACCATTCATGAATATGGACGATATATTCGAAGAGTTCAAGGATTCAGGCAACCTCCAGACCTACGGTCCATACTATTATGGATATACCATGACAATTGGGTCAGACGGTAAACCAATCATAAAAGAATATGGAAACGTAAAACCAGCACTTCTACCCACATCTGATGTCAGGGAACCTTTTGTTGACGTTCTAGTTGATGACAAAGAAAAGGTTCTGAAACTTGTAGCTGAAATGCCAGGTGTAGAAAAGAAAGACATCAAGATCGTAGTTGAAGGACGCACAGTAAATCTTGATGCAGAACATGGTGAGAAAAAATACAGTGCTAAAGTACCTATAAGACAAAAGGTAGACGAGGATTCTGTAAAGGCAACATATGCTAACGGAATTCTTGAAGTACGATTTAAACTGAAAGAAGACGAAAAACTAAAAGGAAAAACTGTGGAGGTTGAATAAATCCACCCCATTTTTTATGGTGATTAAATTATGAGCGAAATAATATTAAAAATAGCAGAAATTTCACAACGCCACGTAGGCAAAGGCATTGCACTAGTAGATCCAAAAATTGTTGAGGATAATAACTGGGAGACTGGCCAAATTTTAGAAATTATTGGCAATAGAAAAAGCCATGTAAAGTTATGGTCTGGTTCTCCAGAAGATTATGGCACAGGAGTAATAAAGATTGATGGATTAACACGACATAACATCAATGCCGGCATAAATGACAAGGTATCTGTAAAAAAAGTAGACGCAAAAGAAGCAGAACAAGTAGTTCTATCTCCCATTGAAAAATTAAGTGAAGAAGGATTACAAGAATACATGCAAGCAAACTATGATGATCATGTTTTAACAAATGGGGATACACTTATTGTAACAACACAGCTTGGCGCTAAAACTCAGTTAATTGTAACAAGTACTACTCCATCAAGACCAGTCATCATAACTGAGCAAACTAAATTCAAGTTAGGTAGTATGACTAAGGCAATTGATCACACCATCCCACGAGTTACTTATGACGAGTTAGGGGGATTAAAGAAAGAAGTTCAAAAGATACGTGAAATGGTAGAGCTTCCAATGAGACATCCTGAATTATTTGAAAAATTAGGCGTGGAAGCACCAAAAGGAGTATTATTGTATGGTCCTCCTGGTACAGGAAAGACATTATTAGCAAAAGCAGTGGCTGGAGAAACAAACTCTCATTTCATTTCTCTTAGTGGACCTGAAATTATTGGAAAATACTATGGAGAAAGCGAAGAGCGACTACGTGATATTTTCAAGCAAGCAGAAGAAGGTGCTCCAAGTATAATATTCATTGATGAAATTGATTCGATTGCTCCAAAAAGAGAAGAAGTTACTGGTGAAGTAGAAAAAAGAGTAGTTTCGCAATTATTGACTTTGATGGATGGAATGAAATCAAGAGGCAAGGTAGTTGTCATTGCAGCAACAAATAGACCAGATTCACTTGATCCTGCAATAAGAAGACCTGGAAGATTTGATCGTGAAATTGAGATTGGAATACCAGATGAAGCAGGCCGAAAAGAAATCTTGGACATTCATACACGTGGTATGCCTCTTAATGACAAAGTTAACCTCGATCAAATTGCTAAAGTAACACATGGATTTGTTGGCGCCGATTTAGAAATGCTTGCAAAAGAGGCAGCAATGAGATCATTACGAAGAATCTTACCCGAATTAGATCTTGAAGAAGAAAAAATTCCAGCAAAAATTTTACAAAAAATTGTGATTACTGATGATGACTTTAAAGATGCACTAAAAGAAGTAAGACCATCTGCATTAAGAGAAGTACTGGTTCAAGTTCCAAATGTCACATGGGATGATGTTGGAGGATTAGAGTCACTAAAGGAAGAATTACACGAAGCTGTTGAATGGCCACTAAAACATAAAGAGGCATTTGAGTATACAGGAGTTGCTTCACCAAAAGGAATTTTATTGTATGGTCCACCAGGTACGGGAAAAACATTGATCGCAAAAGCCCTTGCACATACTACAGAATCTAACTTTATCAGCATTAAAGGTCCAGAGCTTTTATCCAAATGGGTAGGGGAATCTGAAAAAGGAGTACGCGAGATTTTCAGAAAAGCAAGACAGGCTGCCCCATGCATAATATTCTTAGATGAAATAGATGCAATAGCACCTGCCAGAGGTTCTGGAAGTTCAGATTCACATGTTACCGAAAGAGTAGTTTCACAAATTCTAACAGAAATTGATGGTCTTGAAGAATTACATAATGTGTTAGTGATCGGTGCTACTAACAGAGCAGACATTGTTGATCCTGCGTTATTGCGACCTGGAAGATTTGATAGAATAATTGAAGTGCCATTACCAGATTCAAAAGGACGTGAAAATGTCTTTAAGATTCATACCAAGAAAAAACCTCTAGCAGAAGATGTTAACTTAGCATCACTTGTAGAAATTACAGAAGGATTTAGCGGAGCAGACATTGAGGGTGTTTGTAGTAGGGCGGCAATAACTGCAATAAAGCGATACGTAAACAACAAAGAAAAATCAGTTAAATCCATAAAGATTACGCAAGAAGATCTACTGCATGCAATCAAAAAGCTAAGACCAGAAAAAACTTCTATGCATGCAGTGACGTAATAGCTTATATGATAATTTCATGTAGTAAATGATGACGTCCAAAGAAGCAATACTGTATGAAAAGCTACCAAATGAGAAGGTACGTTGCACAGCATGTGCTAGATATTGTGAAATTGGTAAAGAACAGATTGGCCTTTGTGGTATTAGAGGAAACAAAGGCGGAAAACTTGAGTTATTTGTTTATGGCAAAGTAATTACTGGTCATGTAGATCCTATAGAAAAAAAACCAGTTATTCATTACAGACCTGGCACTAGCATCTATTCCATAGCTACTACTGGTTGTAATTGGCTGTGCAAATATTGTCAAAACTATGACATCAGTCAACGAAGAAAAGTAGAAGGAACTGAAATGACTCCTCAACAAGTAGTAGATCAAGCCCTAAGATATGGCGCTGACGGAATAGCCTATACCTATAACCAACCCTCAATCTTCATCGAATTTGCACGTGATTGTGGGGTTATTGCAAGAAAAAAAGGACTCTTCAATATTTTTGTATCAAATGGCTACGATACGCCACAAACAGTAAAGATGATGGATGAATTTCTTGATTGTATTACTGTTGATTTTAAGGGTAATGCTGAACCTGATTTCACTAGAAAATACATCGGAGTTCCTGATCCAAAACCAATCTTTGATACTCTAAAAGAAATTAGGGATAAAACCAAGATTCATGTAGAAATAACTGATTTAATAGTTCCAAAGGTTGGCGATAATTTAGAACATGCGACCAAGCTTTGTAAGTTCATTTATGATGAATTTGGGCCTGAAATGCCAATTCATTTCTTACGATTCCACCCGGATTACAAAATGATGGAGTTTGAATCAACACCAATCAAGACACTTGAAAAACATTACGAAATTGCAAAAAAAGAAGGACTAACATACGTGTATCTTGGAAATGTACCAGGTCATCCACTAGAACATACATACTGTTCTCAATGTAAGAACATAGTTGTCAAAAGATATGGCTTTGATATCCAAGGCTGGAATATGGATGAAAATAACAACTGCAAATTTTGTGGAAATAAAATACCTATAACTGGAAAATTAGCAGAAAATTATAAACGAAATAGATTTCAATTTGTTTTCTAAAGAGCAATTGCACGTACAGGTGATCCTGTAGTTCCCTTTAACTTTAAAGGCAAAACAATTAGCTTAAAATGTATTCCTGAAATTTTTTCCAAATTGCATAAATTTTCTAAAATTAAGATGCCATTGTTTAAGAGTTGATGATGTGCCAAAAATCTTGAATCTGAACCCAAATCAATACTTGGTGAATCTATTCCGACCAAACTTATTTTCTTTTTTACTAAATATTTTGCTGCAGATATTGAAATTCCTGGATTTTTTGTAAAATAATATTTCTTTAATAGATTCTTGTACCAACCTGTGGCAAAGATTAGAGTTGAATTTGTCTGTAATTTACCATGTTTGTTCTCAAATTCAATAATGTCTTGTTTAGTGATGGCTTCATTTGCACGTTTTTTTATTTTAAATAAAATTGCCTTAGTGACAAGCCTTCTTAGTGGAATTTTATCAATTTTTAGACCTTTTTCTATAAAATGAAATGGCGCATCAATATGTGTACCTGAATGTGAACTCAAAAAAATAAGTTCAAGATTATAACCGTCTTTTTTATTCGTCGCCCACGAAATAAATCGAGGTCGTGGCGATCCGGGAAAACTTGGAAGCTTTGCAGAAATTTCTAGTGTAAGATCTAATGGTGACATTAAATTTGTTTTATCAGTGTAACTAATCAATTTTGATATCCTGGTGGTTAAGGTTAAATATTGTGCAACGAGAATTACCTTATGCCTACAACCTATATCTTACTAAATTCTGATTTGGGCTCTGACGTAGAAATCATTCAGAAAATTAAAGAAATACTGGATAAGGAGGGCAAAACTGTTCTATATGAAGTCCAAGGAGTATACGGTGTATATGATATAATTGTAAAAATAACAGCAGACAATATGGATCTTTTACGAAATATAATAACAAACAAAATTAGAAAAATAGACAAAGTGTATTCAACCTTAACAATGATGGTTATAGAAGAACAAGAACAATAAACTAACTTTTTTTGATTGCATCTACGACCTTCAGGATTTGAGCTTCTGTATTAAAAAAATGCATTGAAGCCCTGATCACTTTTTGAGTAAAGATTTCACGCACTGCGAGAATCATATTTTGTTTCTCAAGTCTTTCTACAACAATCTTTGGATCTTGGTTTAGAAGTGAAAAAGAAACTATACTTGTTCTTTTCTCCGATTCTTCAGGTCCATACAAAATAACGCCTGGAATTCTTGATAGCTCTTCACGCATTATGTTGGCAAGTTTGATGTTCTTTTTTCTAACATTCTCAATACCCAATCTTAACAAATAGACAATAGATGCCTCAAGACCAGCTATACCGAACCAATTACGAAATCCAGCCTGGAATTTTGCTGGCATCTCCTTGTAGGTAATCTTACCTTCATGAAATATGGCTGACTCTCCACCCACCTGAAGTGGTTCTAGCATTTCATTTGATTCCTTTTTACAAAAAAATATTCCAGTTCCCATAGGACCACAAAGCCACTTTGAACCATTAAAAGACATAAAATTGCACTTGATTTTATTTACATCAACATCTTCAAGACAACCAACTGTTTGTGCTACGTCTATAAAATATGGAATATTTTTTTCAGCTAGAATGTTTCCAATTTGTTCTACAGGTAAAATTGCACCTGTATTAAAGAGAGCATGACTTAGTACAACAAGACCAGTGTTGCCATCAATTATTTTTCTTAACTCCTCAAGTTCAAAATAACCAACATTATTGACTTTCAAATTTTTTACTGTTAGCTTTTCAGCCAAACGTACCCATGGATAATGATTTGCTGGATGTTCATGATTTGAATCACGAATTATAATATTTGATGTCTGTTTTAATTTTAGACCACTGGCAACCATGTTAACTCCATCTGTGGTACTTTGAGTAAAGATTACTTCATCTGGTTTACATTTTATTAAATATGAAATTGCTTTTCTTGCAAGAAATAGCCTTTCTGTAACATAACTATCTGCTTTTTTTGAATCCGGTCCCATCTCATTATAGCTTACAACAAAATCAGTCATCGCCTTTATGCTCGAAATCGGCATCAGCGAGGTTGATGCATTGTTTAGATAGATTGTATCTTTAAACGGAAAATCTTGAGAAACGTCATAATCCAAATTCATTATTATATTACGATCTATCTAGGTACAGCGTTGTTTAAAAATCATGATAATGCTCCAAAGGCTGAAATTATTTTGAATTTACAAAACATACTTACACAAAATAAAATTAATTCAGTTTTGTATTCCGATCCATTTCTTAAAGCTGGTTTTGTTGCAAAACTTGTACAGGATCTAAAACTAGATGTTCTATACTTGGATCTTGATCTATTGTATAGCGGATATATAGCATCTGGTATGATTAAAACTCCTCAAAATCTTACTTTATTCAGTCCTACTTTTGAAGCACTAAATAAAACACTGGCAAAAATTTTGGTAGATTTGAGCACTAAAAAATCTGTAGTGATCATTGATTCTCTTAATGGACTTTTTAATATATTAAACAAGAAAAAGGAAATTGGCAAGATTGTTGTTTCTTATGTAATGATACTGGCAAGTATGGCATATAGTACTGATTCCTATGTTGTGATAACTAGCATGGTTAGATTCAAAAAAGAAGAAGGATGGGTACTTTCTCCTACTGGAAAACGTCTGATAGAAGCAAAAAATGGTGAAAAGATTTTACTTGAAAAAAATGATCAAGGAATAGTTTTAAATTTTTTAGATAAAAAAATGAGATCTGTCATTTCAGCAAATTCAATCCCATTCTAATCCAATCTTTTTATTATGTGGTACCCGAACTGAGTTTTTACTATATCTGAAACTTGACCTTTTTCTAGAGAAAATGCAGCTTTTTCAAATTCTGACACCATCATACCTCTACCGAAATACCCAAGATCACCACCTCGTTTTTTTGAACCATCAATTGAATATTCCTTAGCAAGGTTTGCAAAGCTTTCACCTTTTGCAATTTTTGTTTTTAATTCTTGAGCAAGACTTAGCTTTTCTACTAGAATGTGTGCACAATGAACTTTGTTTGCCATGATTCTAAAATAAAATTAAATTATAAAAAAACATTGATCGCATGTAATACATCTGACTCATTCTAAAAATTTAGAATAAGCTAATGATTTCAAATAAAATTTTAACACTGTTATAAAATTTACAAACGCCGTTATAACTCAGTTATTTTGAGCAAGTTATATTAAGATCCGTTAGCGAATTAATACTGAATATGCCAGTTGGAATAATACCCGATATAGGCGAACAAATGTGTATAGGATGTGCACTCTGCGTAGAGATCTGTACATCACTAGGCCCTGACGTACTAAGAGTAAAACCAGTAGAAGGCTGGAAGAGGGGTAAAGCATTTGTCTTTTATCCAGAAAGATGCATCTCAGACGGTGCATGTATAGGAGTTTGCCCAACAAAAGCAATCTTCTGGATGAGACCAATGGACTTTACAGTAG
>JACQCT010000026.1 GCA_016201435.1 Nitrososphaerota archaeon | reverse complement strand
TTTAAAAAATCATGCTATTTTTTTCAATAAATTGGAAAGGGTTAATAGAGGCAAAAACTGAGCTAATACATCGAAAATAATGACGGAATAAGCAATGAGCTTTCTCTGTCATTGCTTAAGAAAGATGATGAAAGAAATTGACAAAATTTGAAGAATTAGGAATTAAAAAATCCATACTCGATGGGCTGAAGGATATGAATTTCCAGGAACCTTTTCCAATACAAGCAGCAGCAATACCTGTTCTTCTTTCAGGTCAGGATGTTATTGGGCAGGCACATACTGGAACAGGTAAGACAGCCGCATTTTCGTTACCAATTTTACAAAATATTGTTCCAAAAGGAGGAATACAAGCACTAATTTTAGCTCCAACAAGAGAACTTGCAGTTCAAATTTCGGGCGAGATTAATAAATTTTCAAAGTACACAGGAATAAGAAATGTTACCATTTACGGTGGGCAAAGCATCAATGTTCAATTCAATGATCTTGACAGAGGTGTAGAGATTGTTGTCGCAACTCCAGGTAGACTTATTGATCATTTGAAACGAGGTTCAATTGAACTTAATGATATCAAGTTTGTAATACTTGATGAGGCTGATACAATGCTTGACATGGGTTTTATTGACGACATTAAATTCATCTTAGATCTAGCTCCTGAACGTAAAATAACCGCACTCTTTTCTGCTACAATGCCAGCAGAAATACTAAGACTTGCAGAAAAATACATGAGACATCCACAGCAGATCTTTATAGATGCTGATGACTTGAGCGGAGAGGGAATAGATCAAGCATTCCTAATCATAAAAGACCGAGAAAAAACTGATTATTTAATGAAATTTATAAAAGAAAACAAGACTGGGCAAACTATCGTATTCTGTTCTACAAAAGATAGAACAAGACGAGTTTCACATGAACTTACCAAGGCAAACTTTAACGTTGTAACAATCCAAGGAGATTTGTCACAATTTAGACGTGATAAATCAATGTTCCTGTTCAAAAAAGGAAAAGCTGACATTCTAGTGGCAACTGATGTTGCTGCTAGAGGAATAGATGTACCAGAAGTTGCACTTGTAATAAATTATGATGTTCCAAATCAGGACATGGTTTACTTTCACAGAATTGGACGAACTGCAAGAGCCGGGGGTAAAGGAAGGGCAATTACACTAGTATCTTATTCTTCAGTTGGAGATTTTAGAGCAATAGCTAGACAGACAAAAGTACAGATGACCGATCTTAACAAAGAACTAGGAATTGAAGTAAAAATCCCTGATACGCTAAAAAGAGAAACTGGCCATAGAGGATTTGTTGGCAGTCGCAGATACACCGGAAGAAGTCGTTATGGTAGTGGAGGTGGAGGCCGAAGATATGGAGGTAGATCTGAAGGCAGATCTGAACATGGAGAAAGACATTCAGGCGGCGGTAAACACTATTACGGTTTACGAAGTAGATGGTAAAAAACCACAAATAAAATCGCTCAATATATTTAGGGATATTATAATTAATTAATTTAGATAAAAATGGAAAAAGCAAAACCTGTAAATGCAAAAACTTGGCAAACTGAAGTAATCAACTCACAGATCCCGGTATTTGTAGACTTCTGGGCAGAATGGTGCGGTCCGTGTAGAATGGTTGGTCCAGTTATTGAAGAACTTGCTGGTGAATACGCTGGAAAAATCAACTTTGTCAAAGTAAACGTGGACGAAAACAATGAACTTGCTTCAAAATATAATGTCTTTAGTATACCCACGCTTGCTATATTCAACAAAGGTGAAGTAATTTCTCAGCAAGTAGGTGCCGCCTCAAAGTCCTCTTACAAAAACATGATTGATAAAGCACTAGAGAAAGCCTAGTCATAAAAAAACTAGACCTACAATTTTTTAATCTAAAATAATTAATAACGGTCAACGCAACTTTTTACATGTCATTTGGAGATGTAGATACATTTAACCTGCTTTTTGATAAACTTCAGAATCTTTTAAATGACTCTCAGGGATATTATGAATCATTTCTTGACGCTAACAATCTATACAAACAAGGAAAAATGTCAGACAAAGAATTTTTTGAAAAACTTGGTGATTATGTTGTTGCATATTCAGCATTAGAATTTCTTGCAGTAAAAGTAATTTTTGAATTAAAAAAATCAGTTGACAAAATTGCTGGAGGTTCTGCACCTACTACACAAGTAACTGGATCTGTATCTATGGGGGGATTTGGCAGTCCATCATCTACACACATTTCATCTGCAACAATGCCAGGTCCTGGTAGACCGCCTTCAATAGTTTCTGCTGCTTCAGCATTTGGTAATCCTGGAACACTTCCGACACCAGATCCTAGCTTACTGCCACAATCTTCCAGTGGACCAAGTTGTTCTTCTTGTGGTGCACCGCTAAAATCAACAGCAAAATTCTGTACAAAGTGCGGAAAAAAAGTCTAGTAATCTTAAATTATAAAATTGAATTTAGAATTTGGAAATTTAGTCTTGATTTGCCCCACATTGAGTACAAAACTTTGCATTCGATGAAAGCTTGAAACCGCATTCTGGACAGAATTTTGTGGTAGAACCAGTCTCAGTTTGTATGCTTCCGTAAATTCCACCGCCAACTGATTTTACTGCACCTGTAGCAACGAACGTCTCATCATCAATAATTGGTACCGGAGCAAAATCTTTCTCTTCTATGAGAGTCAATATCCTTGGTATTGTTTGACCTGGATTTTTAGGATCTGGTACTATATCTCCCAACCAAAATGCAAACCTTGTTAGTGTAAGTTCAGGTGTAGAGAAGGTCAATGTATGATTTGACATATAATCTTCGGCAGCTGCTTTTCCATTGAACACTTTCATTATTTACAATATTACCTGTAGCTGTATATTGTTTTTTGTACGTTTTATAACCTAAAAAGATGCTATTTGTGGAAAATAGATTATTTGATAAATTAAAGATTAAACGCCAAAATGATTTTCATATGATATCTGTAATAAAGATAAAAGGAAAAATGTCTGAAAAACAAGGAAATTCTACCCATATGATACTGTAAAAAGGATCGGAAATGGTTGGTTGTAATTTTTTATTTTAACTAACAAAACAATGAAGAGAAAGGTTTTAATCAGTGTAAATTACCACTTTTACTGAATTGGATTACAAATTTTCTATTATCCTATTGTCGTTATTAGTGGTTTTTTCTGCTACGATGCCAAGTCTTATGGTACATGCACAAACTGCGTCCTCTACAGGTGTTGATAGATCAATTGATACATGTGTTAACCAATACGATAGTGGCCAATTAACACCAGATTGTTATTACATACAACAAATGGCATACCTTGGTTTACATTATGATCGTTTTATGCTGACAAAAGGTAATGTCATACCGGCAGATACTTTGATAGTTACTGAACAAACAAAAATTACACTTTCAGGCTTGAGATCAAGTGATCCAAACCAAGATAAATTATCATATTCTTGGACACAAACCGCTGGTGATATGGTAAAATTATCTTCTACTACAGATCCTATAATTTCATTTGTTGCACCGGCAGATAATGTAGGTCAAGTAAAATTATTACGATTTGGATTATCTGTAGACGATGGAAATGGCGGAATAGATCAAACTTCAATTAACGTTATAGTCATTCATCTTAACCGTTCACCAATTGTAACAGTAAAAACTCCTCTTACAGTTAATGAAGGAAGCCCGGTAACACTTTCAGGTTCTGCAACTGATCCAGACAATGATCAGTTATCATATACATGGGGACAATCATCAGGTCCACATGTAAAATTAGCATCTTATTCTGATACAACTACAACATTTACCGCACCAATAATTTATCCTGATACAAACAAAGTCCTATTGTTTATGCTTACAGCAGATGATGGACATGGAGGTAAATCAAGTGCTACAGTAACAGTTAATGTTGTAAGTACTCATCATGCTCCAACAGTAGTATGTCAAGATATGACAGTTAATGAGAACTCTCAAGTAACACTTTCATCTACAGTAACAAACCCAGATAATGATGTATTGTCATATGTTTGGAAACAAACTTCAGGTCAACCTGTAGTATTGTCATCTACTACTGATGAAAACCCGACATTTACTGCACCAGCTTACAATGCCGCTGGTAACGAACTTAAATTCCAACTTGATGTTACTGATGGTCTATTAGATGTTCAATCATGTGAAATGATAGTTACTGTAAATCCATTACCAGTACAGGTATTACCACCAGTAGCAAATGCAGGTCCTGATCTAACTGTAACTGAAGGAATTCAAGTTACCTTAGATGGTAGTGCAAGCACTGGCAAACATCTGACATATTCTTGGAAACAAACTGGAGGAGAACCTGTGGCATTGCTCTTTGCTAGTACAGTCCACCCAGTATTCTTTGCACCAGGTGTTGACGTTGGCCAAACAAAGGTGTTTGAGTTTACACTAACAGTCAGTAATGAAAATGGACAAAGTAGTGATTCTGTGAAAATCACAGTAGTGAATCCCAACTTGGGTCCAACCGCTGTAATTACTCCACAATAAGAAAAACAGATTCGTTGCTTAAACTGGATTAAGAAAACATTTCTTTTCTTCATATTTTCTATTTCTTTCTAAATTTCATTATCTAATTCATAGGTAATTACTATTATTTTTGGAGAAAATGGGGATTGTAAACCAATTTGCACCGACAGTGGAGGTGGACCGAGGGGGATTTGAACCCCCGACATCCGCGTTGCGAACGCAGCATCACTACCACTAGACTACCGGCCCTTTTGTTATCAAGAATGTTCTCTGTTTTTATTCATTTACTCTCAAAGAATAATACTAGGATTCTGAAGAAAATCACTGATGACTTTTGATACGATAATTACTAATTCACATGTAATTCTACCAAGCGGAATGATAGAAAAAAATATCGTAATTGATGATGGTAAGATTGTTGATTTTACAACTGAAATTCCACAATGTAATACAAAAATTAATGCTAGAGGTTTAGTATCGATACCAGGTGTTATAGATCCACATGTACATTATGGTGTTTATTCGCCCATAGAAAAAGCTGCAATTACAGAATCTAGAGTAGCAGCTGTTGGAGGAGTTACTACAATGATGAGAATGTTAAGATTAGGAGGTTCATACAAAAAGCTGCTTGATTCACATCTTTCGGAAAGCTCCACTTCTCATTATATTGATTATACTATTCACGCATCAATTCTTCAAAAGAATCAAATCGAAGAAATGGAATTTTGTACAAAAAAAGGAATTAACTCATTCAAGGTTTACATGAACTTGGGTGAAGATGTAGGTCATGTCTATATGGATATGGCTCCTGGATCAAATTCCTTAGACGAAGAAAAAGTAGAAATGAACTTAGACATGATTGAGAAAATAGTTTTAACTGCAGCATCACTACAATGTCCTGTTTTAGTTCATGCTGAGGATTATAAAATGTGTTCATGTGGTATAAGGGAAGGAAAAGAAAAAAAGAAAGACGGACTTGTAGCATGGTCAGAGAGCAGATCAGTTGAATCTGAGATAAAATCTATTAGAACTATTTCTAAAATTGCCAGAAAAGCTGGATGTATTTTATACTTTGTACATATTGGATCACAAGGAGCTATGAATGCTATAAAAGATGAAAAAAAGAACGGTACAAAAATTTTTGTTGAAACATGCCCTCACTACCTTACATTATCATATGAATCGCAAAAAGGTTATCTGGCAAAAGTAATGCCGCCAATTAGAACATTAAATGATATAGATGCTATATGGAAAGAAATCCAATTTGGTACTGTTAATTCAATAGGAACAGATCATGTTGCAAATAGGCTAAATCTTAAACTAGCAGGCAATGCTGTATGGGATGCACTCGCTGGTTTTCCTGGAATAGGAACAATGTTACCTATCTTGATTAGTGAGGGTGTAAACAAAGGCAGGATGACATTAGAACAGCTTGCTTCTCTAACAAGTATCAACACTGCAAAAATATTTGGAATGTTTCCAAAAAAGGGGAGCCTTCAGAATGGTTCTGATGCTGATATTACTATTATTGACTTGAAAAAAGAGAACAAGGTTTCAAGTCAATTGCTTGACGGTTTTTCAGATTATACAGTATATGAGGGTTGGAACCTCAAAGGTTGGCCTGTTAAAACATTAGTTAGAGGAGAAATTGTGGCAGAAGATTTTGAAATAATAGGTAAACCAGGCTATGGAAAATTTGTTACTAGACCTGTTCTAAGTTAAAATATCAAATTTTCCATTTTCTTTTACTTTGTATATTATGTCTGGTTTTGTAAAGAGTCCAACTTCTATAACACCTGGAATTTCTATTAGTTTTGTAGCCAATTCTTTTGGTTTTGATATGTTGCCAAAATCACAATCTAAAATTATATTTCCGTTTTCTGTCACAAAAGGATATCCTCTTTCTATAATACGTAAGCTTGGTCTCCCGCCATATTTCTTAATTTGTTTTGTCGCTATATTTCTTGCAAAGGGATGTACTTCAACTGGAACACTTCGGTTTAATTTTTTAACAAATTTTGATTCATCAGCAATAATGACGACTTTCGTTGCTGTATTTATTAGAATTTTTTCACGTAATAGCGCTCCACCTCCTCCTTTTATCATATTTTTATTTTCATCAATTTGATCTGCGCCATCAAAAACAAGATCTATGTGTTCAATTTGATCTGCTTCAATTATTGGTATCCCTGCTTTTTCTGCTTCTATCTTGATTTGTAAAGATGTGGGAATTGCTTTTATCTTGATTTTATTTTTTTTTAGATAAGGACCAATTGATCTAACTATGGTAGTAGCAGCCCTTCCACTGCCGAGCCCCAAAACATAGTTATTTTTAATCAACTTTAATGCATCACTTGACAATGCCTTAATGGCATCATCTAACGTCAACTATTCTACCTCTACTTGTTCTAGCTTTGAAAGTGCTTTCATTATTTCGCTTTTAATCTTATCAATATCTTTGTCATCTTCTTCCAGTTTTTCTTCCTCTGGAATTTTTAATGCAGTAGGAATCTGAATTTTTTTCTCAGTAGGTGTTTGTTGTTCAAGATGAGGTATTTCTATGATTGGTTTTGGTATTTCTAGTGGTTGAATTTCAACTTGTTTTGATTGTTCGATTTCTACAACTGGATTAATTACTTCTTGTTTGATGATTTGTTTTGGTGTGGCAACGGCTGGTTTTACAAATTCTAATGGAAATTCTGGAATCCTATCTGGGATTTCTGTCAGCGTTGTAATCTCTACTGATCTATGATTCTCTGGAATTGGAATTTCAATAAATGGTTTTGAAGCATATTCTTCTTTTGGTTTTTGAATATCAGTTTTTATTTCAACTTTCTTCATTTGTGGTTTTTCATAAACAATTTCTTTGATTGGTTCTGATTGTTTTGTTTGAGATACAGGAACGGTAGTAATCGTAATCTTAGAAGAAATTTCATTTAGTCTTTGATCTAAATGTGATAGCTTTTGATCCATTAATGTTATCAATCCATCTCCAAGTGGTCCAAGATCTGGATGTTTGCTGGCCATTTCTAGTTTCTCGATTCTAGTTATCGTAATGCCAAGCTGGTGCTGATATCTAAGTAACAATTTGTCCCGATTTACTTTTGAGAGTTCAGATTCCTGTTGATATAATCTAGATATTGTTTTTGTAAGGATTTCTTTTTCTATTTTAAGTGATTGAATCTGGCTTTTGATAGTTGAACTTGTTCCGATAATTTGTTTGTTATTTCTTCGTTTTGGGATTTTGTCCATGGCAACTGCCGTACAGGCTCCTGCAACTGAACCTAAAACCAAAACTAATTCTTCCATCTAGGTATACCATTTAATCCAAGTGTATTTTCTTATTCTTGCATCTGGATATCCGCAGCTAGCACAACGTTTGTGTCTTGCATGATATGCGTTTTTTCCACATCTCCTACACCTGATGTGAGTATGCTTTTTTGTATACCCACCCATTGAGGTTGTTCCTTTAGTCATTATTCAATCACTTTGGTGGTGGAGATATGATTACCACATTGTCTCCTCGGACAACTATGGTTCCAAGACTTTTTGACTCGCCCTCCGAAGGGATCTCTTCTGAAGAGTCAAGCAGCAGGTTCATGTGTTGGTCAAAACCATGTAGGTTTCCTCTAATTACTTTGCCGCCCTTTAGTTTGATAAGAACGACTTTGTTGAGGCTTTCATCCAATACTTTTACTGCCATGTCTACTGACATTTATTTCACTTATTACCCCCTGTATCGAGGGTATATATTAAAATTTCATTGGTGTAATTTTCGGCTTTTATCAGTAAGGCAAGTTTGACTCTTTTAGGAGATTCTGGACAATCTCTGATAAGATCATCTTACCATCTTTTGCAGTTGCTTTAGTAGGATCTCCCCATATTCCATTTTTTGCTACAGCTAAAAATGATCTGGATGCAAGTTTGTTTAATCTGTTTTTTTGTTTTTCAGAATACTTGTCAATATTGAACCCATTTTGTGCCTTTTTCATTTCTACTTTTTTTGATATTGCAAGCATTATTGATGTTTCAACAAAACCTGCATGATCAAACTTTCTTTTCATAAAATGCCAGTAGGAAAACACTGAAACTTGCACTTTTCCTCTTGTAATTTTATTCATTATTTTAGGAATGTTTTTTAAAGATGGCTGATTGCCATGATGGCCATTAAGTATTATGATCTGATTGATTCTATTTTTTGATAAAGATGTACACAAATCTATAAGAAATTTTTGTAATGTTGACTTTGATATACTAAGATTAAATCGTGGGTGATGTTCAAATGAAACTCCATAATTTATTGTAGGCAAAAGCATAAAGCCTGTTTTTTCTGAAAGACGTCTTGCAATCTCAGATACAATATCCGAATCTGTAGAAACTGGTAGATGTGGTCCGTGTTGTTCTATGGAACCCACAGGAATGAGAGCAATGCGTCTCTTGGTTTTGATTAATTTGCTTAAAGCGGGATCTGAAAGATCTTTAACTTCGATCATCTGGATCGCTTAGGTTTCACATGGACTTTTCCCCAGTAGACTTCTAGTCTTCCCTCTAGATGCATTTTTACTGCCTCCAAAAGCGTTTTCGCTTCAATTCTTTGTCCTTTATTTTTTAGAGATTCTACAGTTTCATCTGAATCTATTGCAAATGCATCTTGGAAAATTATTGGACCTTGATCCAAATCTTCGGTTACATAATGTGCAGTACAACCAACTATCTTAGCACCGCGTTCATATGCTTGCATATAGGCAAAAGCCCCTGGAAATGCTGGTAAAAGTGATGGATGTATGTTGATTATTCTATTAGGATACCTCCAAACAAAATTTGGTGATAAAATCCTCATGTATCTTGCTAAAACTATCAAGTCAATATCATATTGTTTTGTAATTGCAAGTATTCTTTCTTCAGATTTTGACTGATCAGCGTCTTTAACAAGTACAAATGGGATCTTTGCTCTTTTTGCAATAGGAGCTAGTGTATTTTCTGTACCAATAATTACTATAATCTCACCTTTTAACTGGTTTTTTGTTCTAGCATCAAGAATTGCTTGAAGACAATGTGATTCCTTTGTAACAAGAATAGCTACTCTCTTTCTAAGTGTAGCTTCATGATGTACATTTACTTCCATCTTTAGATTTTTTGCGAGCTGCTCTACTTCCTGATTGAATTTTTTTATGTTAATTTTTTGTGTAAATGAAGATTCAAGATACATTCCGAACAAACCCCTGATTACGTTCTGATTAATTTTTTCAATATTGCCTCCTTTTTGAAATATAAAATTTGTAAAGCCCGCTACTACTCCTTCATGATCTCTACCTACTACAGTTATCTCTATTCTTGTTTTGTTCATTCTAAATTTGTTGGAAAACCGTACTTTATTAATGCTTAAATACCCTTTTGAGATATCTCGTAGTGATAAAATGCGTGGATGCTATAAACTTCCAATCCTATAATGCGTGAGCGATGAGTTGAGTTTTTTAATATTATACAAAACTGAGGAAAAATGATGGATAGATCTAGAGGTTCAGAAAAGAATCGTAATAGAGGAAAAAGTTATGATCACAATAATCCTGTAAGAATTTGTACGGTATGTTCAACATTAGGTGATTGGCATTGTTATGAATGTTCAAAAGACTTTTGCAGTTCTCATTTTACAAACCACAAAGAAATGCAACTTTGTGTAGCACATTAGGTGCGGGAGGTGGGATTTGAACCCACGAACTCCTAAAAGACAGGGTCCTAAGCCCTGCGCCTTTGACCAGGCTTGGCAACTCCCGCATGCACCATGACTTTTAAGACAAATTTATCTATTGTTGATGATAAGATGGCAAAGCTATTCGGAACAAATGGAATTAGAGGGATATTCGGAGAAAATTTCACACTAGATTTTGCATCTGAAATTACATTATCTCTTGCAAATTTTTTCAAAAAAGGACCAATTCTTATAGGATATGACGGTAGGGATTCTAGTATTATAATTTCAAAAATAATATGTTCCTCTCTGAATTCGGCAGGACTTGATTGTGCTATTACTGGATTAGTTCCTACACCCTGCCTACAATTTGCTACAAAAAAGCTTGGTTACAATGGAGGTATAATGATAACAGCTTCACATAATCCACCACAATATAATGGAATAAAGCCAACTGCAAAAGACGGTGTGGAAATTTCAAGAAAAGACGAACTAAAAGTAGAAGCAATTTTTTTTATAAAAAAATGGAAAATAAACCCAAAGAATTTTGGTAAAACGCAAAGGGAAGAAAAATCTATACGAACATATCTGGATGGAATAAAGGCGCAGGTTGATACTAAAAAAATTAAGTCAAAAAAATTCAGAATAGTCATAGATCTGGGTAATGGGGCTCAGGCAATGACTGCTCCAAGATTATGTCGTGAGCTTGGATGTGAGGTGATAACTATTAATGAAGAAATCAATGGGTCATTTCTTGGTAGAGGATCCGAGCCAACCCCAGAAAA
The DNA here is from genome assembly GCA_016201435.1 of Nitrososphaerota archaeon. Classification (GTDB taxonomy): domain Archaea; phylum Thermoproteota; class Nitrososphaeria; order Nitrososphaerales; family Nitrosopumilaceae; genus TA-20. The sequence goes on along the minus strand of JACQCT010000026.1, from coordinate 14,806 downwards.
TTTACAAGATCTCTCAAAAAAAGTAATTAAAACTAGAGCAGATTTAGGAATTGCATTTGATGGAGATGGCGATAGAAGTATTTTTTGCGATAATAATGGAAAAATTTTAACTGGTGATAGATCCGCACTTCTTCTTTCTAAATTCATTCTAAATAAAAATCCTAAATCAAAACTGATTACAACAATTAATTCTACATCTGGAATAGAAGATATTGCAAAAAAGACAAATTCTCAAGTTTTAAGAACAAAAGTAGGAAGTGTAGAAGTTTCACGAAAAATGGTTAGTACAAAAGCAATAATTGGATTTGAAGAAAATGGTGGGTTTATGTATGGAAAATTTAATCAAGTCAGAGATGGTGCAATGACTATGGCATTAGCACTAGATTTACTTGCACATTCCAACAAAATGATGTCGGAAGAATTGGAACTTTTACCTTCATCATTTACTACAAAAGGTAAAATTGAATGCTCAAAACAAGAAGCAAGAAAAATAATTCAGACGTTGATGAAAGAAAATCAAAAGAAGGATACAACTGATGGAATTAAAATAATTTTTGATAAATCAAATTGGGTTATGATTCGACCAAGTGGAACTGAACCAATAGTAAGAATTTACGCAGAATCTGATTCTCTAGAAAACCTTCATGATCTTTTTGCAAAATATATGTCAAAAATAAAATCAATTCTTGGCAGATAACACTTTTAAAACCAATTGGAAGCACTCTAGGGATGGAAATGATCCCAATGGGTGATACATGTGGCTAAGGCTTATTATGTGAAGTTTCAGGTACCTGAGGACTTGGTCAGTCCAATCTATGAGGCATTAAGAGTAGCCCATCAGAGTGGAAAGGTAAAGAAGGGTACAAACGAAGTTACAAAAGCAATTGAACGCGGAATAAGTAAACTTGTTATAATCGCCGAAGACGTGGAACCTCCAGAAGTAGTGGCACACCTTCCAATACTTTGTGAGGAACATGGTGCAGCATATGCATTCGTTCCAAGCAAGCAAGATTTAGGTAAGGCTCTTGGAATAGACGTCACTTCTGCAGCTGCATCAATAATTGATGCAGGAGATGCTCAACACATAGTAGATCAAATCATAGCATCGCTTTCACAGATTAAGGGTGGGCAAGCTAGCAAATGAGCAGTGAAGGAGTTATTCCCGCAGAGGTTATCCAAATAGTTGGCAGAACTGGTATTGCTGGTGAAGTTATCCAAGTTAGAGTAAAAATAATGGATGGAAAAGACAAAGGAAGAATCTTAACAAGAAATGTAAAAGGTTCAGTACGAATGTCTGACATTTTGATGTTACGCGAAACTGAACGTGAAGCTAGAAAAATAAAGTGATTATAATTGAGTGTATTAGTAAAACCATGCAGTTTTTGTAATAGGCCAGTAGCAAAAGGATCTGGAACAATGCTTGTTAAAAACGACGGTACTGTTTTCTGGTTTTGTTCGTCAAAGTGCAAAAAAAACATGCTTGTTTTAAAACGAGATCCAAGAAGACTCAAGTGGACTAACAAATACGTTAAAGGCGGAATAAAGGTCAAAAAATAAAATGTCTGAGCAATCGCTTTTTATTGTAAAGCCAGACGGAGTGGAACGAAAATTAGTTGGTCAAATTTTGTCAAGGTTTGAAAATAAAGGATTCAAAATTGTAAAACTAAGGATGTTTACTTTTACAAAAGAAATGGCCGAAGAATTTTATTCAGACCATAAATCAAAACCGTTTTTTGGTGAACTCGTGTCTTTTATAACATCGGGTAGAGTCGTAGCAACAGTAATTGAAGGCAATAATGCCATAGCTACAACTAGGCTCATGATTGGTTCCACAAAATCTTTTGAGGCATCTCCAGGTTCAATTAGGGGTGATTTTGGACTTGGATTTACAGACAACATAATTCATGCATCTGATTCTAAGGAAAGTTTTGAAAAGGAAGTATCTGTAGTATTCAAGTGAAACTAGTTGCAAATACGACAGCCAATCGTAGTAGTTCTTGGTCATGTAGATTCCGGTAAGACTTCGTTACTTGACAAAATTCGTGGAACAGGAGTCCAAGGAAGAGAAGCAGGTGGCATTACCCAACATATTGGAGCAAGTTTTCTTCCATCTGACACAATAAAGCATGTCTGTGGCCCACTCTTTGCTAAACTAAGCGGCGGAAAGGATGAGATTCCAGGTCTTTTGGTAATTGATACGCCAGGACATGAAGTTTTTACAAACCTGAGAGCTCGTGGAGGATCTGCAGCAGATATTGCAATATTGGTTGTTGATGTAAACAGAGGATTTCAACCACAAACTAATGAAAGTTTGAAGATATTGCAAAGCAGAAAAGTACCATTTGTAATAGCATTAAACAAAGTAGATCAAATTTCTGGTTGGAAAAAAACTAATACAAAATTTATTTCACAATCAATAAAAGAACAGGATGCATTTATACAGACTGCACTTGATGAATTACTTTACAACGTTGTCGGAACATTATCAATATTAGGCTACAATTCTGAGGCGTTTTACCGGATTAAGGACTTTACAAAAGAAATATCCATAGTGCCAGTGAGTGCACGAACTGGAGAAGGAATTCCAGAACTACTTGCTGTGTTAGTCGGTTTAACCCAACAATACATGCAAAAAAAACTAGAACAAGAAGAAAAATCTACAAAAGGCATTGTACTTGAAGTCAAAGAAGAAATTGGTTTAGGTGTAACTGCAAACATTATTTTAATTGATGGTAATCTCAAAAAAGGCGATACCATTGTTCTAGCAAAAAGGGATTCTGTAATTGCTACAAAAGCAAAAGCAATACTTTTGCCAAAACCGCTTGATGAGATGAGGGATCCACGAGATAAATTCAAGCCTGTTAATGAGGTTACGGCTGCAGCAGGTGTCAAAATTGCGTCACCTGATCTTGACGGTGTCCTTCCAGGAAGTCCTGTATATGCCACCTCTGACGATTCTCAGGTAGAGGAACTGAAAAAATTAGTTGAATCTGAGATGAAATCTGTTTTTGTTAAAACAGATTCAAAAGGAGTTATTCTAAAATGTGATACAATTGGTTCTCTTGAGGCTTTAACTGATCTATTAAAACGCCAAAACGTATCTATATCAATGGCAGATATCGGGCCTGTTACAAGACGTGATGTAGTTGAAGCACTTTCAATAAAAGAAAAGGACAGACATCTGGGCGTTGTAATTGCATTTAATGTTAAAATTTTACAAGATGCCCAAGATGAAGCTGACGCAAATCATATACGAATTTTCCATGATCAAGTAATTTACAGTTTAATTGATAACTATACTCACTGGGTAGATGAAGACACAGCAAATGAAGAAGATGCTATTTTTTCGGAGATTACTCCATTATGTAAATTTACATTTCTAAAAGGATACATATTTCGAAAAAGTAATCCAGCGGTCTTTGGTGTTCGTGTAGATGTAGGTATTCTAAGACAAAAAATTCCAATAATGAATATGTCTGGAAGAAAGATAGGGATAATTCATCAACTGCAAGATAATGGTAAAAGTATTGAAGAGGCTAAAAAAGGACAAGAAGTTGCAGTTTCAATCCAAAATATAACAATTGACAGACAAATATCAGAGGAGGAAGTTTTTTATTCTTTTCCACCGGCACCTGAGGTAAAGCTTCTGCTTAAGCAATTTGCTCACAAATTAAATCCTGAAGAATTTCAAGTATTGCAAGAGATAGTGCAAATACAAAGAAAGTTAAATCCTATGTATGGATATTAGGCATATTTTTGTGCGAGCATGTGAATACCTGGTTCGCCAACTGCACCAACTGCCTTGTCTACTAGTTGACCGTTTTTAAAAATGATAAAGGTTGGAATTGCATACACACCATATCTTGCAGAAATTCCCTGGGCATCATCAACGTTTACTCGAGCAAATTTGATAGTTTTGTATTTTTTAGATAATCTGGTAAATATTGGAAGCATATATTGGCAAGGACCACACCAAGTAGCCCAAAAATCAACAAGTACTGGTTTATCACCAGCAATTGCATTATCAAAATTTGTATCTGTTAATTCAAGAATTTCTGGTTCTTTTTGAGTTGTCATTTCTACCATTTTCTTTTTCATTATTTCCTCAAGTTCTTTGTCTACCAACAGGAAGTCAAAGAAGTAAATACTATTTAATAATTTAATCTATAAATCAAGAAGAAATCGCATCATGATGGGTTTTTCCTGTTTTATTTCCATAAGATGAAAGGTGGGTGATTTTATCTCTAATTTGAAATTATGTTTTTTAAAATCTATTTCTTCACCATCTATGTTTGCTACGAGACTATATTCGCCATTTTTTGTTAATGTTACAGAAAATCTCCTTGCTGCAAATCCATCTGTTATTGTAAGTATGATGATCTCTTCAAGCCAATTGTAAAGTAAATTATTAAGATCTTTTGCAATGATTTCAATTTTTTTATGTCTCTTTTCTTCAACTGAATTGATATCTATCATTGTGTCAACAACTGATATGCCAGCATTTTCAAAAGCCTCTTCAAGTGTGTTTCCGGTGACTTCGATAAAGGCATCTGTCATGTGTTCTAAATCTCTATATGCCATTGATTTTATGATTAAATCTCATCTATTAATCCCTTGTAAAATTATGGTAGTTGTTCTAACAGGTAATTGTAATCAGAAAGTCTAAATGCATTAGAAAAAGAATGATTCTTGAATTTGGATTTACCACGAGGAATGAGAGATATAGAATTTCAGGAAACTGCTAAAATTGAATATGTACGACAAAAATTTATCCAAACTTCAAATCTTTTTGGATTCCACTTTATGGAACCATCTCCAATTGAACTAGTTTCAGTAATAGAGACAAAAAGTGGTCCTTCTATTAAAAATGAAATTTATTATTTTACCGATAAAGGTGATCGGGACGTTGCATTAAGATTTGATTTCACTATTGGACTTACTAGATATGCAATATCGCAAAAATCAATGAAATTACCTTCTAAACTTTCTGCCTTTGGGGGTGTATGGAGATATGATGAGCCACAAAAAGGAAGATACAGATTCTTTCACCAATGGGATGTTGAAATTTATGGTCAATCTAACATAGAATCAGATGCAGAAATAATTGAATTTACATCTAAATTTCTAGATAATCTAAAATTACAAAATATAATCATAGACATATGCGATCGTGAACTTGTGGAATCATATGTTCACAAAATCTTTCAATCCAGTTCGCCAAATCTTGTAGGTGACATACTGAGAGCAGTAGATAAGATTCAAAAAAAGAAAAAACATGAAATAATTAAAGAGTATAGTGAAAAAGGTTATTCTAGTTCTGATCTCGAAAAAATACTTGAATTTTCTCAAATTAAAGGAACACCTGAAGAAATAGAAGAAAAATTTGATGTAAAAGAATTAAAAAACTGGAATAAACTACGACTCCTCTTCATCTCGTTAAAAAATAGACATGTTGACAATATCAGAATAAACTTTGGTATTGTAAGAGGTCTTGATTATTATTCTGGTATAGTGTTTGAAGCGTTTGATTCAACATCTGATCTTGGAGCGCTTGTGGGTGGAGGCAGATATGACAATTTGACAAAAGCTTTTGGGCGAGAAGATTTGGGTGCAACTGGAGTGGCAGGTGGTGTTGAACGTATAGTTCACTCTCTTGAAAATCAGGGAATTGATGTTGATATAAAAGCATCACAAATTTGGGTTGCATATATTAATGAAGAAATGCAAAAAATTGCACTTGGTATAGTATCACAACTAAGACAAAAAGGCATACGTGCAGAAGCAGATCTAGGAGGAAAACCTCTGAAAAAACAGATGGAAATGGCATCAAACTCAAAATATGTGATTATCGTGGCTCCAAAAGAGTACTCTACAAAATCTGTTGTATTGCGTAATATGAAAGATGGAACTGAAAAACAAGTTCCTATTGAATCTATATTATCTGATCCAAAATCTAGTCTTCAACTCTAAATGCCCTTGTAAGCATTACAAGTTCAGGTCCATTCGTCAAGGTTCCTACCACAAGCGATTTGTTATTTGCAAGTATGCCTGACGCAAGATAGGGAGAACCACCGTTTATTGTCGCAGGTTCAAGTTCTACTCCTAACACTTCAGAAAAAACTTTGACGTCGTCTTCTTCAGTATTAGGATGAATAATTCCTCCATGTGATGTAGCAATAGCCATAGCACCATCTTGATGATAACCTGCAACCCTTTTCTGTAATACCTCAATTCCAAGCACATCTTCAACTTTTTTTACAAATTCATTTGGAATCAAAGGAGACATTATTCCACCTTTATCATTAACACAGATCAAATTTCCAATAGCCGTATGTTTGGTTTCTAAAATATCTACATTAAGACCTGTAGATTTTTTGAGATGTGAAAGTTCTTCTTCTAAACAATTGCGCGGTAATAACATGCCCTTGTTGTTAACAACCATAAGAGGTCCAAGTAATCGCGTGTTTGCTACTGAAGTAAAAACATAATCCGTTTGTAGAAATTCTGATAGATTTTTTGCCTTTGACATTGCAAAGCCGTTAGGTAAAAAAACAAAATTATCATTACACTTGGTGTATATTCCTACGTTAGGACTGCGATAAACATCGTATTTGAAAATTCCCAATGAGTCAAGACAACGGAAGTGAAGATATGAATTTATCTTGTATACACTTGATCAAAAGGTCAAGGCAGCATATGCAGAAAATGGAGAAGAAATCAAACCAATGGGAATTCATGGTACTTTTGTTGCAGTAGATTGGGATTCTTGTATAGCTGATGGGGTTTGTCTTCTTAGTTGTCCTGTTAAAGTATTTGAATGGTACAAAAATCCTGGAGAAACTGGGAGAAATGACAGGAAAGACTATACTGATAAGGCAAGCCCAGTGAAGGAGGCAGATTGTATATGGTGCATGGCATGTGTTGAAGTCTGTCCAACAAAAGCTATCAAAGTTGATCAAGCAAACATGGATATTCATGAAAAAGAGATCGCAAGGTTCAGTTAGTTTAAACTAATATTGTCTAGGTTTAAATAACATATTAATCGACAACTTCCTATGCCAATACCAGACGATTTTCCAAAAGGATTGAAACCAATTGGAAAAATAGCACTTGAGGATGGTGAACATTTCCACTTTATATGGGGCCCAGGTAGAAAGGCAGAAGCAGCTGAAAACGCTGAAGTTATCGCTTCATACAAGGCCCGTAGTGAGAAACTAGAACCAATAGGTGTAAGTGGCACAATGGTCGCAGTAGACTGGGATTCTTGTGTTGCAGATGGTGCATGCATTGAAGCTTGTCCAGTACAAGTTTTTCAGTGGTATAGAACTGAAAAAGATGTTCCAGCCGTCAAAGCTAAAGATCAAATATTTGCTGGAACTGGAAGTTCTGAAAAAGAACATCGTGCAGATTTCACAGACAAGGCAGATCCTATAAGAGAACATGATTGCATTTGGTGCATGGCTTGCGTCTCAGTTTGTCCTCCACAAGCAATCAAAGTTGATCAGTCAAATCTTGAAGCTCATGAGAAGGCAGCCGGAACCTTTACAAAAATGGAAACAGGTTCTGCTAATCCACACGCACACCACTAAACTTTTCATTTCTTTATTTATTTTTAATTTGCATTCAAGCACGCGGGGGTTCAAATCCCTCTCTCTGCGCTATTATTTTCCTATTTTTCCAAGCTCTGCTAAAAGTGCAGATAGCTGAATTTCTGGATTTGCACCAATAATTAATCTGTAATCGTATTTTGCTATTGATTCCAATATTTCAGAAAGGTGGGTGGTTTTGATTTTGTATGCATATTCATTCAAATATTTCAAAAAGTCTGATTCTGACATTCCATAGACTTTAATTAATTCAATCATTTTGTTTCTAGCATCAGATAATTTTCCTCCTATAGCAAGACTCAAGATCTCACCAACATCATTTGTTTTTGTAAGACCAGCAGCTGTTTTTACATTTGATTCGTTTATCATTCCAAGACTTGCTGTTGCTTGTAAAATGTTGATGGAATGACGCATATCTCCTTCAGAATATTCTTGTATGGTTTCAAGTCCCTTTTTATCAAATTTTATTTTCTCTTTTTTACAAATTTCCTCCAAGTGTAAAATTATCTCCTCTTCAGATATTCTTGTAAACTTGAAAACAGCACATCTGCTCTGAAGGGGATCTATGATTTTCGATATGTTATTTGCAATTAAGATAAACCTACAATATCTGGCAGTATCTTCTATAATTCTACGTAAGGCTGTTTGTGCATCCGAGGTCATTTCATCTGCTTCGTCTAAAATTATTAATTTGAATGGAATTTTTGTATCAAGTCCTGAAAAACGCGCAAATTTTTTTACTCTATCTCTTACCATGTTTATGCCACGTTCATCTGAGGCGTTCAGTTCAAGGGTGTGGTCCTTCCAATTATCGCCTAGAATTTCTCTTGCTAAACATAGTGACGTGGTAGTTTTGCCAACACCTGCAGATCCTGAAAACATAAGATGCGGCATTTCAGCAGTATTTTTCAAAAGAGATTTTAGACTTCCAATGATCTCTTTTTGGTTTATTATAGAAGAAAGCTTCATGGGACGGTATTTTTCTACCCACATAGAATTCTCAGTCATAGGCTGTAACGTTTCTCTCTCACTAATAAAATTAAGGCTAAGATCAAATGATCAGAGTAAGTTGTTAACAGAATTGATCGATCGCATTAGTTAAATGCTTGAACTGATGATGCTTGATTCATGAATATCTCAGATATAGTCCAACTTCATACCATTGGATATCGTTTACACGATGTTAAAGTGACATTTAAACACGATGTCAAAATAGATACTACTGAAGTATCTTTAGATACAAAATTCAATGAAACTCTTAACATACCGCGTTGGATAGCGGAAATACTAGAATTAGAAAAACTTGTAGATATTCATGATATGGATATGGTTTCTGAGCTTAAACAGACTATAGTAAAAGAAAACGGGCAGGGTGCTTTTGATCTTTCAACTTTATCACTCGATTTTTATATTAAAATACGATCATATTTGAAAAGACTTCCTGCACAAGATCGTGATAAGGCTGGAAGTATGTTGAATACTCTGATTAGAACAAGACGAAGCAAAATAATTAATTTTGCAGATTCTTCAAAAATGACTTCTGATCATCTAAAAAAGCTTTCAATAGAAGAACGTATATTTTATAATTCAATACATTCACAAAGTATGAATTTTACAAAAGAAATTTCAGGTGATCTAAGCTGACGGCACTTTCTGAACCAAAATTAACAGATTCTGCACGTTCTGATCTGGTAGAAGCATTTCTAACTCAATTTAAAGATAAATCTGGTGTTTACAGATATGTTGAAGAAATAGATCAGATGATGGCAAAAAGAATTCAATACCTTGTATTAGATTATAACGATCTTGTAACTATTCCCCAACTAGAATCTAATTTTAATACCAAACCAGATGAAATGCTAGCGGCTTTTGCTAGCGCAATAAAAGAAATACTAAAAAAACGATTTCCAAAGTATGCAGAAAAAATTCAACGTGATATTAGAGTAAGGGTATCAAACTATCCAATACAACGTAGTCTCCGTGCAATAAATTCAGAAATTATTGGAAAAATGACCAGTGTTGCAGGAATGGTTGTCAGATCGTCTGAGGTAAAACCACTTGCACAAGAACTTGTTTATTTTTGTTCACTAGGTCATCGAACTAAACGAATTCAAGAAAAAGGACTTGAATTCTATGAACCAGTAAAGTGTGATGATGAAAAATGCATGCATAAAGATTTAGAACTTAGTCCTGAAGAAAGTCGTTTCATTGACTTTCAGATGGTTAGGTTACAAGAATTACCAGAAGATTTGCCGCCAGGACAGCTTCCACATTATATGGATGTCACAGTGTTACAGGATCTAGTTGATAATGCAAGACCTGGTGATCGTGTAATCCTTACAGGAATAGTGAGAATTGAACATGAACACATTCCATCCATGCGTGGTAAAAGTGGTATCTACAGATTACGTATACAAGGTAATAATATAGAATTTCTTGGAGGTAGAGGTAGCAAAACTTCTAGAAGTACAGGAAGAGAAGAAATTTCACCTGATGAAGAAAAAATAATTAAATCTCTTGCTAAGAATACGGACATTTATGATAGACTAGTAGGATCGTTTGCACCACACATACATGGACACGAAATAATTAAAGAATCGATTTTACTTTTAATTGTTGGTTCTACTCAAAGAATACTTGCTGATGGTGCCAAGATTCGTGGTGACATTAACATCTTTCTTGTAGGAGATCCTGGTACTGCAAAAAGTGAAATGCTAAAATTCTGTGCAAGAATAGCTCCAAGAGGTCTGTATACATCTGGTAGGGGTTCTACTGCAGCTGGACTTACAGCGGCAGTAGTACGGGATAAAATCGGTATTATGATGCTAGAGGCAGGCGCTGTTGTTCTTGGTGATCAAGGTCTTGTATGTATTGATGAATTTGATAAAATGAAGCCGGAAGATCGAAGTGCACTCCATGAAGTAATGGAACAGCAATCTGCTAGTATTGCAAAAGGTGGAATTGTTGCAACTCTTAATGCCAGAACTTCTATTTTGGCAGCTGCAAACCCGATGTATGGAAAATATGATCCTTTCAAAAATATAACAGAAAATGTAGATCTTCCAATACCCCTTCTCACCAGATTTGATCTGATTTTTGTGATAAGAGACATTCCATCAAAAGAAAAGGATCGTAACATAGCTAAACATATACTAAATCTCCATCGTCCATCTGCAACAGAACAAAATTCGCTAATCGATGTAGACATACTTACCAAGTATTTGTCTTATGCTAAAAAAACTGACCCGATTCTAACAATAGAAGCAGAAGAAAAAATACTTGATTACTATATGAAGATGAGAAATGTTGAGTCCGAAAGCATGATTACAGTAACTCCAAGACAGCTTGAAGGTTTGGTAAGACTTGCTACTGCTAGAGCGAGATTATTAATGAAAACCCATGTGGACCAGGAAGATGCAGAAAGAGCTATCTACTTGATCCAAAGTATGCTTGAAGATGCTGGAGTTGATGTTAATACTGGTAAAGTTGATCTTGGTGTTCTGCAGGGTAAACCCCGAAGTGAAGTTACAAAAATGCAATTATTTATGGATATATTCAAATCTCTTTCAGGAGATGAAAAGAAGCCAGTGGATCCAAAAATACTTGTTAAGGAGCTTGCTAAATCAGGCAAGTTTACTGAAGATGATGGTTACCATTGGATTAGAAAAATGCATCAGGCGGGAACTATTTATGAAACAAAAGAGGGTCACTATAGCCGTGCATGAAAGTATCGCAAATTGATCTTCCAAAACAATTAACTGAATTTCTTTCTTCTATAGGTTATGAAACACTTTATCCTACACAGGAATCTAGTGTAAAAGCGGGACTGTTAGAAGGAAAAAGCATCCTTGTTTCAGCACCAACTGCGAGCGGAAAGACGTTAATTGCTTTACTCGCTATATTAGATCATATTTCCAAGAAAAAAGGGAAAGTAGTCTATCTTAGTCCACTTAAAGCACTAGCATCAGAAAAGTTTTCTGAATTTAGAAAACTTGAGTCAATTGATTTAGATAGAAAAATACGAGTAGAAATTTCAACGGGTGATTTTGATTTAACAGACAAAAATCTAGAGAAAAACGATATTCTTGTTCTTACTAATGAAAAAATGGATTCCATTATTCGTCATGGGGCGGAATGGATAAATGATATTTCACTTGTGATAGCTGATGAAGTTCATCTTCTTGGAGATCAAGATAGGGGACCCACTCTTGAAATTGTATTAACAAAATTAAAATTATTAGAACAAAAACCTCAGATACTTGCTTTAAGTGCTACTGTGACAAACGCAGATGAGATTTCTTCATGGCTGGATTCTGAGTTAGTAGAAAGTGACTGGAGACCCGTGCCTCTTTGGGAAGGAGTGTATGATCAGGGTGTCGTAACAATGCAAAATGGAAAAAAATTTGAAATAGAAACAAGCATGAGGGGACCACCTGTAGATCTTGGAATTGATTCTTTAAAAAATGGAGGTCAAGCAATTTTGTTTGCAGAAACAAGGGCACGTTCTGCTTCACTTGCTGCAAAAGCATCTGATATTATAGGAAAAAGTCTTCCAGAAGATGAAAAAAAAGAACTAGACAAGATATCGCAAAAAATTCTTGATGATAATGAACATACTGATCTGATAAAAAACTTGGCTACTCTTGTAAAAAAAGGAGTTGCGTTTCATCATGCAGGACTTAACCAAAACTGTCGTGAGACAATTGAATCTGAATTTAGAAGTGGAAAAATAAAATTAATTGCATCAACCCCTACACTGGCAGCAGGAGTAAATCTTCCAGCAAGGCGTGTTATTATTTCTAATATAAACAGGTATGACGCAAAATTTGGAGGAAATAAACCAATAAGTGTTCTGGAGTACAAGCAGCTTTGTGGCAGAGCTGGAAGACCACAATATGATAGTTATGGAGAAGCAATCATTGTAGGAAATTCAAATCGAACAGAGCTGATTGATTACTACATTAATGGAATACCAGAACCCATAAAATCAAAACTAACTGATGATAAAGCACTAAGAACTCATGTTCTTAGTTTGATATCTACAAATCCGGGAATAAAGAAAAATGAAATCATAGAATTTTTTTCAGAAACACTGTCTGGTTCTCAAGACAGAAGATCTACGATAAAATTTAAAATTCAAATAACCTTGGATTATCTTGAACTAGAAAATCTAATAAAAGAAAAAGGTGAGAGATTTGTGGCAACTGAATTTGGCAAAAAGACGTCTATGTTATACATAGATCCACTCACTGCGGTTTACTTCAAAAAATCATTACAAAAAATCTCAAAACGAAAAAATCACACACTTGGCTTTTTACACCTTATTACAAACTCGGAGGATTTCTTCCCAAAATTCTCACTACGAAACAAAGACTATGAAATGGTAGGAACCCTTCTTGAGAATAATGCTTCTGAACTAATTGAAAATATTTCAGAGTATGACTGCTCACGAAGCTTGCTTGCAATGCATGCCTGGATAAATGAATCAAGTGAGATCTTTCTTTCAGACAATTTAGGCATAGAATCAGGCGATATGCATAGAATGGTGGAAAATGCAGATTGGCTTGTACACTCATTATATGAAATAGCAAAACTTGAAACTCGAGATGATATTTTAGATGAATTGAATGTTATCCGACAAAGAATATCATATGGAATTAAGGAAGAACTTGTTGAATTGGTAAAGATACGAGGAATAGGAAGAATTCGTTCAAGAATTCTTTACAAAAATGGTATACAAAATCTACATGATTTGTCTGAAATTTCAGTTAAGAAACTGGCAAACATCGACAAAATAGGTCCTACTATTGCAGAAAACATAAAGATACAGCTACAAAAGGTAAGATGATGCTAGACAAAATCATTCTTGCTATCCTAGTTTCAGCTATTGCTTTTTTTTCTGTTTACATAATAACTCCATTTTTAATAAAAGGATTGGAAAAAAGAAATCTTACAGTAAAAGATTACAATAGAGTTGGAGGAGCCATGGTGCCAAGACCTGGAGGTCCTTCTATACTTGTTGGAATTTTAACATCCGAATTCACTTTGTATATCTTTTTTCCTACTGCTGAAATATTGGCCATACTAATCACAACATCACTTGCTTTTGTAGTAGGACTAATAGATGATCGAAGGGTTCTTGGTGGATGGTTCAAGCCTGTCGCACTTGCTATCTCTGCAATCCCGATTATTTTGCTTGGAACGTATGAACCACATCTCTCGTTTCCGCTCTTTGGTACTGTTAGAATTCCTGAGCTGTATATTGCACTAGTAATTTTCATGATTCCTGTAACTGGCAATACCATAAATTCAATTGATGTTCTCAACGGGGTGGCAAGCGGATTTATGACCATTGCAAGTTTTGCCCTTACCATATCTCTCTTTATAGTTCATAATTATGACATTGCTCTTGCAAGTCTTCCATTAGGATTTGTTTCACTAGCATTTTACAAATACCATAAATTTCCAAGTAGAATATTTCCAGGTGACTCAGGAGCGCTTACTCTTGGTGCAATGTATGGGGTTTTAGCAATAGTTGGTCATGTGGAAATAATAGCAGCAGTCGCATTATTGCCAGCAGTGATAAACTCATTTCTATTTTTATCAAGTGTTAAACGTATAATTGAACATAGACAGATAAAATCAAATCCAGTTACTCATACTGATGACTTTAAGCTTATGGCTACTACCGACAAAGATGCACCTATCACACTAGTAAGGTTGATTCTGGCAGGTGGACCAATGACAGAAAAACAAGTTGGGCTTGTAATTTTTAGGCTAGCTATTTTTTCTGCAGTACTTGCAATAGCGACTGCCTTTATGATGGGTGTAAAAATATGAAAGAAATTTTTTTATTTGTATTTGTAATGTGGCTTTTGATTATTGGGGGAGGACAATTATTAGTTTTAGTTATTGCTCCTTTGACAATAAGTGGGTATGGTAAATTTGATTCAATCTTAGATTCTGGAATCAAAGCACTTATTGCAATAATATTGGTGGTTGCTTGGATTTTTATTCTCTCAAAAATTAAAAATTGGATCTTCCATAAACAGATAAAAAATTAACTACTTTCCCACTTTTTCTTTTTTTTATCGTACTCTTCTCTGGAATATTTGATTTTAGCAGGCACTCCTACTACTACCATGTCAGCAGGTACATCTTTTGTAACAACAGCTCCCATTGCAACAACACTGTTCTTT
>JACQCT010000023.1 GCA_016201435.1 Nitrososphaerota archaeon | reverse complement strand
TGAAATGATTGCTATCTTGGCAGAACGTTTCAAACTATACTGATCAGAGTAAAATGTACTTAAATAACTTGGCATGTCACTAAAGCTTATGGAAATCAGGTGTGCAGACTGTGGATGCCTTCCTTCTGAATGCAAGAAATCGAAGTCCAAGTATTGTCCTACCTGTGCGTCATCAGGTCTCTGTTGTTGCTGAAATAATATCAATCACATTTCATATTCCAGTAACTTGACAGAACCTTCTTATCAAATAATTCGGTCCTATACAAGACTACGCAATGACAAGGAATTCCTATGACAAATTAGTTGATTAAAATCTTATTTTAATCACGATCTAAGTAGGAGCAATATTGTATCGAATCTTAGCGGATTTAAAACATGGCGTTAAATTATTTCGTAAAGGATCAGATTTGGACTAAAATGGAACATTCCACCCAGTAATTGTTCCCTTCCAAAAGTTTAGACCGTTCACATCTGGCGTTGTCGTAGGCTCTATCAAGTATTGTTGCTGACCTGTGTCAACAGACACTATCATATGATTTACAGTTTGAGGATTTGTAGGATTTTTGTCATCCATTATTACCAAATGAATATCCCAATTGCTCGTATGTGATGAAGATCGTAGCAAATCTGCTATTAGAATGGCTTTATCTTTACAATCTCCTTCTCCCCGTGTTAGTACTTCATAGGGTAAAAGATTGGTGCTTGTGATATCCTTGCTGTATGTGGTTAGCTCTGCTACCATGTGCCAGACTTCGTAAATGAATTGGTCGTCACTACCAGCATTGTCATAGAGTGTATCCACTACTGAGGAAAATTCCCGCTTCTCTGATAGAAGTTTTGCAAGTTCTCTGTAATCATAAGTGCTTACCGTTCCTCCATCTGACAACTTCAGATTATAGGTTGGTATCGCTCCAGACGCTAAGACGTTAAAGATAACACTTAGATCATAAGTATGGACTGGTATGGACCAATGATATCTGTAACCCTTTGAATCACTAAAATACCAATTTACAGTACCGCTCGAGATTACTGTCATGGCTTGTGATTGTTGAGTGTTTATCTTTGCTTGAGCTTGTTTAAGTTGTTCTTCCAAAGTATTGCTGTATTGTTGAGATTGGGCTGACTGGCTTTGTAATTGTTGTAATTGTTCATCATCTTGTTGTAACTGGTTCTGTAAGTTCTGATTATCTGATTGTAGTTTATCATTTTCTTTCTGTAATGTTACCGCGTAATTTCTGATATCTTGATCATCTTTTGATGTTCCGACATGAAGAATGTTATTATCTATAAGATATTGGATTCCCTTGACAAAGTCAGAATCTTCTATCTGTCCTTCTGACCACCATTTGGCATTATTTTTTATCCATACTGGAATTGAGAAGGATTGTTGTGCTGATACAGTAACAGATAGACTAATTGTAATTCCAATCACTACGAACAGAACTGCTAAAGCTGTTGATTTTTTCATTATCTTGTGAAATGAATCTTTCAACATATTCATTTTTCATTGTAAAATACTTAAATGTCATCATATGATATATCATAACGATATATGATAATGAAGTATTATAACGGAGTGTCATAACGATGCCGCCCAAATCTGATGAAATCGACAAGTCAATTCTCAAGTATATAGAAAAAAGTGACTGGCCTGTTACAACGGAAATGGTAGCTGACGGAGCTGGTGTAAGTTGGAATACGGCTCAAATCCATCTGTACAAATTACAAGCAGAAGGCAAGATCAAGGGGAAAAGAGTTGGCAGGCAAAACCAATGGATGAGAGTCAGGAATTAAATCTCAATCCTATTTAACTTAAGAGTGTTAAACTAATTTCTAAAATCCCTTAGTGAGTCCTAAACTAAAGCGAAATAGTAAGTGGACCATACAGGTCTCAGACCACACATGGATTTAGACGGTAAGACACCAGTAGAAAAATGCAGTATCAAAATAACAGGAGATAATAAATGGATTACATTGATTCAAAATGCAAGAAAAAATGACTGATGATGAATCTTTAAGATTCGAATTAGAAAATTTAGAGAAATTACATGTAGATTTAGAAAAGCAGATGATAAAATTTGATGAAATAATTCCTTATGAACGACAAACTACTGCCAAAATTTTTTCTCCAAGATTGCTAAACATGATGCTAGCTTGTGGACCACAGATAGAATCTGTTACAAAATTAATTGCTAAGAGATGTAAAATAGATTTGAATGATGTTATTGATGATTCAGGTAACACAATGCCTAGAAGCACTCCCAAATTAATTCATGAAATTAATTCAAAAACTGTTTTATCGGGATTTGAAATTGTCACCAAATTACACAATCTTCAGTTTACTCCATTTACACTGCATTTAGAATGGTGGAATAAATACAATGATCTAAAACACGGGTTATCTACCAAACAATTTGAGATTAATTATGCCGTAGTCATGGACGCATTAGCAGGATTAAGCGGATTACATTGTTTAGCAAAAAAAGTAGTTTCAGTTTCAAACGAAAAGGTGGAAGAAGTATTAGAACCTAAAAATTGGTTAAGACCTGAACATTTTGTATCCAGAGATAATTTAGATAGAAGTATACGACCAACAGTTTGGGAATCATTATTGTTTAGAATAGATCGAATTTGTTTTCTATAATTTGAAATTAAACTCCGACTTCCTTACGCCTACTTTGTATGTGATCATTATCAAACCACGCATAGCCAGTTTTACCATCTGAATAACGATCTAAAAAGGCTATACCTTCTTCCTTACCATGTAAATATTCATACTCCAACCAGATGACTGTTCTGAAGTCTTGTTTGACGTCTTGATGTATCTCAAATGATATGAAATGGTTATGCTCTGGTTCCAAAGTGCTATCTATTTTCCTAAACAGAACACCCTTGATCTTTTTCTCATCTTTAATTAAATCATCTAATGTAATTAATAGTGGATATTCTGCATGATAGATGGAAATATTACGTACAGAAACATTTCCAACATTCCACATTTTGCATCCGAATTCCCAAACATTTGCTTCTTTGGTAGCTGCTGTATAACGATCTTTAAAATCGAATGCAGTCCTGAATTTCCCTTTTAATTCCAATGCTAATAGTTTGTTTGATGTTCTTGTTTCTAAGAGAGCATTACGTGTCAACCAAGAAGTTATTCCTATACCAATTGCAGTTATCACAGCTATGCTAATTGTCACATAAACCAAGTTTGCCGTATTAGGATCTGATAATTGGATTGTTGCTGAACTGTTAATTACGTGAAAATAATCCATATATCACAAAAACTAAAGTTGCTTAAAAGAACTATTTCAAACATGAAACATTTTATCTTGGAACTGAAGTAGTGATATTTGATGACTGACATAATGCAGATAATAGCCATAGTTGCTAATGTTGCTACTGCTTTTCTTGTAGTAGTATTTTTATGGCAAACAAAAATACTTCGTGACCAGATAAAATATGGTTATTCGCCAGCAATTTCTCCACGATGGACATCAAAACATGGCTTTAAAGAATTAGGTTTTCAAAATGTAGGAAATGGTTCAGCATTAAATATTAACATCATAGTACGAGATTCTAATAATAAGAAACTAACAGAAGAACCATGTGTAAAGGGATTTGCCTTTACAATTGATGATGGTATAAGGTGGACAGGAATAAATTTGACTCGGCACGAATACCTCAATGTAGAATATTGCTATGAAGATATACTTCATAAACCATACAAGATTAAACGTAAGGAAGATATTTCATATGTACTTGGAATGCCAGAATCACAAGTTGAGAATGAGCCTACGCTTGACAGAGAGAACAGTGAGCCACTAACTTGACAGAACCATAAAACAATTTCTGTATTTTAACATCATAACACAAAGATTTGATTCAACAAATTATACAATCAAGATGGAAAAAAGAATTTTTTTAGTGCCTCAACTGTAAATTGTACCCCTATTGACTTCGCAAATTCTATTAACTCATTAGTAGATAATTTGAGATTCTCCAGTTTTGTTCTCATCAGTTTTTTTGTTTTATCATCCATGTTTCTTTCATGTTCTAGTTGCGTGATCAATTGATCTATGGTATTCTGAATATTATTGATTGTAATAGTATTGGCTACATAGACATTTTGGGCTGTACCTATTGTAAAATTTGAGCTCATACTAGACTCGGGTTTTTTAAGATAATCAATCCCTTTTGTGGTCAGATGTATTACTGGATTTCCTTGACCCGTATGATTAGAATACGGTCTGCTTACAGAACTAGTTACTAATCCTTCTTGATCAAGGTATACAAAAAGCGACCACATTATTGAAGTAGATTTGATGTGAAGCAGATGCGAGATTTCGTTTAGGTCAAACGGTTGTATGCGTAATAATTTGAGTATCCTAGTAGTTGGATCCAAATCATCTAAAAAAATATCTTTAGCTTTTTCAGTTGCAACATATTTTCCATTCTCATTTACTTTTACTAATGAATATTCTTCAAGTAAACCAAGACCATTATCAAACAATTCATTCGGTGCCAAAGGGAAATATTGTTTGAGAGATTCATAACTTAATTCCTGTTCTGATTTCATCAGTATTCCTAAAACATCTCTGCCTCCCCATAATGCTTGTAATCGAGCTAGCAGGGGGTTGTCATCTGCTTTTCCTTGCATTAGTGGTTCAATTTTATCATCATGTATGATAGTAGAGGATTCTATATCATATTTCATCTTGTAAAAACTTAGTACTACATTGATGTTATATATTATTAAATGTCTTTTTTCTACATTGTTAAAAAACTCTTGTGGATCACATAATTGTTCTATTATTTTTATAATCTTGTTTTGACCTTCTTTTTCATTTTGAAGTTGTTCTAATGTTGAATAAACAAATTTCCATTTTGTATCGTTTGTAAATTTTATATGTGATAATCCTGATCTTTGACATAAATTTTGAATTTCCGACCCTGTAAGATTATCCCCAATTATTTTTGCTAAGCGCTCTAAGGCGACTTCTTTGAATGGTGGTATTTGGAATGGAAGATCCACAAAGCGAAATAATTCATCTTACTTAAAAGAACTATTTCAGCCTCAAACATTTTATGCTTGAAAACCATTCATTGTTTGTGGTTAAAATTAGTGATCTAGCAGTTTGCCGACGTTGTGGGAATGTATATTCAAGACATGTTGGTGTGTTAGCTGTTGGAAAATGCCCAAGTTGCGATAATGTTGGTACGCCTGATAATGTGGAATTATAGAACCAACGTAGATTTGACAGAATTGTTTTCTGACTTAAATTTATCTATCTGGATTAGTAAACATTGAATGACATGTCCAAAAATATCAAAGAATTAGACAATAAAGAAAAAATCGATTCGAGCTATGACGACATGGTAAAAAAAGAAAAACGACTATC
This sequence comes from Nitrososphaerota archaeon, assembly GCA_016201435.1. Lineage (GTDB taxonomy): Archaea > Thermoproteota > Nitrososphaeria > Nitrososphaerales > Nitrosopumilaceae > TA-20. The sequence goes on along the minus strand of JACQCT010000023.1, from coordinate 25,581 downwards.
GTGGATTGTAACATTTGGCGTTCCAATCCCAATGTTTATTCTGATAATAATTATTTCTGTAACAAAAAACTCATCCTTTTTGCCAGTGGTTTTTGTTCCATTTGCAATATTTTTTATAATTATTTCTTCTTTGGTTTTTCTTCCCACTGATAAAAGATATTCAGCACGGAACCCAGTCAGATCTGCATCAGTTTTTTTTAACAAGGTAAGATATGAAAGAATGGTCATAAGGTGGAAGATTTGGTCAGATTGTATTTCTAAATATGTCCAATTTATGATATTTGTTGGTGCCTATGTAGCAGTCATGGTTTCAATACTATCATTAGTTAAAATACACAGCGATCTGGTTGATTTAATGAAAAATTTTCTGTATAGTTTATTGATTGTTCCTGCTATAATGCTCTTTATTCCATTTTCTTTTAGAAGTGCTCTTAACAAACATAACGACTTCGGTCAGTGTTATTCAATAGGGTGTTTTAGAATGGTAACAAAATTCAAGACATTTGATGACATTAAACAAACCAGTTACATAATTGACGGTCTAAAGTATTATGATTATTATATAAGGAAAAACCTCAATCTTCGAATAAACAATTTTGAAACATTTTACTCATTAATATTAAAAGATTCTAGAGAATCGATGAATGTACTATCTCAAACAATTCTCACCAAATTAGAAAAAGGTGAGAAACTCGATCTGTTGAGATATCTGATTTCACAATCTACCGTCTCAGAAGACAAACCATTCCTTGTATCTGAAAAAATGACAAATAAGATAAAAAATTCATATCAACTTATCATCGCTATTACATCACTTACAATTGCATTAATCCAGTTGGCAAAGTAGATAGAGTCATTTAGGAAAGGAGTTTTGTAGCTACTCCGAGAGCTTACTGCCTTGCGAGCTCCTCAGTTTTTACAGCTGCGGGTTCTCACGTTTCGAAAAAGTCAGAGGCTGGCAACAACCATCGGTCCCGTTATAGTGGTTGACCAAAGGAAATCGTGATATTAATCACATGTCAATTAAACATGAGTTACAAGTCCATAATGCTAGATTGATCTGCAACCACATTATACATAATCAAAATTTTAGCATATGATCAGTAAAGTGTTTATTTACACAACAAAATAGATCTGGTATGATCAATCTTGGTATATTGATTTCTGGTCGGGGTAGCAACATGGAAGCTATTTTAAAATCAATCAAGAAAGGCAAAATTCCAATAAAACCTGCAGTTGTAATATCAAATAAACCGGATGCAAAGGGAATAAAAATTGCACAAAAGCTTGGCATCAAGACCGAAGTAATTGAAAGTACTGGGTTCACAGGTGCAAATTGGGATTATGATACAAAAATTGTTTCAGTTTTGGAAAAATACGGTGTTACACCAAGAAATGGTCTAGTCTGTCTTGCAGGATTTATGAGAATATTGAGTCCTGAATTTATCAGGCATTTTAAAGGAAAGATAATGAACATACATCCTGCCATATTACCTTCATTTCCAGGATTGCACTCACAAAAACAGGCAGTAGATTATGGTGTCAAGTATTCTGGCTGTACGGTTCATTTTGTAGATGAAGGAGTGGATACTGGACCAATTATTCTGCAAAGTATAGTCAAGGTAAAAGATGATGACACTGAAAAAAGCCTTTCAAAAAAGATTCTTGCCAAAGAGCACAAGATCTATCCAAAGGCAGTCAAGCTTTTTGCAGAAGGTAGAATCAAGGTAAAGGGAAGAAAGATAGTAATTTCCTAGGAATCTGGCCCGCCAAAAAAATACAATACAACTAGCTCTTTTTTGTTTCCATGAAATTTGTGTTCTAGATTCTTTGCAACATAGTATGACATTCCTTCTGATATGGAATAGTCTTTTCCGTCAATATTTAGAAAACCGTCTCCACGTATGACATAATAGATTTCATCACTGTCATGTGGAGCTTGGGTGTCTTCTTCTCCAGGCTCTAATAGTATGATTCCTGCTGCCAGATTTTCTTTGTTGATAAATGTATGAAAATATGATTTGCTTTTTGAGATATCTTTTAGGAATTGGTTTGTGTCAAACTGGATTTTCAATACACTATGTCTTTGGATTCCATTAATCAATGTAATCAGATATAAATAAATGGAAATAATTTTACATTCGATTAATAGACGAATACTTTACTGAATGACAGTTCAGTTAAGTATCATAATTTTATGCGTAAATTTTGTAGGCTTTGATAACAATTCATTTATTTCATTCATGACTATTGTAATTATGAAGATCATGATTTCATGCGTAAACAGATATACTAATCATTTCCTTTACCGATTGACAGAACAGTAAACCATCATCTCCCGTCAATTTAGACAGATCTGTATCGTTGTTGATTATTAACCCTCCAAGGATTAAATATCCTAAAACGTACCCAAAAGATACTTTGAGTGGACAAAAAATAGACGGCATTGCAGTAGCAAATTCTGTAAAAGAGCGAGTGCGAGTAGCTGCCAAAGTATTACGAGAAGAAGGAGTCACGCCATGTCTTGCAACTATACTTGTTGGAGAAAACCCAGCTTCTATGACATATGTATCCAACAAACAAAAAGCATGTACAGAGGTAGGAATTGAAACCAAAGATCACAAATTGCCAGAATCATTTTCCCAACAAGAAATGAACTTGTTAATTGATTTACTAAACAAAGATGACACCATACATGGAATTTTAGTCCAGCTCCCATTGCCAAAACAACTAGACGAGTTTTCTACAACTTCGCGAATCTCTCCAATAAAAGATGTGGATGGTTTGACGCCATACAGTGTTGGATTGTTATCATCAGGAAGAGCAATCCTAAAGCCGTGTACGCCTTCAGGAATAATGGAATTATTTGATTTTTATAAAATCGATCTATCAGGAAAAAACGTCGTAATCATAAATCGTAGCCATCTTGTTGGAAAGCCACTATATCATTTGATGCTTGAAAAAAACGCCACAGTCACAACATGCCATTCCAAAACAAGAAACCTAAAACAGCACTGCCTTGCTGCAGACATTATAGTTACCGCAATAGGTGACAGGTCAAGATTTACACTAACTGCAGACATGGTACCAGATGGCGCTATAGTAATTGATGTTGGAACAAGCAGAGAAAACGGAAAGATTGTAGGTGATGTGGATTACGAAAATGTCATCAAAAAAGCAGCATTTGCAACTCCCGTTCTAGGAGGTGTTGGGCCCATGACAATAGCGATGCTTTTAAAAAACACTGTTACTGCAGCTTCAATTAGTAAAGGATTTGTCTCAAGTCGTTGAAAAAGCAAGACTGCGAAAGCAGCAATTAGATGCGCGTGACGGATTGTCACTTGATTTTATCAAAATTACAAGTAAGGAAATTCAAGACAATCTAAGAAAGATAGAGTTGTACAGGACTGCAAAAACCATTGGTGCATATTATTCAATAGGAAGCGAGGTTCGCACACAAGACATACTCCAAGAAATCCTAAATGCAGGAAAAGAGTTGGCACTGCCCAAAGTCGTAAAAAATGATCTTGTGTTTAAAAAGATTTCAAGTTTTTCAGAACTAGAGCAAGGAAATTTTTCAGTCATGGAACCAAAAGACAAATGCGAGATTGTAAAAAACCTAGATGTAGTTATGGTTCCTGCAATTGCTTTATCAAAAGACGGATTCAGGCTAGGATATGGATTTGGGTACTATGATAGATATCTGCATGGAAAAAAATCCACAACAATTGCACTATCATATGCAAAACAAGTAATCAAATCATTTTCTCATGATGTACATGATGTTAAAATGAATTTCATAGTTACCGAAGATAGAGTCATCAAGACATGATGCCCTTCAATTGGTAAAAATTTTTCTAATTAAAAGGCACAACTTAAGGCGATGGGAAGAGATCTTGTGAATTAGTTTAACATCCTGTCTTTAAAACAAGACCATGGGCGGGTTTGGCTAAATTGGTTTAACCCCTCACTTAATTTTTGAAACTAGTGCTCCCCCAGACTAATCTATATGTATAAACATGATTAATAACAACGGAATTCGACATATAACAAAACTGAAAATTGTAGAATTTTCATTTTCTATAGTGAGCTGCAAAGGTATCGGAAAGATCGCTATCTATGTCGGTCACAAATTGTTGCCTAATTAAATTGCCATAGACAACTAAATCTCGTGTTAGCATTTCTAATCGTGGTTTTAACACCTGATTCATGATTTTTCCATTTTCAAGATCATCTTGACCGTTTACTGAAATTCCATATGGTAAACTCCATCCATAACACTGTCTCACAGCTGTTCTCATTTGATCCATTACTGTCAAACCTTTCTCATGTGAAGCACATATGTATCCAAAAGTCTTTCCAGCAAATTCGGACCAAAAATAATCAAGAAAGTTCTTCATAGTTCCTGACATTGAACCGTGGTAATCCGGAGTTGCAAGAATGAATGCATCAGCCCATTTTACATCTTCTTCCACTTTCCGAAGTTCCAATCCTGATTGGTTTTCATTTGGATCATATAATGGCAGATTGGTTTGTTTCAAGTCAAGTAATCGCGTTTCTGCACCATGTTTTTTTACAAAATCTAGGGCAATCTTTAACATGGCTGTACTGGAGGATCCTTCACGCAAACTAGAGCCGACTCCTAAAATTTTGATTGTTTTTGTCATAATTTTCTATACTAACTATAGAAAGGTAATCATATAAATTGGAAAGTTAACTAAGAGAAAGTAGATTAACTAAAAGCAAGTAAACTTATTTTGAAAGAGAGGAAGAGATCAATAATTTTTAGGTTGGTCAATGTAATGCAAGCCAACAACAGCATTCATTCCAAGTACAATTAGGACAATTTTTTGGTGAATCACATTGTTTGCATTCTTCTGGAAAACAACTACAATCTGCACACTTTATCTTCATTTTCAATTTTATTCATACAACTCTATTTACTGAATTTACTTTTAACGATATTTCCAAATCATATACAAATCTAACTCATGAGATCTCCTTTTGGTTTCTGATTTTCCTGTTCTAAGAGCAAGCTTGCAACTGTATTATCTATTTCATCATATGCTCCCTCTCCAATGTGATCGTATCTTAGCTTGCCTTGTGCATCTGAAATGTAGATGTGCGGCCAGTAATGATTTCCAAATGCATTCCATGTCTGAAATTCATTGTCAGTTACAACAGGATATTTGATGTTGTATTTTTGAACAGCATCTCTTACATTGTTTGGATCTTTTTCAAAAGCGGTCTCAGGTGAATGGATTCCAATTACTAGAAGACCCTTGGCTAGATACTTGTTTTGTAAATCTACTACATGGGGCAAAGTGTGAATGCAGTTTATGCAATTAAAAGTCCAAAAATCATACACTACTACTTTGCCTTTGATATCTTGTGCAAGCTTGGCTGGTGTAGTGTTGATGTAATCAGAGATTCCAACAAGTGCTGGTGCATTTGAATACTGACTTTCATCTATACTTGATTGAGGCATTTGTTTTGATTCATTTGGCATTTTCATTTTTTCTCCCGGCATCGTTTTGGTCATGGATTTGTTTTCCATGTTATTCATTGCCATTCCTTTATCTTCCTTCATGGTTTCATTTGTCACAGTATGACTCATCGTACCTTGCATGCTTGTCATGTTTTGATTCATAATTTTCATCATAGAATCTTCACTCAACGCCCAACCTCTCATTACAAGTACATTTGCACTAGAGACCTTTACGCATGCTGGCGACCCATCAATTGATTTCAAAATCAGCGTAAAACCTGTCTTACATTTTACATCATGAACTAAAACTCCATGTTTGAGTTGTTTGAGTGGATATCCCATCATCATATTGTGATCTTTCATCATTTCACTCGTCTTCATATTGTCATGCATCATAGAATCATTTGTCATATTGTTATGCATCATGGAATCCTTCATCATTGAATCATTCATTTTCATATTGTCAGCGTATGCATAAGATGTAGTAAATACTGTCAACACAGAAACTAAAAGTAATAATTTCTCAATTTTTTTCATGGTTGGAAAAAAGATCTGGTTTTAGCATTTAACTTTATTTCCAAATTAGTTCCAAATCTACTGTAATGTTATCTTTAAGAATATCAATATGCCTGCAAGCTCTGCTACATGTACTGCCAAAAGATATGGTAAGAGTGCTGCTGCATAAAGTTCTGTCATAGAAAAATATGCATATACTCCTATTACATTGTGCAAAAATAACATTCCAGAAAAAAATATCATGCCCAGTGGAAGTTGTGCTTTTGTTTTTGAATAGATCTTGGCAAAAACACCAACAAGAACACCTAATGCAATCATGTTAGCACCTGAAACAATGGTGCTTGCAGTCATTATTGGATCCATGAGAAAAATTCCTACTATAACTCTACCAAAAGCCCGTCTTTGAGGATTACTTTGTGCATGATGAAATTCTTACACCATGTCATTTTGATTCAGAACCTTTGTACAATTTTGAGATTATTTCATTAAAGGCTTCTATGTTGTATTCCAAAAAGGTAGACAGCATAAAGATAGTCCCGTATCTTTCTCCTGCGCGTGAAATCATGTTGTTTTTTTCTAGGACTCCCAAATGGAATTGTATGGCCTTGTAATCTAGTCCTAGCTCTTTTGCAATCTGGTGAGTGTTCAGCGGTCTTTCAGCTAAAAGCAGCAGTATCCTTAATCTATTGTTCCCGCCACGCGTACCAGTAAACAAAAAGGATAGGAGTCTTTTTGTCTGCGGATCAACCCTATGCTTTGATGCTTCTGACTGTGATTGAACTTCAAGCAGGCTGTTTTTGTTGACATAATTAGAGATATTACCCAGGAATTCATTATCTGAGTTTGCCATTGTTAATTGTGGATTGATATTGTTATTTTTCATTGAATCATTTTCTTGCTCATAGTATTAAACCAGTTTTCCAAATTACATCCAAATTGCGTCTGGAATATGCATTTGTAGATAGCTAAACGAATCATTTCAAGATCTTTTTACCTTGAGGGTTTATGGCATAGTGACAACTTTCACGTCTTTTTGCTTTGTAAAAATTCAATCTTTCTAGCAGAGTGGTTTGATATTTCTTTGTGTAAAGATGCTATTGATTCTTCATGGAATACCAGATTACACCTATAACATATCCAAAAAATTACGGGTGTAGATGGTCGTTTGACCAATTCTACAGTCTGTGATGCTCTTGACATCTATTTAATCCCCTCAACAGGCTCATTGTTTAGAAAATAAACATAAACAGAATCGTTACCTTTTTGCAACCACCAAAGCATGTTTTTACTTCGTTTTGCTTCCTTGTGTGACATTGTGGGAATTTTATTGATTTTTGATTTCATGAGATCAGTCTGGAAAAATTACTATTAACCATTGTTCCAATTTATTTCCAAATTTCTTTATACATGTTTGAAATTCTGTCATGGAAAAGTTTCATGTAATTAGTTTTCAATTGATGATGTGAAAGAGATTTGGAAAAATACCTTTAAGGCATCATTACAATGGCATATCGGTTCGATTCGACTGTTGATTTTTTTGTTCATCAACCCCACTACAGATTACGAATCGGACCAATCCATAATTAATGAATCCTGAAAAATTCAGGATATTCAAATCACATAGAATCCTAATACCAATTCATCTTTGGATTTTGCATTCAGCAGTTAATCCTTTTACAGTGATATAATACGTATAAACTAGAATTCCAATCGATATTATTCTTAGAGGAATTTCATAATTAGTAAGAAATGCTGTGAGTGTTCCACCTACTGCACCAAAAGCTGAAACTACAGCAAAACCAATAGAGCCACAGCTGCATGCACCTGCACTTGCACCGATTATGGAGCCAATAAAACCTGAACCTGCCTTTCTTGATCCGCTTCTCATTATTCTGATTCTGTAAATGCTCATGCTGATTACAAGGCCTGAGAGTGCTGCCACTACTACTATCAGAGAAAAGTTAGGTAGTGCATATCCAGGCACGTAAAAAGTAAGTTTTGGAGTTGTAAAGATGAATTCGGAAATCCATGAAAGTGAGATTAAAAGTCCGACAAAAATGGATGCAGATAATGCTACATACTTGTAATTTGAGAATACCAGTCCTAATGCCTGTCTGTGCATTTTAGATCAATTCCATACTATATCAGATTAAATGAACAGAATCGGGTTTGATGATTTAACTTTTTTTCCAAATTGTTCAGTATTGTATTGCTAATATTGTGTAGATTGTACACCAAAATTTTTGCTTATAGAAATTTGAATATCAATTTGGAAAAAAGATTATATGCAAAGATGTAATCTTGCTTGCAAATGCGAGGCATTGAGAAATTACTAGTAATTACAATTGCATCAATATCATTATTGACTATATCTAATGTTAGTGCAGATAATTCTATGTCCGGTGGTTCAATGATGCATGATAACAACATGTCTAGTGGTTCAATGATGCACGATAAGATGATGGGCAACATGTCAGGCAGTGGCTGGGGAGATAACGGTACCATGATGAAAGGAGAAAACATGATGATGTCAAATAGTAAAATTGATCTGTCCATGTCTTCACCTGTCAGAGGTTCTGCTGATGCCAAAGTAACAATTGTTGAGTTTGGTGATTACCAGTGTCCAAAATGTGATCAATGGTTCAAAAATGAAGAGCCCACAATCAAAGCAAATTACATAGACACAAACAAAGCTAACTTGTATTTCATGGATTTTCCATTCTTAGGTGCTGACTCACCTATTGCTGCACAAGCTGTTTACTGTGCAAATGACCAAGGAAAATACTGGGAGTATCATGATTCACTGTATCAAAACCAAGGAGCTGTCCAATCTGGCTGGGCCAGTGCAAGCAATCTCAAATCAAATGCTGCAACCTTGGGATTAGACACCAGTCAATTCAATTCATGTCTTGATTCTGGGAAATATGCTGATAGAGTATCTCACAACAAGGCAGTTGGTACATCTCTTGGAGTACAGGGAACTCCTGCCTTTTTCATAATAGGACCTGATGGTACAACAAAGGAGATAACAGGACCACAGCCGGCTGCAATATTTGCAGATACAATAGATCAGATTTCAACTAATGCAGTTCCTGAATTTGGTACACTTGTATCTGTTATACTCGTGATTGCGATCGTTTCCGTGATTACTATATCTAAAACTAGATTACATAAAAGATCAATTTAAGAAATACCATGAACTCAAAGACTGCCACCATAATACTTCATGCTCCTAAAGATAGTGTATTCTCATATCTTTCAGATGTTACAAATCTGCCAAAGTGGGCCACTGTATTTTGCAAGGAGCTAAAGAAGACAGATGGAAAAACCAAAATTGTTACTCCCATGGGGGAGTTATTCTTTGAAATTGAATCAGATAGAAAAACTGGAGTAATTGACATGTATGCAGGACCCAATGAAAAACAAATGAGCATTTTTCCTGCCAGGGTTATTGACATGCCTGGAGGTGCATCAGTTATCTTGTTTACAATGTTTCAGACTCCTGGAATGACTGACGAACAGTTCAATGCACAATATGAGTCACTTTTGAAAGAATTCGATAACATCAAAAAAGAATTTGCCATGGAATGCCGATAAGGATACAAACAAATCATTAATTCATAAGATATTATAGTTATTGCAAGAATACAATTCGAGACCCACTAAGGGATTTGAATTATCAGTTTAACACTCGGACAATAATCTTTCAATTAAGACATGAGCCCTTTTTTTCCTATATCGGTTCTATAATATTTGGCAGGCCAAGAGATTTCCTTTACCCTCAAATACGCATTAGATATGGCGGTTTGTAATGTATCCCCAAGTGCTGTTACTCCAAGCACCCTACCTCCGCTTGTCAGAACTTTGTTGTTGTCCAGTATGGTTCCTGCATGAAATACCACAGAGTTTTTGTCTTGCATACCAAGGCCTAGTATTTCCTCATTTTTTGGATAGGAATCAGGATATCCTTTTGATGCCAGTACAACACAGACTGCACTTTGTTTCTTCCATGATATGGGCGGCAGTTGTGATAACGTTCCATCAATGCTTGCGTTGATATAATCATACAAATCTGACTCCATCCTCATCATTATAGGCTGACACTCTGGGTCGCCCATTCTTGCATTATACTCTAAAACATATGGTGTGTCATCTTTTAGCATTATTCCAGCGTACAAAAATCCCTTGAAAACAATTCCATCGTTTTTCATGGATTCTACAGTCTTGTCAATTACATTTTTCTGAATTTGTTCTGCCATGGAATCATTAATCACAGGAGTAGGAGAATAGGCACCCATTCCTCCGGTGTTTGGGCCCTTGTCGTTGTTGAATATTCTTTTATGATCCTGGCTTGTGGCCATTGGAATTGCCACCATACCATCAGAGAGTGCAATGTATGATGCTTCGGTTCCATCAATTCTTTCCTCTAAAATTATTTTAGAGCCTGCAGTGCCAAAGCTTTTCTCTAGTATTTTATCAATTGCAGATACTGCTTCGGTATAATCATTGCAAACAATCACTCCCTTTCCGGCTGCAAGACCATCTGCTTTTACTACTAGATTATAATCAACTGATTTTGCATATTCTTTTGCTTTTTTTGCATCATCAAAAATCTCAAATTGTGCAGTAAGGATATCATGTTTTTTCATAAAGTTTTTTGCCCATACTTTGCTTGATTCAAGCTGCGCGGCTTTTTTTGTTGGCCCAAATATCCTCAAGCCTTTTTTTGTAAATTCATCAACTATTCCAATAGAAAGCGGAGTCTCAGGCCCTACAACTGTCAGACAATTATTCCCAGATGCAAATTTTACCAATCCATCAATGTCATCTACAGCTATGGATACGTTGTTTGATGTTCCACCATTGCCTGGTGCATGGTAAACTTTGCCCACTTTGTTACTTTGAGACAGTTTCCAGCCAAGAGCATGTTCTCTTCCGCCAGAACCTACAACTAAAACATCGGCCAATGAATTGCCTATATTTTTCTTATATATAATCCAAGTTTGATTTCAGGGTTCTGTATAATCTGCGATTGATCTTATTTGTGTAAATTTTTGGTTGATAAACTACTTTCCTTCACTTGCCCTCTGTTCTGGACTTTCGTTTGCTTCAGAGTTTGATGTTTGATTTTTGGTATTTTGATTAGTTATGGCATTTACCGCTTCATTGACTTTTTGAGAAATAGTTTCGTTTCCATGTTCAGTTCCTTCTATAGCAGACTGTCTTAGATGAACTACAACTGCCAATCCAGAAATTATAACGGCAACTACAATACCTGCAATAATTGCCATCTTTGCTGATTTTTTCACCAATTGATTTTATTTAGAGCATCATATCAGGTTTATCACTCGTCTTTTATTTTAGGAGTTTCAACAAATCCCAAGATTTGCCAAATAATATCCTTAACCATACGTATGCTTTTTGAAAAGCTTGTCACGGTATACAAATCAATACACATTCATCGCATAAAAGTTCGATCGTGTATTTCTTCTTCAATCATTGCATTACCTTCGCATGGTCATGAATCTCTCCGTTTAGACAACATCTGTGTTTTAGAAATATTGATTAAAGCTACATTTGAAACTGGTAATCATGAGTCAAATAGATGCACAAAAATCAGTCTATCTTTTTGTACATGGAAGAAGAGACCTTGAAGATTCTGCAACTGCCGCACTAGTTGCAGGCGGTTTTGCTAAAGACAAGATAATTTCTGCCAAACCAGACCAAGTTGGAAATGTTGGAGATTACATGGCAATGTTATGGATGCCACCAAACCCAGACCACATCAAGATACAAAAGATAACCAAAGTAGACCCAGTTCCAGCAGAGGGAATGATTGGTTTATGGAAAGGCGTTTCTAAAGAAGACCTTTTCCAGATAAAACTATAGAAAATACTTGCAGATAGAGAATTAACAGATGGGTCTTACCATCTCCTAACCGTAACAGATGAAAACTAGAAGAAAGATACGCCAGTTTTTTAAGCTACAATTGCCGTACTAATTAATTATGAAAAAAATTCTATTACCAATAATAATCTCAATTCTAGTTATCGCAGCAACAGTAATTGTCATCTCCACACTGACATTTACCTCGGCAATTGCTGGAAGCATAATGGAAGTATCAGGTAGAGGATTTGTGCAATCTGCTTCTGTTAAAATTACACTTCCTGACGATTCAGTAGTCAATATAACAACTAGTCCTGGAACATACTCGTCTACTCTTGGTGTATCAGGCAAATTTGGTTCTGATAATGCACATTTTGGTTATCCTGAAAGTGTAGCACTGGATAGTTCTGGAAATATCTATGTCGTAGACAGAGGTAATGACAGGGTACAGAAATTCTCAAACTCTGGAACATACATATTCACACTAGGTGTATCAGGCAAATCAGATACTGACAATTCCCATTTTAATACTCCAGTAAGTGTATCACTTGATAGCTCTGGAAATATCTATGTTGCAGATACGTATAATCATCGGATACAGAAATTCTCAAGCTCTGGGGAATATTTGATGACACTTGGCGTGTCAGGCAGTTATGGTTCTGATAATGCACATTTCAGTTATCCTGAAAGTGTAGCATTGGATAGTTCTGGAAATATCTATGTTGCAGATACGTATAATCACAGGATACAGAAATTCTCAAGCTCTGGAACATACCTATCCACTCTTGGAATACCAGGCGAATTTGGTACTGATAATGCTCACTTTTGTTATCCTGCAAGCGTAACACTTGACAGCTCTGGAGATATCTATGTCACAGACAGTGGCAATAACAGGATACAGAAATTCTCTAATTCTGGAACATACCTGTCCACTCTTGGTGTATCAGGACCATACATGTCTACTGCTGGTATATCAGGCAAATCAGATACTATTGATTCTCACTTTCGTACTCCTGAAAGTGTAGCACTAGACAGGTCTACTCTTGGTGTATCAGGACAATACGGTTCTGATAATGCACATTTTGGTTATCCTGCAAGTGTAACACTGGACAGCTCTGGAGATATCTATGTCACAGATTTTGACAACAACAGAGTGCAGAAATTTGCGCCAACAGGATCATTTGAAAAATATGTTACAGTTCCATCTGTTGCACTTGGTACTTATGCCATATCGGCAACTGATGGAAAAAACTCTGCCAGCTCAACATTTTCACTTGTGTCTCACCAGATGGCTGCAAACGAGCCAGTAAAGACAGTCACAGAATCTGTAAACGCAAGCAACACACCTGCCTTTTACCTGTTATCACATGGAATATCTGTAAAGGATGCCATACAAAAATCCAAAGGACCTGTAAACGCAAGCAACACCTTTGCCTTTTTCCTGTTATCAAACATTGCTCAAAAAAATATGAGTAATATCTTCTTCTCACCATATAGCATATCTGATGCATTCTCAATGGCATACGAAGGAGCAAGAGGACAGACAGAGAACGAGATCCAGTCAGTCTTTGGGTTTGCAGATAGGCAGACACAAAGAGAATCTATCAGGGAACTTGATTCCAAAATTAACAGTCCAAATGCAAACTATACTCTAAATATTGCAAATGCACTATGGGTGCAAAAAGACTATCCAATACTACAAGAATATTTCGAATCATTACAAAAATACTATTCTGCAAAAGCAGAGAATCTTGATTTTATTAACCACACAGAAGAGTCTAGAAATATAATCAACAAATGGGTAGAGGACAAGACAGCCCAGAAGATAAAAAACCTGCTCCCTCCTGACTCGCTTAATATTATGACAAGAGTTGTTCTTACAGACGCAGTTTATTTCAAGGGAACATGGCTCACCAAATTTGACGAATCAAAAACAATTGATGAAAATTTTTCAGTGTCAGAAAATAATACCATCAAAGTTCCAATGATGCATGTAGAGACTGGATTCAAGTATCTAGAAGATGATGGCTTGAAGATACTTGACATGCCATACAGTGGAGGAAATCTTTCCATGATGATAATTCTGCCAAAGGATAAGGACTTGAATCATCTTATCAGCATATTATCTTCAGATAAGCTGAACCAATGGAGGAATAATCTTGCAGTAAGAGAGGTATCAGTACACATACCCAAGTTTATGCTTCATACTGAATACAAACTAAAGGACAATCTTTCAGAAATGGGAATGGCATCGGGTTTTGATTGGAACCTAGCTGATTTTTCAGGAATTACAGGTGGAAATGATCTCTATATCGACAATGTATACCACAAAGCATTCGTAGATGTAAATGAGAAAGGAACAGAGGCTGCGGCTGCAACAGCAATCGTATTCATGACGGTAATGGGTGAAAATGCAGGGGTACAGCCCTTGGAATTTAATGCAGACCACCCATTTGTCTTTTTGATACATGATAATCAAACAGGCTTGATATTGTTTGCAGGACAAGTAGTAGATCCGTCATCATAATTATTTAGAAAATGAAAATACAACTTTCAATAATCATATTTTCATTTATGTTGGTCTTAGCTTCATCACAGATTGTTTTTGGTTCTCAGTCATGTCCAACGGGTGGTTATATTCATTATGGTCCATCACGTCAGTCTATTCCATGTTATCTTGTAACTCCTCAATACAATCCAACATTGGAAGAACAGTTTGGTAATACAACACAAACCAAACTTGTCCATGATGGCGCAATACTAATTCTTAATCAGACTACACAAAAACTAGCATACAAGATGGGCGAAAATATTACCATCAGTACCGAATTGATAAACACTGGAAACAAAACTGTTGACATATACTATGATGAACCTTGGGTTGCTCTTGAAATTAAAAATCAGACTGGTGTAGTGTGGCCTCAGTCTACCATAGTAGCCTTTATTCCTGAATTTCATGGCATGACAACATTAGAACCAAGAGAACAATTTGGTACACAACCATGGGGACCAAATATTTTCCCTAAACTATCTATTCCAGGAAACTATACTGTAACATCAGTAGCATTATTTACATTCAATACACATACTGAAAGCTCAGATTCTCTTCAACCTCTTTGGTCAAAATCACTCCAGATAACTATACTTCCAGAAAAAGTCCCAGAATTTCCATTTACAATTCCAGTTTTCTTAGTTAGCATTACATCACTAATTGTATTTTATAGAATGAGAATTAACAAATGAAAATTTTACACCTTTCCATAATTGGCATTTTCATTCTTCTTATGCCAATAGTATATCAAGTACCTGTATATGCACCAACAGCTGTTCCAAACAACTCTACTGGATCATATGAAGAATGTCAGAAGAAAATAGGAGATGATATGCAAGTGGTTGTAAACTCAATTAATAAAACAAAGGCAATACTGCTGGCTATTAGATCGAACGATTTTCAATCAAAAGTGAGTGGTTACAAGTATGTGTTTGCAGGCATTTTTACCAATATGACAGAGAATCAGAAAACATGTGATGATGTCAAACTAACAAGTATTGTCACCGAGTTTTCAATTTTAGACAATAACAGTAAGTTTGTAAAATTCGTGGATGTGGGAGAAGACCCAGCACTTACTCAAGTAACATTAGTAGAAGATGTGTTTGTCCAAAAATGTGATAATAATTGCCCTCCCCCAAGCCCTCCTGCTGCAGACACCATACAAGATCAACAACCACTCACTCCTCTAAGACAGATGGCATCAGGTGTGGCACCAAAAGATGTAATGTGTAAGAGCGGGTTTGCATTGGTACTCAAGGCGGAAGATCAATTTCCAGCTTGTGTAAAACCGCAGACAGTACAGAAGCTTGTTGAACGTGGATGGGGAATCTTAATCAGCTCAGTTGTACAACAAACATCTACTCAAAAAATTACACAATATACTCCATCTGAAGTAAAAGACAAAATTCTAAATGTTTATGAATTGTCAATAAAATTCATTTCAAGTGATAAGGGATTCTTTACTGGTGGGGTTGCACCAGTAGGTAAGGAAACTATTGCTAAAACTCCTTCACATGGACTATTATATTCTACAAAAAAAGATGTTACAGTACACAAATTATTTCTGTGCAAGGCTGATGATTGCATAGACAGTGACGGATCCATGACATTTGCATACGCCAGTATGCCAGGTCCAGGTTTTTTATATTTTTATGATCTTGACAAGGTACGTTGGAAGGAGGGAGACAAGGTGCACATATGGGCCAAAGTGTCTGAGGGAATATACGATTCTTCAACACAGGACTTGCCTAAAACGAATTGGATAGATATTGGCATTACAACAATTGAACCATGTGAAACCTATGGATTTTGGTGCTATCCAAAATAGAAACAATTTATCAGCAATCCCTAAAAACACCATAAACTGAAAATTAGTGTGAAAACTCTACATTATTCTATAATTGTAATGATGATTTGTGCCTTGATTGTATTTTCTATCCAAACTGTAATAGCAATGCCAAACCTATCGCCACAGGATCTTTACAAGGCAAGTGAGATGGTTTTTTATGGACAAGTCATTTCAAAACAAGCAGGACCAGGACCTGATTACTATTATTACCAGGTCAAGGTACAAACATTTTTCAAGAATTCACAGACATCTGATTCGATAACTGTAGCAGGACACAAACCTTCAGAGGGACATGTGACATATCCACAGTTTGAGATAGGCGACAAGGCAATCTTTTACATAAACAAAACAGATGGAATTAACACAATCTCGCCATACTCGCAAAAAGCAGGAGATGCTTGTGATGTTCATAGTTTTCTTGGACCAGAATATTTTGGCTCTTTAGGTAACTATCACGGTGGACCAGCAAGCAATCCACGCATTACGGATATCAATGGTAATGCCCTTGAAATGATATTTACAAATCAAGAGATTGTGTTAAGCTATGACGATGTATGGAACAACTATCCAGAATCAAGAACTATTCCAGTATCAATATTGATACAAAATGAGGATAACGGAAAGCAAATCTTCAACAAGACACAAAACTTGGAAGTGCAGGCTTGTAGTTTTGCAGGCACTCTAAAATGGAATTTTGTACCTACAGAAATTGGAAACTATATAGCAAAAATAGACATTGATAACAAGACCAAAATCTCAATGATTTTTAAAGCAATATACGATTCTACCAAGTCACAAATTACTCTCTCTCCACTAAAGCAACTCAAATCAGGAATTGCGTCACTAGATGTGAAATGTAAACAAGACTTGCAATTAATTTTCAAGTCAGAAGATAACTCACCCGCTTGTGTAAAGACATACACCGCATTTCGCCTCTCAGCACTGGGATGGGGATATCTGCCAAGTCCTTTTATCATAAAAAAAGACCTCTTGAATAGTACGATTTCTGGCGGAAAGATAAAAGAATTCCAGTATGATCCCCAATCTGCAAGTATTATAATAAAAATTCAGACTGTAAGTGATGGATCTCTTATCATAACCATTCCAAAAATTATAACTGATCTTAATTCATCTCATAAACCATTCAAGGACTTTCATACAGTTTTAGTTGATGGTATGGAGGAAAACATAGACCTGGTACCTACAGCAAATGGATCAAGCTTTACCATTCCATTTACAAATGGTACTCAAGAAATCGAAATTATCGGGAATCAAGTTGGACAGCAGAACTAGAAAATGAAAACTCTGAATCTTTCAATAATTGTAATTCTTGCGATTGTCTTTACTACAAGTATTGAAAATTCATATGCACAGCATGACTCACTTGAGATGAAATCTCAACAAAGACCATTGCTAGTTATCTCTCAGGTAGAACTTTATGGTCCTGTCACTAGTCAAGAACAGTCATGTGAATATAATGAAACCATTCCAGCTCATCAATGGTTTGAGTTGTACAATCCAACCAATGCAGACGTTAGAATAACAGGATATGATCTAAATGTAGGACTTGTATCCAACAATGGTTTTGGGAGTTCAGAAAGTTCGGATCAACAGGTAATTGAGTTGCCGACACACAAAAAATGTATTTTTGGTCTTTTTAGTGTAGGCCAGGATTACATTCCTGATCCTAGAAATGTTCTAGTCAAACTTGCATATCACTATAACAATATCAATTATACAATATCCACACCACCACTTACGGACACATATAATGATACAAGAACTTGGAAATTAAGTAACAATGGAACCTGGGTCTTTGTTGCACCATCTCCACTTGAACAATTAAAGTCTGGCATTATACCAGAAGAAATTTTGTGTAATGGTAACTTTGCATTATTAATCAACAAGCATAGTCACACACCAGCATGTGTACTATCTGAACATGTAATAAAACTGGAATCTTTAGGTTGGTTTAAGGCTGTACGATCTGAATACATTCCAGTACTTGATAGAACATACGACAGTGGACCCGGGTTTGGATGTCCTTTCATATTTCCACACATAGTTATTTTAAATTCATCTGGGTTTGAAACTTACAATTATTCTGGAATAATTCACAATGTCTTAAAACAAGGAAAACAGGGCACTTTTGTCTACAATATTTACGGGGACTCTTATGGACTTGATCCTCCAATTTTTAGTCCAAACAAAGTAGACATAAGAAATAACATGGATGTCTATTTTCAACCTGACTCAAATCGTGAAATAAAACAAGATACAAATTCAACAATTATGGTCTCGTTTGAACCAAAATCAGAAATAATTGATTATAATGGCCATATCACTGTTGTAGTAAAAATATCTGCAAGCTCAAGTGCTCCAAAAGGCACATACTGGCTAAACATTGTTCCTGGCACATGTAGCGGAACGTCACCAATACCAATTGTCATAGGGGATCAAAAAGATGCAACAGATGTACGGTGAATATGTTTGGGAGATTATTGAATGAAAACTCTGCATCTTTCAATAATTGTAGTTGCTGGTTTTGCATTGTTTATTGGTTCAGCAATATTTCTCATCTTGCCACTTCAAAGCCAACCAGGTGGATACATGCTTGTCCAGACTGACACGATTTCAAAGAATGTTACTTCTATTCATACCTGCATATCAAAACAAGAACAAGTCTTTGATCTTGGACCACCTGGATTTGCTTCTTTGTTGTGCCCAATCTCGCCCCATACATATACCAAAGTAATAGATTATTCTGGCTTTGACAATGTATGTCATGATAAAAAATATGATGCAGAAAATTACGTCTTAAAGGCAGGACATAATGGTTCAATCACATACAGAATTTATCTAGATGTACCATACTCTGACATCTTTAGGTTTCTGACCGTAGACATGACAAATCATGCATCATTCGAACATTATGCACCCACAGTAGACGGTGGAGGAAGATGGAACTATACTGAGACCCTTGACGGGGCAAGTGTCTTTTATGAGCCAAGATCCGAAGTGTTATGGCCTTGGAGTTCTGCTCTTGTAACTGCAAAAGTATTAACTTCACATGATGCAAAAGAAGGAAGCCATTGGCTGATACTTTCACCTGGCATGTGCAGCGGTGGTCCAGCTTTTATCCTTACAATTGATAATGCTTCAAGGATGAACTAGAAAATGAAAACATTACATCTCATTGTAATATCTGGCTTTTTGGTTATAATTGGAATTTCTGTAGGTTTGATTTTCTACTTTTATCTTAATTATGCACAAATGACGGTCGTGCGTCTTGATAGGACTTTATTAGGAGCATCAGTAGAGTCCGTTAACTTTGTCGACATATCATACAACATAACTACAATTCCAAAGTTACAAGAAAGTATAAACAAAGTTGGAAGTAAATACGATAGTATCCTACAAACATGCAATAACAATAATGAGACTCAGGGATACTGCGATGAACTTCCAGTAAATGCAATCTTCACAACCATTATCTCTGCAAATGAATTTCAAACAATCAACAAAACTGTACAATTAAAACCACTTGGAATTTCTGGCAATGATACGTGGTTTTCCAATCTAAAATACCGACATGAAGGATGTTTTCCACCAGCTCATGGGTTTCAATTAGATTCGTCAAAAAGTGACAATTACTGTTACTATAACATAATAATAGAGAAAAGATAGAAAATGAAAGTCCCACATCTCTTTTAAGGAAGGTACTAAACCAAGTGAACAAAACACCTCAAGGAGCTTTTTTAAGAATATGTTAAACTATATTAAATCCGAAACAAGTGCTGTAATAAAACTTTCAAACTCTGAATCTGAAAATTTTATAACTTCAACCTTATTTTCTTGCTTGGCAATTTTTACTGATTTTAGGTGATAGCATTCACCGTTATTTTCCATGGCATTAAAATAATAATCCTCACAAGAGCAGAATCCCAAATCTGGATCAAGCCAATGCTCATTGTCCTTTCCTACCACAGTCCAGATTTTTCTATTGCTTGGCTCAAAGTAGTGAAGCTTGACACCCCTTCCGGACACAACCGCGTCAAGATTGGCAGAATCTTTTTTCACAAGGATTTAATTCAAAACTGGTTCGTATATCTTTGATGGTTCAGACAAGGCCAATACAATCACAGCCCGCTTTGATACTAGAGGAAGAAAAAAATCGCTATCTTGTTGTAACTGACTTGCACATTGGATTTGAAAACACGTTTTTGTCTAATGAAATCCATGTAGAACCAAGAGAACTGGTCCAAGAGACAATAGATTCTCTTTTGTCCATAATAGAATCTGAAAAACCAGATGTGCTGGTACTATTAGGTGATGTAAAATCAGGCATTGATTTTATATCTAAAGTAGAGTGGCAGGCAGTTCCGCTATTTTTTGAGATTGGAAAGAAAATTGAGACAATAATAATTCCAGGTAATCACGATTCCAACATACAAAAATTGCTTCCAGATGGAGTCACACTTGTAAGCTCTTCAGGGCTTGTAATTGGCGATACGCTTTTGACTCATGGACATACCATGCCTTCAGAAAACCTGTCCCAAATAAACAAGATAGTCATGGGTCATGTCCATCCAGTGTTTTTTCAGGAAGGCTCTGTCATAGATGGCCAGAGAGTATGGGTTTCACTTAGAGCTGAAAAAAACCAGCTTTTTCCATCATCAAAGGGAACTTTGGAAATAATTATTCTTCCTGCCTTTAACAAGTATTTTTATGCCACACACAAAAAATATTACAAAAAATCAATCTCACCAATTCTTCAATCTATTAAAAACTTCCAGTCTGCAAAAATTGTAACACTTGATGGCTCCATAATAGGAAACGAATCTATGCTTGAAAATGTAATTTGAATATAATAAACAACTTTGATATCATTCTGAATTATTCTCTTAAAGTTTAAATTTTAATTTATATAGTAGGAATTAATTTTTTGAAAAGTTGAAAAACTAGTATAGCGTTTGAATCATTATGCAGATAAATCGAGTAATTGATGATTCAGTGATAAAGTTGTTGACAGGAAAGAACTTTGCCTTTGTTGCTACATTAATGAAAGACGGCACGCCACATATTACTCCAACGTGGGTGGATTATGATGGAAAAATAATTCTGATTAACACTGCAGAAGGTAGAGTAAAACAAAAAAATGTATCAAGAGATCCGCATGTATCTCTATCAATAGTTGATCATAACAATCCATACGACATGGTAACGATCCGAGGAAAGGTAATTGAGCAGACATCGGAAGGAGCAGACGAACATATTGACAAGCTTGCAAAAAGGTATCTTGGAGTTGACAAGTATCCATTTCGCTCGCCCACAGAAAAAAGAATAATTATCAAAGTTGCACCAGAAAATGTATTTCATATGCAACCTTGATCTTAGATTATTCTAAACTATCGTATGGTTCTAATGGTTTTTTCGTGGTTTCGTTGTGCTGCAGCCATTCAAGTGTTTTTGCAAAAGAGTCTGCAAGCTCGGTCGTTGTTAGTACTGGAATTCCAAGCTCTACTGCCTTTCGTCGAATCTGAAATTCATCATAGAGCATACCAACATATTTTTCCAAAGTCGATGTGCTTGGTACATTTACTATGAAATTTATCTTGCGTTCATAAAGCAAGTCAGCGATGTTTGGTTTTCTTTCCGGTTCACTAATTTTGTATACAATTTCATTTCCTACTCGTTTTTCTGTTAAAAATTCAGCAGTATGTTCAGTTGCATAGATTTTGTAACCCAAAGTTTTTAGCAGCATGGATGTTCGCAAAAGTTTTTCCTTGTTTTCCAAACCACCCGCAGTAATCAAAACAGCACCTTCCTTTGGTAGCGAATATCCTACAGAAATCAGACCCTTTGAGAGTGCATCATAAAAGCTGTCTCCAAAGCATGCAGCTTCCCCAGTTGATTGCATCTCAACTCCCAATATTATATCAGCCCCCTCAAGTTGCATGAATGAAAATTGCGGTACCTTGATTCCATACGAGTGCATTTTTCGCCATTTGTCTTTTGGCACTGGTGGCAATGTTTTTCCAAGAACTGCACGTGCTGCAAGACTGATAAGATTCATCTTGACAAATTTTGAAACAAACGGCATGGAGCGTGACGCGCGTATGTTTAGCTCTATAACATACACTTGATTTGAATGGATAAGAAATTGCAAATTAAACGGTCCTTTTATTTTAAAGGCAATAGCAATCTTGTTTGTATAGTCTGTTATGGTTTCAATTATTTTGTTACTTAGACTCCATGGCGGGATACACATCATGGAATCTCCAGAGTGAACACCTGCACCTTCAATGTGTTCTACTATTGCACCAATCACTACGTTTTTGCCATCAGAGACTCCATCTACTTCAGCTTCAAGTGAGTTTAGCATGAATTTTGTGATAACTACAGGATAGTCTGGTGAAACATTTGCTGCCTCTCCCAGGTATTTTTTTAGCTGATCGTGTGACCAGACAACTTTCATTGCAGCCCCACTTAGGACATACGATGGCCTGACCAGTACTGGGTATCCTACATTAATTGCAAATTTTTTGGCATCAGCAAGACTTGAAAATGCTTTCCACGGAGGCTGTGAAATATGAAGCTCGTCCATGACTTTGCTAAAGCTTGAACGGTTTTCTGCCCTGTCAATGTCTTCTGATGACGTACCTATTATTTTGATACCATTTTTTGCAAGCTTTGGAGTAAGGTTATTTGCAGTCTGGCCTCCCACCGTTGTAACAATACCAGTTAATTTTTCAAAATCTGCAATATCTAGTACTCTCTCAAGTGTTAGCTCCTCAAAATACAGCCTGTCACAAATGTCATAATCAGTAGACACCGTCTCAGGATTGCAATTAATTACAATTACTTCCTTTACTCCGTTCTCTTTGAGCCCCCAGACCATGTTTACAGTACCCCAGTCAAACTCTACACTGCTCCCTATACGATAAGGACCGGCACCCAAGACTGCGATTTTTTCTTGATTTTTATCAACTTCAAAATCATTTGTAGTTCCACCATATGTCAAATACAGATAGTTTGTTTTTGCAGGCCACTCAGCTGCAAGTGTATCTATCTGTTTTACCGCTGGAATTATTCCTAGGTCTTTTCGCATTTTACGGATATCAAGATCGTCTTTTCCAACTAGTCGTCCAATTTGTTTGTCAGAAAAACCAAACTGCTTTGCTTCACGTAAAAGATTTGGTTCTAGTTTTGATTCTTTTAGTTTCTTTTCTGTTTGAATAATGTTTTGTATTTTTTCAATAAACCATGAGTCTATAGCTGAGAGTTTGTAGATTCGCTCAACTGAAATTCCTTGTCGCAATGCTTCTGCAACATGGTATAGTATGTAATCATCTGGATTTTGTAATTTATTTTCAAGAGCTTCAATCTCATATGCATTATCAGAGAAGCGGTTTGCTACAAGACCATCGTTTCCAATTTCAAGCATCCTAATTGATTTTTGTAATGATTCTTCAAAGCACCTGCCAACTGCCATTACTTCTCCAACAGACTTCATTGTAGGTCCAAGATTTCGATTTGCAAGCTCAAACTTGCTAAAATCCCAGCGTGGATGCTTACATACGATATAGTCAAGTGATGGCTCAAAACATGCAGTTGTAGTTTTTGTTATGCGATTGACTAGTTCTGGAAGCGAATAACCCATTACAATTTTTGCTGCCATGTATGCAATTGGATAGCCTGTTGCTTTGCTCGCAAGAGCTGAAGAACGTGAGAGCCTAGGATTCATCTCAATTGCCACATATTTATTGGATTTTGGATCTAGTGCAAACTGTATGTTACATTCGCCAACGATTCCAACATGTTTTGCAGCACGTAGGGCTGCAGACCTTAGCAATTGATATTCATAGTTATCAAGGGTTTGTGAAGGCGCAACCACAATGTTATCACCAGTGTGCACCCTCATTGAAAGTACGTTTTCCATGTTACATACAATGACGTTGTTTCCAAAATGATCTGCCATTACTTCGTATTCGATTTGTTTCCAATGGCCAACATATTCTTCAATTAATACTTGACCGACCAAACTTGCATTAAGACCTCGACTTACAATTTCATGCAGTTCGATTTCGTTGTGCGCAACCCCTCCTCCTTTCCCACCTAACGTATATGCAACTCGTATGATTACAGGATATCCAAGTTCTGCTGCAATTTTTTTTGCTTCTTCAAAGTTGTAAACAGTTTTACTTTTCAGTACAGGAACTCCACACTCTACCATCGCATCTTTGAAAAGCTGTCTGTCTTCGGTTGCCTGAATTCCTTTTATTTGAGTTCCAAGAACTTTGACCCCGTATTTTTTCAATACACCAAATTCTTCTAGTTTTACTCCGCAGTTAAGTGCAGTCTGTCCACCAAATCCTAGCATTAGACCATCTGGCCTTTCTGTTTCTATGATAGATTGTTTGGATTGACTAGTACACTTTTTATCCCATCTTCCTTTATGGCCTTGAGGCACTGGCTACCGGAGTAGTCGAATTGACGGTCACTTTAGTGACTTTCGCCTGCTTCTCCGATTTTAATTGCCCCACTGCCCAAAACTAGAATTTTTTTCAGCGACTCATCTTTTGGCATTTTCCTCCCCCATAAGGCGCTTTAGCTCTTCAAATACAAACATGCAATCAAAAGGTCCAGGTGATGCTTCAGGGTGAAATTGTACAGCAATACATTTTTTTTCTTTATGTTTAATTCCTTCTACTGTTTTATCATCAGCATTAGTAAACCAGAGTTTGAAATTTGTTTTTTTAAGTGACTCTGGATCTATTCCATAACCATGATTTTGACTAGTCACATAAACTTGGTTGTTATCTAAATCAAGGCATGATTTGTTTTGCCCACGATGTCCATATTTTAATTTGAAAGTGTCTGCACCTCCTGCAATTCCCAGTATTTGTGCGCCAAGGCATATGCCCAGAGTTGGAATATTTTTATCTATTAGTGATTTTGCAGTTTTCATTGTCTCAACACATTTCTGTGGGTCGCCAGGGCCATTTGATAAAACAACCCCTTTTGGATTGTAAGAGAGAATTTTTTCAATAGAGTAATTCCATGGTACTTTGATGACTTTGTATCCAAGTTTTCGAATGTCTCGTAAAATTGCATTTTTTACTCCTGTATCGACTACTACTACAGTATCATTTTCCTTTCCATAAGTCTGCGGCTCTTTTGTTGAAACTATATCCATAAAATCTTCCGAGTTGTAATTTTTTGCAGATGCCAGTTTTTTCTTTAGATCGTTTTCGTCAATTTCGTTTTCAGATACGGCAAGTGCAGCCA
>JACQCT010000029.1 GCA_016201435.1 Nitrososphaerota archaeon | reverse complement strand
GCTGTTTCTGCAATAAAGACACTTATTCAGGAATCTTAATTTTTTCGTTGCGGGGGTTGCCTAGCCTGGTCAACGGCGTAAGGCTCAGAACCTTATCTCTTAGGAGTTCGTGGGTTCAAATCCCACCTCCCGCATATTCATCATTCATTTTTCAAAATGAAATTGTATGATAAATTTATAATCTATTAGATAGTTGTTTGTCTATTGAAAAAGATTGAGGCAGTAATAGCTCATCAAAAGATCGATGTAGTAGTAGAAGCTCTAAAAAAAATTGGTGTTGGCGGTTTTACAATACTTGATGCAAAAGGATGGGGAAAAGGAGATAGATCTCAAATGGCAGGTCAACGAGGTACTTCAAGCTACACTGCGGGCTTCAATATAAAAAATTATGTTATCATTGTAGTTGACGATTCAATTGTAGATAAAGTGATAACAACAATAGTTGGTGCATCAGGAACAGACTCACCAGGAGATGGAAAAATTTTCATCAATACTGTTGAAGATGCAATCGATATAGGTAGTAAGCAAAAAGGAATACATGCAATTTAGTTAAAGATAGTTATTAACTAGAACCTAGTTTGCGTTTTATTTTTTCCTCTAATAATTGGTTTATTTTTTGACCATCAATCTTACCACGCATAGTTTTCATAGCTATTCCCATTAGTGGACTAATTGCTCGTAATCCATGTTCTTCAATCAT
Source organism: Nitrososphaerota archaeon (assembly GCA_016201435.1). Classification (GTDB taxonomy): domain Archaea; phylum Thermoproteota; class Nitrososphaeria; order Nitrososphaerales; family Nitrosopumilaceae; genus TA-20. The sequence goes on along the minus strand of JACQCT010000029.1, from coordinate 1,849 downwards.
CTTGAGGTTAGCCTCTACTATTTCATCCAATATTTTTCCAAGCTCTAAAGAATCCATTTTGTTTATAGATGTCTTCTCCATTGCTTCAAAAACAGTGTGTGTCTTACCTGACATTATGCTTTCAAAAATTATCTCAAGTGATTCTTTTGCAATTTTGTTATCTGCAAGTAAGCTAAATGCTTTTTCAATTTCATTACTTTTTAATAGCTTACTATCTAATCCGCGTCTTTCTAAGTTTGTAATAGTTCCACAAAGTACTGAAGCAACAAAATTTGGAGAAATTCTACTATCTTTACAAATAGATTCAAACAAAACTAGATAATCTGAATCAAAGATCTGCATCGTAAGCTGTGGATTTAATTGATATGTTTTTTGTAGTTCTGATATGGTTTCATCCCATGATTTAGGTATCTTTTTTTGTATTTCTTCTAATTCTCTTTTTTCTACAATAATTGGAGGAATATCAGTTTCAGGATACATCCTTGACGCCCCTGGTCTTGGCCTTAAAAATACAGTTTCACCAGTTGATGTTGCCGCTCTAGTTTCTGCAGGAACACCATTCTTGGCATCCTCTATTCTTTTTATAATTGATTCAATTACAAGATCAATTTTTTGTTGTTCTCCAGCCAGAATTAAAAATCCATCCTTTAATCCTAATTCTAATGTCTTTTTGACTTGCTGAATATCTGATTCTTCTATTCCATAATTTGGAAGCTCATCAGAGTGAAATACACCTCCAAGTCCAAAAAATCTTACTAGTTCACCAAGCTGTTTTCCAAGTCTTATTCCTTCATATGGTTCAAAACCAAACATCCCTGAAAAATTTTTAATCCTAATTGCTTTTATTATCGCACCTTCTTTGAGTGTTTTTTGAATAACTTTTGATTTACAGTTTTTGAAAATCTCTGTAACATCTTTTACATCTCTTTCTTTTGCTATTCTCTCTGTTTCTATTTCACGTAATTTTTCTGCAATAATATTCAAACCATGTTGCCTTTTTGCTTCATATTCGATGACTTTTTCAAGTTGGTCAAGCTGTTGTACACCCTTTACTTCAACCACTTTTCCTCCTTGTATAGACACATTGACATCTTGTCGTATGGATCCCAAACCTCGTTCAACTTTTTTTGTAGCACGTAAAAGTCGACCTAAACTAAGTGCAATTTTTCTAACTTCATCAGGTTTTCCGGATACTGGATCTAATGCAATCTCTACTAACGGAATGCCAAGCCTATCCAAGCTATATTCTCTTACATCTGTAGTATCAGACAGAAGCTTTGCTGCATCCTCTTCTAAACAGATGCTTTGTACACCGATTTTTTTTCCATCCACCTCGAGATAACCGCCTTGTGAAATAAGCATCGTTCTTTGAAAACCTGAAGTGTTAGAACCATCTATTACCAACTTTCTCATCACATGAATTTCATTAAAGATATTTGATTTTAAGGAGGCTGCAATAATTAACGCGATTTCTTTTGTTTCGTTATTCACATCGTGGGGAGGTTCTTCATCCTGTTCTACAAGACAGCTACTTGCAGGATTTGCATGATACACTATAGTTTTATCTTTACTACGTTCAAAAACTGCTGTAGGATCAAACTCGCCAAGTTCACTTTTTGCAAGTCTGAGTTTACGGAAAAATTTTATTGGATATACTTCTGATTCTATAGGAGGACAATTACAAAACAATTTCTTGCCTGTTGCAAGCTGTTGATGTATTTCAAGACCAACCTTGAGTCCAATTTTGTCTATTTGAGGTTCAGACACTTCTGATTTATCTATTCAACTTGTTTTAAAGCTTAGTCTGAAAATTCCATAGCGATATTTTCTTTCATAATTTTTTCCATAT
>JACQCT010000022.1 GCA_016201435.1 Nitrososphaerota archaeon | reverse complement strand
GCACCTGTTGCTTCCTGTAAAAGTTTCACTACAGATTCTTCTTTTTGCAACAAGTCAGCCATATAACCTTCATATGCTTGCATCTGCTGGAGCAACGCTTGGGCTTGTTCTTCACTCATTTGCAAAAAATTCCCTTTCCCGCCTATAAATGCATTCTCTGATTAAAACAAAAAAAGAGAAGAGATTATACTTTTGAAAGTCTCATTTCTACTTCGTCCCAGTTCACTACATTCCACCAAGCGGCGATGTAGTCTGGACGTTTGTTCTGATATTTCAGATAGTAGGCATGTTCCCACACATCTAGTCCCAACAAAGGAATCAATCCTTTTGTTCTAGGACTAGTTTGGTTTGGCATCGTTGTAAATTCAACTTTTTTTGTTGCCGGATTGTAAGCTAGCCAGCCCCATCCACTGCCTTGAATTGCACCAGTATCTTTGGAAAATTTTTCTTTGAATGCATCAAAGCTTCCAAAAACCGATTTTATGGCATCAGATACTTTGCCACCTGGTGTTCCTCCACCATTTTGCTTCATATTATTCCAAAATAGTGTGTGGTTATCATATCCACCGCCATGGAAATTGACTGCACCACGTACATTCTCAGGCACTTTATCTAAGCTTGAGAGCAATTTTGTTAGTTCCATATTTTGCAACTCTGAGCCAAGACTTTCCAAAGCGGTGTTCAGACCGTTTGTATAGGCTTGATGATGTTTAGTGTAGTGGATTTCCATTGTCTTTGAGTCTATGTGAGGTTCTAGTGCATCGTATGCATAAGGCAACTTTGGAAGTTCATATTTTACCATGTAATGAACCACACATGTATACAATTTATGGCTTTGGTTGCAAATGTATTTTATCTAACTAAATTTGATAAAAATTGTTGAAACACTACAAATTTGTATTTTTCTCACTTGCAGTAATTTTATGCACTGTCTTTATTTTATCAAGTGTAAAGGATCAACAAAAAATCGAATTTTATCTTGAAAAAAATACATCACTTATTGGCGTTGGGATTCCAAGAGAACAAGGGTTTGAAGGGCAAGGAATCAAAATTGGTATAATAGATACAGGGATAGATTACGACCATCAAGATCTTTTGGGTTTTGGTCCTAGTGACAAGGTTGTTGGAGGATACAATTTTGTAGATAATGACAACAAACCAATCGACACTACTGGGCATGGTACGGAAGTAGCCGGAATAATTGCTGCAGATGGAAGCCTCAAGGGAGTGGCGCCAAAGGCAAAGCTATTTTCATACAAGGTATCATCAACTGGAGAATCTGTATCATCAGATCTTATCGTAAAAGCAATTCATCGCGCAATTGAAGACAAGGTCAATGTAATCAACATTAGTTTAGGTGTGAATAAGACAAATGACGAAATTGACCAAGCTGTTAATGAAGCTGTAAAAAATGGAATCGTAGTTGTTGTAGCAGCTGGAAATAATGGCCCAGATGACGGTACTATTGGTAGCCCAGGAAAAGATCTAAATGCAATAACAGTTGGTGCAACATACAACAATATCACACAAAGTATTGTCTCAACACTAGAAATTGGCAAGACCCAATACCAAGTGCTTCCAATGTTTGGCACAAATCCATTATCAAAACCAATTACTGGAAAAATTGTCTTTGGAGGATATGGAAGGACTAGAGATCTTGTTAATGTTGATGCCAAAGATTTCATCTTGCTTGAAGAAAGAGGTAGTGATATCAAAGGAGAGAAGGTCTATTTTTCAGAAAAAGAACGCAATGCTGCACATAGTGGTGCCCAAGCTCTCATAGTTTACAACAACGAACCTGGAATATTTTTTGGAGAACTTTTTCAACCCAATTCTATCTCTAGTAATCCAACAATACCAGTCATATCAATGTCAAAAAGTGACGGGCTTGCATTAAAAAAATCTCTTCAAAATGATACAATAGCAAAGTTAGATGTATTCAGTCATCCAGATTTTATTGCGCCATTTAGTTCTCGTGGTCCAGTTTCACCGTTTTATATCAAACCTGATCTTGTAGCGCCTGGCGTATTTGTAAATTCCACTCACATAGGAGGAAAATACAACCTAACAAGTGGAACTAGTATTGCTGCACCGCATGTTACAGGAGCAGTGGCCCTTTTGTTACAAAAAGATCCAAATCTCAAGCCTGATGAGGTCGCATCACTTCTTTCTACAACAGCAGATCCTGTTACAGATGCTTATGGAAATGATGAACCTGTGGATATTACTGGAAGTGGAAGACTAAATCTAACAAGAGCGTTTTCTGCTAATTTAATAATAATTCCACATAGTCTTGTCTTCAATCTCTCTTTAGAAAAACCATACCAAACAAGATCATTACATTTGCAAACCATACAAGGAACGTTACCAAATGTTCAAACAAAATTTGTCTCAGATCAAAATGATCTAAAGTTAGAATCTAGTCTTTATGATAATTCTTTAAACATAAAAATTTCAAGGCAAAAAAACACGACTGGTAATTTTGATGGAATGCTTTCAATAAACGATGGTACAACAACATATCATGCACCTGTTATGGTTCATGTAACTAAAGGTACAATAAACACAAGTGAAAATAATGGAACCTTAACTTTTAGCCTTGATTATCCAGACAGTTGGTCTTATGCAAAAATTTCTGTAATTAAAAAAGACTCTTACCAAATTCAGAGTACGTCACTTGTTCCACAACAAACTTCATCACTTACAGTCTACGAACCAAGTGAATATTGGATTGAAGCTCAAATAACCACACCTCATGGTATTGATAATGCATATGATACTATCTTAATTGAAAAACCTGCCCCAAGAAAAGGAATTGAATTTCTAGAAACCTTTGGAGTTCCAATAAAAGAGATAATCATAATTTCTGGAGTAATTATTGCTGCAGTAATTGTCGTACTAGTGACAAGACGTAACTAGATTTGTGGACCTACATCACGAATTTCTTTTGCAGTGTTTCCAAATTTCTTAAAGTTCTCAACAAACATCTGCGCAAGTTTTCTTGAAGAATTATCATATCCTTCTTTTTCTGCCCATGTATTTCTTGGGTTTAATACTTCTGGAGGCACTTCAGGACATGTCTCTGGCACATCCAAATTGAACACCTCATCGTGTCTATATTTTACCATATCAAGCGCATCAGTAAGTGCAGCTGTGACCATCATCCTTGTGTGTTTGATGTTCATCCTTTTACCTATACCGTATGGTCCCCCTGACCATCCCGTGTTTATAAAATAGACTTTGGTGTTGTGTTTTGTGATTTTTTCTCCAAGCATCTTTGCATACACTGATGCATGTCTTGACATGAAAGGTGCTCCAAAACATTCTGAAAATGTTGCCTTGGGTTCAGTAATTCCACGTTCAGTTCCCGCAAGCTTGCTTGTATACCCTGACATGAAATGATACATAGCTCCTTCTTTTGTTAATCTTGCAACAGGTGGAAGTACACCAAATGCATCTGCTGTTAAAAATACAATTACTTTTGGATTTCCTCCAATGCTTGGAGTTATGGCACCAGGAATGTAGTCTAGAGGATATGCAGCTCTTGTGTTCTCAGTCAAGCTTCCATCGTTAAAGTCTGGTATCAGTGTTTTTTTGTCTACGACAACATTTTCTAAAACTGAACCAAACTTAATAGCATCCCAAATTTGCGGTTCTGCTTCTCTGTTAAGATTTATACATTTTGCATAACATCCTCCTTCAAAATTAAAAATTCCTTTATCAGACCATCCGTGTTCATCGTCTCCAACTAACATTCTGTTTGGATCTGCTGAAAGTGTTGTTTTTCCAGTACCGGATAGACCAAAAAATAATGCTACATCTCCTTTTTTTCCAATGTTTGCAGAACAGTGCATTGGAAAGACACCTCGCGGTGGAAGTATGTAGTTCATGACAGAAAACATTGCCTTCTTTATCTCTCCCGCATAACAAGTTGCTCCAATTAGTACAATTTTTTTTGTGTAATTTAGTATGATAAAGGCATCACTTCTGGTTCCATCAACTTCCGGAATAGCTTTGAAATCATTTAGCACAAGTAAAGTAAACTCTGGCTTGTGTGATTCAAGCTCTGTTTCTGATGGTCTGATGAATAATTGTCTGACAAAGAGATTTTGCCATGCATGATCAGTTATAACTCGTATAGGTAATCTATTATCAGGATCTGCACCAACAAAACCATCAAAGACAAAGATTTCTTTTCCTTCAATGTATTTTTTCATTTTTTCATAGAGCATGTCAAATTTGTCCTTAGGAAATGGATGGTTTACTTTACCCCAGTCCACATTAGTATAGGTTTCAGAATCATCAACGATATAGCGATCATCAGGGGATCTTCCAGTATATTTTCCCGTACGTACTGAAAGAGAACCATTGGATGTAAGAACGCCTTCATTTTTTTCAAGTATAGTATCAACAAGCAATTTTACTGGTAGGTTTCTGTGTATGTTACTTGTAGTAATACCCTGCTCCTTTAGCTGTGTAATAAATTTGCCAGTGATAGTTGCCTTGAGATCCTCAATCATTGGGTAAAACGATCCGCCTCTAATTTCCTTATTATCTCTTCTCATTATGTATTTTGCCTCCAGAAACGTATTTATTTTAAAATTCAAGCAGGTTCTTCTACATGCCGATCAACAAAGACCTGTTAGAGCTAAGAAAAAAAGTAGCAGATTACAGACCTGATTTTGTAAGAGAAGAGAGTTGGAGATACTTTAGGTTAGCAGAAAACTGGAGAAAACCAAAGGGAATTGACAATCATCAGAGAAAATCTAAGAAAGGTTGGCCTGCACTTGTCAAAGCTGGTTATGGCGGACCAAATATTTCAAAAGGATTACACCCATCAGGATACACTGATAATTTAGTTCACAATGTGAAAGAATTGGAAAAGCTTGATCCAAAAACTGATGGTGTAAGACTTGGTCACGGTGTGGGAAAAAAGAAGAGATTAGAAATAGCATCTAAAGCAAAAGAGAAAAATTTCAAGATATTTAACGCAAGGGTGTCAACAAGTGGTAGTAAATCTTAAAACCAAACGACATCTTGTTGCAAGGATGTTGGGAGTAGGTGCAAACAGAATAAAGTTTGACTCACAGTATTTGGATGATGTTTCAGATGCAATTACACGAGACAACATTAGAAGTCTAATTACTGCAAACATAATTGAGGTCAGACCAATAAAGGGCACATCCAAAGGCAGAGCACATCATAAAAAAGCCCAAAGACGCAAACGCGGAACAAAACAAGGTTCAAAGAAAGGAGCCAAGGGATCACGTATTGGTAAAAAGCAAGTCTATGTAAGAAAGATAAAGGCGTTACGACACCGTCTCCACGTTTCAAAGGGCAGAAAAGAGATAACCAACCCAGAGTATTGGAAATTATACAGGCAAGCAGGTGGAAATCAAATCAGAAACGTGGCACATCTTCGAACTTTGATTGAAGAGACACACAAAAAACGCACTTAGAATCTATAAATCATTTTTAGATCAACAATTTTTCCATTCTTAATTTTTATACCCTCTTTTGATAGCATGTTGGTCTTGATCTTTTCTCCCCATGCATATCCACCAATTTTTCCATTTGATTTTATGACTCTGTGACATGGAATTATAACAGGGTATGGATTTTTGTTCATAATTTTACCAATTACTCTTTGTCCATTTTTAAGACCTACTGCCCTAGCAAGTTCTCCGTATGTGGTTACCATACCTGAAGGAACTTCGAGTAGTTTTTTGTACACTTTATCTTCAAGCTTCAAATTCTTATCATCTCAAGATTTGTTGTTTCTAAAAATGAAACTATCTTTTGTTTATTTTTTCCCAAACTACTCCAGTCTACTAGAGCATATTTTGCTTCATTGTTTCTTTCTAAAATGTGTGAAAACAGTTTTTCATCTATGTGATCTAGGGCATGTTTTGGCACGACAGTACCCAAAGCGTATTGACCTTCAATTAGTTCTTTAGTAAATTTTTCTGGATAATGAGTTCCTCCAAAACATATAGCTACATTGTTTTTCTGTGGCGTCATTGACATCACATCTTCTATAATAGTAGCCACAGAATCACATAATACTTTGTCGTTCCATTGCTTTTCTGTTGTTCCTACTTCAATAAACAATGTAGGTTTGTTTAGTGCTGTAGGACCATGATGTGTTGCCTCTATTGTGATCTCAAATTTTGTAAAATTATTTCTTTTTTCCCACAAGGCTTGGATATAGGATTTCTGTAGGTGTGGATGCGGTATTGCAATTTGTCGCGGCATTCCTCCAAATAGTGCTTCTGAAAAATTTCCCGTACTGTGGCACGTGAGCGCCAGTGTACCGGTTTCAGAGGCGTGCTTTGATAAAAACACAAACCCGTCATAATGATATTTTTCTTCAAGCCAGTCTGCAGATATGGATGGTGTTGAAATTGTTACAAGATCATAATTTTTTCCACGATAAATCTGACCGTCTTGTTTCATATTTTGCAATATATGATATGCCAAGTTAGAGCCGGCGGGGTCGGATTGATACGCAACAAGCAATTGCACAAGATAAGAGATATAAGTCGACTTTATTAATTTCCTCCAATGGCAAACCCAAGACAGATGTTAAAGGACATGGTAAATACAATTAAGCTTACCAAAAAATCTGACAAGGATGATT
>JACQCT010000012.1 GCA_016201435.1 Nitrososphaerota archaeon | reverse complement strand
TATGGGTTTAACAAAAAACCAAAAAGAAGAAACGATTGACAAAGTTCTTCAAAAAGTCTGGCTTCACGAACTAAGTCATAGAAGAATAGGAGATCTATCTGGAGGTCAACAACAACGTGTTTTTATTGCAAAAGCACTTGCAAGTGATCCACAAATTCTTATCCTAGACGAACCTGTTGCTGGAATAGATTCACAAAGTAAGGATTTGTTTTACCAAATTTTGCTAGACTTGAATAAAAAAGATAACATTACTGTAATTTGGTCATCACATGATCTTGATGCAGTTGCTAAACTTGCAACCAAAGTAGCATGTCTTAATCGAACATTGTTCTTCCATGGTATATCTGAAGAGTTCTTTCATGACGAGAATCTGCTAAAGATGTATTCAGAATCTTCAATGCAAATGCACATGCATCATCACGAGGATTAAAATGGGTTTTGAAATTCTCTCCTATGGTTTTATGCAAAGAGCCCTAGTCTCAGGAATAGCTATTTCTCTGATGTGCTCAGTTGTTGGACTCTTTTTGGTTTTAAGAAGACATTCACTTTTTGGTGATGCACTTGCACATTCAGCATTTGGAGGAATAGCGGCAGGACTCTTTCTTGGAATCTATCCCATGTGGACAGCGTTTATCGTTTCTATCTTGAGTGCATTAGGTCTTACAAAGATTAGACAAAGATTTCAAATTTCAGGTGATGCTACGGTAGCAATTTTACTCTCGTCTGGTCTTGCTATGGGAGTCATTCTTATCAGTTTGGCAGGTGGTTTTACTGTAAACCTGTTTAGTTTTCTTTTTGGTAGTATCTTGCTTGTCAGTTTGGATAATACACTTCTAATTCTAGGTTTGGCCGGATCAATCCTTGTTATGATTTTATTATTATACAGACAATTAACATATGCAACTTTCAACGAAGAACAAGCAAAGGTTAGTGGTATTCAAGTAGAGAAGCTGAACTATTTACTTGTGGTAATTGCAGGAATAACTGTAGTAAGCTCAATGCAATTAGTAGGAATTTTACTTACATCTTCACTTATTGTAATACCAAATGTTACAGCAATGTTATTTTCACGTGGATTCAAACAAACTGCCATACTTTCAATGATTTTTGCAGTTTTCTCTGCAGTGACTGGAATTCTTACATCTTACATCTTTAATATAGCACCAGGTGGAATGATCGTTTTAATTTCTATACTTCTTTTTGCAGGATCTCTTGGTATGAAATCACTTAGGCAATCAAAAAGGAATGTTGTGGTAAACAAAGAACTATCTAAATTATCTTAATTAGATAATAAACTAATAGTTGTAAATGGTGATTCGCCTGATCTCTTAATTAGTGTTGGATGATATTTGTGAATCTGTGTTTTTCTTTATTTGTCTAATACTGTTCTTTAGATCTGTAACACTTTTTGAATAGAAGAAAGCAACAATAATTAGCAATCCTGCAATTGATGGAGCTACAATGCCTGCATAGCTAAAACCAAGACGTGGAATGCCAGCAGGTAAGTTATCTGCTTGAGAATTTTCTTGTGTTAAAGCAGGATTTACACTTGTTGATATGATTCCAAGCGCGTTTGCTCTTTGCTCTGCCATGATTATGTCTCCTTGTGAATCTGTAGTAATCCATTGTACAAAGGAATTGGACGATGGCACATTGAATTCGCGGAATTGCCCTGTTCTTGGATCTACAACTGCAATTTTATCTAGAGTATGTTGTGCGACCCACAGATTATGATAATTATCAAAGGTCATTCCAAGTGGTAAGCCATGAGAGTCTAGCGTATATTTCTTGAAAGTCTTTAGAAGTGGATTAAAAACTGATACGCCATAGCCATCGTGCTCTGAAACGTAAATGTTGCCTGTTTCTGGATCAGAAATTATGCCTGTAGGGGTAGCAAGTGTAACATTGTTTTCTGTTGGTGCATATTCGTTAATCTTGTAATTGTTGGGATCGATACTAGCTATCTTTCCTATTCCTTCTGTAATCCATACCTGTCCCGATGATTTGTCTATGGTAATTCCTAAAGGTTGTGAACCATTTCCTAGATTTATTAATGTAAAGTTCTTTATGGTTGGATTGAATTTCAACACTGCATTGCTAGTTGCATCAATTAACCAAACGTTGTCAGAACTGTCAATGGCAATACCAGAAATAATACCTTGACTTGGAATTTTATAGATATTATTAGAGTCATCATTTGGCTTATAATTTCCAAGTAATTTTGATATGGGATCTGTGTACCATATTGTATTTCCAGAATCTAATGCTAAATCTGATATAATATTGATTCCATCAATTTTATGTTCTATGAATTTTGTTGAATTTAGATCAAATTCGAATATTCTACCGCTTTTTATGAGTGAATCGCCTACCCAAACTACATTTCTGTTACTGTCGTACACAGGATAGAAAGGCAAGCTGTTATTTTCAGGCATTTTAAATTCTTTGATATTAGCTGCTAAACTATCCAGTTTTGGTTTAACAAGTAAATCATCATAAGATGCAACAAGATTAAGCGAATTTTCTTTATTTTGAATTCCTTCTATTCGTAGACTCCAATGTCCAGAAAATCCAAATGCTGTATTTGCAGAAAATACTCCTGTAGAAACTTGTTGTGCATCTATCGTATTTGGACCTATTCCTTGATCTACCTGTGTTAATCTCAACTGTACTGATTTCATATCAATTGGATTTTTGTTAGAATCTAAGAATGAAATTTTAAAATTATTATTACCTGTAGAAAATGGATTAATTGTCAGTATTATTCTGCTTCCATTTTCTACAAATTTTGTATCAATTAATCCATTTTCAGATACTGTGTTGTCTGAAATAGCTAGGGCAAAGACGTTTTGTTCTTGTATTGTTTGTAGCTGGCTTTGAAATTCACTTGCAGGTAACCCAGAATCAACTAGTATTGCAATTGAAGCAATTAGTGCTATTCCAATTATTGCTTCAATTCTTATATTTCTACTAAAGGTTGAAAGAAGTGGTTTTACATCGATATTTGGAATGACTTTGTTCTTTTCTGTCATTAAAATTGAAACTGCTGTTATTGCACGTCTACGTGTTGCGATCTCATGATAACCTCCAATGGCTATTAAGACAGCAGCAAGTGAAAGTTTCACGATAAGAATTTTACCGTATGTTGAAGCTAATGTTAAAGCTAGATTACTTTCAAGAGTATACAAAAGAAGTGGTCCTGTTATTACTATGAAACCAAGAATTGTTATTGCGATTATTGTAAATCGTGGAATTATTATTGATATGGCAGAAGCACTAACAACATCACTTGTTAATTGTCTAAGTTTTGGCATTAAAACAAATGCGATATAGATTATTCCTCCAATCCAAAGTGAGGCAGCTACGTTATGTATGAAATCAACTATTAACGGTAGTGTCTTCCCAGTAGCTGCACCATGACTGATTAAACTTGTAGTTGTAAGCATTACCAGTCCAATTCCAAACAATCCTAAAACATGACTCTTGGGACAGATGGTGTTTGATTTTTTTATCTTGTGATACGTTGTAAAAGATAACACAAGTAATGCACTTGATACAATCATCCTTATCACCCATATGCTGCCAAATTTGGTATTGATTGCATCCAAGATTCCAGCGTCAATTGAGAAAGCTTGAACAGATATCATTACAAAACCAGAAGAAACAAGAATGATAGAACCAATCATAGCTAGTTTCATCATACTACGATCTATTTTGATTCGTGTTTCTGCTAACGCATTTCCTAACCACGAAATTCTAGATATCGGTACCCATAACCATAACGTTGCAAAAGAAACTCCAACTACCATAACCTGACCTATTAATGCAGGAAATCTTGCAATTGCTTCTGGTACTGAAATCTCTTCGTAGTTAGAAGCTGTTGAAGGAACAGGAAGACTTTGAGGAACAGATTGACCTATTGCAAAAACACGCAAATCTTTGGTTACATGACCATCTGTCTGATCAAGAACTTTGGTGGTGATAGTATAAATTCCATCTTTAAGTCCAGGTGGTAATGATACACTTAACGTAGATTGATCGTTGTTGATGTAATGTAGATCTTTTTGTTGTACTTCATTTCCACTAGAATTCAAAACTTTTAGCTGACTATAACGAATATCAATAAGATTACTAAAGTATACATCAACTTTTGATGGTTGAGTTGCTAAAGATTGTCCTTTAGCAGGATCACTTTTTGTTATAAAAGCATGTGCATAAGAATTTGGAATATTTGGAATTACAAATACTATAGATAAAATAATAATAACAACTAGAATGATTTGAAATGATGTTTTTCTAAATTTATACATGTGTAACAATAATAAAGTCAACTTTACTATATGGTTCTTACTAAAATACTAGTACAACAATAGAATTAAATTTGTTCACATAGAAACGTTGATCCTGCATGAACAAACTATTTTTTATTTTTGATATTAGCTGTTCTATTGGTGTACTAAAAAATATTTAATGTATTACAATATCATACTTTATGTGAATGGTAAAATCGCTTCTTTATTATTTTCTGGAATAATCTATACTGGCTTTATTTGCATTAATAATAAAATTAAGACAATAAATATTACATCATATTACCTGAAACAATGAAAACCAGAATTATCACTCTCTCGTTGGTTTTTATGATGCTTTTGCTTGTAATATCTTTGTCACCATTTACTCCTAAATCTGTCTCTGCTCACATAAGTAAGGTTTTTGGCAATTATACAGTAGAAGTTGGTTGGGCAAATGAACCTGCATTTACTGGACAAATGAATAGCATTCAAGTCACTGTCAAAAAAGATAACGTAGATAATGGAACAGCAATTGTAGATGCCTTAACTAACATGCAAATATCTGTAAAGTATGGTACGGTTTCAAAGCAATTGGATTTTGTTCCTAGTGACGAAGTACTTGGATTATATTCTTCTCCATTAATTCCTACTAGAGTTGGTTCCTATAACGTCGTAATGAAAGGCACTGTAGAAGGACAAAACATTGATACAGAATATGCGCTTGATGATGTTGGAAGCTCAGATACCATTAACTTCCCACAGACTAGTGACACATCCTCTAATATGGGTCAAATTGGAACAATTATTAATCAACTAACAAGTGACATTGAAGATGCGAAAAGCAGTGCAAATTCAGCTGCACAAAGTGTTGCAAACGTTGGAAAATCCTTCCAAGAAGTAAAGGACACTACTGATAGATTATACATGATAAGCATGGCAGGAATAGGTATTGGTGTTGCCGGAATAGTTATAGCAGTATTTGCTATTTCTCGTAAAGGTGAAAAAATTTAATTTTTGATAGTAAATTACTAAAATTGTCTTTAGTGTTAGTTTTGTTACCACTCTTAATTTTGCCTGTATTTGGACAAACACAATCACAACAAATCAAACTAACAAGTGGTGGAACCATAAACGTTGGTTTTTCTACAGATCCTGCAAATCCAAATCCGGGAGATCAAACAGAACTTAAAATCAGTTTCTTAAACAAACAAAATATAGTTCAACAGCATATAGATTACAGAATTATAGTAACACAAGGACAAAACCAAGTCTTTGGAATTCCAATTACTCATACTGCAAAAGGTTCTGTTAGCATTCCATACCAATTTCAGAATGCAGGAGACTATCAGATTACAGTTAGTGTAGAAGGAATATTGTTTAACCCAATTCCACCAGAGACAGCAGTATTTCCTATTACTATTGGTGGATCTCAACCTCCGCCGGTTCAACCAAAAAGCGGTTGTCTCATAGCAACTGCAGCATTTGGGTCAGAGATTGCACCACAAGTACAATTCCTAAGAGAATATAGAGACAATACAATCATGACAACTGTAGCTGGTTCAAGTTTTCTTAATGCATTCAATACTGTTTACTATTCATTTAGTCCATCAGTAGCTGATGCAGAAAGAACAAATCCTCTTTTGCAAGAAACTGTAAAAGCTGGAATAACTCCACTTCTTGGAATTCTTCAAATAGCAAAATTCTCAACAATTGGAAATAGCAATCTTTCAGTTATACTGTCAGGAATAATGGCATCATCATTGATTGGTGCAACTTATCTTTGGCCTGCAGGTCTTGTAGCCAAATCTGTTAGAGAAGCTAAAAAACTAAATTCAAAAATCGTAATTACAATAATTTCTGGAATATTGCTTTTGACGCCAATTTCAATTGTTACAGGTAATCTACAGTTTATTATGATCACAACATCTGCAACAGTTTTGACATTTGTGGGACTCGGCGCAATCTATTCTTCTTGGACAATTGCAAAAATAGTGAGAAAAGCAAACACGTTTTTATAGTGGCCTAGAATTAGCAGGATCTATGAACTCAAAACCAACAAGTTCACTATTCATTATTGTAACCTTGGTAGTTGGAATTGTGGCATTTGCACCATCAGCATTTGCTCAATCAACAGCTAGTGTTACGGTAGCAACAGGGTCAGGTAGCGGTCAGGCATGTGTAGCAGCAAACAATTGTTTTGATCCGGCTGTCACAAAAATAGATGTAGGCGGCACAGTTACATGGACAAACACCGATGCACAAACACACACAATTTCAAGTGGTAAGCCATCAGATGATACATACGAAACTGGAAATAATAATGCAGTACCAGAATTTGGTCCAATTGCATCGTTAGTTCTTGTAATTGCCATAGTAAGCGTGATTGCAGTTACTGCAAAGACTAGAGGATTTCTAAAAATCTAAACCTCTCATTTTCTTTTTATTTAATACCAGTTATCGTAAAGATTATTCATATTTACGACATGAAATGGGCACAACTATTAGAAATACAAAACTTTTTTATCACTTAAATAAATAACAGATTCATGAAATCAAACACATTAGGTTCATTCTTTGTTGTTTTGATTCTAACAGTTGGTATTATGACATTTATCACATCATCTGTATTTGCAGACACTTCAGTCACCATAACAAAAGGTTCTGGCGACTCACAAAATCCAGCTTGTGTAGCAACAAATAATTGTTTTACACCCAATCCTGTAAATGTATCACCGGGTGAGAAAGTTACATGGACAAATACAGATACATCTCCCAATACAATAACAAGCGGTACACCTAAACCTGATAATTCAACTGGTTCTGTCTTTGATAGTGGTTTGAAACTGGAAATAATAATGCAGTACCAGAATTTGGTCCAATTGCATCGTTAGTTCTTGTAATTGCCATAGTAAGCGTGATTGCAGTTACTGCAAAGACTAGAGGATTTCTAAAAATCTAAACCTCTCATTTTCTTTTTATTATTTTTATAATACCTAAAATTAAATTCGCTATAGAATTCCAGATCTGATTTAGGAGCTTGTTTGGGGCTGTATTGTACTTAATGAAATGGCATGATCATCAATCAGAACACCTACCCCAACTGAAATGTCTTTTATTCTAACTGATATCATTCCTAGATCATTATCAGTAAGATTATACTTTTGTGCAAGGATGCTCTTTACCTTAGTTTCGGTATTTGATAATTCATTGAGACTTGATGGTATTGAGATATCCAATGTCTTGCGAATCATTTCTTTTGGAATCTTTCCTGTATCATCTTGAATTATGTAAAATGAGATTTTATCCACTATTACTTCATGTGGAAGGGTTGGAAGTGCATTAGCTGTGTAAAATACCTGAACATTAAGAAGGTTAATCTCATCTCCAGAAAGATTTTGTAATGTTATTCCTTTTTCTGGCTGTAATGTTGAATCTAATGGTATGTTAATTATCACAAAACCTTCCACAAAATTTTCATTATTGCTTCCAAGTAATTTTCTAATATCTTGACAAGTAAGAGCCGTTGATGTTTCAGAATCTAGATTTTTTAAAATGGCATTAGAACTTGGTCCATCATTTAATACGGCATTCCATAATATCGAAATCTGATAGTTTTGCTTGTTAAAAATACTGAGGTCCGTATCGTAATGACCAGGTCTTAGAGGTCCTTCATTAGCAGAGATTGAACCGCACTCAAATTTTGCTGTATATGTTATGTTTTTTATCGAATTGCTTGTTTGCGAACTCATTCCAGAAAGAATGTTAGTAAATGTTGAAACTGCAGATGAGTCTTTCACTTGGATTGTCTTTGAAAGCTTGTCAGCATCATATCCACTGGATGTATTGATTTGAGAAATTGTATAGTTTCCATTTTTTATACCAGTTATGGTAATTATTCCGTCTTTGTCTTTTTCCGAATCTAGTGCAGAATTATCCTTTATGATAAAAGTTCCAGAATTTCCTAATGGATTTGGTGTTATAGAATATTCAGTACCACCAAGTAGGATGTTGTTATTTGTTAAAGTGATTATGGTTATTGACGAACTTTGTGCAAAAGCAAAATTTTCCGCACCAAAAATATTAAAATTTAACATAAAATAAAAAACTGATCCTACTGCAAAAATGCTAATGATAAAACAAATTTTTCCCCATTTTTTCATTACATCTTTTCTTGTTTGTCATTAATTTAATGTTAATGAGAATCATCCCCAAGAATTAAATATAATACGTGCAAATTTTTGTTATGAAGTCATATTTGCCTAAGGGTATCTTACCTACAATTTTTACCCTATCGGTTTTTTCTGTTTTGCTTTTAATAGTTCCACATCATGTTTATGGAGATGGCTTTACAATGGAAAATCTTCCACCTGCAAGCGTTGGAAATAAAAAAATTCAAGTTTTCATTCAACTCACTCCACCTGTTATTATCTCAGATACTAATCAAGACAAGACCATATTCCTTAGAATATTTGATGCAAATACCAACGAGACGGTTCAAAAATATTCACTTTGGATTGAGATAACAAAAGACAACCAACTTTTAATGCGAGATCTTTTCTCCACTAATACAGGGACGATAACTCTTAAGATTACTCCAACTGATACTATAGGGCATTGGACTATACAAGCTGATCAAGATCCTCAGTTACTTTCATGGATGTCACAGGGTGGTGGACCAATTAATGTACTAGCGCCTATACTCAAAGAAGGAGGACTATATCACATTCATTTGGAATTGCAAACAATTAATTTTTTGAATAATCTTTTTACATCTGATACAGCTCCTAAGTTTGATTCATATCTAAGTGTTGGAGATATTTCAAATCACACTATTACATATAACAACAATAACTACAACTCTGAAATAATTTCATATTATGACAAAATCAATAACGATTTTAATTTTGATCCATCTAAACTGCAAGTCTCATTTTCAATGCCATTTGATTGGAATGTAACCAGGTTTCAAGATAGACCAATCTTTGTACATGAAGAAGTTCATATTCCAAAGTCATTCAAAGAATTTACAAGCACTCCAACATATGTTGCAAGTGTAAATGGAGATCCAATCACCGGAAGAAGATTGATTGTGGATCCGTATTCTTTAGGTGATACTGTAATAGCACATATTTTGTTGAACAAAATTGATATAGATAATCTTGCAAAAACCATGCCTCCTGGAACAAACACTATGGACTTTCAACTTGCACCAGCAGCTGCAAATGTTCAAACTTCTTCTAGTGTGTTAACTGATTTTGGAGGATGGGGAATTAATCTTGGTTGGTCTACTATGCAAATTACTGCAAATACACAAAATAATCTTAAACTGACATTTTTTGATGCCTTTACTGAGAAGCAAGTAACAGGTGATGTGAACTATGACATAAAAATATTGGATAATGACGGTAACACAGTACTATCTGAGACAGGTCTTAAAGCAAAAGGAGGTATTGATACTCAATCAATAAACTTGCCAAGTAATGGAATTTACAGAATAGAAATTAACATCAAGTCTATAATTAACAACGGTATTCCTGATACAAGTAGAATAGGAATAGGTAGAGGAGATCTTGTCATCCCATCTACAGTAAAAGTACCAGAATTTGGTCCAATTGCATCATTAGTTCTTGTAATTGCTATAGTCAGCGTGGTAGCAGTTACTGCAAAGACTAGGTTACGATAAAAATAATTTCTATATAAAATTTGAAATTCTACAAATATTATTATACAAAATAAAAGTTAGCTTATCATTCCATGATTCCACTGCGTGATGAAAATCCAAAACCCGTAGGTTACAAACCTTATGTTACTTATGCGTTAATTGCAATAAATGTATTAATATTTTTTTGGGAGATTTCTGTTACAGGGCAATTCTATGAGTTTACAAATCAGAGAGCTGAAGAAATTTTTCTTAACTATGGTACAGTACCATCAGAGGTAACTCATGGATTAATTGACAAAAATTATGGTGTAATATCATCAATTTTCAGTTCGATGTTTTTGCATGCGGGAATAATGCACATTGGAGGAAACATGTTATTTTTGTATATCTTTGGTGATAACATTGAATACAGATTTGGAAGAGGAAAATATCTTGCACTATATCTATTCTGGGGAGTAGTTGCAGATTTTGTACATATATTATCCGATCCATCAAGTGCAGCACCTGCATTAGGTGCATCAGGAGCAATTTCTGGTGTGCTTGGAGCCTATCTTGTGATATTTCCTAATGCAAAAGTAATGACTTTGATGTTCCTTGGATTTTTCACTAGAATTATTCGTATTTCAGTAAAGTGGTATCTTCCGTTTTGGTTCTTGTTTCAAAACGTCTTGCCAGCATTTGTTGGCTCAAGTGGTTCTGGTGTTGCCTTTTTTGCCCATATAGGAGGATTTCTGGTGGGTTTGCTGACAGGTTTTCTCTACAAAAAAACGCACAGCTCAGAATTCATGCATGGGACAAGATACGGATGGAAAGATTACAAATGATATGATCTTATTTCTTGATTCTATCTTTGACAAAAATAATTCCTCCCAATACTAGAATTACTATTCCCAATTTACTCATAATTAAGAGTGAACTACTAAGAGATAACAGATCCTGATTTACATCATTGACTAGGTGCGAGTGATTTGGATTATTTGTAAATATAGAGTTTAACAGTGCATTTCCAAGAAAATTGCCAGCAATCAACATGATTGCACCTACTATCAGAATAATGTAACTGGGTTTCATAAAATCTATATTCTATATGACAGTATATCAAGAAATAAATTCTCCATAACTTATCGAGAACACATGCCATTAATTACAATCTCGATGTATCCTGGCAGAACACAAAAACAAAAAGAGGATTTTGCTAAAGCAATAACAAAATCTGCAGTAGAAATTCTCAAGACCAAAGAAAATCATGTCATTGTAGTCTTTGAGGAAAATCCTAAAGAAAACTGGTACATGGCAGGAAATCCTCTTTAAACTACATTTTTATTTTAACTCCATATACAAAATTCATGACCAAAGTTGCACTTGTACAATTAAAAGCAGATGTTGATAAGAAAAAAAACCTAAAAAAAATACTTGATTACATAAACAAAGCTGCAAAACGAGGTGCAAAACTATGCGCGTTTCCAGAATTTATGATGTTTTATACCACATCTTCTCAATCACCAAAAGAGCTTGCAAGTTTAGCTGAAACAATCAATGGAGAATTTGTTCGTTCAATTTCAAAATCTGCAAGACAAAACTCTATTCAAGTAGTAGGAACTTTTTATGAAAAAAGTCCAAAAATTGATCGAGTATATGATACCTCTTTTCTTATTGATAAAAATGGTAAGGTATTGTCAAAATATAGAAAAATTCACCTTTATGATGCACTTGGTTTTAAAGAATCAAACAAGCTTTATGCTGGGTCTAAAATTGTAAAACCAACTAGATCAGCAATAGGTAAAATGGGAATGATGATTTGTTATGACTTGAGATTTCCTGAAATGTCTAGAACGCTTGTATCTGCTGGCTCAGAAATTCTTGTAGCACCATCTGCATGGGTAAAGGGTGAGATGAAAGAGGAACATTGGATGACTATCAACAAAACACGTGCAATTGAAAACGGCTGTTATCTTATTTCACCCGATCAAGTTGGTAACATATACTGTGGACGAAGTGTAATAGTTGATCCGTATGGAAAAATACTATTGGATATGAAAAAAAAGGAAGGAATTGGGATTGTTGATATTTCACTTGCCAGAGTACGTCAGGTAAGAAAAAATTTGCCACTCTTAAAAAATAGAAGAACAGATATCTATACTGATTTTAAGATTTAATTTCTCTTGTTTCGCATTTTATATTTGCACACTGTCTTGTCCATTTTTGTTTTCTCGAATATCTGAAAAGAACAATTGGCCATGAACAAAACTTACATGAAATTTTAGTTGTACAAAGCATTCCTCTTTGTATGAGCGGTGATGATGCTCTGCACCCATTGTAATAATTTGAACAGCCAATGAATCTTTTTTTTGTTGCACGAGAACGTATCACCATAAGCTTTCCAATACGACATTGAGGACATTCAACTAATCCATTTACTGGGGAATTTGTTCCAAGTATGATGTATTTTTTTTTCCTTGCAGACCAAGACAGGTATCCGTTTTTATCATAGTATTGCTTAATCTCATTTTTCATTTTTACAATTTTTCTTTCATTAATTTTGACAGAATTTCTTGAATCTACTAGTTTTCTCTTTATTGAGATCTGAGTTTGAGAATTTTTTTTTCCTTGCATCATTATCATATCATCATCTTGTAATTGAACATTAATGAAGAATTTTTATAGGGAATCGAGTCAGCAAAATTTGTGGAAAAAGTTTGTGTTATTGGTGCAGGCAGCACAAAATATGGTAAATTACAAGATAGCATCACAGACATAGCAATTCAGGCATCAGTTGATGCTATTGAAAGTGCAGGAATAGAACCAAAGGAAATTGAGGCAGGCTACATCTCTAACGTATTTGGTATAGCCGATAAACAGGTTCATTTGGGACCAGTTATTATGAGCGATCTTGGAATTCCAGAAGTTCCATCTTTATCAATAGAATCTGCATGTGGAAGTGGTTCTGTTTCATTTCGAGAAGCTTATGCAAATGTTGCAGCTGGATTTTATGATGCAGTTTTAGCAACTGGAGTAGAAAAAGTAACTCACACAGGTACAGAATGGACTACAACATATTTTTCATATTGTTCTGATTTTTTCTATGAAGGAGGAGCAGGTGCGTCATTTCCAGGACTCTTTGCATCAATGGCAAGAAAATATTTAGCTGAATTCAAAGCAACAGAAGAAGATCTTGCAATGGTTGCAGTAAAAAACCACGACAACGGTTTGTTAAATCCAAAAGCACATCTGAGAAAAAAAATCACAATTGATGATGTTATGAAATCTGCAGTTGTTGCAAGTCCGCTTAAATTATACGATTGTTGTCCATTTTCGGATGGAGCTAGTGCAGTAATTATATGCAGTGAAAAATTTGCAAAAAAACATACAAAAAATTACATCCGTGTAATAGGATCAGGCAGAGGAGGTTCTCCTGCAGCATTACAAGGAAGAGAACACATTACGACAATTCCAAGTACAAAGATTGCTGCTCAAGCTGCATACAAGATGGCAGGAATAACACCAAAGGATATTGATTTTGCTGAAGTACATGATTGTTTTACGATTGCTGAGCTAGTTGATACTGAAGACTTGGGATTTTTTGAAAAAGGAAAAGCAGTTGAAGCTGTGCGACAAGGAATGACTAAACTAAATGGAGCTATACCAATTAATCCGTCAGGAGGACTAAAATCAAAGGGACATCCAATTGGTGCTACTGGAATTGGACAAGTAGTTGAAGTCTTTGATCAGTTAACGGGAAAAGCTGGAGAAAGAACAATAAAAGATGCTAAAATCGGTTTAACACATAACTTTGGCGCAACAGGCGCAAGCTGTGCTGTTCACATATTCAAAAGTGTATAATTTGTTAACAAAAGAGGAATTCATAAATAGTGCCAAAGAAGGTAAGGTTCTTGCCCGAAAATGCACAAAATGCGGGCATTTGCACCTAGTTACCACCTATTTCTGCCAAAATTGTGGAAATAAGGGGTTCGAAAATGTATCCATTGAGGGAAAAGGCTCAGTTGTCACCTATACCATAATAACGGTTCCACCAGATGGATATGAAAAATACGTTCCATATGCATGGGTAGTAATGAATCTAGATGGTATAGATCTTCGAATTTCGGGATTTATGTCAAATATACAGTCTCCAGCAGATCTTCCACTTGGGACAAGAGTAAAAATTGTTGGATATGATGAACGTGGAATGTTGATTGAAAAACTGTAAATCAAATTTATTAAACTGATTAAAAAAAACACAAAACAGTTCTTTTATAATTTTATCTAAAATTGATCGCATGTCAGTTGATGTTACATGCGGAAAATGTGGTGCTAAAATTGCAAATATGCGCATGTTAAAACCTGTTAAAGAAGTTATCAGACCATACAACAATAAATGTCCTTCTTGTGGGCAAACACTTTCATCTTCTGAATTTACAGTAGATGTACAGAAAAACTGATCAAAAATACTAGTTTAAGGATCAATTTCGTCACAAATCTTATTTACCGATAGTATCTAGACATTTCATGGAACTGAGTGAGGACTTTGGCGAGCAAAAGCGAGGAGGCATTTTACAATCAGCATCAAAACGTGTAAGAATGATCTTTTCGGTAATGGCAAGCCCAAACAGGATCGATATTTTACGTATTTTAAATTCAAAAGGCCCTCTTACTTATTCAGAATTAAAATCTCTAGCAGGATTTAAATCAAAAAAAGAAAGTGGTAAATTTGCATACCACTTAAGAAAACTACTAAGACAATCTCTAGTAGCTTTGAATAAATCAGAAAGGCGTTACACTATTACAAATTTAGGAAAGCTAGTTCTAAGTCTTGCTAGACAAATTGAAGAACGCTCTATAATAGAGAGTGGTAAGATGTATGTTAGAACCTCGCATGAATCAATAGAGGAGTTTAACTCACATAAGATAATCCAGTCTCTTGTACGTGAGGGTAGTCTTCCACTTGAACTTGCCCAAAAAATAACTGAAGAGGTAGAAAACCGCATCTACAAATTCCAAACTTCATACCTTACTGCCTCATTGATACGTGAAATGGTAAATTCTGTCCTTTTAGAGCAAGGACATGAGGATTATAGGCATAAACTTGCTAGGTTTGGGCTTCCTGCATATGATATTCATGAAATGATAACAAATGTGGATGGTATTCATAATGGTGTAGAGGGTCTCCTCTTTAAGACTGGTCAAACTGTCTTTGGAGAACATCTGGTTCTAAACACACTACCCAAGGATGTTGCTGATTCACATCTTTCAGGAGATATTCACATAACAAATACTGGTATATGGTCACTTTTACCAGATACCATATTTGTAAACATCAAGGAGCTCTTAGAAGACGGTATAGATCTTAGAGGAAAATTCCTTGGAGTAACTAGGGTGCCTCCAATAAACACATTAGATGAACTTGCTACATCATTATCGTTACTCACTTCATTGTTGTTTAGAGAAGCATCACAGGAAGTGATAATGGATGGATTAGTGACAATTTTGCAAAAATATTCAAAAAATCTTGGTGAAATAGAAGAAAAGATTACAAGTGCATTTGCAGCAACATCAACTGCTCCAAGATATAGTAAAAATGGTACGCTTACTTCCTTTAGAATCTCACTTGGAAGTGATTCAAAATTAATAGGTGTAATACTTGGTAGTTACAAAAAATATGTAAAATCAACACCTGCTCCTTCAGTTGGTATTATAATAGACTATGAAAAAGGCAAAGTCAGCGAGTTTTCCGATACACTTTCTGAAATTATTGCATTAGGCGGACGTGTAAGCTTTTCAAAGGGTATTATATCAAATAAAGGAATCTTACGAGGAGATGCAAAAACTACCGGAACTACAATTAATCTTCAGTCACTTTCAATTAACATGCCTAGGCTTGCATTTGAATCCAATAAAGATGAAACATATTTCAGAGCGCGTCTTGCACTCTTGATGAAGCCTGCACTTGCAGCAATGTCACTTAGGAAGAAGGAAATATCAGATCTAACTAGACGTGGACTTAATCCAATTCTTGCAAATAATACACAATACATGCAAAAGGGTTCAGTTACCTTAGTAGTTAATCTGATCGGCCTAAAGGAGGCAGTGTTTGGAATACTTGGATATGAAAACAACAAGGCTGGACAAGAAATATTCTCTAAGGTCATAGCAACCGCAATGGAAGTAGCAACCAAGAAAGGAAAAGAGATGGGTGATAATGTTACCATATCTATGACTGAAAGTGATGCAGCCGCACGATTTTCAGCCTTGGATGGAGAAAAATATGGTAAAATGTCTGTTCTCCAATACGTAGAAGGCGAATCGTATTCTGAAGGAATAGTGTTAAATGCGTCAGAAATAGAGGGAATGAATCTAAAAACAGATAAAATTGTTGAGGCTAATCACATGTCAAAAGCTCTTAATGGCGGATTGTTAGTACAACTCAAAATCCCAGATAATGCAGATGTAGCAGGAATAAAGAAGGCTATAGAAAAAACAAGCGAGCTTGTAAGTTCATTCAGGCCAATACGAAAGGTGCATATTTGTAGTAACTGCGGCCTAAAGGAAGAAAAGCTTACTGACAAATGTCCTACTTGCAAGTCACCCTACATACTTGCCTAAAATTTCCTTAAGCATTGAATAGATCTTGTAATATTTATGAATGACATTTTTTAAAAAAATTGTAAAATAAAATCTTATTTACCTGAAGTTTAGATTACTTTTTTTGAAGGTTTATTTGGGTTCTGTGCTGATCTAAAACTATGAAAATCATAACGGTGTCAATAAAGTTGATCCAAAGTCGATCTTTGGAAAAATATTTTTTGCCTCAATCTTTATTTAACTCCATTTTCTTAGGTCTGCGGGGAGTCATTTGACAGATTTTTCACAAATAGAGAACTCGATCATTGAAGTTAAAAAACGCGACGGTCGAGTGTTGAATTTCCAGAAGGACAAAATTTCAAACGCAGTATACAAAGCTTTAGTTGCTTGTGGTAGACCAGAACGCAGCTTGGCTGATAAATTAGCAGATCGGGTAATTGAGAAACTTGTTAATCAAGGTTATTCTATTTCTGGTCCACCAAGCGTGGAAGATGTACAAGATATGGTTGAATCTACTCTAATAGATGAAGGACTAGGTGAAATTGCTAAAGCCTACATCCTATACAGACATGAACGAAGAAAACTTCGAGAAGAAAAAATGAAGGTTCTTGATTCCAAATCTCTTGATAGTGTAGCAAAGAAGTTTGATCTTAACTGCCTGAGAGTTTTAGCATCACGATACCTGATGCGTAATAACAAGGGAACAATAATTGAAAGTCCAGGCGAGATGTTTGAACGAGTTGCAGTTTTGGTTGGAATTGGAGATCTATTAAAGGACTCATCCATATTTGCTGTAGAGGGAGGAAATACACAAAACATAGAGGAGGCTTCACGATATCTTGACAAACTTGACGACTTTGATTACAAATTCAAGATTGGCAAGTATCTTCTTAACAAATGGCATTTTAGGTCATTAATCATTCACTACATGGACTTGGCCAATCGTGGTCAGATGAAAGTAGGCATGAAAGAATTTCTTACCATGCTTGCAGCAAGAAAATTTGATCAATATGCAGAGAGAATCTCAGAATATTATGATCTGATGGTCTCACAAGACTTTCTGCCAAACTCTCCTACTATGATGAATGCAGGGGGTAGACTAGGTCAACTCTCAGCCTGCTTTGTGCTTGCCATGCCTGATGATATGGAAAAAATAATGAAATCGTCTTCAGACGCAGCATTAATTTTCAAATCTGGTGGAGGGGTAGGCATCAACTATTCTGATCTTAGAGAAGAAGGAGATATGGTAGCATCTACCTCTGGTGTTGCATCTGGTCCTGTGTCATTTATGAATATTATAAACACTGTAACTGAAGTTGTCAAACAAGGAGGAAAACGAAGAGGTGCAAACATGGGAATTATTGAATCATGGCATCCTGATATTGAAAAATTTGTTACTGCAAAAACAAAACCAGGTGTTTTAGAAAACTTTAACGTAAGTGTTGGAGTCTGGGAGGATTTCTGGGATGCACTTGTAAATTCAAAAGATGGAAAATATACTCTTCGAAGTCCGCGTGATAACTCACCAGTGCGAGAAATAAATGCACACCAACTGATTGATCTAATTGCACTTTCAGCTTGGAAAAGTGCTGAACCAGGTCTAATCTTCTTTGATCTTATTAACAAATACAATGTATTTGCAAAAGCTAGAGGTGGACCATTACGAGCTACAAATCCTTGTGGAGAACAAAGTTTGTATCCATACGAATCATGTAATCTGGGATCTATTAATCTAGCAAACTATGTCAAACGAAAAGCTGATGGACAATATGAATTTGATTGGCAAAGATATGAAGAGACAATTCGAAAGACAACAAGATTCTTGGATAATATTATAGACGTAAACAATTATCCAATTACTGAGATCGATAAGGCATCAAAGGATTCACGTAGAATTGGACTTGGTGTAATGGGAGTTGCAGATCTTCTCTTTAAGCTACGAATTCCGTATAATTCACAAGAAGGTTATGAATTCCAAGAAAAACTTGCTGAAGCATTAACTTACTATTCCATGGAAGAAAGCGTAGCCTTGGCAAAAACACGAGGTGCGTTTCCATTATGTGCAAAAACAGAATTCCCTGAGGGAAAAATACCTGTGGCAGGATATTATGAAAAACCAAAGAATGGTAGATCATACGATTGGGATGCATTAATTAGTAAGATCCAAAAGCACGGCATTAGAAACGTACTAACAACTACAGTAGCTCCTACAGGTACTCTATCAATGATTGGTGATTGCTCAAATGGAATGGAACCAATGTTTGCTTTGGCCTTTGAAAAACGTGATGCAGAAAATATTTGTTACAGCAATGGACATACACTGGGCTGATCACCTTATGGCACAAGCTGTGTGGCAAAAGTGGATTGGAAATGCAATCGCAAAGACAATTAACATGCCATATGATGTGACTGCTGAAGATATCAAGGCAGCATATTTGATAGCACATGAGCTTGGACTCAAAGGAATTACAATCTATAGAGATGGTTCAAGACATGAACAAGTCTTACACATGACTGGTGATAACGTACAAAAAACATTCCAAGTTACTCCAAGTCTGTATGTGACAGATTATGTTGCAAAAAATATTACAAACCCATACCTAAAATCACAAACTGAAAAAGCACTGCAGATAAAGATGCCAGAGACATCAGTACAATCCCCACAAGTTCCACTTACCCAAGAAGAGATCGAAGAAAGGTTATGTCCAACATGCAAGAACAACTTGGTCTTTGCAGAAGGATGCAATGTCTGCATAGAATGTGGATACAGCGGTTGTACATCAGGATAGCGTTGTACTGATTGTAGACAGGGTTTCAAATCAAAACTCTTTTACTATCATCATTTACTGAAAATATTAGTGAATAATAAAATCCTAGGTGTTGCAATAGCTGGAGGAGTTACGGCTGTAATTATTGCAATAGTTTTGTTGTGGATAGTGCCACAATCACAACCATTGATAACGCCGCCACCAATTCAACCAGCTATATCTCATAACATTAAACTTGGTTTAGTTATAATGCCTCCAACACAAACTCCAACTCTTGCAGAAATACAAAGTGCGTATCAACAAGCTGCATCAACAGGAATTGGAAGAAGTAACGTCTATCTTACTTGGCCAAATATAGAACCAAAAGAAGGACAATACAACTGGAAGACCTCAGATATTCTAATGGGTTTAAACAGAGAACAAAATCTCAATGTAACACTTTATTTTTCCGTAATTAATGATCGTGTCTTAGGTCCATTCCCAGATTGGATGGGTAAACCACAGATTGATCAAAAACTTCAAGATGAAACCGTACAAACTCTTGATGCTATAATATCTCGATATTACATAGTAGATCATGTCATCATAGGCGGTGATGTTGATGGATACTTTAGAGATCATCCTAATGATATACCTGATTATGCCAAGTTTTTTGACGGAGTTTATTCCAAGCTTAAAGCAAAACACCCAGATGTCAAGTTTGGGAACTGGTTTTCCCTTAATTCCATATTAAATCAATATCAAACAGATATTGTTGGTAAACTTAACCAAGGAGATTTTGTTGCCTATTCATACTATCCAATAGATTCAACAGGGTATGAATCTCAAAGTCCTGAAGAAGAGGGTAAAAATTTGCAAAAAATGATAGACTTTGCAGATGGTAAAAAAATTGCCCTAGTTGAAGTTGGCTGGAGTACAGCAAAATCCATTAACGGAACAAAAGATGACCAAGTAAAATTCATGAAAACAATATTTGATTTTTACAGAAAAAATAATTCCCAATTTGAGTTTCTAACTTGGTATAGACAATATGACAGACCTGTAGAGACATGTTACAACTCATTAAACACATCTCCTGTTGGCTTTGGTAATGATATAGTGCTAAACAATACTGCTACATTACTTTGTAATATGGGATTAATTGATGTAGACAAAAATCTAAAACCGGCTTGGATTGAATTAAAAAATCAAATCCAACTTAGCCCTAATTCTTAATTAATAATAAGGAATTTGTTATTTAGTTGAGATACATAGCATTTGTTATCATGGGATTTTTACTTGTAAATGTTGTACCTGCATTTGGAATTTATGAACCTCCAACAAAAAGAGAACAGGATTTATACAATCAGTTGCTTGCAGAGTTTACAAAACTGAATATTCAAAAAAAGGATGTTAGTGATGTGATAAGCACATTTGATAAACCTCTTATTGCCACTTTTCCGTGTAACACTACTGATCTCAATAATCTTGTTGTAAATGTGGTTAAGACAAGACTTGCAAGATTTGATGAGACTCAAGCTCATCAAGGTGAGCTAATTACAGGTGGGACATACACTTGGCAGTGTCAAATTACAACACAAGAAGGAAAAATAACTAATGAATGCAACAATGAACTGAGACTAAACCCTGATCTTCTTACTAATGGTACTGGTATAGATCCTAGAGTGCATCAAGTCGAAAATTTGGTTATCCTTTACTACGAGTTTTTACATGGTCAGCTTATGATTGATGCAATAAAATCATCTGACAAATGGAAACAGGATGTCTGTAACAAATCGCCAAATGATAATATTGACTATTCGTATGCTGATGGATCACATAAAATAATTAATCCACTTCAAACTCAGTTTGCATCTAAACTTGTAGAAAATGAAGGAGGACAATTAATTATTAAAGAAATTTTGCCATCAG
This sequence comes from Nitrososphaerota archaeon, assembly GCA_016201435.1. GTDB lineage: Archaea > Thermoproteota > Nitrososphaeria > Nitrososphaerales > Nitrosopumilaceae > TA-20. The sequence continues at coordinate 621 of JACQCT010000012.1, read as the reverse complement.
AAACAATCAACGGTATCTTTTCTATAGGTGTATTTACTAAACAAGATTATCCTCAATATACCAATGGAATTCGAGTAACTTTACGTGGTGCAAACATTGCAGATACAATATTTTCCTCTGCAGGTACTGATGTTACATTATCTGGTCATCTAGTAAACAAGACAACATCCGGAATTGCATGGTTTTACATCTTTGAAAGCCAAAACCAGACTTCTAATGCTGAAATAAAAATAATACCATCGTGGGTTAAAAGAACAGCCGGTTTATGGTCAAACGGAAGCATTACAAACTCTGATTTTCATAAAGTCATAGAATATTTCATTCAAGGAGAAATGATCTCGTACTCTGAAACTGGAAAAAATTACGATTCTAGTAAAATTCCTGATTGGTTTAAAAAGAATAATGGTTGGTGGTACGAAGGATTGATAGATGATAGTACATTTACAAATGAAATTCAGTATCTTATTTCAGTTGGAATTATTTCTTGATAAATAACAAAAAATGCGGTCGCCGGGATTTGAACCCGGGTAACGGGCTTGGAAGGCCAGTGTACTAACCAAACTATACTACGACCGCTTAACACTGCCAATCTTTTAGCTACATAATAATTCTTTTTCATAT
>JACQCT010000019.1 GCA_016201435.1 Nitrososphaerota archaeon | reverse complement strand
ATTTGCCTTTGGAATTACTCCGACGTCAATTGAGAGAGGTCGTTGATCTTCAAGGCCTCTGCCATCAATTCTTTTTCCTTCTTTTAGGAGTTCTAAGATTTGTTCTCTTTTTAGTTGTGCAAGTATAACTGAATTAGCCATATCTATTGTATCTCATTTGTAAAGTATTTGTCCATTAGTGCTTTTCTTTGCATTTCATAAACTAATTTACAGCCATTTATTCCAGTTTGAACACATTTTTTATACTCAGATGGAGACAAGATTCCATCAAGTTGCATTAGAGTGATTTTTCCAAGGTTTGGCATATATGCAATTGGCATATCAGCCTGTCCTTCCTGATCTTCTTCATTGTTAATATCCAAAACTATTTGATCAGCTACCTTTCCTGCTGCACATGCAGAAACCAGATCACGCATTGGTATTCCTGCATCTACTAAAGCAATAGATGCTGCGTCCAGTGCGGCACATCTAGTACCTCCATCGGCCTGAAGCACCTCAATGAAGACATCCACTACCGTTCTAGGAAAGTCTTTTAATATTACAGCAGGCAATAATGCCTCTTTGATTACTTTGGATATTTCTATTTCTCTTCTTGATGGAGCTGGGTTTTTTCTTTCTGTAACAGAAAAAGGAGACATATGGTATCTGCAACGCAAGATTCCAGAGTCTTGGTTTGCCATATGTTTTGGATGAACATCACGAGGCCCAAAAACTCCAGCAAGAATTTTGTTTTTACCAAACTCTATGTATGCAGAGCCATCTGCATTTTTTAAAACTCCCACTTTGATAGATATATTTCTTAATTGATCTACTCTTCTTCCGTCACATCTAATTCCATTTTCATTCATTAATTGTGTCATTATTATCACCAAGTTCTATCCCAAGCATGGATTTGACTCTTTCAGTCAAGTTCGGCATATGTGCCTGGTCATCAACCATTCTGATTGCTTCTATTGCCTTTAATAATCCATCTGGATCTTCAGAGGAAACAACTATCCATCCATTTTGTCCAATTGTAATCATTGCCTTTGTTGCCATCTCAATTGTTTGGATCATAGAGCCTCGTTTTCCAATGAGTCTTGGAACCTTGCTTGGAGAAATCTCAATTAGCTCTCCTGATTCAATTTTTCCAAGATCCCTGTCCTGTACAGTGAGCAATGGATCACGCGATCTATCAAAATTAGCAACTCGTGCTGCAACCAAGTCCCCTTTGTCAAGTCTTTCTTTAAGCTCATCTTTGGTTGGAGAATAGTCTCTGCCAAAAACATCTTGAGCTGGTAAAAATCCTACAAAACACGAGTTAATATCAAACTCCCATGATAACGAAGAATGGCCTATTACTTTGCCTATAATCAAGTCATTTGTTTTTGGCATGTATATTCCTGTAAGTGGAATGACCCGTACGGCGTTGTCAAAAATTTCAGAAATACCTACACTTGTAGAAATAATTCGATCTCCTTCTTGGTAGACATTTTGTTCGGGTCTAAAGGGCCCAGTTGTTATAATGTCGCCAGGAATTACGTACCTTCTTTTTGTTTCCATCATTTCGAGACCTCAACAGAAGCAGAACCTTTTGTTATTGATCCCAATCTATCTATCACATTTGCCCTTGCTGCAGCCGGTATATCTAGTATTACTTTAAGAGAACCGTTAGCTTGCCATTCTTCTTTTTTTAAAGACCCCACAGATTTTAAAACTGAATAAGATTGTGCAGCGAACTGTGCTGGTACAAGAATTTCAAGAAGCATATTTTCTGATTTTAATGGTATTATTGAACGTAGTTGTTCAACAATATCTTTTGTTTGTTCATCTACATTTTTGAATGGATCAACCGATACTCGTGTATCATCCATGGCTTGCTCTATCCTAAGTGGAGGATGGGGAAGATGAGATCTGGGATCAACAAAGTTTTTGGCAATAAATTCTACAATTTGTTTACGTTTTTCTGAAACCATCTTTCGTCTCTGATCTGTTGTTAGGTTAAGATCACCTTTTTGAAGAATTATGGTCGCAATTGCAGTTTGATCTGTTGTCTTGAATGCTTTCATCAATTTTTCAGTCGATGCCCGTGTGCCCTTGTTAGAATCTGAATAAATCTCTTCAGAGATCATTATAGAGGAAATGTCTTTCTTTTTTCCCAACTTGAAATCAAGTGCAGGGTCTGGCTTTACAAGAATCTCGAATTTTTCTCCTTCAACTGCAAATCTGACTACAGATGGCTTGTCCATAATTGGGATATTCAACTTTGGTATTTATCTATACGGAAAAACTCGCTAGATTTTTATTTGGACTAACGATTGTTTTCTCTAAGGTTTGACTTCTTTAGAGATTATTGAGCAAAATGAACGAAAGATTGTTGTTAAATTAAAGAACGTACCATTACAATATGCCAACGCATTAAGAAGAATTTGCCTTACCGGAGTGCCTGTTTTTGCTATCGATGATGTAGTGATAATTGAAAATTCTTCTGTCCTTGCAGACGAGGGTGTAGCCCATAGACTTGCAATGATTCCAATAAAAACAGACCTGACAAGGTTTGTTGAAGCATCAAATTGTGATTGCCATAGTGAGGTTGGGTGTTCTCGTTGCAGAGTAATGTTAATGATCGATGCAGGCTCTGCAGATACTACAAGAACTGTCACATCAGCTGAGCTTACCTCAGAAGATGAAGTTGTAAAACCAGTTAATGACAAGATTCCAATTATCGAACTTGCACCAAATCAAAAGTTAAAGCTTGAAGCATATGCAAGATTAGGAAGGGGGACTGAACACGCAAAATGGAATTCTGCTACAGTTTCAGTATTAACAGAAACTGGAAATCCTGAAGATCACGTCTTAACTATAGAAACAACTGGCGCACTGACGCCAGCTCAAATAGTATCAGCTGGGGTAGAAGAGCTTTCAAAAAGACTAGATAGCTTCAAACAAGTAATTTCTACCCTTGACTGAGCATGCATTATATTTGGGTTAAAAAAGGCAATATTACAAATGACCAATCAAGTTGTAATGCAGATGGCAAAGGAACTCAAAGGAGCATCAAAGAAAAACAAAGCCCCAATATGGTCAAGACTAGCCGAACTTGCACTCAAACCATCTAGTGCTAGAAGAACAGTCAATATTGGTCAAATAGATAAATTTGTAAAAGACAATGACATAATTGTTGTTCCAGGAAAAGTACTTGGAACTGGTTATCTTTCACATAAAATAACACTTTGTTCATTTTCTATTTCTACTTCTGGTGCCAAAAAGGTCCTAGACTCTGGTGGAAAGATTCTCAACTTTACTGATCTAATAAAAAGTCACCCAACAGGAAAAGGAGTGATAATAATTGGCTAAACAACAAATCCAAACAAAGACGGAAGTCAAACAGGTTCAGAACATCATAGTAGATGGAACAAACATGATTGCAGGAAGATTGTGTTCACATGTAGCAAAACTCTTGATTAATGGAAATAGAGTATCCATAGTAAATTGTGAAAACATCATGTTAACTGGAGATCGAGATGCCATCATAAAATCATATAGACAATTTTTAGAGATTGCAAGTATTAACAATCCAAAGTTTGGTCCATTTCACCCAAGAAGACCAGATACCATGATAACTAAAATGGTAAGAGGAATGTTGCCAAAAAAACCATCAGGAAAAATCGCATTCAAAAGACTAAGAGCATACTTGGGTGTACCGAATGAGCTTAAATCAATGACAACGAAACAATTCGATGATGCAAAGATCAAAAGACCTTCTCCATACTATACCAGTATAGGAGATCTTGGAAAATTAGTAGGATGGCACGAATAATGGTTACTAGAGTAGAAAGTTACTTTGCATCAAGGAAATCTGCAAGAGCACATGTTCATATTGCAAAAGGAGTAGGCATGGTTAGAGTAAACAACATTCCAGTAGAGATGGTTCAACAAGAAACTGCAAGAGAAATAATGCTTGTACCACTAGAGGTTGCTGGAGATTTAAGAGATAAAATTGATCTTTTCGTTAGAGTAAGCGGTGGTGGTTTCATGGGACAAGCCTATGCATCTTCTGTAGCAATATCAAGAGCAATGACAGGTTGGACAAAATCAAAGAAGGAACCAAAGGATCATCCATTTACAAAAACAGTTCGCGAGGATCTTAAAAAGCGCCTTACTGATTTTGATAAACATCTTCTAAGCGGAGATGATAGGAGAAAAGAACCCAAAAAGTTTGGTGGACCTAGTGCCAGAAGAAGAAAACAGAAATCATACAGGTAAGATTTGAAAGCTGTAATTTTGGCTGGTGGACTGGGTACAAGGGGCAAGCCATTTACAGATTATTTTCCAAAGGCAATGATTCCGATAGATGGAAAACTTCTCATAGATCACATAGTACAGTATGTTTCTTCCTTTGGTTTTATCGATGAGGTAATTATTCTTGCAGACTATAACGGAATTGGCAATCAGATACAGGGATATTTTGAAAATAGAACAACAAAGAAAAAAATAAGATTTGTTCAGGATTCTCAAAGTGGTACCGGTGGAGACCTTGTTCACCTATCTAGTCTTTTGGGAAAAAGTTCTGAATTCCTATTATGGTTTGTAGACAACCTTACTCCTCTTGATCTTGGAAAGATGTTAAAATTCTACAAGAAAAAGAAAAGCATTGCTTGTGTTGCTACAAGATGCTATAGAAAAGAGGAAACAGGCTATGCTGTTGTAAAAGATGGTTTGATTGTAGAATTCAAAGAGAAACCAATTATCAAGCTAGCAATGGTAGAATGTCTTGGCATATACATACTTGCAACAAAAATTTTAAAGTTAATCAAGTCTAAAAAGAAAAAACAAAAACAGATCAATTTATCATATGATATTTTACAAGGGTTATCAAAAAACCAATCAATCAATGCTTTTGACATAGAAAAAACTCCTTGGATAGATGTAGAATCACCAACAAAAATAGAAAGGAATCAGAAATTAGTAAAAACTATAATCAAAAAAATGAAAACCTAAGATTTGGATTTAGATTTTTCATACATAGTTATTTTATCTTCGTATTGTAAAGTGACAGCGATATCGTCTAATCCTTCAAGTAGTGTTTTTTTTCTATGACGTTCTATTTCAAAAGGAATGACAGTATCACCAGTAGTTATAGTTTGGTTTTGTAAATCAACTTCTATCTCAAATGAATTGTTGAATAATTTTTCTACACTCTGAGAGTCAAGCCTTATTGGTAAAACTCCATTTTTAAAACAGTTATTGTAAAATATATCTGCAAAAGATGGAGCTATTATTACCCTAAATCCATAATCAAGCAAAGCCCATGCAGCATGTTCTCTGCTAGAGCCGCACCCAAAGTTGTCTCTTGTAAGCAATATCTTTGAATCATAGTATTTTGGATTGTTTAAGACAAAGTCTTCTCTGGGTTTGTCTCCATTTTCAAATCTCCAATCATAAAATAGGTACTGACCAAATCCAGTTTTTTGCACTAGTTTTAGGAATTGTTTTGGAATTATCTGATCAGTATCTACATTTACCTTATCAAGAGGTATGACAATGCTTTTTATTTTTTTAAATGGTTCCATGTTAATTCAAATCCAATTCTCTTACATCAACAAAATGACCTGCTAGTGCAGCAGCAGCAGCCATAATAGGACTGACAAGATGAGTTCTTCCACCTGCACCTTGTCTTCCCTCAAAATTTCTATTTGATGTGCTAGCACATCTCTCGCCAGATGCTAAAATATCAGGATTCATTCCTAGACACATACTACAACCTGATTCTCTCCATTCAAATCCTGCATCCTTGAAAATTTTGTCCAGCCCCAATTGTTCTGCTTGTTTTTTTACGAGTTGTGAACCTGGTACGACCATCGCACGCACCTTTGGTGAGATCTTCTTACCCTTGATGACTTTTGATGCTTCAATCAAATCTTCTAATCTTGAATTCGTACAAGAACCAATGAAGATTCGATCAAGTGAAATTTCTGTGATTTGCATTCCTGGCTTAAGATTCATGTATTGTAATGCTTTGTGTGCTGCCTTTTCTTCATCTGGATTTCCTTTAGAATATTCTTCTGGAAACGGCACAATCCCTGTCACATCAGTAGTCATTGCAGGATTTGTTCCCCATGATACTTGCGGCAATATCTTGTCAGCGTGTAGTGTAAAGCTTTTATCAAAATGTGCACTTGTATCGCTTTTTAGATTTTCACGCCAATAACTTACAAGTTCATCATAATTTTTTGGAACATATTTCTTTCCTCGTAAGAACTCGAATGTTTTTTCGTCAGGAGCAACAAGGCCAGCTCTTGCACCTGCTTCAATAGACATGTTACAAATTGTCATTCTTTGTTCCATGGTAAGTTCCGATATTGTTTCTCCTCGGTATTCTATTACTGTACCAGTTCCACCAGCTGTTCCTATCTGTCGTATAATAGAAAGTATGATGTCTTTTGCAGTAACAGCATGTAGATTTTTTCTCTTGCCTTCTACTTTGATCTCAAAAGTTGTTGGCTTTTCCATCCAGATACATTGAGTAGCCAAGACATGTTCTACATCACTTGTTCCTATTCCAAATGCTAATGCCCCAAAGGCGCCATGTGTAGAAGTATGACTGTCTCCACAAACAATTGTGGCACCAGGCAATGTTATACCAAGTTCTGGACCAATAACATGCACTATTCCTTGATTTGGGCTGTGGATATCAAATAATTCAATTCCAAAATCTTTACAGTTTTTTTCCAATACTTGGATTTGCCTTGAAGAGATTTGATCTACAATTGGCAACGACCTGTCAGTTGTTGGAACATTGTGATCCATTGTAGCAAACGTGAGGTCAGTTCTTCGTACTATTCGTTTATTCATTCTTAATCCATCAAAAGCCTGCGGCGATGTTACTTCATGAACAAGATGCCTGTCTACATAAAGTAGGGAAGGTCCGTTATCCTGTTCTAATACGATATGAGAATTCCAAATCTTCTCAAATAGTGTTTGTGACATTATACAGAGATTCTTTTGCAGATGCAAGATATAATGGTATAAAAAATCTTGATCTTGATTAACTGAAATTTAGATTCAAACTTTGAATTTTTCTGATTATTTCATCGTGATTTGCGTCAGATTCTGTAGAGAATATCAATAAACCATCATCTAAGAAAAGCGTGATTAGTTTTACTTTTTCTTTTGAGGTAATCATCCAGTTTGTCTTGCCTAGAGTACTATCAAACATATTTTCCATATTTGCCTTCACCGAAGCTTGATAGTGAGCCATATTATCCAACTCCTCATTAAGCAAGGGCGTTTTGTTTTCACGTCTCACAAATGAATGCAGTTTGCGATTTTTTATTTTACCTACAAACCTAATAGAATCATCTAGCTTTAAGATTTCCGTTAATTTGACAGTATCGGTATTTATGTAATTTTGAGTCAATTATTTTCTGCATCAGAAATCCTCAATAAATATCATTTCCTGATCTTTTGAATCTAGAATAATACAGAAAAATTTGAAAGGATATCTTTTATGGTTTGTAATTGAACAATCCACCTGCAGCAACAATCTTTCCAATTAATTCAGGAAAAGGCTTCATCGGATAAGTCTTGCTTTTGGTTAAATTTTTTATTTCATTTTTTCCAATGTTAATCTCAAGGGTATCACCTTGTGAAATATCCTTGTATGCATTTTCATCAATTTCTATTGGCAACAAAAATGCACCATCTACTGCATTTCTGTAAAATATTCTTGCAAATGACAAAGCCAAAACTGCTTTTATTCCCGAATACGAAAGTGCTATGGGGGCATGTTCTCTTGATGAACCACACCCAAAGTTACGGCCTGCAAGTATGAAATCACCTTCCTTTACTTTGGAATGAAAATCCTTGTCCAAACCTTCCATTGCGTGTTTCGCAAGTTCTTTGTAATCATGAATCTTAAGATAAGGACCTGGAAGGATTACATCAGTATCTATATTGTCTTTCTCATATTTTATTACAGAGCCTTTCATTTTAAATCCCTCGGATCAGTTATCTTTCCAGTTACAGCTGATGCTGCCGCAACAAGTGGCGATGCAAGATATGTTTTTGATTCTAAATGTCCCATTCTTCCTGGAAAATTACGATTTGTAGTACTGATGCAAACCTCATCTTTTGCCAAGACTCCCATGTGTGCTCCACAACAAGCACCACATGTTGGTGGACCAACAACTACTCCAGCATCCATGAAAATTTTAAGGAATCCCTCATCCATTGCCTTTTTGAAAATTGAAATTGCTGCTGGCAAGATCTCGGTTCTAATTTTTACATGTCTTCCTTTGAGAATCTTTGCTACTGCTCTTAGATCCTCAAGTTTAGCACCAGTACAAGAACCAATGTATGCCTTGTCTAGCTCAATTGAGGATAAATCACGTGCTACAGAAATATTTTCTGGCGAGAATGGTTTTGCAACAGTTGGTTCAAGTTCAGATGCTTCGTATTCATATAACTTTTCATATTGTGCGTCGTGGTCTCCATGAACTTCGTTGTATTTTGTTGCACCTCTAGCAGATAGATAGTCTCTGAGTTTTTGATCTGGTTCTATGATTCCGCTTTTTGCTCCAGCTTCTGTAGTCATGTTTGTCAAAGTAAGACGTTCTTCAATTGACATTTCAGAAACTCCGCTACCTCCAAATTGCATTGTCTTGTATGCAGCACCATCGTTACCAATGTCACCAATAATTTTTAGTATGAAATCTTTTGCCATTACATGACTTGGTAATTTGCCGTTTAGCTTAAAGTAAATTGTTGGCGGTACTTTGAACCATATCTTTCCATTTAACAAAACATAGGCAACATCGGTATGCCCAAGACCTGCTGCAAATGTGCCAAGCGCACCTGTGGTATTAGTATGTGAATCTCCTCCAACATAGACCTCACCTGGTAAAACCATTGCCTCTTCATGTGATAACGTATGACATATTCCGTACTGACCCATTCCATACTTGAAGTGTTTTGAAATTCCAAACTCTTTTGTAAAATTGGTAAGAAGTACTATATTTTGAGCAGATATCTTATCTGCAGAAGGGACAAAATGATCCTCTGCAACCCAGACTTTGGATGGATCCCAGAGCTTTTCTATATTCATGCCTTGTTTTTTCAATTTTTCAAATACTGCTATCACTCCAGGTCCAGAAACATCATGAACCATTACCTTGTCTACGTTAACAAAAACGACATCGTCAGGAGCTAAACTGGTTTTTCCTGATGCTCTGGCAAGTATCTTTTCTGTTATATTCATTCCCATTTGATTGAACTGGGCTTTTTTGAAATTAAAAGGTTTGCAGAAGAAAATGAGTCGATTTTGTCATATACATCATGACGAATATCGCAAACGGTTCAATGACAAACTTTGTTTCTTGAAATTTAATAAGTAGTAATTTAGAGGATTAGTTAGTGAAATTTTGGTTATTTTTGATTATTGTATTACCTGCCTGCATAATTTTGCCTGCGTATTCTCAAACAAGCATAAAAGACAATGATTTTGCAGTTCAAAAATATGTTTCAGGTATTTGTTGCAGTCCAACCACAATGGATTTTGTGGATAAAAATGACATACTAGTGTTAGAAAAATCATCAGGCAATGTTACTCTTATACGAGATGGCGTACAGCAACAAAAGCCAATACTTCATGAAAATGTCACAAGTATAGGAGAACAAGGAATGCTTGGAATTACTCATGTTGGAACCAAGGTGTACCTTTACTTTACACAATCTTCATTCAATGGAGGACCGCCGCTAGGTAAGAGGATCTATAGCTATGATTGGAACGGAAGTGCGTTGATACATAAAACTCTCATAAAGAATTTTCCTCAAACACAAACTTACCATAACGGTGGAGCTATGACAACTGATCTGAATGGGTCAGTATACATTGTTCTTGGAGATGCAGGACAATATGGGAAGCTGCAGAATCACCTAGTGGGCAAACCAAATGATACTGGTGTTATGTATCGAGTTGTTCCACCTGGACCGTATTATGCCATGGGTATTAGAAACAGTTTTGGTCTAACCATTGATCCTATTACTGGAAAACTTTGGGATACCGAAAATGGTCCTGATTTTGGCGATGAAGTTAACATAGTGCCACCAAACTTTAACAGTGGATGGGATGTCATTATGGGTCCTGCAAATAAAACCCAGTTAGCACGACTTCCAAGTTATCCTGGATATAGCTATCATGATCCACAGTTTACTTGGATGAAAACAGTTGCGCCAACAGGAATAGCGTTTGTCAATTCCCCACAGTTTGAGAAATACAAAAACAGCGTATTTGTTGGAGATTGTAACAATGGAAATCTATACAGGTTCGAATTAAATGATAATAGAGACGGCTTTATTTTCAAATCACCTCAACTAGCTGACAAAGTTGCTGATATAGGAGATTCCATGGATGAAATAATGTTTGGAACAGGATTTGGGTGTATGAGTGATGTTGTAGCAGGACCAGATGGTTTCTTGTATATAGTTTCATTATCAGATGGTGTAATCTATAGAATAGTTCCTAAAGTATCAACACAAGAGTTGATGTTTGACAACTTGATGCAATATCTGCTTTATTTCGTACTTTTACCTGGAATAGCTTTTGCTGTCATCTACATAAGAAAGGTCAGAAAAAATAAATTGAAAATGAATTCACCAAGCTAAACTATTTCGATAAAATATAATCATTATACTATAATCTTAATTTTTTGAATTCCAGCAAATTTTGCAGATATACCCTTTGATGCCCCATTCTTTTTTTGGGCTATAACTGATAAAACCAAGTTTGGTACCACACATACTACAGAATTTTTTTGATTCGTTGTCTAATTTTTCCTTTTCATCAAAACAAGTCTTGCAAAGCCAGCCTTTTACATCCCATTCCTTTTTTGGCTTCCACAAACTAAACGATCCTGGTTCTTTTCCACACACAACACATTCGTTTTCATTATTTTTTTCATAGTGTTTTTTCATTACATCAACATAACAATCTGCACACAGTGGACCCTCAACATTCCAATCACGCTTTGGTTTATGTTTATGAAAAATACCTTTGTTGCAAATAGTACAAAATTCTTCTTTTTTGGCGAATAATCCCACAATAATAAACTAATTTAGTATTACAAAAAGATAACAATCACTGATGATTTAGTCCTAAATTTTATTAATTATGGATTTGATCTTTGTGTGTTTGAGAAGATCAACCTTACTTGGCTTATCTGTACTGATCGTAATTCCATTTTATTGTTCTGCATGGGCCACAACAGATCTCAGCACACTTAGTAGTCCAGATGTTACAATAACTCCCTCATCAGGTCCACCTGGCACAATGATTACCATTACAGTATCACATCTTCCTGATACCTCAAAGGAAACATATCCGTATCCTGATCTTTACATCTATTTGCCTTTCTCACAACCATTTGGAGTAACAGTACAAAGCCATTGTGGGGGAGAAGACTGTTTTCCAATTTATACACATGATGACGCATTGAAACAAAACTTTGGAAATAGAACTATAACCTTTTCATTATTTAGTACAAATAATCCAAATCCTATCTTTCTTAATGGTTATGAAAATTCTGTCTGTGATGTTGTTCTAAATGGCAAGACAGTACAAAGATACTCTACATTATGTAACACAAAAGACGAGCCAACAGGTACATATCAAATCAAGTTTGTTTGGTCACTTGAAACTAATTTAGAACAAAGCTATACTGCAAAAACTGTCCAGTTTACTGTTACTCCTGGTTCTCCATCAATTCCACCACCGGTTGCCGAGAATGGTAATATTGTAATAAAGGAGTATCAGAATGGAACGATTACCGGCACAGAATTTGAAAACAAACTAAGAGCACTTGGGTGGAATGATGAACAGATAAGACAAGCATTAGCTGTAATAGGAAAACTTCCACATCAAATGGGCGGATCTGGTCCAGACCATACATCAGATGTTCTTCAACAAATGAACATTTCTCAGAACAATATTGAGAAACCAAGTTCTATGATGATTGAAAACAATACTGCATCATCTGAATCAACAATTGTACAAACCAATCCTCTTGTAAATAGTCATGAACAGAATAGTTCATCTTATACACCACAACAGATCATCTCACAGTCCATACCTGAGTATAGTTCAGCTTGGAATAATGTGGCAATCGCAATAGCTGTTGGTACAGCTGGAGTTGTTGGCGGTATAGTCTTTGTTGTGAAAAAGACAAGAAAATATACGTAGGCATGCAGAATGCTAAAAAGTAAAGGTGAATAAACTATATCATGTCTCTCTCCGTTTATCCTATAAAATCAGAGATAAAAACAGAAGAATTTGATCTCTTTGAATCCTTGATTAGTTCGTTGCAAAGAACCAAGATAACCTTAGAAAATGGGGATGTAATTATAATTTCAAGCAAGTTTGTTGCAAATTCTCAAGGCCGGGTTATTGATTATGAATATGTTGTTCCATCTGAAGAATCCAAATCACTTGGTAAAAAATTTCAAATCAATCCCAAGATTGCGGAAATCATACTGCGAGAGTCTGACACTATTTTTGGCGGAGTACCTGGATTTGTAATTACATCATCCGATAACATCATGGCCCCAAACGCAGGAATTGACAAATCAAATGCACCGAAAGGAAAGATAATTTTGTATCCCATAGATGCGTATCGTGTTGCAGAACAACTGAGACGAAAAATTTTCTTAAAGTATTTGATACATGTTGGAGTCATAATTATAGACAGTCGATTAATGCCTGCAAGAGTTGGTACAGTTGGCATTGCTATTGCATGTGCAGGAATAGAACCACTATCTGACATACGGGGACAAAAAGATCTTTTTGGGAATCCTCTCAAAGTTACGTTTCAGGCAGTAGCTGATAACCTTGCATCAATAGCAAATCTTAAGATGGGAGAGGGTTCGGATACCACTCCATTTTGTATAATAAAAAACTCGGAGGCACAAATAACAGATAGGAAGATAAGCCAGCATGAGATGGCCATCTCACATGACCAGTGTGTCTACGTTCGTGGACTAGGAACGAAAAACTAGAACAGTCATACTTTTAATAGAGGTCAAATGGAGGTTGAGCTATGATGGTAGAGTTCCTGACTAAATATCCAAAGACGATATCCCTACTTGATGGTAAGAGAGAAAAGATATCAGTAGATAGGAAGGGCGTAGAACAGCTAACTATCGTTGTCAAAAATAGCGTTGATGAGTTGTTGAAGATATTTTCACATGAGGGCTTTACCCATGTCAAATTTGAACACAAGCAACCATTGCAGATAGGACATGGCCTTTCATTAAAATTGAAAAAACCATGGGAAATGCATGTAAGACTGCTTGAGATGAAAAAGGGATTGGTTGCCATCCAGGCCGAAGTGGAGGTCTCAAGAGATTATTTGCAACACCTGTTTTGTCAAAGAACTCCTGTCTTTTATGAAGTCGAGATGCTACTAAAAAAACACCAAATAGAATACAAGATTTGGAATGAAAGAATAAAGAAATACGTACAGACTGTCTTTGATAATTATAAAATCCAGCTCAAGACGCCTAGTTTCCCAGTCTTTGCTTGGAAGCCAATGGTATTTGTAATTGGAACAATCGGATCTATTTATCTTATAAAATACCTGCTTACAATCTAGAACCTTTAATTAGATTTTTTCACTAATAAAAATAATGAGTTCCAAGCTTGTAGCATCATTAAAACATTACGGGATTTCACCTTGGGAATTCGAGGTACTTTATGGATTGTTAAATGGCATGTTCAGGGTAGAAGAACATCCTGTTCCTCAACAATACGAAGACTATACTACGATGCTAGATATCGCTTTTCCATTGTCATTTAATGAAGCATTTTTCAAATGGTTTGGAAATGCAAGATGGGATAAAACAAAAGGACTACTAAAAGAGCTAAAAAGGCGCAGGGGAAATGGAACGACATTGCAAATTTTTATTCGATTTGCTGGTAATCCAAACATAAATTTTGTTGTGGATTTACAGGAAAACACATGGTTTAACACTGCAATTGATAAAATAGATTTTGTTTTGGAACTTCTTCCGTTTCAGCTTGATCCAAGAAAAATTCCTCAAAATATCAGCGATATAATTTATGAATTTGATGAGACAATAGGAAAGTGGAATGTACGTACTTCAGATTCTAATGATATGACATATGTTTTTTCAAAAAATGAATGGAAACTTACTTGATTTCTTTTTCTAGCGGCTCTAACATCGATTGTAATTCTTGGTATTTTTTTTCCAAAAATTCAAGAGCCTCTTCTAGTTTTTTTGATTTGCCGTATTTATAACGGATCATTTCCCGATGACGCCAAAAGTTTTTTCCTTCTCCAACTGACATTGTACTAAAATAATCTGTTCCTTTCATTGTGTCTGGAATTTTTATATTATAAGGGAACAAATATTCTGCCATGAACCACTCGTCTCCATCAGGATAGTCACCACCTGTATCAATGTCAAAAAAAAGATGCAATAGATGGGATTGCATGAGACCTTCGTCATGAATTGTTGGATGCTTGATGTTTGATTTTTTGAAATCGAGATTCAGAAGGCTTGGTTCAAAGTAGCCCTTGATTATAGATTTTCGAAATACCTTGTTCACTTCTGATATATTCAACGATAAAATACTCTCAAACTCAACATGCTAATAACTTATTTCGTTCCTGATGCCTACCATCCCCCTTGTATGGTGCGACTAAACCGTGCCTAGATTGTCTCCAGTATCATTCATAATAAAATATAAAAAAAATAAATTTACTGATGGTTTCTAGAAAAATTTTCCTGAAGTAATCAGGTCTTTGATTTTTTTGTCTAGATTGAATAATTTTTAGACTTGAAGTGAGTCCAACATCTTTGAGATATCTGTGATTGGTTTTCCGTTAGATGCAATTTCCTGAACAGATGGAGGATTTTCAAGATAGTTTGGGATCCTGTCTGCAATTCTTTGATCATATGGAGCAATAAGCTCATTTTGATAGAATATGCCTGTTGGTATTTTTTCACCCCATTCATTTGATTTGATTATAGCTTGTGTTAGCTTTTCATTTTCTTCCTCTTGTGAATCAATATGCACGGTAGGATCATAATTTGTATCTTCAAGCTTGTATATTCTTGGTTGTGGCTTTTTTGTCATTTCGTCGATGTTATCCATTCCTGAAAACCAATCTCTTGTGTTGATGTCGTTGTATGTAGGACATGGCTGAAGGACATCCAAAAATGCCAGTCCTCTATGTTTTACTGCAGCAATAATCAAATCTTTTAGTTGCCTTACATCATATGCATATCCTCGTGCAACAAATGTAAAGCCACTTGCAATTGCAAGTGCGATTGGATTTACAGCTTGGTTAACATTTGGTTCTGGAAGTGATTTTGTTTTCAATCCTAGCTTCAAAGTTGGAGAGGCTTGTCCTTTTGTCAAGCCATATACCCCATTATTGAAAATGATATATGTCATATCAACATTTCTTCTGCCAGCTGCAACAAAGTGTCCAGCGCCAATTCCTAATCCATCCCCATCTCCTCCTGCTGCAATAATTGTCATCTCAGGATTTGCAAGCTTGGCACCCTGTGCAAATGTCAAGACTCGTCCATGCAAAGTATGTATTCCGTAGACGTTTACAAAGTGAGATGTCTTTCCAGAACAGCCAACTCCTGAAAAAATAGCAGCCTTGTCTCTTGGAACTTCCATTTCTGCCAGTGCCATTTGTATTGCATTTACAATTCCAAAGTCTCCACATCCAGGACACCAGTCATTGTGGACCTCTGTTTTGTAATCGGATAAATTAGACACCATATGTTAGCACCTGTCTTTTTTCTGCCTTGTTTTGTAGTATATTTTTTAATGAATTATAAATTTCAGTGCAAGTCATTGACCTTCCAGTATATTTTACGATATAATAGTCGACTTTGTGATCCAAGTGTTCGTTTAGTAAAGAGCCAAGCTGTGCAGTGTGGTTTGCCTCTATGTCTATGATTGTCTTTGTTCCTTTTATCAGAGATTTGATGTAATCAGTTGGAAATGGCTGTAATAGCTTAATCTGTATAAAGCCGATTGCAAGTCCTTCTTTTTTTAGCATCTCAATTGCATCTAAGATTGGTCCTTTGGTGGATCCCCAGCTTATTATACAAAATTCTGAAACACCATAGTTTGTAGCTTGGTCTTCCTTTGATATTGTTTTTAGGACAAGCTCAAGCTTTATGGCACGCTTGTCCATCTTGAAAATTCTGTTTTCAGGATCTTCTGATATATGACCATATTCATCGCTCTCATCTCCAGTGTTCCAAAATATTCCCTTTTCCAGTCCAAGTCTTGAGCGTGCAGATAGCCCGTCAGGAGAGTGAGCAAATCTTTTGTAATCTTCTGATTCAATTTTTTCTAAAAGCTTGCCCCGTTCAATTGTAATCTTCTTTGGATCAAATCGTTTAATGGTTGCAACTGTGCTTGCAATGAATTTGTCCATCATGTGTATAACTGGCATCTGAAAAGTTTCTGCAAAGTTGAAACATTTTGCAGTATCATAGAATCCTTCTTCCATGTCCCCTGATGCATAAACAATTCTTGGAAAATCTCCATGGCCTGCATGTATTGCAGATTGTAAATCATCCTGACCATGTCGTGTTGGGAGACCTGTTGATGGTCCGCTTCTTTGGTATAATGTCACTACAATTGGCACTTCGTTTATTCCAGCCCAACCAAGAGCTTCAGACATTAAAGAAAATCCTGGACCTGATGTACATGTTGCAGAACGCGTTCCAGTAAGTGCTGCACCAATTGTCATTCCAATTGCAGAAATTTCATCTTCTGTTTGTACAATCATTGTAGAGCCTGGCCTGTTATTTTCTACATTAAAGGTTTCATTTGATTCCAAAAATACACTTTCATCAGAAGCTGGAGTAATAGGATAGTATGATTGGAATCTGCAACCACTTACTATCTTGCCAAGACCCGTTGATTGAAAACCTTGAAGCATTATTGTATCGGGTTCCTTTTGGATTGGTGAAAGTTGATACTTGTACTTTGAGTATTTTGCAGTTGCAAAATTATACGCATAGTTTGCTGCGTGCTTGTTCATCTCAGCAATTTGGGACTTTTTTGAAAAAATAGATTCGACTGATTTGAGTAAAGTATTAGAAGGTAGACTCAAGATTCCAAGCGATACCGAAACAGCAAGAACGTTAAGCATTCTAAACATGCCCCTAAGCTTTGGATTTTGTGTTTCATCTGCCAGATTGGATAAAATCGTCTTAAATGAGACAGGATATAGTTGGACTCCGCGCTCTTTTGCTGCATCCAGTGCTCCTTGTATAGTTAACGGCCTGTTTTTTGATGTCAGGTATTGTACTAGTCTTTCCTTGAACTCGCGGTCTAGTGTAGGAACTTCTTCTATTTTCATTGGTGCAAGATCAGACTCATAAACTATGGCACCGTCATTGAAAACATCATCTGCGTGTCGAAATATTGTTTCGGCATCAAATGCTGCAAGCATTGTTACACCGTTTACATTAGAGCGAATTGTTTTATCTGAAACTCGAACTCCGAAATAACTGTGTTCTCCTTTGATGTTAGAATAATATTCACGTTTTCCAAATATTTTCAAACCAGATGCTGCACATGCACCAGCAAAAATGTTAGCTGCAGTTTCTACACCGCCTCCTTGAGGACCGCCTATAACCCATGTTAGATCTATAGAGTACATATCAAACCTAGACATTAATCAAATATTAACAATGCTATGATTATCCACCAGTAGCTGCATCGCCAAGTGCACACTCGCACTTGTCACGCTCTCCACAAAAAGGACAAACACAAACACATTTCTCTATTGGGTTTGCACATTGGACACAAATTGCAAACTCGTCCTTGTGTTTCAAATTGGTATCATTACAACATTTTATTATAAATGAGTTATCATAGAAATTATCTTAGATAGACGTCTTTGTATCAAATAAAATACCGAAAAGATTATCCTTTGAAATTTGTATTATAGCCATAACCTTATGACGTCAAAAATAGATGCAGTTAATCGAAACCCCAAAAAAATACGTTTTATATCAACCAGGAAAAAATCCCATAGTAAAATCAGCACTATCCAACCAGAATTAGACTATAAACGATTATACGAAAATTCACTAATATTGGAGCGAACTATCAATACACAAGGCATCATAATTGCCTGCAACAATGCATATGCAAAGCATTTTGGTTATTCAAAAAAAGAAATCATTGGTAAATCTATTTTCAATCATATTGCAAAGGAAAGCTATGATGAGATGCGGAGAACTTTTCACATTTGGAAAAAAACTGGAATTGTACGCAACCGAGAAATTTGGTTTAAGCGAAAAAGCAAAACTATCTTTTTAGGATTATTGAGTGCAACCAATATTTATGATTCTAAAAGACACCTAATTGGAAGCAATACTGCAATAAGAGATATCACAGAAATTCACAATGCAAGAAAAAAGATTCAAGAAAATTATATTAGGATAAGAGTGCAATTAGATGATCTAAAAAAATCAAACAATCTTTTGTTAGTAATGGAGAAAAAATACAAAAATCTGTATGAAAAAACACCGGCACTACTACGTTCAGTAACCACAAAAGGAATTGTTACAGATTGTAATGATGCATATGCCAAAAGTCTTGGTTATTCAAAAAAAGAAATTCTTAACATGTCGTTATTTGATCATACTGCAGAAAAAAGCATCAAAGATATGACAAATGACATGAATCAGTGGAGAAAAACCAGTGTTATTTCGCAAAAGGAGATTTGGTTGAAAAGAAAAAATGGTACAATCTTTCCAACATTGCTTAACGGAATAAATCTTTATGATGAAAATGGAAAAATTATTGGAAGAACCGCAACACTTACAAATCTTACACAAATTTATCGTGCAAGAGAAAAATTACAGACAAAAGAGAAACAGATAGAGAAGCAGTTCAAAGCTCTAAAAAAACTCAATCGAATAAAAGATGAATTTTTGACCATGATTACGCATGAACTAAAAACCCCTTTAGTTCCAATCAATTCCTACACAGATATTCTACTATCGGAAGTTTTAGGACCTCTAAATGAGGCACAAAAAAACAGATTGGTGATAATGAAATCAAGTTCAAAATCACTTTTAAAACTGATTTCTGATATTTTGGATGCACAAAAAATTGAACTAGGACAATTAACACTCAAAAAAGAAACTTATGATATTTCAGAAATAATCAAAGAAACAGTGAACAAAATGAAACCAATAGTTGAACGAAATGGAATTTCGATTACTACTGATTTGCATGAAAGAATTTTTTGTCTATGTGATAAGATAAGAATAGAACAGGTCTTATCAAATCTAATTACAAACTCATTAGATTTCTGTTCAAAAGAAAGCGGTAAAATACACATCAAACTACATACACAAGACAACGTTACAAAGATAGTTGTAAAAGATAACGGCGTAGGAATAGTCAAGGGTAGCCTCGATAAAATATTTGTAAAATTCTATCAGGCCGATACTACAACAACAAGAGAACATGGTGGCACTGGAATAGGTCTGTCAGTATGTAAGGGAATCATCGAGGGACATGGTGGAAAGATTTGGGCAGAATCAGAAGGAAGAAACAAAGGCACAGAAATTCATATTTTATTGCCTATGACTAAAAGCTAGCCTTTCATTCCGTTTGCAACCATTACAGAATAGCATCCAAGACCACATTCTTCACAGATTGGCTTCATGGAACTTTTTTCTGCACTTCCAATACAACATGGCATCTTTTCTCTTCCCATATGATCTACTGATAAAATAGCCCAAGTTGGACAGTCAACAGGTGTGGTTCCTTTCCCACCCCAGTTTTTCTTCATCAATTCTAATTGTTTTAGTGGATTTATGATAGAATCAGGATATTTTGCTCTCATTGCAATGATATTATCTACTACTTTGGTTCTTTCTTGTCCAAATGGGAGCCACAAGGGATCACCTTTTGTAAATGGCGTGTGGAATTGGAATCCTAGTTTATTTACAATTGGTTGCCATTCTTCTATTACATCATTGACCGTCTTGTAGTTTTGTGAGTTAATTGTCATAGAGATCCAAATATCCTTCCATGCCTTTTCTCCATTTTTTTCTATGTAATCCATGATGTTTTTCTTTGTCTTTTCATATGCGCCTTTTCCACGGATACTATCATGAACTTGTTGTGTGCCATCTATTGATATCCAGTAAAAGTACAAGTTCTTGATTTTTTCGAGTGGGAATGTACCGTTTGATACAACACATGCTCGCTTTGGAAATTCTTTGACAAATAATTTTATGACATCCATTCTCATTGTTGGCTCGCCTCCTACCAAAGTAACAATGAAAATGTGTTTTTTCTTGAATTTTTCATCAATGATTTTTTTCCATTGTTCAACTGTTAGCTCCTCGTTTTCTTTTCTGTTTAACCACCAATAGCAATGTGTACAGTGTAAATTACATACGTTGATTATATCTGCGGAACCGTAAATTGGACTTTTTTTATTAAAGAACTTGTAGCCGAAATATTTTACGCCGATGTGAAAGTATCCTGGAGATTCCTGCATTATCTGACGAAAACCTCTTCCCATTATCTCCATGATACCATGATTATGGTACCGTGTGTTAAAACGCTTATCTTTTAATGGATCAAAGCTTAAAATCTGTCTTTTTGTGAGGAAAATAGTTGTGAAAGTTTTACTCACCAGACCATTACATGATTTTGCTGTAAAGGAATTACAAAAACTATATGATGTTGAAATTCATACTGGGAAAATTCCAATGCCAAAAGATTTGTTGATATCAAAGATAAAAGACAAGGATGGGCTTGTTTGCTATCCATATGATAGAATAGATAGAAAAGTGATTGATGCGGCATCCCGACTTGTCGCAATTAGCACCTATAGTGTTGGGTATGATCATGTTGATGTGAAATATGCTAGAAAAAAGAGAATCGTTGTAAGCTATACTCCTGAGGTTTTAACTCGGGCTACAGCTGACCTCACCATGGCATTATTGCTTGCTATTTTTAGAAAGATTGGAGAAGGCGATAGATTAATTCGTAACGGCAGATGGAAGGTGATCTTTGGACCAAACGAGTTTTTGGGAATTGATCTTTATGGAAAAACTCTGGGAATTTTTGGGATGGGAAGAATTGGAAAGGCGGTAGCAAGAAGATCAAGAGGCTTTGAAATGAATGTTTTGTACCACAACAGAACTAGGCTTTCTAGAAAAGAGGAGAAAAGACTAGGTGTGCAGCATTGTGGATTGTATGAGTTGTTTAGAAAAAGCGATGTTGTTAGTATTCATGTACCTCATAATAGAGAAACAAATGAAATTGTAAATTTAAAATTATTGAAAAAAATGAAAAAGACTGCGTTTTTGGTTAATACAGCACGTGGAAAAATAATTAATGAAAAAGATTTAGTTTTTGCATTACAAAAAAAGATGATTGCAGGAGTTGGCCTTGATGTATTTTCAACAGAACCAATTTCAGCAAATCATCCTCTTTCCAAAATGGAAAATGTGGTAATCATGCCTCATAGTGGTAGCTCTACTGTAGAAACACGAAGTAAAATGGCTGAAATTTGTGTCAAAAATCTAGTACTTTCATTATCTGGAAAGAATCCAATTTATCAGGTCAAGCCCTAAAGGGTGCCTCATAAAACTATAGGTCTTTGATTAAATGAAATCAATACTTCGTTTATTCCAGATATCATACCCTGAATACCAGGAACTTCTGATTTGATTTTG
This sequence comes from Nitrososphaerota archaeon, assembly GCA_016201435.1. Classification (GTDB taxonomy): domain Archaea; phylum Thermoproteota; class Nitrososphaeria; order Nitrososphaerales; family Nitrosopumilaceae; genus TA-20. Next base: position 4,906 of record JACQCT010000019.1, on the reverse strand, counting down.
ACCAATTCTGGTTTTATTAAATTCAGATAATACAATTTCTTTTTTACCTCTTTTGACTTTTTTGTCTTTGACCAAGATGCATTTTTTAGATCTTTGAGATTTGCAGAGATATCACAAAGTTTGATGAGCTTTGCTTCCCACGATGCATCTTTTAGTTGCTTTACGTATTGTTGTTCTCTTTTCTCCTTTGACAGATTCTTGTCTATTGATAATGCTAAAACCAAGACTGCAACTTTGCTGCCAAATCTTTGTTCAATATCATCAAAAGTCGTAACAGTGTTCTCTATACTATCATGTAACCAAGCTGCACATAAGAGATCTTCATCAGTAATTCCTAGGTTTTTGAGTCTGTTTACAACTCCTTCCAAATGCTTCCAGTATGGAGTCTTATCATCAATTGTCATTCCAGAGTGTCTCTCTTTAGCAAATAACTCTGCAGATTCTAATTTTGACAATTGTTTTCAGGTATAGTTATCTTGACTTATGTACCTAAAGTTGAATCAGGTCGTTTGGGTCCATTCTAATACAGTCTGTGCCAACTGCCTTTAATCCAGTAAAGGAAATTGTACCATTTGGAACCTTGCCCTCTTTTTGCAGTATTCCTAATTTATCCATAAATGACTTTTTGTGTCCATCACATGTCACACCAACCATGTATTCATCGTCTTTTACCTTGACAGATATGATAAATTCAGGAGGCATTGGGCAGTCTACACCCTTTTCTCTAATAGAGCAGTGTTCTGGAAGCACAAGCTTGCTTGGGTATCACAAAATATTAAGTTTGGTTCCAATTTTCAGATGATCTAAAAACTCCTAGTGTTTGTAATTTTAGTTACACGCAAAGAATAAAGATGTATTTTCAGGATTTGAAAAATCGTGGATTGTACCAAACTGGTGTATGAAATTTTAGCAATAGATGACACCATGCGCTATGTGGAAATCATGGGAGAAGAAGGAGAATTAATCATAAACAAAATGAAACAAGGAAAGTACAGTGTCAAGACACAAAGAAAAGAAGAACTATTATCGCTAGACCTCTACAACACAAAACAGATAGAACAGAAATTTAGTAGGGCATTAGGTAAACTTGCTTTTACTCATGTATCAAGAACAAAGGTGCATCAACTGGTTTGGTATCATAATGATTTGATAGTTTATTGCACCTGTGAAGGTCATGTTGACAGCAACAAAATCATAGAGATTTCACATAAAATAGAAGCTATTCTGGGAATTGGTAAACATATAAAGTTAAATGGTTTTTTCGAAATTCCAAATTGATTCTTTTGTATGTTTAGTATAGTCCAATAATCCTTTTTCCTGTAACGATTTCACAACATATGCAGAATAAGCTGGCGCTCCAGTTGCCCCAGGAGAGTTATAGTTTAAAATATGATACGAGTTTGGACCTTCAAGCTCCATAACATCTGGCAAAAATTTTCCTTCTGGTGTTATGATAGGGGTACGAATTCCAGCCGTTCCACGCTCTAAGAAATATTCAGGTTTTACTTGGGGGATGAATTTTTGTACTCTCTCAATCATGACTACCTTTGAGATAGAGCTTAGCCATTCTTTTGCAACCAGATTCATAAAATCAGCATTTAGGAGCAGATTTCTTGCATTTCCAGTGACCACATCAATTAATTTTGAGATAAATGTCTCCACGTTTCCTACATATCCAGAATAGGTTTCAGGGCTTGGTACAGGTACTGCATTTGGTCCCACCTCGCTTCTTCCATCAGCTCGTAAAATCCAGTGCGGATCTAAAAATGGAAAGTCAGGATAGTTTGGAACCGAATAAATATTTGTTTTCACAAGATCTGTGTATTCTTTTTGTGCAATCCAGTACTCCCCTCTAAAATGCAAATTAGAATATTGCACAGCTATACCAAACTTTTTTGCAATATCAAGTGAGTATCCTCCTGCGCAGTTTATCACAAAATCACATGACAATTGTGTTTTATTTTCAAAATTTATGACTGGTTCATTTTTATTTTCAATCGATTCTACTTTGTGGTTTAGCAAAAATTTAGTTCCATTTTTTTGTGATTCATTTTTTAGTTCTTGCGTTAGTTTGCCATAATCAACAGCAACATCTGTTTTACAAAATACTGCAGAGTGACAGGATACATTAGGTTCTTTTTTTGCAACCTCATTTCTGTCAAGCAGTTCAAGATCTTTTTCTGAAATACCATTTTGTACACCCCACTTTAGATATTTTTCTAGAATCTTGTGTTGTGTGTCATCTAATGCAATTTCTAGTGTTCCAACAGTCTTCCATGTTAATCCTTTTTTTTCTGCAAACCTCTTCCACAGATCATGAGATACAAAGGCTGCCTTGGCAAGATTACCCTTTTTTTCAGGATTTAGATAAAAAGGAGAGTGTACTACACCGGTGTTTCGACTACTTGTATGCATTGCAACTTCAGGTTCTTTCTCAATTACTACAACTTCGATATCATATAGGCTAGAAAGCCAGTACGAGATGCAGGTTCCAAGTAATCCACCTCCAATTACAGCCACGTTACATTTTGCCAATGATACCAAAATAGAGGCGTTTCTTTTAATTGATTGTGTAAAGGTATAAGCTAGATGAGACTAGTTTGAATATGATATCGCTGTGGTCCATCCTCTTGCCACAAGTTTTGGAATAGTTGCAGATTTTACACATGCCGGAGAGTTATCTTCTGATTTCATCACCAACGTAAGACCTGGCATACAGCTAAATTGTCCTGGAGAGATTCCAGACTTGAGTTGCTTTAATGGCGACAATAAGGATAATTTCAAAGTGAGGTCATAATCAGAAAGCTGTATCCTCTTAGTACTAATTGGATATGGATTAACTTCGATCAGACGGACAGAATAATGATCAAAAGACATAGTTTCCAAGTTTTTATCATTTAGAATCAAGCTGAAATTCCCAAGGTTTTGGTTGTTTTTATTGATATCAATTAGTATCTTTACTTGGCCTTGCCACACACATGTAACATCCGAAGGGCATCTTGAATCTGTTAGATTTGCAATTTTTATTTGGAGATCTTGTACTGTTGCTGTTTGATTAAATCCTAGCTGAAATGGAACGCCTAATTGTATGGTATTATCAGCAAACGCATAGCTTGTGATTCCTATCATAACTAAAGCAAGAACCAATGATGTTATGTAGAAGAAATGTTTCAATTCTAATCTTCGGTTTTATGTGCAGTAAATAAATTGTTTGTCATCATACCTGTTGGCAATTTCATCATGTGGTTTGAGGATTTAAAAGATATCAATGATGGAAAAATGGTTGATTCATTACCTATCTCCTTAAACTATTTTAAGAAAGGAACAGGGTAGTCAATATGAGAAAAGGTTCTCTAATTGATGATACTGAGATGATGGAACAAGATTACTATGGTATTCCAATAATGTTTCAAAATCCTCAAATTCGCAAAATGTTTAATCTTGTAAAACTTAATAGCGATGATATTTTTTATGATCTAGGTTCGGGTTGGGCTCAAAACATCATAATTGCACTCACAGAATACAAAGTAAAGGAAGCTGTAGGTATTGAAGAAAATGAAGGTAGGCTCAAAAAATCATGTGAGCGTTTAGAAAAACGGAAAATACCAAAAAACGAAGGCAGAATAGTTAAAGGAAAATTTGAGAATCTTTTTAAGAATAAACTGGAAGATGCGGATATTACAAAAGCAACTGTTGTTTTCTATGGTCTTCAAACTGATAAACAACTTTTAGACGATCTAGAAAAGAATCTCAAAAGTGGATGTAGATTATTGTATTACTACAACTGCCTTTTTCCAGAAATAATGCCTATCTCTACCGACTTTCCATTTTTTGTCTCGAAAAAACCTTTCAGGCATACAAAATCGAAATTGGAATGGTTGAAGAAAGTTACATTAAAGAAAAAATCGTCTATTAGTAAAGAATTGTCTGAAGAAGAATTATGGGATGAGATAAGACATGATTATGATATAGAAGGAGATCGTGATGATGTTAAAAAATATCAAAAAAGATTAAATGATTTTCTAAACAAATCACATTGACGTCATAACGCTAGTTAGTACACCGTTTTTATGCGTGAGCTGGGGGCTTTCCCTTTTTACTCTTTGTCGAGAAACTTTTTTGCCTTTGCCTAAATTAAATAAAACTCACTACAAGTCATATTTGAAAATAAAAAGAGGAAAAAACTATGGTTACTCTCAGGTAGCAGAGCTGTTGTCAGCAAACTCAGCAGCTGGAATTATCAGCAAAGCGCATGCCACCAATGCAGAATATTGCATTCTTGTATGTGTGGGACAGATTGGTAATTTGATTTATAAAGAATTGTGCAGCTTTGTTCACTAACAATGTTAACTGATGTGTATTTACAAAACAATACACATTAGGGCAAACAGGTTCACATGGTGTCAGGACACGATTCCAGACAGGAGATCATCCTGCTTGCCTGATCTATATTTCGTTTTAGTTGCTAAAAAGGAACGCGTATAATTTTTCACTAAAACATACTGATTTTATTTTCATCAACAAATCTTGCTTATGATATTTACTGATAAAAGCTACGTCAATTTTATTTATTGAAATGCTCGTTATGACACAATGAAAATTGCCATTGGTCAAGCATACAAGTTAAAGTGTGAATGTGGACATGAGTTCATACAACACATAGGTAATGCCAGAAGTTTTGTTTGTAATGTGCATAAAGAACACTGCATATGCAAGTTTTTTCATCCTAGGAAATAACGACAACTCGTAAAAAATCAACTTCTGTTTTTAAGAAATCAAGGCGCCGGGAGAGAGATTTGAACTCTCGGACCCTTGCGAGTACGCGCTTTATGGTAAATTATTTCCAGGCGCGCGCCCTACCAGGCTAGGCGACCCCGGCATTTTCGCCAATTTTACTCGTAATTTT
>JACQCT010000018.1 GCA_016201435.1 Nitrososphaerota archaeon | reverse complement strand
ATTGCATGAAGGACAGTTTTGATTTGATAATGGAGAAATTATTACTTGCTTCCAAACTGTATTTCGTATTAATTTTGAAAATTCTACAGCGAAAATATGCTTGCACTTTGCCTTTCTCCACTGGTTGTCTGGACAGTCACAGACTAGACCTCTTTCAGATGATACCACATCATACCATGAATCAAACTTGAGAGATTGTGATTTTACCTGATACCAATTATCGTCTATTCTTTTGATCTGGTCTGGTTTCTCTGCAATTTGTTTTCCGCTTGCTTCTCTTTCATTCATTTTATTATCCACGTTGATATAATATACACGTGGATATATTAAGGTATTGTTTAACCACGTGGAAAATATATATACGTGGATAACTAACCCTATTCCATGCCCAAATGGCAAAAAGACGCTAAGGAATTTGCGGTCAGCATTACGTATCATGAGACAAGAGGTATTCAATGCTACATACCTAGACCTGTTATTGAACATCTTGGAAAGCCTAAAGCTTTGAGATTTGTTATCAAAGGTAGTAGGGTAGAAGTTGAGGCTCATAAAATCTAAAACCAAACAGACGAGAAGATGAAGGTTAAACCAATCAACAGAACAAAACCACCAATCAAAAGTAATTTTTTTCCTCTTGGTGTTGCCATTTCATCAGTATTCTGTTTAGGGTTTAATGAAGCCGATGCCTCTGATGCAATAGCAAGAGCAAAAGGTACAATCATGGCTATAACAGTAAATCTTAAGGCTTGAATATTTTGTGCAATTTTTAACTGATTGCTTTGACCGAGCCATTGAGAGTTTTGGTTTTCGATTCCTAATGTTTGTGCTTTTAGTTGATATGCTTGCAATTTCAAATCGTCAAGTTCGGTTTGAATGTATTTTTTTTCTTCTGTATTGTTTGTGTTTGCAAGGTCTGATTTTAAGTTAATTTGTGATTCAACATTAGCACCATATTCTATATTTTTTGTATTAAATTCATCCTGTATTTCTGCAATCTTTGTTAGTATCGGATTAGTAGATAATGCTTGAAGTGTTGTTAGGATCAAAAGTCCTGCTATGACAGTGGCACTTACTGCCAATACATCCTTACTTCTAAAATTGGCCATAAATTTGAGAAGAGAAAGCAAGCCTTAAACTCTCTCCATCAGTTTATAGTTGATTTTTTCTCCGTGTCGGCTCATGGAAATTAATATTAATCATCATATTCGCATCTTGATATGAGTAGTATTGATGACCTGCGTGTAGTAATTGGTATAATAGTATTATTTGGATTTGGAATCGCATTGATTTACGGTTACACGATTTATCCATTCGTTCCTCTTCTTGCCATAGGTATCGTTGTTGTGGGAATAACTGGATTGTTTGCATGGAAAGCATTTTCTTAATAATTCACTTTCCTAGCATTTTTTAATCCATCTTTTTTGCCAGTCATATAGGCAACATACGATAACAAAATCATTGAAGATGCGATAAGAATCGAATCAATATCTAAAATTAGAGATAGACTCATAGTATAGTCCTCTGATTTCTAAAGTGAGCCGAGTCTTTACAAAAACAAGAATTTCTTGACGAGTTGACAAGAAAGTATCTCCAATTACGCCTAAAATTTAAGTATCTGGATGCGATCGGAGATCCCAGAGATACAATGTTTAATGATCTTATAGACGGTAGTGTAGTAATCATAATCATTGTCATATGTATTATTGTTGGAGGAATAGCTATGACAGCAGTTTGGAAAGTTCCAGACCAAATAGTACAAAATTCTGAATATGCTCCATTACAGGCAACATATCCAATAGGCAAAGGAATGATCAACACTGCAAGTGATGGGAAAGATATTTGGGATTTGGTAAAAGCTATTTCGCTTTTGGTTGGATTGCCTATTGGCGGATATGTAGTAATTAGAGTAGTTAAGGAACTATAGATTTTAACTGAAAAATTACGTGCCGTGCTGTTACACGAAAAATTACGTGCCCGTAATGTTACAGTTCCCTGGATTTGGAATTGTTAACTTGATGGCACATTTTCTTTGCGTTAACCGTCAGCACGTATCATTGTAAAATATCTCTAGTCTTTCCCTTTCCACTTTGGGCTTTTTCATCTATTGTTATTTCTTCTAAACGCCCAGATTGATATGACAAAACATTTTGATTGAGACTTATTGTTGCCCCTTGACTAACATGAAAAGTCCTTCTTAATCCATCAGGTTCTATGATCTGCACTACATTATTTTCAGAACCATCTAAAGCCCTCAATACTTCATAAGGTATTCTTGTTTGTGGCGAGTCAGCCCTCTGCCAATTTCCTCTATTGTCAATTTTGCATTCAATAAATACAAGAAACATATCATGTTTAAAAACTGTAAAATCTTCAATCCAACTCATTGTTTTTGTTTGCAGAATTTTGAATTAAAGTTATCCATTTGTTATCTCTTCGACCTTTTCAAAATCCTCAAAATTCAAGATCTATCTATTAAATATTTAGTAGCAAAGATGCGCGTTTTTTATTTATTAAATTTGTATTATGAAATCGTGCGCTCGTAAGCAATTACAGACCACACCAAAGTACTGAATACCAGACCATACCAAGTACCTGGCCGCAGGAGACCTGAAATTTCAGGTTCCTGTTGGTTAATTTAGTAATGCTATATACTAGAAAAGTTATTTTCAAAATCATTGGTTCGTGGCTATCAATCTGAAAAGATAAAAGAAAAATTGATTGATATTTTACATGATTCAAAAACAGGCCTTTCAGGCATTGAGATTTCTGAAAAACTAAAAATAAATAGATTAACCATGACAAAATATCTACAAGTCTTTGCTGCAGAGGGACTTGTAAAGCAAAAAAACGTAGGAAATGTAAACCTGTGGTTTATGGAAGAAGGTGTTGAATTATTTGAATTTCCTGCAGATTTTTTCCGGCTAAAAAATAAGTATTTGCAGCATGTGCTCTCAGGTGCTAGTAAAGAGGCTCATAATATACTTAGAAATTCGCTTCATTCTGGAGCCAATCCTACTAAGATAATTACAGAAGTAATTATTTCAGCAATAGAATCGGTTCAAAATTCGTATGATGCTGGAAAGATTGGTAAATCTGAAAAAAATTATCTTGATGACATTATCTTAGGTTCGATTTATCTTGTCATTCTAGTTGAACAGGAAACAGACATAAAAAAGAATATTGTTGTTTTTTCGGCAGATTCTAAAAATTCACTTATGGCACAAGCTGCATCTGCAGCTTTTCATGTTGAAGGTTGGAAAGTATCGCAACTAGGAGATATGTCAAGTGCTATTGATGTCATGTTTGACATAGATCTACAGAGATTTCTAAACAAAGTATGGGTAAAAAAACAAGGTTTGATGGTAATTGTAGTTTTTTCTTCTACAGAAAGTACAATCAAGTTCTTTTCCCAAGCTGTTACTGCATCAAAAGCAAAATTTGGTAAGGCTTTACATCTTGTTTTTTGTACAAAACTAGCAAAAAAGACTAAAGAAGAAGCAGATTTTGTTTCAGAGGATATTGAAAAAGTATTACAGTGGTGTCAAACAGTTTATGAAAGATCACAATCTTAACGATCTAAAAGTTTCAATATCTTAAAAGGAGCGTTTGCATAATCAAATCCCTGTTCAGCTGAAATTAACAAAACGTTTTCATCCATAGGAAAGCTCATCACTATTGCTTTTTCTCTATACGACATGGCAAATTTTACTGGACCCAAGACATGATCAAACTCACGCCTCATTTTTGTTCTTAACACTAATTCCATGTATAACATCTCATCATCTTTTGAATCTTCAAGAGATTTCAGGCCATCTTTCATCCCCCCAGCAAAAAGCCTGCCTTTCTCATTTATCGCTCCTGCAAATCTTATTTTAGGGTCTGTTTCAAGTACTTTTTTACACAGCATCTCAAAATCCATTGCTACTTCTCCTATAAGATATCATGAGACAGAATATTAAATTAAATATCAACAATAAATGATAAGGGCCGATCTATTTATTGCGATCTCTTGTTACATAATTGGCATGGAATCTGGTGCTGAATTTAAAAACATAATAAATCCTAAAGAAGCTGCTGATTATTTCAAACACCTCTCATTGTTTTGGACTGATATGGCATATCTAATTTCAAGCAAACCATCTGCTTTAACATCTGCAGGACCTATGAGAAAGTTTTCCCTGCAGACTAAAAAACTGGCAAATGAAATGATAGAAGCAAATGAGGATCTTATAGAATTTAATACTAAACTTGCTGAATATTATAAACAACTTTCAGACACCTGGACTGAATCACAAAAAAGATTCAATACTAAAATGCCAGAAATTCCAAATGACATAGAACATATCGAATCTTCAAAACGTGTGTGGATTGACATATTTGAAAATGCATTTACACAACTTTTTGATTCTGAAAAGTTTGGAGAGAATTTTGGCAAATTAATATCAAGTGAGATTGAACTTTCTAAACATTGGAATAATATGCTTGCTGTATTGCTAGAGTCTGTAAACGTTCCAACTAAAGGTGATTTGAATGAAGTTTACAAAGAGTTACACTCATTACGAAAAAGGATAAGTAAATTAGAAAAAAATGAAAGAAAATCTGGAGTAAAACACAATGGAAAATGAATTAAAAATTGATCCAATATTAATTGAAGAATTTTTAAAATTTAATAAAAATTTGATCGAAGCTCCAAAAATGGTGCCTGCAATAGATGAAATTAATCTTGAGATGACTCCATATGATGTTGCATATTCTGAAGATAAAATGCGTCTTTTACATTTCAACTCTTCAATTCAAAAACAGCATAAAACTCCACTTGTTATTGTGTATGCACTGATAAACAGATATCATATTTTGGATATTCATCCACAAAAAAGTTGGATTAAAAACCTCTTAAATCAGGGATTTGATGTCTACCTAATAGATTGGGGAAGTCCAACTAATATTGACAAATATCAGGGCTTTGACGATTACGTTAATGGTTACATAGATAACTGCATTGATTTTGTATGTGATGAAGCAGATGTAGAAAAAGTCACGCTGCAAGGTTATTGTACTGGTGGTACTCTGGCTACTGTTTATTCTGCACTTCATCCAGATAAAGTAAAAAATCTAGTTGTCACTGCTCCTGTGATTGACGGTAAAAAAGACACTACAGTTGTTGGAAACCTTGCTAAACACATGGATGTAGATGAGATGGTAAAAGCAATTGGTAATATGCCACCGGAATTCATGTATTATGTTTTTTCTATTTTGAAACCATTTGAACAGGGGGTAGAGAAATACATACACTTTTTCAAAAACATACATGACAAGAATTATGTTGACAATTTTCTTCGTGTTGAAAAATGGTTACATGATACGCCCTCTATACCTGGTGAACTTTTCAGGCAATGGATAAAAGATGTTTACCAAGAAAATCTACTAATTCAGGACAAGATGTATGTTGGAAATCAACTTGTATCGCTCAAGAATATCACAATGCCAATATTCATTCAGGTTGCAGTAGGTGATCATTTAGTTTCTCCTGAGTGTAGTATGCCACTATACTATGCAGTAGGAACTGAGGACAAAACCATGAGGATTTATCCAACAGGTCATGTAGGAATGATAGCAAGTTCATTTTCGCAAAAAAAAGTTCTTACCGAGCTTGGCCAATGGCTAAGTGAAAGATCAAAATAAAAAAAGGAAAAGATTCCTTATGCTAATTTCGTGTTGGTGTAAATGCAGAGATCCAGAATTGGAAAAGGTTCTCATTTAATCCTGTAAACGCTTTTGCATTTTCATTGAAGGTTTTGATATTTTGTTTTGTTGCATCAATTGCAGCTAATATTACCTTATTCTGAACTGCTCTTGCTTTGATTGCCTCTTCAGTTACATCATTTACAGCTTTTACTACTGCTGCTGGTACGTTTGTATTTATTCCAGCTTTTGTTGCAAATTCTTGCTGTAGTGAAATAGCGGATTCTATTACGTTTTTCCATGCTGAAGTGTACTCTTGTTGAAGATTAGTTATTGATTGTAGGTATTGTGGTGCTGCTTTTTCAATATCCTCAAAAAACTTTTCGACGTTCTGTTTGTATGTTGTGTAGATCTCTTTTGTTTCTTGTGCTGTCTTACTCATTATTTCACCCCCTCTTTTTGATTTTTTTCTCGATAGGAATGATTACAACTTGAACCAGGTCTCCCTCTTTTAGCCCAAGTGCATCTCTCTCAGCTTCGGGAATTGAAATTCTTCCATTACTTCCAACCGATGTCTTAAATGCACCCCATGACACAAATTGTGGCATTGTTTGTGCAAGTTTGAAAGCACTATCCATTGCTTTAGATTGTATACTGCCAAGATTTTCAACAAAATCAGATTGAGCTTTTGATCCCTTGCTTATGAGATCTTTTAATGTATCTACAGGCTCAAAACTTTCTGCTTTATGATGACCCATCATAGAACCAAATGTTTTCATAAAATCCGCTTGGGCCTTTCCGCTTTTTTGTATCCATTCTTTGAACATCTCGGTTGGATCATATTGAATATTGTTACCAGTCATTGGTTTCTATTGGTAACAGAGGTATTTATATCTATTGGTATTGATTGGATATTATAACCAGTTACTGGTTTAAGAAATTAAGTACAGTTTGTGAAAACTTGACTGGCTCTTCAATATGGGGTGTATGTCCACAGTTTTCCATAATTTCTAGTTGACAGTTTTTTATTGATGCAGTAAAGTCATTTGCATATTTGACTGGAATCAAGGTATCTTGTTTTCCCCATATCACCAGGGTTGGTGCTGTAATATTTGGAAGCCTGTCTGTAAGGGGTCGAGAATTTTTTAGTGCAAGTAAAGTTGACATGAATGCCATTTTTGCATTTGGCTGTGTCATTCTTTTAATAAAACTTTCAATTGATTCAGTAGTAACATTTTTGGAACCAGTCATCATTTCATATGCTGTTTTTACAGTATCATAACTTGGGTATAGTGCTGCCATTGAATAGGCATCTAAGGTAGGAGTGGAGCTCTTCATTATTCCAGCAGGCGATGCTAGGACGATTTTTTCAATCATTTCACTTTGTGTTATTGCGCATTCGGCTACAATTTGACCTCCAAGCGAAGTGCCAATCATGTGTGTTTTTCTTATATCTAGACTATCTAAAAAATCAAAAATGAACTTTGAGAAAAACTCAGGGGTATAATCAATAGAAGGTTTGTCACTATATCCATAGCCAGGTAAATCAGGTGCTATTACACGGTACTTTTTATCAGTCGAACGCTCCAGCCAAGCTGAGCTATCGGCCCAAGAAATTTTTCTAGTCAACGGTCATTTAAGTTTGCTGGCTTTTCCATTTGATGGAACAACCCATAGATGGATCAAAATCCTTCTCTATTTTCTTTCCAGATAGTAGCTTTTCTATGTTATCGATCATAGTTTTTTCTGTAGCAGTATCTTCTGGGCTCATGGCATTGTCAATTCTGCCATGAAAGACAAGTTTTCTTTCTTGGTCAAAAAGGAAAGGATCAGGAGTACATACGGCACCGTATTTTTTTGCAATCCCTTGTGTTTCGTCAACAAGATATGTGAATTTAATTCCCTTTTCTTTTGCAAATTTTTTCATATTTTCAAAACTATCATCAGGATAGTTTGTTGGATCGTTACTGTTTATTCCTATTATCATTATGTCATTTTTGAATTTATCGTAGATCTCATTTAGCGCCTTTGTCTTTGCTTGTACGTATGGACAGTGATTGCACATAAAGACTACAAGTATAGCTTTGTAGTTTTTGAATTCAGAAAGAACGTGTTTTTTATCATCTGTTCCCAAAAGTGCAAAGTCAATAAAATCTTTGCCTGCATAAAGGCAACAATTAAAATCTGCACGATTAGCATCCCATACGATGGGCTGGTAGTTCAGCGGTAGAATACCCGCCTTGCACGCGGGGGGTCAGGGGTTCAAATCCCCTCCAGTCCATCTCTATCATAGTTCAATCAAGTTTATAGTATCAAGAAAACTCCTGCTGAACAAGCTGGAATCAAGCTAGACTTAGGGCAAAATAAAATTGAAAATTTGATTAAGCTTGCTTCATATGATAAAATTATAAAATGAAAGAAAATTTCTTAGAATTTCTACCTGATGATGCTACATTTTCTGATATGATAACCCGATTAAACTCTATAAGTGGTGAGCCTAGAGCAAGCGTCCTGATAACACAATTATACATGGAACAATTACTTAACGGAATTATTCTCAAAAAATTTCCTAAACCGAATAAATTGGTAAAAAAAACATTCAATGATAAAATAGATTTAGTAGAATCATTGAATTATTTACCAGATGATTTGATACATGATATTAAAAAAGTGAAAGACATTAGGAATCTTTTTGCACATAAAATCAAAACTGAGTCTAAACAATTCCAACATGAATTTATGCAATTAGTAAAATCTATGATTTTTGCACGTGGAATAGGAATAACAAAAGAATGGACTGCATATAATGCATATTCTCTCATTATGTTAAGATTATATCGTCAAACACGAGTATTTGTAAAAGCTCTTTATTTGCGTTAGTCAACACCCGAATCTGAACAGTTAGAATTTTTGATCATCAACACCCAGCTTCCGAACAGTACTTAAATTATGACGGAAACACAGATCAAAAATAATTCCAAACTATATCTTGAATCCATTTATAATGTACATGTAATTAATCTCCTAAATGGTGCTCGAATTTGATACAAAAATGCTGTTATATCTTGGTATAATCACAATAGGGATTTTTTTATTGCCAATCGAGCATGATCCGCCTGTATATCTTATAGCTGGTATTGTTATGGCACTAATAGGAACAATTTTAGTTATTATTAAGGTAAAAAAGAAGTAAATTTTTTAATAAAAACTAGGCTGATTTAAATTTAGATTGCCTTTTAAGTGTCTCTGCAACTTTTGCAAATATCTCATTAACCCCTACATCGTTGAAATTAATAGTCACATTTTCTCTAATGATCTGTTTTTCAAATCTCTCTTTAATTGCAAAAATTACAGATCCCCAATGAAGTATTCCTTTTAATTTTTCCTGAACTACCGATTCCGTATCTGGTAGCGCACCCATTGAAAATACAATACCGTTTGCCCAATTTACGGTAGGTATTCCGCCTCCCATGGCTCGGTTTTGGGAAGCTACCATTTGAACAAAATCATCAAAACGATGTTCTATAATTTCATGAATTACAAGCCTTTTCCAAGGCTCGACTATTATCTCCAAACTCAACTCTTGTAATAATGAAAGATGGATTTAAATACCATATTCGTTTTTTGATGGATAGGTAATTTAAAAATGCAAGATTGGACTCAAGCGGGCGTATACATTCCTTTGATGGTAGGATTGATTCCTGGATTCGTTTACTGGTGTGTAATTACCGCTCGTAGAAGCAAAAAGTAGATCGTAAAAATCTTCATTTTCTTTTTATGCTATGAATCAACGCAAGTTTAGTAAAACCTTCTAATCCTCATTGTTTAGATTATGATATACAGTAAATGATTAATCACTAAAGCAAGGTGAATATTGTATGAAGATTGCATCTACACTTGTACTTTTGTTAGCATTTTCATTACTTTCGTCAAATTTAGTATGGGCCCAAACACTTCCATCAAACACTAGTTTGACCGTGGAAATATTGCCTGCGTATAGCTATAGGGCAGATGACGGTACAACGGTAGTACTTGGTGAGGTTGTTAACCACAATAACTTTCCAATCACAGGTGTCACAATTGGTATTTCCTTTTTAGATCAAAATTCTAATACCTTGGAATACAAAACTGGCTCTACTTTGCTTAAAGTTATACCAGGAAACGGAAAGGCACCATTTTCAATTTCATCAACAAAATCAGATCCTGCTATAGAAAACGTTCAAACCAAAATTGCAGGGTTTACTTCTTCTTCTTCATCTAAACAACAGGTCCTAAGCATTGTACCTGGACATTTACAAATAGCATCGCAACTCTCACTTTCTGGAACCATAAAAAATACTGGAACATTGATCTCATCTGGAACTACAATTTATCTAATTTCATATGACGCATTTCAAAGAGTTGTATCTGTATCTAATGCAGAACCACTTGATGTTGGTCCAGGAACAACATCCAGCTTCAGTATAACCTCTACTCCAAACTCCCATGCAAAATCATACAAACTTGTTGCAGAATCTGATAACTATCAGTCAATTATCACTGATGTAACAGATGTTACTGCAACATTACCAGTTATGATTAGCGGTACCTTAGTTACAGATCTACAAGGTAACAAATATTCTACAATTCCGGTTGGTGCTCCGGTAAAAATTGCAAGTGAATTAAGAAATCTTGGAAGTCAGACAACGCAGGCATATGTTTATTATGTACAAGTAAAAAATTTCGAAGGTCAAGTTCAATTTATTGGAAAATATTCAGGTGTATTTATTGGCGAAAGTGATAACGTGACAGTAACTTGGAATCCAACCATTGACGGACCGTACTTTATAGAAACCTATGTGTGGGATTCTGATAATATTCCGCTTGCCCCGCCTGGATCAATAATAAATGTCGTACTTGTGAAGTCTCAACAGAGTTAATTTAACCCGCAACAAAATGTATTCATGGCAAAATTCCATCTAGTTGCGCTTGGTGGCACGTTTGATATTTTACATAAAGGCCATCTTGCTTTATTACAAAAAGGATTCTCAGTTTCGTCTAAAGTTATAATTGGTCTTACTAGTGATGAACTTGCTACAAAAAAAGGAAAGAATCTTTTACATAGTTATCTTGAAAGATATCATACTTTAGAATCATTAATAAAGAAAAATTTTCCAAATTCTCAATTTGAAATAAGCAAGTTAGACAATGATTTTGGGCCTGCAGTACTAGAAAAAGAAATCGAGGCTTTGATTGTAAGTGAAGAAACCATAGGACAAGGCCATATACTAAATAAACTAAGACATGAAAAGCAACTATTGCCAGTAGAAATAGTGAGTGTTCCCATGGTTCTTGCAGCTGATGGCAAACGCATCTCAACATCACGGATTAAGGATTCTGAAATTGATGCTGAGGGTAACTTGCGCTGAATTGACAAACAACTTTTCTAACTTTGAGTAAGCGTGCTAAAACAGGAAATTTACAGCACTAGACATTGAAAGAAATCACTGAACAAATGTTAAGAAAAATGTCAAATGATGTTACTAATCTAAAAGAAGGCCTTAATCCTGAAAATATCGCTTTTTGGTATAACAAAGTAATAGATGAGGCAAAAGATATGGCTCCTCCATGGCTTGTAGATAAGATAAAGGTAAAACAAGATCCTATACTTCAAATGAAGTTTAACTTGGATATTTCAAAACGTGCTGTGAGATATCTGATGATAGCAATAGAAAATCACATTGACGAAATGCCATATTCTACCAGATTGTATTTTCTAAAAGTTCAGGAAATACTTACGGATGAAATGAATAAAGCATTGGTATAGTTCATTCCTTTGTTATTTCTACCATGTTTTCAATAACCTCAGTATTTGTTATCCTGTTTGTTTTTTCAACAACTGACTGAATAAAATCGGCAAAAGACTCTGCCTCTAATTTATCTTTTAAAAGAATACTATGTGCTGATTTATCCTTTAGTGATACAATAATCTCGTTATCTATAATCTCCAAAATACCTGAAACAAAAGTCTCTTTGTTGTCCTTTACATAAATTAGACTTGATAGTTTCTGAGCTTCATACTTGTCTTCACATAGGATTCTTTTTTTCATATTATTATTCGAACAAAAATTTTTCTACTTGATCTCTTGCTTTTTCGCGTTTCTTTTTAAACTCTACAATGAAAGGCTTTGCCGCATCTTTGAGATCGCACTTGCATTCTCCACATAACAGTTCTCCACCCTTACACTTTCTTGCTCTCTCATCAGATTCTTTTTCAGATTCAAAAAAATATCGCAAGTACCAAAAGACAGGACAGATGTTAAAATTTGCTCCTAGTTTACGTTGCAATTCAACAGTTGGTTGTCCGCCTGTAAATGAATTTGATATTTTTTTATCAATTATTTCTTCACTATCTGTTGTAAAGATGGCAGTTTCGGGTATGGATGATGACATTTTTCCTTTCATGCCAAGACCAGGAAGAAACTTTGAATGAATCTGAGCTGGCTTTGGATATCCAATTTTTTCTGCAATGTCTCTAGTAACTCGCCAGTATGGATCTTGATCAATAGCAGCAGGTATGAGCACAGGTGTAGGTTTTCCCTCTAAAACTGATGGAAGAAAACACGGTGCTGCTTGAATTGGAGGAAAACCAATCATGCCAATATTTGTAGAATTTTGAAAACCAAATACTGCCTTAACGGTAGAATAGGTTATTCTTTTTGCAATTTCAAGTGAAATAGGATATATTTTTTTGATGTCTTTAGTATCGATAAGAATTTTTGTTTTTTTAGGGTCAAAGCCTATTGCAATTATGTCTAAAATATTCTCTTTTGTATACTTGGATACATCATCAAATGATTTTTCATCACTGTATAGAAATTTTTCATCATCAGTAATTTGAAAAATCAAATTTACATCGAATTTATCTTGCAGATACTTTGTAAAGATCCAAGGAAGCAAATGCCCCATGTGAATTAGACCCGAGGGACCTCGTCCTGTATAAAGATAGAATTTGTTTCCTTTTTCATATTCAGTTAAAACCTTGTCTAAATCTCTATGGCTAAAAAAATATCCTAGTTTCAACATTGGATGTAATTCACCAGTAATTTTTTCTATCTTTTTTTGTAATTCTGGTGAAATCTTTTCAGTTCCAAACTTTTGTATGAGTTTTTCATAGTCAACGTCTCCTTCTACACTCCAAGGAGTAACTGTAAATTCGTCGACTGACATTCATCATTCAGTTAGGTTAAGGTTTAAAAAGTCTTTTTGGCTCTTTGTGATAATGTCACAAGTTCTTCATCCAATAGAACAAAAGCTTCTCAAATCGTTACTTGAAAAACAAAACTTAACACCGGAAGATCTTTGTGAAAAAACACAACTGTCTATAGATCAAGTGAGACGAGGTATTGAGTGGCTTAAATTCAAGGAGCTGGTTCAAGTTAATGAATCAGAGAAAAATTTTGTTGCGCTAGGAAAGATGGGAAATGAAGCATTTGAGAAGGGATTGCCAGAACGACGACTTATTAATTACCTCAAGTCAATAGATGGTTTTTCTTGTGAAATGAGTCAAGCAAAAAACCAACTAAAAAATGAATTTAATCCTGCTATTGCAAACGCAAAGAAAAATGGCTGGATAGAAATTTACGAAAATAGAATTTTACTTAAAGGGTATCATGATACTGCGCCTGAAGAAAGAATAATCAAATTAATCGCTTCAAAAAGTTCCGCGCTATCTTCAGTAGATGAAATAGGAGATAAGAGTATACTTGATTCGCTTAAAAAAAGACCTGAATTTCTCACCTTTACTTCAACAAAGTATGTTACAGTAAATCTTACTGAAAAAGGAATAGAAACAGCAAAGAACGTATCAAGTAATGTTGCTAATGTTCTTGTAAGGGCAATTGATGTAGAATCTCCTGCACCTACAGTTTTTGCTGCGAGATCTCATCCACTTCAAGACGTAATTAATGATGTAAGAGAAATTTTCATTGGACTAGGATTTACAGAAATTGTTGGCAATCAAACTCAATCAAGCTTTTGGAATTTTGATGCACTTTTTACTCCACAGGATCATCCTGCAAGAGAAATGCAAGACACATTTTACCTTGAGGGATTACACGCAAAAAATATTGGTACTAAAAATCAAATATCAAACGTATCTCAAGTTCATAAAAAAGGATGGAGATATGATTGGAAACTAGAAGAATCTAAAAGATTAGTTTTACGTACACATACTACTTGTGTAACAATAAAAGAGTTGGCAGATAGCAGACCTGAAGAAGCCAGAATATTTTCTATCGGTAGGGTCTTTAGAAATGAAAAAGTCAGCTACAAACACTTAGTTGAATTTAACCAAGTAGAGGGAGTAGTAGTTGGTAAGAATGTCTCATTGAGAGATTTGATGGGATTGCAGAGGGAATTTTATTTGAAGATGGGCATGAAAAAAATAAAATTTTGGCCTACCTTCTTTCCTTACACTGAACCATCTTTGCAAACAATGGTATATAATGAAAAGCTTGGAAAATGGGTAGAGCTTTTCGGTATGGGTATTTTTAGACCTGAGGTAACAATTCCGCTTGGAATAAAAAATCCAGTTCTTGCTTGGGGTGGAGGAATTGAAAGAATTGCAATGCTCAAATTTGAATTGGATGATGTCCGTGAACTTTATAACAACAACCTTGGTTGGTTGAGGAATGTATCAAAATGCCAGTAGTTACTTTGCATTTTAACAGGCTTACAAGTATCCTTGGTAAAAAAATCTCAAAAGAAAAAATCGTTTCAACACTGCCTTTCATTGGATTGGATATTGAGGAAGAAACAAAAAATTATGTTAATGTGGAATACAGTCCTAATAGACCGGATTATTCAACAGATTATGGAATAGCATCTAGTCTGCAAGGTCTTCTTGGAATAAAAATTGGCATGCCAAAACTAAAAATCAAAAAAGGAAAAGACGTCATAATAGTAAATCCATCTGTAAGAAAGGTAAGACCATTTGTGACAGCTATGGAGGCAAAAAATGGAAAGCTTGACGATGAAACAATACAGCAAATTATTGTCATGCAGGAGGATCTTCATAACGGAATTGGAAGAAGAAGAAAAAAGACATCCATAGGCATACATGATTTAGATAAAATTTCATTTCCATTAACATATACCACTACTAACAGGAACCACAAATTCATTCCTCTTGGATCATCACATGAAATGACCATAAATGAAATTCTTGAAAAAGATGAAACAGGTATAAAATATGGACACTTGATAAAAAACTCTGAAAAAACTCCCATCATCTTAGATTCAAATGATCATACCATATCATTTCCACCAATAATAAATTCAGAACGAACAAAGATTTCAAAAAACACTAAAAATATACTAGTAGAAGTTACAGCAATTGAAAAAAATGCTGCGGAAGATACTCTTGCGGTAATAGCAAACATACTTCAAGACGCTGGTTTTGAACTTTTCTCTATGAAAATTAGTGGTGCAAACAACTCTACCCCATTACTGAAACCCAGAAGTATGATTCTTGATGCCGAACTGGTAAACAAAATACTTGGCATAAAAATTTCAATACCTAAAATGGTCTCTGCACTTAGAAAGAGTAGATTAGATGCTCAAGGCAAAGGAAAAAAAATTGTTTGTACCATTCCTCGATATAGGACAGATATCTTTGGACCAATGGATCTTGTTGAAGAAGTAGCCCTTGGATATGGTATCGAAAACTTTGAACCAACAATTCCTGAATCTATTTCTGTTGGTCAGAAAAATAAAATTACAACTACATTAGATTCTATAAGTTCAGTAATGATTGGTCTTGGATATTCTGAAGTAATGAATCTTGGTTTAGTTAGTCAACGTGTCTTGTATGATCATACAAAAAGAGATGCATCAAAGATTATCTCAGTTAGCGATTCTAAAAGTCAGGAGCATACCATACTACGTAATGCTATATTGCCTGGTCTAATTGATACTTTATCTAGAAATATTCATGAAACATATCCGCAAATGCTCTTTGAGACTGGTACTGTATTCTTAAAAAACAATGATGAAATTAAAGAGGAAATACATCTTGCATGTGTTAGTGCTCATAATGATGTTAACTTTACAGAAATAAAATCAGTTTTACAGTCTTTTCTTAAAACAACATTTAGCTTGGTGTGTAAAACCACAACTTCTTCAAATTCAATGTTTGTTGAAGGTAGAAGTGCTGACATATTTGTTAACAACAAAATTGGTGAAATCGGAGAGATTCTTCCTGAAATAATTGACAATTTCAAGTTGAGAGTGCCTATTGCAGGTTTTGAGATAAGACTCACTGGATTATATTAAACGAATAACAAATTATTTTTGCCCCAAAAGCACGCAGACGGACTGGTATGATAAAACATGATTTTTGGTCCACCCAGCCGT
>JACQCT010000003.1 GCA_016201435.1 Nitrososphaerota archaeon | reverse complement strand
CCAAAGCACAAAGGCTTTTTATAAACTCTGATGACATTGCGAACCATTGCCTCGATAGCTCAGCCTGGTAGAGCGAACGCCTCGTAAGCGTTAGGCCGTGGGATCGAATCCCACTCGAGGCTTTATCATTAAAATTGAATTCTTATTATTCTTCTGTTACAATAACTGCCTAATTTAGAAGTTTTGTTATTAAAATTAAATCTATAGACTACGGTCATTTTTTTTAGATTCCTCGAGATTTTCTATATCTATTTCGAGTTCCTTGCCCAATCCTTTCCACCACATTAAAATCTCTGTCACGCTTTTTCCTCTTCCTTACACCAATATCCACCTTTATAGATCTGTCGGTTTTCTTCTATTTGATTAATTTAAATGAAAAATTCATTTGTATAAATAAAAAGAAATAGCGATCAAAAGATTTATTCAAAAATTTTCAAACATTTTTCTCTTTAGCCTTTTTCTTTTTTGCTCTGTACATGACAACTCCTAAAGTACCAACAGCACAAAGCCAAAAAAGTGTCATGTTGGGACCACTCGATCCTCCGCCAAACATGGCATAAATCATACCTCCTATCAAAGCAAAACCAATGGCTTCGAGTGTTTTAGTCATAAATTTCTAAAATCTGCGTATTATATTAAAGATCAAAAATAGATTAGTTTTTAAATATTCGTTATGTGGCTTGTTTTGGATTTAAAGATCTAAACCAAAAGTATCTGCAAGGGTTTGGAAGTTCTTGTATGATTCCATGTATTGTTTACCTTTTGGAGTTATGACAAAGGCATTTTTGCCATCAAATTCAATTTTATTTATTAGACCTGCGCCAGTAAGATTATCGATAAATTTGCTTAGTCTAGAATGTGAAAGGTTAGCTTTTGTTAAAAGTGAGGTTACGTTTATGCCGCTAGCTCCACTCTCTTCAGTAACTGTAAGTAGATCACTTACTATCTGCATACTAGTTCTATAGGTAACCATATTCAGCAAATATGCGATTTGGTGATATAAGGGTATTACGCCTGATCCTCAACTCTTATACGAATAATATCATCTCACTCCTCATCTAGAAAGACCTTAATGCAAGAGTTTTATCCATTTTTAACGCAATAATAATGTGAATTTTGAATGTATCAAAGACTGCTCAAAATGTTGTATTGAACGAGAATATTATCCTACAATAAATTTTGGTAAAATAGGGGTTCTAATTTTGCCTGAAGAAAAGGAGAAAATAGAATCATATGCAAAAACCCACAATCTAGAAATTTCAATTCTTCCCCGTATTGGTATTTCACATGAAAAATCTAATGGTCCCACCAAAGTTATTGCATATCAGCTAATGGGAAAAGACTCTAACGGTAATACATGTCCTTTTTTGGATACTGAAAGTAGCGAAAGATCTCCGCATGGTGGTTATAAATGTAAAATATATCAAAACAGACCGCTTGCTTGCAAAGCATATCCCGTAATTGAATCATCACCTGTCATCTTGGATTCAAAGTGCAAATTTTGTGAAAAGTGTGGTACTACTGCTACAAATGTAAATCAAGAAGTGGAATCACTTGTTAATATTAAAAATAAAATGAAAACCAATGCTCCTTTTGTATGGCGATACGCTACCGGTATAGGTGATGAACACAACAAAAATAAAATTTCGACTGGTTGGTTTTTAGAAATTTAAGATTTATTTACTCTTTCATGAGTTCCTGGATAAGTTTCAAAGATCTTTTGTGAATAACATTTACTACACAAAAATCCTTTGATATCCCATTTTTCCATTGGATGATAGACATGATCTAATGATCCATTACATAGGGAACACTTTTGATTTTCTTCCAACGTGATAACATTTCTTAATTTTCGTTATAAAAATCATGTTAAATACTACTATTTTATAGAATAAAACTGCGGTAGACTGGATGGCTAGATGCGGACCTCCTGCAAGAGACCTTATCGGTCACCCATCTGCCGCTATTTGTTTCAAAAACTTAGAAAAGATCTTGTACTATCTTTTTTATACTGCCTATCTCGTCTTCTTCTTGCTTTATCTTCTTCTCAATTACTCGTATCATGGCATCTTGCCATACGTGATGAGAAAAGAAATTATGATATGTATTTGCAGCAGTCATCTCATCATCTACAACCGTGTCCTCTAGAAATTTTGTTACAATGGTATCTGTGAGTTTTAAAATTCGTTGATTTAGTTTGAAACTCTTGAAAATGGGTTCAAGCTTTGCTATGTCTTCCTTGAAATCTCCTTTTGTGAGCAGAATTTTTTCATGTAGAATTTTAAAGTATACTGCTACAAAAAAGAGTGTTGCATATCTTTTTGTCTTATGACCACCTTTCTTTCCATAATTTAGTATTCTCTTGGCATATTCTTTTACAATATATGGATACAAAAGTAATCTTAAATCGTCTTTGAGTCTCTCATTGAAGACTTCATCATATTTACTACCACGTGGCAGAAATTGTGCAGGAGAGCTGTATGACTCTGTAGGGCGTTGCTCTATTCCCGCTACAAATGCCTGTATGGCGTCTTTTGCAACAATTACTTTTTTGTGATTTTCAGGAAGATATCTGTTATAAGTTGAATCGCCATCAAACTCGCTTTGCTGTGACTTTGCCTTGGAATCAAAAGAGCCAGCTTGAATCTCATAGAAATATCCAAAGTTTTGCATTTGTGATTTAATTGATTTGTGGAAATCCATAAGGGAAACCAAATCTTTTCCTCTCACTGCATTTTGGGAATTTCTATATTTTGTAATGTTATTTTGATCTTGTTCATCAGCTGCTTTGATAATTGTTACTGTTATACTACCCTCTAGATTATGGGTGCGTTTTGCATGATCCAAAATTGAATTTGATGTTTGAGCTCCATTTACTATCTGTGGTGCGTGTAAAAGTATTGCATTTTCCTCCAATTCTTCAAAGTCACTTACAACAATGGTGATTCCGTTGTTATAATAGAAAAATTTGTTAGGTGATTCTTGAAGGGTCTCTCTTAGACCTTTATTCACCGTTGTTTTGAATTGCATCCATTGTCTGATATTAGATTCAAAAACATAATCTCGGTTTTTTGTAACAAAGTTTGTTAATTCTCTTAGTTTTAAAATTCCAAGCAATGTGTTTTGATATTTCAGTTTACTTTCAAGTTTTATAGCAGCTTTTTTACCTGCTGCTGGTTTTTTTATTCTGTCCCAAAGCCGTTGAACGATTATTTCAATATCAAATATCTCAAGTGATTCTTGATTCTGATATTCTACTTTTTGATCTGTCACATATACACATTCAACTTTTAGATTTTTTTCTCGTATTTGAGTTACCAAACGAGCCAATTCTGGCCGCATTTTTGAAATGTCTTCGTATTGTAAGTTCCTAACATCTTCTTTGAATTTGGCAATTGCTTCAATGGAATGCGAAGTACCATACTTGGATTGAAAGAGATAAATTTTATCATCAGAAAAATCAACTGGAAGATACGCATCTATGCCTAGATCATTTGCACCATCTACAATAGCATCGGTTGCATCATCTTCGGTTGCTTCAAAAACCCTAGTGAGTACCCAATGAAGGAAGTTATGTCCTTTTTCTACTTCGCTTTGTGCATCTTCTGAATATTCTCTTATGCTATCTCGAATGTTTTGTGCAAAACCTTCTAGAGGTTGTCCATTTGTAATTTGTTGCAAAACGGGACGAGCTCCGGGGATGAATTCTAATAGACCGTTAGATCTTTCTGTCAAACTAGCATGATTAGAAATTGCTGTATTTAGAGAAGTTGGTTATTATGATATAATGAGAGGTGAGGAAGGGATTCGAACCCCTATAGATTCGCTTTGCAGGCGAACGCATAGCCGCTCTGCCACCTCACCGCACTCAAAAAAGATTTCAATGAACAATTAAATCTTTTAGATCAGAATTTTGCAAATTGTTTTGCAGCAAGCCTGACATCTTCCGCTTTGACAGTCTTTCTTCCTGCATGCCCTGACATGTCAACTGCACTTTTTGCTATCGTAACTCCAATCTCTTCTAGAATCCTTCTTAATTCATCTGCTGATTCATCACTAACTCGTTCTGCCCCTGATTTCTTTAAAATGCGGTACATTGCAGAAAGACCAAATTCCGATGATGTCATGTGATGATTTTTCTTAACTTTCATAAAAGACTTCAAGTGGAAAAAAACCTACGTAGGAATCGATTTCTGCAGACTAACTTGATGTCAACTTTTTATCTAGATTTCATGTGTTACTATTTTAAGGACAAAAACAAAGGTTTTGCATGAGTTGGCTTACTGATGCCCACATTCATCTTTCCGATGATGAATTTTCAAAAGATTTGCCATTTATTATTAATTGTATGGATAAATTAAGAATACGAGCTTGTTGTGTGTCTGTAGATTTTCAAAGTTCAAAAAAAACACTTGAACTTGGTAAGAAAAGCAATTTGATATTGCCATTTATTGGCATCCATCCTGAAAAAGCATCTTCAAATGATTTAGAACCTGTTATTCATCTAATAGAAGAAAATTCAAAATATATTTCTGGAATTGGTGAAATCGGACTTGACAAAACATATGTTTCAGATGAAACTGGATTCAAAAATCAAGAATTGGCTTTCTATAAAATGCTTTCATTATCTGAAAAACTCGAAAAACCAATCTCAATTCACTCTAGAACAACATTAGATGAAATACTGTCCATATTGCCATCTTATTCGATTTCTGGCGTCTTACTACATTGGTTTGCAGGTAGTAAAAAACAACTAAGAACAGTAATGGAACGTGAGTATTTTGTTTCATATGGACCTGCTATGCTATATGCAAAAGACAAACAAGTTTTACTTTCGGAAACTAGTGCAGAAAGAATTCTTGTAGAAACAGATGGCCCTGTGAAATTTTCACGATGCTTTGGATTTAAAGTAGGACAGGTAGCTTTTCTTCCAAGTGTTGTATTTTGTGCTGCAAAAGTCTTACACACAACGTATGATGATATCTCCAATCAATTAGAACAAAATTGCAAGCACTATCTTGGTGTATAGGTATAAAAAACCCCTGTTGCTAATCGAAGACGTGAACAGAATCAAACGAATTTCAACAGAAGTGCTAGCTATCTATAGAGAAAAATTCGGAACTGATTTTGCACAAAATAAAAAAGTCCTTGATCAAATTGCTATTGTTAGATCCAAAGGCCTCAAAAATGAGATTGCAGGATACATTACAACATACATTAAGCGTGAAATTGAAGAACAAAATGAAAAAGAAGCTCAAAGAATAGAAACAACAGAATCTGTAGAGCCGGAAGGACTGCAAGAAGAAGAGATATTAAATTAATTTTATACCTGAATTTGCTCTTGTCAACTCGAATCAGAAATTCAATATAGGTAAGAATCTACATTTTACTAATGATAACGATAAAACTTCTAGGAGGAGCAAAAAAATCCTTTTCTACAGACAAATTAGAAATTGATATTGACTCAATATCAGTATCAAAATTAATAGATCTCCTTAAAGAAAGGATTCCAAAAAACTTGCCGCAATTAGACCTAAAAAATATGTTGATTGCAATCAACGGTATTGATTCTTCTACCTTGGAAGGCTTGGCAACTATTCTTAAAGATGGAGATGTAATTAGTATAATTCCTGTAATTCATGGTGGGAGTGTAAAAAGAATATGGTTTAACATATTTAAAACTAGAATAGAATTGATAGGAATAAAAAATGATTTTGATGATCCAATAAAATTTCTTGAAGATTTACGTCAAAAGCACATGGATTTGATAATTCAGGGTATATGTTCTACTTATGTTCTGAATTTGGAACATGCAAAAAAAGTAATTACAATTTCTCTTGCAGCTCAAAAAATCGGTAGTATGCTTTCAAACAAACTTGAAACAGACACTTTAATGCGATTTGCCTGTACGAGACAAATTAATGATGCAATTCAAAAAGTTGGCATGAAAAGACGAAAAAATTTTATTTTGATAGCAATTGGAAAAAAACCATCTCTTGATAAACTATATTACTCATTGGAACACCTCTTAACATCTGTTGTTTTTCCAAAAAATAACTTTAATTTTCTAAAAAAAGAATTCAGAATATCTGCAAAACAGCTACAATCCGCGACATCACTTACTCCACTTGAGGATTTACTTGCAGAAAAATCTGCTGTCTTATTCAGATAAACTGCGTTTCAATTTTTGAGTACTCAAAATATCATTTTCTTTTAATATTGAAATACCTGTTTTGTTTCCAAGAATCTCTACTAGTATTATCCAATCAAATTTTTCAAGAGATACTTTATTATCTATTTTGTCGGCAATTGCATTGATTATTTCTTTTGTTGAAATGGCAGAATGTCTCTTTTCAACTGTTATTCTATAGGTGTCTTCAATTCTCATTATTTTTGCATGATTTAGTACCGAATTCACTATGTTTTGTTTTTCAGTAATTATTGTTTCTTGAATAGGTATAATCCTGTGACAATATCTAATACTCCATGGTTCTTCCAGTACTTTTTCTTGAATTTTTTTAATTACTGAAAACGGTTCAAGTGTAGTAATGCAAGTTACAATCCCAGAAAGATTTGTTATGTTTATCTTACTGTTATCGTCCCCAAAACTTTCTAGAATTGTGGTTATCTCTTGAGCAGCTTCGTCTTCAAGATGACGACTAGATGTTACAATCAGATTCAAAGTAATGTTGTTATCTCCGTTTTGGTTATTTTCCCAAGTCTTAATATTTTCAAATCACCTTCAACTATTTCTACAACGGTGGATTCATTAGAATTTTGTATTCTTCCACCATCTAGGAAAACATCGAATCCTGAAAAATTCTCCAGTACCTCTTTTGAATCAGAAAGTGGTGAATTTCCAGAATAATTTGCGCTAGTTCCAACTATGATTTTACATTCCTTCAAAAGTGATAGTACACATGGGTGATTAGGAACTCGTACAGCAATTTTATCATCTAACCTCATAGATTTACCAATTTCCTTATCTTTTAATTTTAAAACTAGGGTTATTGGTCCTGGCCAAAACTTATCTGCAATTTTATTAGATAATTCATCAAATATAGCTATCTTCGATATCTCTTTTTTTGAATATCCAAGGACAGGTAAATTTTTGTATTCTTTCCTTTTCTTTATCCTGTATATTGTATCAACGGCTTTTGGATTTCGCGGATCACATCCTATGCCATAAACTGTATCTGTAGGAAACACCACCAGACCACCTTTCTTTACTGTAATGGCAGCTAATTTGATCCCATCTGGATCGCATGCAACAATCATAATTTTTTCAAAAGGAGATAAAGTAAATTATGTCTTGTCATTAAACAATATAAGATTGATTGACGTACCATATCCATGGATGAAGAAATTCAACAATGTCAATGTCCCCCTGGAAGTGAAACATATGTCAATGAAGACGGCATGGACATTTGTGTTTCATGTGGTGGTTGGATAGGATCTTCCGTCTAAAAGATTATTGTTGAAACAACATGTCAGCCGAACTTCAATTATCTACATTAGATGTTTCAAAACTAAAAATAGATGTCTACCTAAATCCTTAATAGTACTTTACTTTTTTCTACTGACGATGTCAGATGAATTTGATAATGATTTTGAAGATGATTTTGATGATGATATCGAAGACGAAGAAGATGTAGAAGAAGATAAAAGCTAAATTCTTAAACCAAATGTTTCTGCGAATTCTCTGAATCCGCGATATGCTTGCAAAAATTCTCTTCCTCTTGAACTAATCTTATACTTGCATGCTCTATCGGAGCTTGTTTGTTCTAAAAGGCCCTGCTGTACTAATGTTTCTAAAATTTTGGATATTCTTCCATAAGAGATATTAGCTTTTCGTATGAGATAGGTAACACTGGCACCAGTCTCGTCTGGTACCTCATCTCTTGTAGTGGTAAGTATGTCACCAATTATACTCATATGAGTTCTATATGTTGCCGCCAAATTTCATACCTCTCAATGGAACTTTGGAGATGGGTACAAACAGCGCTCCCAATCCTACTATCTTAGTTGAGATTGATATCACATAAAGGATTGATTTCGGAAACACTACAGAATACCAACCAAGAAATTCTCCTAATGCAAGGAGACCTAGACCAGAAGCAACGAAAATCGTGCTAGTCTTCCTATTTTCCATATATGACATTATTGTCTCTATTGTTCCATATACCAGTAGGATAAAAGAAATTGACCTTATAATATGCTCAATTGAATTACCTGGAATGATAAAAAGCGGTACGACAATTGATTTCAAGTATCTTGATTTGGGGAAAAATGACTTGATACCATGAGAAAACGCGATAAAAAAATACCCAACTGTCTGAATTCCAATTCCTAAAGTTTGGATTCCGGATTCTATTTTTCCCGAATGAATAAAAAAAGAATCACCCATGTATCCCAAACCTACAACACCAAATCCTATGCTTATTGACAAAAAAGCAATTGTTAAACGGAAAAGTGTTGGACTTCCAGTATTTCTAAAACCAATATATGCAAAAATTCCTATTAGAAGACCTACTCCAAAACCTACTAGATTAAGAATTATTTCAAGTACAAATTCCAACTAATCGCAATATCATTCAAAATTAATTAAGTCTTACAGGTAAATTTTTTCTACCAATCGTCAAGAGTTCCAGCAGTAGTACCTTCTGTAGAAGCATAATCTCCCAAAACATCAGAATATCTGGCATCTTTGTATGTAAGATATTTTACATATTCACCATATGTCATATCAAGTGAGCAATGTGAACACTTGACAAATGAAAAATCATCACCCATCTCTGCTATATCGTTGCATTTTGGGCATTTTATCTTCACATCATATCTATGTTAATTACTCTAATATCTCTTTATTAAAAGAATAAATTGCGACAATTTGTTGTCACATTATGGCAAAAATATGTACCAAATGTAAAAAAGAGATTCCAGTAGAAATAGAACTTGATCCCATGGCCACAAATTATCCTTGCTGTAACGAATGTTGGGCCGAATGGAAACAATATAGAGTTATGGTTATGAATGAAATGAAGCTTGACATGTCAATGCCTGATCACAGAAAAGTTCTAAAAAAATATGAAAAAGTCTTTGTTGGTGTTTTAACACCTGAAGGCGATGTTGTGAATTTTGCCGATGAAAACAAACGAAATCCTGAAAAACCAACCTAAATTCCAAGCTCAATTTTTGCTCTATTTGGTATTGTGAGAAGCAACCTCTTTTTTCTATTATCGTCTAAAGCATCAGTTATTTTTTTAACTGAATTAGAAATTGTAGTCTTTTCACCTTGATTTAAGGATAGATATACTTCCAAAATTCCATCTAGATTAAATAAAATGATTTTTTGTGGGTTTTTTGTAATTTCGTTAATGTATGTCATAAACATGACAGTTCTTTGCTCCTCTGATAATGTACTCAAAATTTCAAGCCAAGTCTTAAACAACTTTGAAAATTTATCAAATGGAATAGTATGTCCAGCTTGGAGGGCATTGTTTATTATTTCTATTTTATCTGATGGTGACATTGCAAAAAACTCTATCAATCTTTTTTTTAAAATAGGTTTTCGAAGAAACTCTGGAAGACTTGCTAATGAAACTATGATATTTCCAGCATAGTTTGGCTCTGACAACAAAATTGCACTGACTCACTTTGTTAAAATTGTATTGGTATAATTTGGCTTAAATATGTCCAGCTATGTTTTCCTTGTATGCCTTCAACAGTTAT
>JACQCT010000009.1 GCA_016201435.1 Nitrososphaerota archaeon | reverse complement strand
GCATATTTTCGCTGTAGAATTTTCAAAATTAATACGAAATACAGTTTGGAAGCAAGTAATAATTTCTCCATTATCAAATCAAAACTGTCCTTCATGCAATTCTGATAATATAATCAAACGAGGAATTAGAAAAAACAAGGCAGGAGATATTCAAAGATTCTATTGTAATGATTGTGAAAAATGGTTTGTATTCAATTTAGGCTTTGAGAAGATGCATGCCAGTCCTCAAGTAATAACATCTGCATTACAACTATACTTTAGCGGTGAATCACTAAGAAACGTTCATGCCTTCTTAAAACTACAAGGCGTTGAAGTTAGTCACATGTCAGTTTATCGCTGGATCAAAAGATATGTTGGATTGATGGAATCTTATCTTGAAAAAATAACACCGCAGACAAGTGATGTATGGAGAGCAGATGAATTATTTTTAAAAGTAAAAGGAAATATGAAGTATCTTTATGCACTTTTAGATGATGAGACAAGATTCTGGCTAGCTAAACAAGTTTCAGATTCAAAATATACCGAAGATGTAGCACCATTGTTAGTAAAGGGAAAAGATTTTGCAGGAAAGAAGCCAAAAGTGTTCATAACAGACGGTGCACCAAATTATCATACAGCATACAAAAAAGAATTTTACAGCATGAAAAGTCCTAAAACTACTCACATTAGCAGTATCACTTTGAAAGGTGAACACAACAATAACAAGATGGAAAGAATGAACGGAGAGTTTAGAGACAGAGAAAAGGTAATGCGTGGTCTAAAAAATATGGATACTCCAATAATCGAAGGTTACAGGATTTATCATAATTACATTAGAGGACATGAAGCTTTTGATGGAAAGACACCTGCGGATATGGCAAGTATCAAAATTGAGGGAGATAACAAATGGCTAACAATTATTCAAAATGCAGAAAAGAGCCGAGCTGTTACAGGGAGAACAAAGTGCTAATAATGTTACAGAACCAAATCCAGGGAACTGTTAACTTGATGGCACCTCACTTGGAATTTTCTCTGTGTTAACTGTCGGCACGTGACTAGCATTTTGAATTAATGTAATCCATTTGTTCTGTCCTTCAATTTTGATACTTGCCATATCAGCAGGTGTCTTTCCATCAAAAGCCTGATGACCACGAATGAAATTATGATAGATTCTATAGCCTTCGATTATTGGGGTATCGTCTTTTTTTAGACCACGCATCACTTTTTCTCTGTCTCTGATCTCTCCATTCATCCTTTCCATCTTGTTATTATTGTGCTGACCTTTCAAAGTAATGCTTCTGATGTGTGTAGTCTGAGGGCTTTTCATTGTGTAAAATTCCTTTTGATATGCCTTATGAAAATTTGGTGCACCATCTGTAACTAGAACCATAGGCTTCTTTCCTGCAAGTATCTTACCTTGTGCAAACATTGGCGTAATATCCTCTTTGTATTTAGTATCTGATACTTGTTTTGCAATCCAGAACCTAGTTTCATCATCCATCAAGGCATAGACATATTTCATATTGCCCTTGATCTTGACAAACATCTCATCTGCTCTCCAAACATCGCTTAACTGAGGAGTTATCTTTTCGAGATAGTTTTCCATTAGATTGACATATTTCAAGTTGCATGGCAGAGGTTATGACCTGAGGACTAGCCCTCATCTTTTCAAAGCCTAGATTGAAAACAAACCATTTCTTGCAATCATTACAATAGAATCTCTGAATATCTCCCGCCTTGTTTTTTCTAATTCCTCGTTTGATGATGTTCTCAGATTTGCATGAAGGACAGTTTTGTGTTGATGATGGTGAGATTGTTATCGATTTTCACAAACTAGACCAGTTTCAGTTAAAACAACATCATACCATGAATCATACTTGAGGGATTGAGATTTTACCTGATACCAGTTTTCATCTATTCTTTTGACCTGATCGGGTTTCTGTGCGATCTCGTTTCCGCTTTTTTCTCTGTCATTCATACAGGTATAGTAACCGTACGGTTATATAAACACTATTGTTAACCGTACTGTTACTAAAGGATCGCATTTTATTATCCGATCGGTTAATTTTTATATTAGAGTGCATTACATGATTATGGTTGACACGCTGGAAGAAAGATGAGAAGGAATTTGATGTAAAACTTACCAATGATTATGCTGGCAGTATAATTTGTAGAGTGCCTAAACCTATCCTTGAGTTATTAGGCAAACCTTCGGGAATAAGATTTGTAATTTCTGGTAAAAAAATAGTTGTAGAGGCAGGTACTAAAAAATGATGATTTTAAAATCAGAAGTTAGATCTCCATTAAGATATGCTGGTGGCAAAACTAGAGGAATAAAAGAAATTACTAAATTCATTCCAAACGATGTTAAAGAAATATGCTCACCATTCTTTGGTGGCGGTTCTGTAGAACTTGCATGTGCAAATAACAATGTTAGAGTATATGGTTATGATAATTTTGAACCACTTGTTGAATTTTGGCAATGTCTATTATTAAACCCAATAAAATTAGTGGAGATCGTAAAACAATACTATCCATTATCAAAGACCAAATTCTATGAGTTACAAAAAACACAGCAAGAATATAGATCAAAATATGAACGTGCGGCAATATTCTTTGTTCTAAACCGTTCTTCATTTTCAGGTACTACCATGTCGGGAGGTATGTCGCCTCACCATCCGAGGTTTACACTTTCATCTATAGAAAAGTTGGCGAATTTTAAAGTAAGTGGTGTAACTGTAGATCTTGCCGATTTTAAACAATCAATTAAAAAACACAGAACCAAACTGCTTTACCTTGATCCACCATATTTGATAAACCAGAGATTGTATGGAAATAATGGTGATATGCATAATGGTTTTGACCATAAATGCTTAGTAGAAATTCTACAAGATCGTAAATTATGGATATTATCATACAATGATTCAGATGAGATCCATAAATTGTATAATAGTTACACCTTTTACTATCCAACTTGGAAATATGGAATGTCAAACAACAAAAATTCAAGGGAAGTTATAATACTGAGCCATGAGATCGCAGAAATGAACGGAATAAGATCACATGGCCACACAAACCCAATCTGGCAAAGCGTTTGAATATGCTATAGCAATAGCACTATACAATAAACTCAACAATGGTCAGCAAGTCACACTAATTGAAGATGATAATTTTCATAATGCGTTGAATTACTATGAACGTTATGAGCAACCAAAACAACAGGATTACAATAAAGCGGCAATAGCCGCTATAGATCATATAACTCAACTAGAACCAAGATTAGAACATCCAATCTCAAATGAAGGAATAACAATTTCTATTCAATCAGATCAAATGGGGGAAAGTGGCGATATACGAGATATAATAACAGTAAGATCCACACAAAATTGGGAAATTGGATTTTCTGCGAAAAATAATAACGATGCAGTTAAACATTCTAGACTTTCCGACCGTATTGATTTTGGTAAAGAGTGGCTCAACGTTCCATGTTCAAATGAATACATGAATGAAGTTGATCACATTTTTAGAGAATTGAGGGAAATGATAGCAAGTGGTAGAACAAGAGGCACAATTTCACTATGGAGAAACTTAGGTGATTCCAAATTAGATTATTATAGAAGAGTATTAGAGGCATTCCGTAAAGAATTGATTCGAATTGTTGAATCAAATGAAAATATGCCAGAAACTTTATTTAGATATTTGATTGGTAGAAATGATTTTTACAAGATTATGAGAACTAAAAAGATAGTTACAGTTCAGGGTTTCAACTTATATGAAACATTAAATCAACCGTCAAACACAAAGCAACCAGACCTTAGAATTTCGAGATTAAGGTTACCAATTAGGATCGATTCGTCTAATTATGAAGGAAATAATAGATTATTGGTAAGTTTTGATAGGGGTTGGGGATTGTCTTTTAGAGTACATAATGCAAGTTCTAAAATTGAACCTTCTTTAAAATTTGATGTTAGACTTGTTGGGGCACCACCTAGCCTTTACTCAAATAACATTATCTTGCGTTGATCGAGGTAAAAGTTAAAACATTAGAGAGTTAAGAGATTCTAGTCATGAAACGTGAATCTAAATCTAACATAACAAATGTAATTAGAAAAGAATTTGACGATGGAGAACAAGTTACTCTTGATGAACTTTATGAGGCAATTTCAACTAATCCTGAAATACAAATAGACGAAGATAAACTCAAACATCGAGTAAGAAGCACGATTGATAGTCTATTAAGAACAAAACAAATTGAAAGAATTACGAAGGCAACATATCAAAAAATAAGTTAAACCTACTCACGTGCCGACAGTTAACACGGATAAAAACCCAAGTGAGGTGCCATCAAGTTAACAGTTCCAAATCCAGAAACGTTAAATACTTGTACTTTAAAGTACGGTATAGGTAGGTAATATGCCAAAAGCAGGATTCAAATCAATAACAGTTTCAGAAGCGGTATACAACAAATTCCATGATGTATACAAGAAAAACAGAGATGACCTTGCAATGAAGGGCATCAACAGCTTTGCGGGATATATCACTTTCATGATGGAAGACTTGATGCAAAAAGATGAGACATTTGCAAGATATGCACCTAAACTTGAAAAGATTTCAGTTGATGATAATAGGGTAGTAGTTAAAGATAACATCAAAAACAGAATTGCGGAAGTTGCAATTCAAAATGGAGAACTCTACTGCATGTTCTGTGAAGAGAAAGATTGTGTTCATGTTGGTTTTGTATTTTCTCTTCCTGATGTTTACGAAGTTCTAAATGCTCGTGGAATTAAACATCAAAGATAAAAAAAGTGCAGGAGGTGGGATTTGAACCCACGAACCCCTAAGAGACGGGATCACCCATTTTTATGATCTTAAGTCCCGCGCATCCAAAGGCTAGGCCTTCTTTGGCCAGGCTCGGCGACTCCTGCGTTTTATTAGCATAAAGTTGTGGAAATTAAACGTTTTATGAAAAATTTTGTCAAGACCAAGTAAGATTAATAAGGATTCAGTAAAGCGACCATGTCAT
>JACQCT010000021.1 GCA_016201435.1 Nitrososphaerota archaeon | reverse complement strand
GCTAAAAACATGGGGGATAAAATGTCAAAGGTTTTAGAAAAGCAACAATTAGGAGTATCTAAAAAAACAGGGTTAGACGCATATCTATAGTGTCAACACTTGTAAACCTACAATTAAATACAATAAAACTTCACCAAAATCCTCATGTGGCTAGCTATTGCACTTTTGATGATATCAGTCCTTGCTATTTTTGTTGTAAATAATGCAAATGCCCAAGTAGGATCAACTGGCATAATAGCAACTACAAACAAACCTGTTTACCAACTAGGTGACAAAGTCATCATTTCAGGCTCTGTAGCTAAGGTTGTTAATAACAACCCTGCTACAATTATGGTCATAAATCCAATAGGTAATGTGTACGAAGTAGGTCAGGTCAGTTTATCCAATAATCAGTTTACTCATGATTTTGTATTAGGTGAAGGTGCTACTTCTGGTACTTATGATGTTAAAATAAAGTATAACGATCAGAGCGGAAATACATCATTTGTAGTTCAAGTGAGCCAAGCACAATTAATTCCAGTTGGTGATTATACCATCAAAGTTAGAAGCAATAACACTAGTTTGATTAAATATAGTGATGTTTCAATTTCTACAATAGATCATTCTCTTACTGTTACAGTTAATGCAAGTGCAATATCCAGCGGTTCTGTATTGCAAGAATTTCAGATTCCAAAGAAAATCATAGATGCTCCTGGTTCTTTGTTGATTGTAAAAATTGATGGTTTTATTTCACAATGTGTGCAAATAGAAACTCCATCTGACAGGATACTAGATTGCATGATACCTGTTGATGCAACTCAACTACAAATATTTGGCACTATTGTGATTCCTGAATTTGGTCCTATTGCAATGTTGATTTTAACTATAGGTATTCTAGGCGCTATTTTTCTATCAAATAAAGTGAAAATCAACTAAGCCTTTTTATTAGTAAATTTTCTCTTGTATCACATGTTAGCATACATTTTAGCAACATGTATTCCTGGACGTGAAAAAGACGTTATAGCCAAAATCAAGGTTTTGCCTGAAGTAGTTGAAGTAAATGGCGTCATGGGAAAATACGACGTCTTTGTTAAAATATTTGCAGATAATGCAATGAAAATAGATTCTGCAATATCCAAAGTGCGAAACACACCACATATAACCAGCACATTTACCATGCCTGCAATCTATGGGCAGGGTGGAAGTATTGACGAAGAAAAATAAGTAAAATTATTTAGAAAGATCCTACCATTAAATGACAGTGAAAGTTATAGATGTAGTAAGCCCTGAAAGAATAAACAAAGTGCCAGACAAAACAATCATTCTTTTATCTTCTGGGAGTTTTATCGAACAAGGTTATGTGGTCAAAAATATTCACTTGAATCTTTACATACAAAACAAAGACGCAAAACTTGGTCCCTATTCTCTTATTACCGCGTACATTGAGACAGATAAAGGTGAAATCGAAATCACATATGATGAAGGATATCGAGGAAATAATGCACTAGAAGAAACAGCAAGTTTTCTTACAACACATCTTGGAATATCGAGTCTTATTTTGCGTTCAGTTATGCAATTAAAAAATGCACAACAAGCATCATAAGATTAGTAATTATATATTCTAAAAGGTAAAATAGATTATGAAGTTTGAGCGCAAACCAATACAATCAAATCCAACTTGTGCAATGTGTGGAAAACCAATTAAAGAACACACTTCCGAGGAAATTAAAAATTGTATGGAAAAAAGACGTAATTCTAAATTACAATCATAGTTACAAATCTAGTCCACTTTTTTCTTGTAACTTTTCAGTTAGCTCAAGATATGCATATGGATCAAGTTGTTTTGCAAAGCATTTATCAATATTTATTAAATAAACAGAATGTAGTCGGGCATTTAAGATATCATCAGGTTCAATAGGTGGGCTCTTGTAAAATCTATCACAAAGATCTTTAATTTTTTGTATCTCGTAAGGAGTTCTTTTGATAGGCGGCTTTAAGAATAATTTTGGGATTGGTAAAATTCCAACAACTGGTGTTGCTAAAGCAAATTTGGAACAATACTTACTGTATCTTGATATCTTACTTGCAATTCTTGCTACATAGTAGTCTATAGTATCTAACGCATGATCTGGAGGTGTAAATCCTGTCTCGATTTCCATAATGAAAGTTCCATCTCCCTTATTTGCAAATACATCACAAACTAGTATGTCAGAAAGATGCTGTTCAACATCTACCGTATATCCTTCAGCAATAAGATTTGAGGCGCATATTATCTCAAGTACGGAATGGTTAATCTTTACAAGATTTTGTGTATATAATTCAATTAGCCTTTCACGAACAAAATTTATTTTTGATTTTATCTCAGGTGACTTTCCTTCCGATAATCTCTGTGCAATTGTATAAACATCATCTGTAAATTTTTCTACGTCCAAAATCTCGCTTACCTTTGTTTTTGGGTTTTAAGAAGATAGCTATATTCAATTGACTATATTTTAGGAACCTTTTTTATTCTACAAAATGATTCTAATTAAATGGAAAATCTTTCGTTAAATGATAGATTGATCTTACTTCAATATGCCATAAACAAATATGAGACTGAAAACACCTTGATTGGAAAACTAGAAAATATTTTGCCACTAAAGGACATAGAACGTGGTATTGATACATTAATTGGAACCCAGAAGGTTCGCAGGATAGGACCAGATGTCTTGCAAAATAATATCAGTCACACAGGAGAACTTCCAGATTTACCTACTCATTTAAAATCAATCATAGATGATCTATAGTCAATTTCCTCATTGATTGAATATGATTAAAATCTTCAAGATCGAATAACTTAGAAAGGGTTCTAATAACACTTTTTTTAATGGAGATAAAAAACATTACAGTACTAGGTTCTGGTATAATGGGACATGGTATTGCCCAGGTTTCAGCCATGTCTGGATATAACGTCATACTTAGAGATGTAGAAAAACAATTTTTGGATAAAGCAATGGAGAAAATAAAATGGAGTCTTGATAAACTCGTATCAAAACAAAAACTGTCACAACAAGAAGCAGATAATATATTTTCAAGAATCATACCAGAAGTTGATCTTACAAAAGCATTACAAAATTGCGATTTAATGATTGAGGCAGTTCCTGAAATAATGGAACTAAAGAAAAAAGTCTATTCTGAGGTAGACAAGGTGGCAGATAAAAAAACAGTATTTGCATCAAATACAAGCACGCTGCCAATTACAGAAATAGCAAATACCACTACAAGGCCAGACAAATTCATAGGAATTCATTTTTTCAATCCTCCACAACTTATGAAATTAGTTGAAGTGATTCCAGGCCAAAAAACTTCAAAGGAGCTGGTTGAGTTAACAATGAATTTTGTAAAATCAGTTTCAAAAGAACCAGTTCTGTGCAAAAAAGATGTTGCAGGATTTATTGTAAACAGAATTTTTATCCCATTTGTACATGAAGCAACATGGGCCATGGATAGAAATCATGCTGCCATGACAGAAATTGATTCTGCAGTAAAATTCAAGCTTGGTTTTCCTATGGGTATTTTTGAGCTTGCCGATTTCACAGGCTTGGATGTAATTCACAAAGCAACAATTGAAATGCATTCAAGAGACAAAAAAGTAATAAACCCACATCCTAAAATTCAAGAACTGTTTGATAATAAAAAACTAGGACAAAAAACGGGTTCAGGATTTTATGAATATTCTGGAGACAAATATGAACGCATTTCATTATCAGAAGAATTGGCAAAAAGATTTGATCCTGTTGAACTTGTTGCAAACATGCTAAATAATGCCGCTTGGCTTGTCACAAATCAAGCTAGTGACATACCAGAAATTGAAAAGGCATTACAACTTGGAATGGGACTCAAAAAACCACTGTTTGAAACAGGAAAAGAGCTTGGCATCGCAAATATTGTTGCCACATTAAATGAGCAAGCTAAAAAATATGGTCAATTTTACGAACCAGATCCCTTGCTTGTGTCTATGAAGCATTAATTTTTTCTAAAATATATTTTACAGCCTCTTTTGGAGAACTTACCCCGACTATTTTTACATTTTTTCTGTGATCTAGGTATTGATCTGCAAATCTATCTGCAATTCCGCCACTATTTTTTATTGCAGCAATAGGTTTTTTGTACATATATGCTGCGCATGTTTCAGAAAGTGTCCCTGAACCACCACCAACAATAATGACTCCGTCTCCAGCTAGTGCATTAAGAAAATCTCTAGCCAAACCAATTCCGGTTGGAATTACAATGTCACAATATTCATTTGCAAAAGAGGGATCGTTTTGTGGGATTATTCCTACAGTTAGACCTCCACCATCTTTTGCCCCGTGACATGCTGCATGCATTACGCCCCCCAAACCTCCTGTGATAAGAACGGCGCCTGACTTGGCAATTTCTAAACCAGTGTCATACGCAATTTTTTCAGCTTCTGGAGTAGACCCATTTTCGTTGTGCCCTATTACCAAAATCTGAATCTTCCTAGTCAACAAATTGCTTGTTACACCGCATAATAAAATTGTAATTTATATAAAATGATGATAAATTATTTACAAAATAAAAGAATTATTATTTTGTCTGTTTTTCAGTTTTTGGTTTTTCTGCTGGTTTTGATTTTGTAGGCTCTTTTGTTTGAGCTGGTTTTGGCAGACTTGGTTTGTGCTGTTGTGGATGAATTGGCTTTGGGTGTTGTGGTTTTGATTGATTTGGCTTGTGTTGTTGGGGGTGATTTGGTTTTTGAAATTGTTTTGTGGCATTGTCTGATGGTATAGGTCTCATCTTACTCCAAAGTACACTCATTCTTGCTCTGTATCCTTCTG
Source organism: Nitrososphaerota archaeon (assembly GCA_016201435.1). Taxonomy (GTDB): domain Archaea; phylum Thermoproteota; class Nitrososphaeria; order Nitrososphaerales; family Nitrosopumilaceae; genus TA-20. The sequence goes on along the minus strand of JACQCT010000021.1, from coordinate 34,910 downwards.
CATATTCTAATTCTGATGGAACCAGTGTAGCAGGATGAACAAAGCCTTGACTTCGCATTGCTATTGCCCGTTTTACTGCAATTGTTCTGATATAATCCCAATCAACTGATCCAAATCCATCCACAGGTCCTACTAGTTTGCCATTATGCATGCTAAAAACAAGGCTGCTAACTATTGGTATTGCAAAATTAATGCTTGCTGGAGAATTTATTTTAACTGGCATTAATGGCATGTGGTGACTGCCTCTGGTATTGCCAGCTACATAATGCGGATTACTAAATGCAGCCCCGGCTTCTTCAGTTGCAGGAAAATCTTTTTGTGTTCTTACAATACAAATAGGATCATCTTTTCCTACATATTTTCCTGCAATATTGTGTAGCCTATCTGTTGATGCCGCAAGAATTGGTAGGTTGTCTTTTGTGTGCACTGCTGATACCACGTATCTTCCAGGATACATCAAAGCAGCCTCTAATGTTGGTTTGTCTTCCCACATGTTCAATTGGGCAGTCTTTCCCTTTTCAACATCCATCACAGTTATTCTGACACCTTTTGCAAGATTTTGGTTTACGATTAAACCTGTGTTACTTAGAGTATCTACAAACATTCTGTAAAATGGATAATTAAAAGCACCCGGCTCTGTCTTATCTGCAGCATAAATGGTAAATGCTTCATTTGGTCTTTCCTCAAATTGCATTTCTGCAACGCCTGGACCCATGCCTTTTACGTTACCAGAGAATGAATCCTTTAGAAGATCTTGACCTGCTCCGTACAGTCCTTCATTTTTTGCAACTTGTGTTGCTGCCTCAAATGCTTTCCAGGCAAGTTGATGAACTTCTTTATTGTCAACTCCTTTTGTATGAGTCATAATAATATGGATGTCATCACCACAATATCCTATGTAATGATCAATTAAGAGTCCCTTTCCATCGTTTCGTACTTGGGGTTTTACAATATTTTTTACTGCATTTAGTAATCCATCACTTGGTCTTGTATGTCCACCTATTCCACCAACATCAGCTTTGATTACTGAAACAGTGATTTTCAATAATTTTAGTCAGAAATCACTTTGATTTATAGTATGTGAAAAATAATAATTCAAAAAGACACGATCAGTAAATTATTCAAAATTTATCGAAAAGAAACCGAAAAAATCGAAATGGTAATAAAGCCCATGCCTAGAAGGGTTCGTTATGAGTGCAAGTAAAAAACCACACTTGAACATGATAGTTACAGGTCACATCGATAACGGCAAGTCAACAACTATGGGTCACATGTTAATGGACCTTGGTCTTATTGATGAGAGAACAATTGCCTCACATGCAGCAGAGTCTGAAAAGACTGGAAAAGGTGATACCTTCAAGTATGCATGGGTTATGGACAATATTAAAGACGAAAGAGAGCGAGGTATTACAATTGATTTAGCTTTTCAAAAATTTGAAACTCCAAAATACTTCTTTACATTAATTGATGCTCCTGGACATAGAGACTTTATTAAAAACATGATTACTGGCGCATCTGAAGCAGACTGTGCTATTCTAGTATTGTCAGCAAAAGAAGGTGAAACTGATACTGCAATTGCACCAGGAGGCCAAGCAAGAGAACATGCCTTCCTTTTGAGAACTCTAGGTGTTGGTCAATTAATTGTAGCAATTAACAAGATGGATGATAGTAATTATTCTGAACAAGCATTCAAAGTAGCAAAAGAAAAGGCAGAAAAATTGGTCAAGTCTGTAGGTTATAAATTAGAAAATGTTCCAATCGTACCAGTATCAGGATGGAAGGGAGATAACCTTGTCAAGAAATCTGACAACATGAAATGGTGGGCTGGAAAAACTCTTCTTGAAACTTTTGACGACTTTAAATTACCAGAAAAGCCAGTTGGCAAATCATTAAGAATTCCAATCCAAGATGTTTACACCATTACAGGTGTAGGTACAGTTCCAGTAGGTCGTGTTGAAACTGGTGTTGCAAAAGCAGGAATGAAAATTATAGTCATGCCATCAGGAGCACTAGGAGAAATTAAAACGATTGAAACTCATCACACTCAAATGGAATCTGCAGAAGCAGGTGACAACATTGGTTTTAACCTCAGAGGTATTGAAAAGAAAGATATCAAAAGAGGAGATGTCATTGGAACCCCCGACAGTCCGCCAAACGTTGCAAAAGAATTTAGAGCTCAAATCATTGTAATTCACCATCCAACTGCACTTGCACCTGGATATACTCCAGTAATGCATGCACATACAGCTCAAGTTGCGGCAACCATTGTTGCATTTGAATCAAAAATTAATCCACAAACAGGTGCAGAAGAAGAAAAAGATCCAAAGTTTCTAAAAGCAGGTGATTCTGCAATAGTAAGAATCAGACCAGTCAGACCAATACCAATTGAAACCTTCCAAGACTTTCCTGAATTAGGAAGGTTTGCACTTCGAGATATGGGTGCAACAATTGCAGCTGGCGTTGTAAAAGAGATTACTGAAAAATTCACTAAATAGTGGTCTGATTGACACAACTGGCCCGAATCAAATTAACAAGTACCAGTTTGCCCAGACTTGATGGAGTATGTACCGAAATCAAAGGAATTGGTGAAAAAACAGGTGTCAAAGTAAAAGGACCCACACCATTACCAGTAAAAAGACTAAACGTTGTAACACGCAAATCCCCCTGTGGTCAGGGTACCAATACTTATGAAAAATGGGAAATGCGTATACATAGACGTGTAATTGATCTTACAGCTGATGACAGAGCAATTAGACAATTAATGAGGATAAAAATTCCAAATGATGTCTACATTGAACTTACACTAAAATAATTCCGTTAAACCTTAAAATTACAGATAATTTGATGAAAATATATGGTAACTGAAGAAACTCCAATTGTCGAAACAGACTCAAAACCACAACAGCAAGCAAGTTTTAGTGTAGTTTATTCATGCTTACGATGTGGTACTCAAGTTAGCCAGTCTGAATTAAGCAGATTGCCTGAAATAAAATGCATTTGCGGATTTCGAGTTTTTAACAAACTACGACCCCCAATTGTAAAAACAGTAAAAGCTTTTTAGACGTCTCTTTTTCCACTGTAAGAATGATTTCTTTGTAGATGCATTCGCATTTGTTCCATACTTGTAAATGATTGATGGCACTCCTTACATTCATACGGAATATCTTTTCCATGAACTACTTGTTCATGTTGCATTAATTCTTCGTATTGTTTAAATTTTTTTTGACATTTTTCACATTTGAATTTTTTAAAAAGATGCATTTTAACCTAGCTTTGCCTTTTGAGAATCCCAGCATTCCTTACATAATTGACCTTGCAATGCCCATTGTCGTTTCGGATTGTATCTGATGACTCCTAGTTTTTTGCCGCAATTGCCACAAAATGTCTTTGATTTGGCGTATTCTGAATCCTTTTTATCAAAACAAGTTTTACAAAGCAATCCTTTTAGCTCCCATGAGTATTTTGGCTCCCATAAATCTGGTATGTTTTTTTCTATACCGCATATAATGCATTTTTGTTTGACGCTCAGATCATAATATTTTTGCATTTGACTAATGTAACAATCTCCACATAGTGGTCCTTCTACATCCCATTCTCTTTTTGGCTTATGTTTATGTGTTATACTTTGTTTACAAACAGAACAAAAGGAAGGTTTACGATTTAAGATTCCCATAAATTTACTATGAGAATCGATTAAAAAAACATTAGGAATAAAATTCTCATATTATCCAGATGATGAATTGAATCGTTCTGATAAACCTATATCTGGTTAATTTTAAAAATTAGAATAAATTTATGATAATAAAAAATCCACAAAATTCTACAAAAATTACTGGAAATGAAGGCGCAATAATTTATGATCTACTTAATCCTCAACATGTAAAAAACGGAATTCGATATAGTTTAGCATATGTTAATTTACCACATGGAAAATCTACCTTATCTCACATAATGAAAACCTCAGAAGTGTATTACATATTGGAAGGCGAAGGTGTGCTACACATCAATAATGAATTTAATCATGTAAAAGTTGGAGATACAATTTTTGTTTTTCCTGGCTCAAAACAACACATTGATAATGTTGGTTCCGGAGATTTGAAATTTTTATGTATAGTAGACCCGGCATGGAAAAAAGATGATGAAACAATATTGTAATTTGATATTTAATATAAAATGAAAAAAGAAGATGCTTGTAGTTTTAAACTTTATTCAATACTTCTTCGATGAGTTGACTTGTATCTAGCATCTTTTCGTTTTGCAATATCTTCGATCATTTTGTATTGATCAGTTGTAAAACAAATTGGCATTGAACGTTCTTGCATAGATAATTTCTGCATGTCTGATTTTATATCCTTTTTGGTTATCTTTAGGATCTGTCGTGTTATTCTTTGTATATGTATTTGCGTTGCCCTTTTATCTCGGGGCTACTTTCTACATCCACTAAGACGAATTCTTTTTTACTATCCAAAAGATTTTCATTGGGTCCGCGTTTATTTTCATGAATCTCCTCATATTCTTCCAGCGAGAGCTTTATTCTATTTCCCATTTCAGATTCCAAATTCATATCTTTTACAATTTCTTTATACTCTGGCGCAATCACTCCACTAAACACCATGGCACTACTTCCACTACCATATGAACCAAATCCCACTCTCTTTCCTTCAAGGTCTGTACCTTTTTGGAATTCAAACTCTAAGCAACTTCTAAATCCAAGATAAAGTGATGCAGTATACAAATTGCCAATCATCTGTGATGCAATAAGTGAACTAGCAAGTTTTTGTTCATATACGTCTTGGAATTCTTCTGTTTTTGCAAACTTTTTAGTAAACTCGTGATCTTTTGCCATAAATTCAGAATCTGCTAATACTGACTCTATAGTACCGCGTGGATCTTTTGGGATTGGTTCTTCCATGCCCATTTTCTCAATTATTTTTTTCCAGCGCGGTAGTTTTCTCCATTCGTGTCTTATAAGATATGATAATGCTTTCTTTCCCATGTTACTATATGGTAAATGCATGTTAAGAAAGTCGATATAATCTAAAATTGTCTCACCCTCTTTTAGTTTCATCAATCCTGTTGATAATGCCTTTTCTTTGTATGACATCAAGGCTTTTTTTACCTGGATCATATAGAGCAGATTGGAATATTGTCCGTGTACTATTGGTGTTTCCTTTCCAAACGGTCTATAGAAATCATATTCATTTTTAATTGATGTAGATGTAACTTTGGGATCAAACTGCATGATTCTAGGATTGTCGTTAACAAGCATGGCTATTGCTCCAGCTCCTTGTGTGTATTCGCCACTTGAACCAAGGTCATACTTTGCTATATCAGAAACAACGACAATCGCAGATTTTCCTCCGGATTCTCCTGCTCTTATCCAATTAGAATTATCATACAAAGCATAAGACCCGCTTACACATGCAAATTTGCATTCTATTCCTCCACAATGGCCAAAAGAATCGTCACCATAGATTTGTTCAAGCATGCCAATAACGTATGAATTCATTGCCTTTGATTCGTCTAGTGATGATTCTGTGGCAACGTACAACCTGCCGACGTCTTTTGGAGCCAGTTTACTTCTTTCCATTATCCTCAAACAAGCATTTGCTGCCATACATGCAGGATCTTGGTTTGTATCCACCATGGCCATTTTGGATATTCCTAGCCCGCGCTGTAGCTTGTCTGGATCCATTCCTCTTGCTTTTGCAAAATCTCTTGCATCTACAAACAGTCTTGGAATATAGAGAGCAATGTCGTCAATTCCTACGGCCAACAGCTACACCTTCGACCTTACAAATATAAGGATTTTGAGGGTTAAATTTGATCCTCTAAATCATAATTTTTATTCACTTTTGTAGTACAGATGCGAAAATTATGCTATGTTTTGAGTTTTGATTTGAAAATCTCGTCAAATGCCTCATATGGCTGAGCACCAACAATCTTAGTTATAGAATTGTCAGGTCCTATGATGAAAAAATCAGGCGTTCCTGTTAATCCTAGTGTATGTGCATCTGATACACTACCCTTGACTATGGAAATGTATCTGGCATCACTCATACAGGCATTAAAATCAGATTCCGTAATGTTTACTTGGGTAGCAAACGCAAGTAGATTTTTTGAAGAGGCCCACCCTGTATTTTCTCCTGCCCAGTTATTATACAACATATCGTGATATTCCCAGAATTTTCCTTTCTCCTGAGCACAATGTGCAGCATGAGCTGCATTTATTGAATCTTGACCAATTATTGTCAAATCTTTGAAAACAAGTTTTACTTTGCCTGTATTAACATAATTTTTTACAATGTCGGATTCTGTGGCATGATAGAATTGGTTACAGTAAAAACATTGGTAATCCCCAAATTCCACCATTGTGATAGGGGCATCTTTTGATCCAAGTATAGGTGAGGTATTGTCTGAAAGTAAATTCATCTGAAATTTTTCATTATCATTACTTTGAGTTTTTGTAGTATTATCAGAATTAACATACCCTGTACCTGCCATCATAAATATGGCAAATACTGTTATGCCTGCAATAGCTGCACCTATTCCAATAGATGGACCATGAATCTTCAACTATCTAAGAAAGTTTTTTGCGATATTTAGTTCTTGTCAGGGTTATCTAAATAAGTGGGCAGCATAGTAAAAAAATTATGAAAAAGGTTTTTGTTAATGGGTATGGCTCCATAGGAAGTAGAATTACTCAGTTTATTGCTGGAGATCCAGATATCGAGTTAATAGGGATTGGAAAATACTCTCCAGATGATAAAGTCCATGATGCCATTTCAAGAGGATTTGGAGTTTATGTTCCAAAAAACAAGATAGAACAGTTTAAAAATTTTAAGATATCTGGTACAATTGAAGATACATTAGAAAAATGTGATTTGGTAATAGATGCATCTCCTGGAGGAAATGGTTATGCAAATAAAAAAAACTTGTATGAGCCAAAAAATATCCAAGCTATTTTTCAAGGAGGCGAAAAAATTACAGGTGAGAATGCAGTAGCTGATTTAATATTCAATTCTAGAGCAAATTATGTCGAGGCATTTGATAAAAAATACGTTATGCAAGGAAGTTGTAACGTTACTGGAATGGGGAGAATACTACAACCACTCAAAGAAAAATATGGAAAGAAAATAAAAAGATTTGACGCGACACTTTTGCGCAGGTGGGCAGATTTGGAAGATTATAAAACCGAAGTAAAAGATTCGATTGAATGGACACGTAAACCACATCATAATGATGATGTTAAAAATTACATGGGAAAAGACACTCCTTTGTTTATACGTGCTTTCAAAGTTCCAACAAGACAAATGCATGTACATTCAATGGATATCAGATTTAATGAAGCAGCTCCATCATCATCTGAAATTTTGGAGCTTTTTAAAAATGAATACGGTGTTGCTACATTGTATACTGCTAAAGGAACAAAAGACATTAGAGATTTTGCAGAGACCACAAAATTCAGTTTCAAGGATACCAATATGATCCACATACATGCAGATATGTTAGAAGTGCAAGATGATATTGTAAAAATCACATATTCTGATGATCAAACAGGAATAGTAGTTCCCGAAAACCATCTTTTGATGCAGGCAATGTTATTCAAACGAAATAAAAATGACGCATTCAAACATACTGAAGAACTGTTTCACATGGAAGAGAAAAAGAGGATTTTAGAGGAACATTTTGCACAAAAATAAATCATATTCTTTAAAAACTATGTATTCTAACTTAAATCAGATAAGATTCTAAATTGGGTTTTTCAAACAAACAAGGTGCTACGACAGACAGCAATAGTGTTCTTAACAGGGGACAACGTGCAGCAAGGCAATCAGTAATAACACTTGCAGCTATCGGATTTGCTGAGCTTATTGTAACTACCTTTACTGGAAGCATTACACTCACTGCAGATGGATTAGATTCTCTTGCGGATGCCATGATTTCATTTATTGTTTGGTTTGGAATCTTGATGGTAAAAAAACCAAGGAGTAGTTTATTTCATTTTGGATATCGTAAGGTAGAAGTTTTAGCTGCGTTTATTGCTGCAATAATTATTGTAGTTTTAGGCATTCTTATCACATTACATGCAGTTAATGTATTGTATAATCATGTGGATATACGATATCCTGAGATCACTATGATAACACTTGCAGCTGCAGGAGGTATCTCATTACATCGAGCTTTTGTGATAAGAAAAGTAGCCATAGAATCTAACTTAATATCTTTAAAATTAGATGCAAAAAATTCGATAAAGGATGGGACTGCATCATTTGTTGGACTAGTAAGCGTACTTGTTGGTACATACACTCCTTTCAAATTTATGGATGCCGTTGGTGGTATGATTATTGCAGGATACATTTTCCTAATGGCGTATACTGCAATTAAAGAATCCACATTGGTTCTTGTTGATGCTGTTAATGATCCACAAATTACAAACAACATAAAAAAAATAATTTATGAAAAATTTGTAATAAAAACAGGCGATGTCTATTTGAGACCAGTTGGTACTGAATTTAATGCTGAGATACACATACTTTTGCCAAGTGAAACTAGACTTGATGAAACAAGTAAGATAGTCAAAGCAATATCTGATACAATAAAAAATGAATTAGATCTAGTACGTGTAGTTATAGTACCAGAACCTGAATCTCCAAACTAGGTTCGAGGTGGATTTGCAAACCTATTTTGAGGGTTTTTGTGATAATCTACAGGAATACTAGCGTCTTTCTGCCTACCTGTTAATATTCCGACTACAGTGTCGTCTTTTTTGATAATTTCTTCAGTAATTAATTTTTTAACACCTGCTGGAACTGCACCTGATGCCATTTCACAGTCAAATCCATTCAAACCAACTAATGCCATTCCATCCATCATTTCTTGATCAGAGACTTGAGTTACAACACCATTTGTATATTCGAGAGCTCGCAAACCTTTGAGAATGTTAGCTGGTTTTGCAATTTGAATTGCAGTAGCTTTAGTTTTTGGTCTTATTCCATTTTTATCCATGTATGTATAATATTTTTTAATTATCTCAACATCTGGCTTTCCTTTATTCCAACGCAAATTCGTATCCTCAAATTTTCCATTGTAAAGTGTATGTAATGTATTTGCGCCTTCTGAATTAACTACTGCAATTCGTGGAATTTTTTTTATCCATCCCCACTCATAGAGTTCCATGAGACTTTTGCCACAGCTTGATGTATTTCCTAACGCGCCTCCTGGATATACAATCCAGTCTGGAGGATTCCAATCTAGCTGTTCTAGTGCTCTAAATACGATGGTTTTTTGCCCTTCTATTCTAAATGGGTTCACAGAATTTACGGTATACCCTCCAACTTCACTTGCTTTTTTTAGTGAAGCGGAAAGCGCATCATCAAAATTTCCTTTTATTTCTATCACTTGAGCACCAAATTGAAAAGCCTGGCTTAACTTTCCTGGAGCTACTTCTCCTGCTGGTATGTAGACGTCACATTCAATATTTTCATTTGCTGCATACATTGCAGCTGATGCTGAAGTATTGCCTGTAGACGCACAGATAATTTTGTTTATATTAACAAGTTTAGCATGTGTGACTGCAGTAGACATTCCATTGTCTTTGAATGAACCACTTGGATTGTATCCTTCAGGTTGAAGTAATAGATTCTTTAGTCCTACATAATCAGAAACTTTTGACATATGATATGGTTTTGATAATCGTCCTTCAGCACCATCCAAGGAAACAAGGCACTTTGAATACTCATCAAAATTTTCAGTGTCTATTTGACAAAAGTTTAACAGTTCTCTGAATCTCCAAACTCCGCTCTCATTAAAAATATCATTAGAGTGATTTCTTCTTTTATAAAATATATCTTTAAGCGATATGTGTGGTGTATCTTTGTATTTTATATCTAATAAGTGACCACGATCACACTCTATTCTGATATCCGAAATAGGATATTCTAAACCACATGTAGGTTCAATGCATTTTTGCAAAGCTCCAGATTGCAATATGAAAACTGTAGATAGTACTTATTTAAATCTAGATCAATGGCATTTTATCTTCCTTATGGTCATGTAACTACTAAATAAATCATAACACGCGAAATTATTTTATTACTATGATCTCATAATATTTGAAAAAGAAAAAATTATTTTTTAGGTCCGGATCTTGTATGAAAATTAAGACAGCATTTGCATTCTTTTATGATGCATTCGTTTTCAGAAACATGCCCGCAAATGCCACATTCACAATGTGTTTGCACAATTGATTATGGTTTTTAGATGATATAACCCATACGGGGGACATTTTTCTGATTTATAACTCAACAAATTGTTACTTTTTTGATTTTTTGGTAGTTTTAGGCGTAGGTTTTGTTGCTTTTTTTGTAGATTTTGCTGTATCTTCGGCATGTTTTGCTTTTGCCTCATCTGTCTCTTTTGCTTTTTCATCCACTGCCTTCATTATAGATTGTATCATACCATCTAAATCACTGTCAGATACAGGTGGTTCTACCGCAGTTGCAATCTGATTTATTGTATTTGATATTGCAGAGCTTACTTCTTCAAAGCTCTCTGGATCTTCATATGCTGCATTGTATAATGCCTTTAGACGCCTTACATCCATTAGTAATTGATCAGTCATGGTTAAACGGAATTTTTTTCCATTAACTGTTATTTCTTGAATTATCATGTCTGCACTCTTCAATCCTACTTTCATAAAGGTTTCTGTAAACAAACAACTAATAACAGAACAAGCATGATTTAATAAAATTGAATCGAAGAATTGCAGAAAAGGCACAGAGATATTTTACAACAGGAATCAGTCTAGTCACTTCCTCTGGTCCACATGGGCAAAATGTCATGGCTGCAGAATGGACAATGCAGATTTCATACAAGCCTATGCTCATAGCAGTCTTTATCCATGAAGGTTCTGCAACTTTTGAAAATATCAAAAAAACAAAGGAATTTGGAATAAATGTGTCATCTGAGGGACAAACAATGGCAGTAAACATTGCAGGAGGGTACTCTAGAAGAGAAATTGATAAATTAAAAGTTAAAGGCTTTTTTGAATTTTTATCTTCAAGAAAAATAAAATCGCCAATGATTGCGGGTTGTATAGTAAATGTTGAATGTAAATTAGTTACAATGAAAAAATTAGGGGATCATACCATGGTTGTAGGCAGGGCGGTTACAATCTCATATGATGAGACAAAAAAACCGCTGATATATCATTCTGGAAGGTATTTTCGAATCGGTTCAATAATAGTGCCTTTTAGGAAAGTAGTAAATGTGGATACTGTAACTTTTAATTGGTTTTCTATACAGGCAAAAAACAAATTTGTGTTAAAATGTGTTGGTCTAATAATAAAATCAAATAATAAAATTCTTGTTTTAAAACAAACTAAAAACACGCCATACTTGACAATTCCATTTACTGTGCCTAAAAGAGGAACAAAGTATTCCAAAATACTCGATTTTTATCTAAAAAAATCAGGTTTGAGTACAATAAATGATACCCCGATACTAAAAAGACTAACTTTAAAAAATAAAAAGAAAATTCAAAGAATTAATTTTGTTTTGTTTGAAGGCAGAATAAAATCAAATATTAAAAATCATACTTGGAAGTTCTCAAAATTAAATCCATTATTACATGCGTTATCCAATTAGATTACAATGTAGTCTAGCGCTACTGCATCACTGAGCAAAGGAGAATGTCTTGTATTTAATATGTAGCCATTTTTGACATCTGTCGTTTGTATCCACCTGTTTGTTGAACTATAGTGTCTTTTCTCTTTCATCTCTTTTTCAATGGCATTTAGATCAAATTCACCTTCTTCGACCTGTTGAGTCTGAATGTGCTTTATAGTAAGAAGGATTTTTTTTACTTTAACTCTTACACCAAATCTCCATACATGATCTGGTGTGTCATCTTCTACCTCTAGTAGTTTAATCTTAATTTCCTTATTACCAAACGCATCATGGCTTATTAGACTCCTTTCATCAACAAAGTTCTCAAAACTCATATGTTAAATGAGGCAAATAGTCATTAAAGAAGTATTCGATATTTTATAATATCAAATGTTTTGATTTAAATGGCATTTGATAGTTTTCAAGTTCAAGCTTCTGCCTTTTTCCATTGATAAGAGCATATGTTTTTCCTTCATATGTGCAAACACAATCAGTTATTGGATTTGATTCATCCCATACTTTGTAAAACTCTCTAAGTTGTCTGTGCTCGTATATTCCAGTTCCTATTCTTTTTTTGGAAAGAAATTTGAATGCAAGAATCATTTTTCTTGTTTTATAGAGTTCAAACGTATTAATCCATTTTAAGCATCGTATTATTTGGTCATATGGAACAGGAAGTGTTGTTCCAGTTCCAGATTTTGCTTCTATGGTAAAAATAGTATTTGCGTTTGTACTTACTGCCAATATGTCTGGCAAAGCTACACTTGGCGAGCCTAATCGAAATGCTTTCCAGCCCTCTACTGCATTAAATCTTTTAACCAAAGTATCTTCCCAGTTGTATCCTCGCCGTCGTCTTGTTTTTGCCACTTTTTTATTGGCAATTGATTGAAGTTGTTCGTTTAATTTTGTTGTTTTTTTAGAGATCACTTTAGTTAAATAAATTTCATGAATTGGCTTGGTTGTAATTTTTAGGTTTTTTGTTTTTGTCAACATCCTCTAATCGTTAGTTCTCATATAGAATAACAGGTAATTATGATAATACCTAACAAATTTTTGGGTCAGAGGTTAATTTAATGGATTCATGAGATGTCCGTGATTTTGTTATATGCGTCAATAAAATCACGTGCAAATTTATTCATGTTTCTTTCTGGATCGTTGTATTTTCGAAGGTGTTACATACTATTGTGTATATATTACAAAAACTGCATATTAATCGATGAAAATACTTGTGGTCGATGATAACAATAGCATCACTGAATTACTCTCACAGTATTTCAAACTGAAAGGGCATGATTGTACAGTCACAAACAGTGGAAAAGAGGGACTGTGGTTATGCCTCCATCACAAATTTGATGCCATCGTATTAGACTTGGCTATGCCAGAGTTTACAGGAAAAGATTTTCTGGATTCACTCAATCAAAAAGGAAAAATCGAACAACAAAAAATAATCGTGTTGACCGCAATGCCACTAGGGGATGTTACACTCAAGGGTACTCGTCACGGAATTTGTGAGGTGGTACATAAACCTTTCAAACTAGATACTCTTATGAAAACTCTAGAATCACTAAAGATAGTCGTATAATAAAATTTGAAATATGATTAGAAGATATAACTAAAGCCTAGTCTTTCAATGTGATTTCTAGGCAAGTCTGTATTTATTAATACATCTTACTTCTATTTAGGAAAAAAACCTTCCTTCAGATGTGAATAAAGTGGTACATAAATTACATGAACCATCTAATCGAATAATTATTTTGGTGGTATGAAATGAGAATAGGTCTACAAATTGTCATTGTATTATTATCGTTTGCTTACATTGTGGCAGCTATCGGTTATGTTTTATTGGTTCAATTGAATAAAGTGGATACACTTACGGAAGAAACGGAAAAATTGATCAAGAACAGTCCACAAATAATCTACCTTGACATTTTCATCTTTATAGTCATGACAGGTAGTCTGATTTTTTTTGTAATCCGATTTATTACAAATCCAGTAAGAAAACTGCGAGACGCCGCAGATAAAATTGTAAGAGGAGATCTGAATGTCAAAATATCTCCAAAAGGAACTGACGAAGTTCGTGACCTTGCTATTTCCTTCAAGTCTATGGTAAATGCACTTAGGAAAGGTGAGGAACTTCAATCTGCAGCAGCGGCAAAATACAAAAACTTCTATGATAGAACCCCGGGTCTATATCGAACAGTCAGTTTAGATGGAATTATCGCAGACTGTAACAAGTCATACGCAGAACGCTTGGGATATACGGTGGAGGAAGTTATTGGGACGCATTATAACAAATACACAGCACCTAAGGATGTTCAAGCCCTGACACATTCATTTGAAACATGGAAGATGACGGGAATTTTTAAAAACATTGAAATTTGGCTCAGGACCAAAGATGGAAGTACTTTTCCTACACTTTTTACTGTAAACAATCTTTATGATGAAAAAGGCAACGTGATTGGTTGTACTGCTATTATCAAAGACATTTCAGAAATTTACGAAACAAGAAATAAACTAGAAAAAGACGCAATAATGAAATTACAATTTACTGAGATTAAAAATATGGAGAAATTAAAGGATGAATTTGCCTCCATGATGACGCATGAACTGAAAACACCACTTGCTCCAATAATGGGCCACTGCGAAATGCTGAAAGAACCTGCATTACTTGGTAATCTTAATCAAATTCAATTAGATTCAATTGATAAAATCCATCAAAATGCTCTAAGATTGGAGCGGCTAATTGGGGATGTAATGCTAGCCCAGAGACTGGAAGTTGGTCAAATGAACTTTGATAAACAGAAATTTGAGGTGACAAAATTGATGAATGAGGCATACAATGATTATTCTCAAGTTATGAAAGAAAATCAAATCAAGTTTGTAAATTCAACACAAGAAAATTTGAGCCTATGGAGTGATAAAAATAGAGTTCGACAAGTAATAGATAATCTAATTCAGAACGCAATAGACTTTACATCTAAAAATGATGGAATGATCGAGATTGGTGCAAGGAGTGAAGATAGCAAAATTGTCTTTTACATAAAGGATAATGGTATTGGCATTCCAAAGGACGCTCAATTTAATATGTTTAAAAAATTCTACCAAGTTGATGCTTCACATAGAAGAAAACATTCTGGAACAGGCCTTGGACTGGTAATCTGTAAAGGAATAATTGAAGGTTTAGGAGGAGAGATAAAGTTTGAAAGCGAATCTGGAAAAAGTACGATCTTTTATTTTAGCATTCCCGTAGAAGTATTTTGGAAGAATTGATTGGCTTAGAAAATTGGTTTTACAACAATTGGATAACTAAGATAATCTTTTTTATTAGTAGACAGTGAGTTAGTTACATGAAGCTTTTGTTGATTGAAGATAATGATGACATATCAAATATGATTGCTCAATACGTAAGACTAAAGGGATATGATTGTATGGTTGCTAATAATGGAAAGGACGGACTGAACCAAATTTTAGCTAAGAACTATGATGTAGCATTATTGGATTTAGCTATGCCAGAATTTAGTGGGTATGACATTATAGAATCTCTTGAAGAAAAGGGAAAGTTAAAAGAACAGAAAATAATTGTATTGACGGCATACGCTATTACTGAAGCTAAGATGAAAGAGTTAGAAAATAGAGGTGTGTATTCATGCTTAAAAAAACCGGTTCAGCTCAATGAACTTATCAAAGTCATTCAATCTTGTGCTGAAGCTTGAATTGACACCAAAGTTATGCCAAGACAATTATTTCATATGATTCATCTGGAGCGACAACATTGTAGATGTAATTTGGATTGGCCAATGATATGTAAAACATATCCGTTTTCTTTTGATAGTAGACATGATGATTCTTGACTCATAGTAAGAATAATTTGCGGATTTGCTCAGGATTAATATGTCACAATAAAACTAAAACAAAACATGTCACAAGTTGATTCCAATACTACATATCTCAGGTACAAAACTTATGATGATCTTCTAAAAGTGATTTTATACTCCTCACAGTCAATCTTAGGCGCAATTCCATTACTATATCATATTAATTACAATAATCAAGAGATAGTGTTCATCCAAACTGGCGGGGTAGGAAGCAATACAGTTCACTATATCATAGTAAAGGAAAAACCCAGTAAAAAGTTTATTGAGTTAAAGAGACTAACTGGAGAATTTATCTTTGTTGATAAAATTGGTAGTGATGGAATGTCATTATACGTTCCTGTATTAGAACTTGAAAAATCAACGCTAAAATTTTCATAAATTAGATTATGTAATAATTTAAAATTTTATTAATTATCATTGATGCAAATTAATTTGTCATTTTCTCATAAATCATATGTAGTTTATGACAATGACAGTCACATGGAATGGTTAAACACTCCTGATGTTTCCTATCTTTACACTCCATAGCTATAAACAAAACATCTACTCCTTTGGTAAAACCTTAAAGTGAATGTGAAAAAGTAGATAACTTCCTAAGATCATCAATCCAATCCACGCTGCGACTAATATCGATGAAGTGTTGTCATCTAAATTTAATGCAGAATTATTTCCATCAGTTGAATGATTTGTCAAACCATGAGTATTTGGTATTGTAATATTCCCAACAAGTCCCATATTCATATCAGAATAGAAAGAAAAATAGGCAAAAATCGATATTATTGCAGCTATGCTGATGATAAGACCGATTACACCAATATGGCGACGTCTTGAAATGATTTTGCTCAATTTAAAATCAAGAGGATTTGTTTTTGATATAACAATCTGTAAGTATCAGAAAATCACACACAGCTAAAGCCATTAGGAGTGTTTAATCAAAGTTTTATGTCATACGCCATTAGGTATCTTGTTTTTTGGCTCATAGTCTGTAAAATCCAATAAACCATAAAAAATGACATTTTTTGACATATTACGTGAATAGGATTTGGTTTAAGATTATTAACCTCAGACGTGATTTCCGAATATGGGAATAACACCAAACATGGGGAAAATTAAACTAACATCTCCTACGACTTTGGGATATCTAGTGGTGATTATTGCTGCTACATTAGAAGCCCTCAGACAAATTCTTTCAAAAGCGTTGTTAGTACCAACTGACCAGATCACTACTGAATTAAATCCTATTACAGTGTCATTCTTTATTTTTATCATCAATGGGTTGTTTTTTTCTTCATTTACTAGAAAAAGTGGTTCAATTAAAAAAATCAGAAAAAAAGATTTACTATTTCTAACATTAATTGGAATAGCGGAAAGTTCAGCATTAATTACCTACTTTTTTGGATTGCGTGACTCTACTGCCATAAATGCATCAGTTCTTAATAATGGTGAAATAATGTTCTCAATTTTGCTTGCGCTTGTAATTTTCCGCGAAAGACTACAAAAAATAGAGCGAATTCCTTTTTCAATGATAGTAATAGGAATGGTTGTTTTACCTATTGGCTATGACTTTTATACAAACGGGATTACCATGTCAAAACTTGTTTTTGGTGACATGCTACTTCTTTTAGCTGGATTTTTTTGGGCTCTTGATATAAACATGTCAAATTATGTAAGCGATAGATTAAGTTCACAAAGAATTACTCAGCTTGCCTCCTTTGTAGCAGGTTTATTTGCATTGGGACTTGTATTGGCATTTCAAATTCCATTTAAAATTGATTTTGCACATATGCCAACTATTGCCATAATAGGAATTGTAAGTATTGGAATGTCTACGGCGCTCTTTATCACAGGTTTGAAATTAATAGGTGCCGTAAGAACCATTTTGATATACTCCATAAATTCTGCATTTGGAGTGGTTTTATCAAGCATATTTTTACATGAAACTGTTAGTATAGCAAGCATACTTTCTGTCAGTATTGCATTTTTGGGACTTTATTTGCTTAGGAACAGATTAGCTGGTAAAGAAATAATGAATAGATCAAAGTAAGGAAAGCCAGTTTTCAGGCTTTGTTTAAATAATAGCTGATGGTCGATATTCCTTGTGTTTTGTTTCTAGTTTTGCCAATCTACTTAATCTTTTCAAAACAAACGCTGCAGTTTCTTTCACATTAGGATCAGGATCATCCATTGCCTCTAACAATAGATCTTTGGAATCAAAAGCACGCATCAATCCCAGGGACTCTATAGCCTCATGTTTTGCAATCACACTTGTATCATTTAATGCAGTTTCGATTAAATCCGGGATCTTATTTCTCATATTTCTAGCAGCTATCTGATAACATGCTTCGTGTTTGACTACCCCATTTTCATCATTTCTGAGTACCCATACCATGAGGTCCGCTACTTCGTCAAACAGATGAGTGGCAGGATTTAACTCTGCAATTTCTCCAGCAAGCCACACTGCGTCCCAACGTAGAGACTCATCTGTCTCGTTTTTTATAATTAAGGTACATTTGTCTAATCTGTGACGGAATGGCAAATCGCGAAGTTTGCCTTCATCAAGTATAATATTGCTCATTTCCAGATCTGGAAATATAGTATACTATACATAAGTTTTGTCATAAAATAATGAGACATACACCTTGATTTTAACCTCATTATAGTAGTATTTTACATAATGTCAGGATTAGACACATTAATTGCAAAATCACTAGATCTCACAATTAAAGAAAATTTAGGCAAAAAGACATTACAAAAAGTTGAAGAACGACTTTTTGAGAAATATGGCATAAATCTCACACAGTCAATTGAAGATTTTACTAAACTAGATACAGTTTTAAGAGAATTTTTTGGAGAAGGCGCAGAAGGATTAGAAAAACAATTCTTAGAAAATATTGTTACGTTGGAAGAAACAAAAGTGCAAGATCCAAATTGGGTAGCAATAGAGGATTCTTCACTAGCTAAATTAATTTTAGAGTCATTTGGAGATGAAGATAAGAAAAACATCCTAAATACTGTCTTAGACGAATCTAGAATTATTTCAGAAATTCTAGAAGTCGCAAACATACCACAAACTTCAGGTTATAGAAAAATTAATTCTTTAATCGATAACGGACTGTTAACTGTTCAGGGTCATGTTATCACACATGATGGAAAGAAAGTAAACAAGTACAAGTCAATATTTGAAAATGTAACAATTAATATAGAAAAAAACAAGGTCGTTGTCAAAGTCCTGCTCGCAAAAGAGTCAATAGAAAAGAGCTCAATAATTCAAGTAGTACAATGCAGGTGATCACGTTATGTTTAGTTGGAAAAGGACTTCCGATAAGCCCAACATAGTACCAGAAAAGCTTCAAAATTCGATTGATCCACGAATATTATTATTAATTTTAGGGATAGTAGCAACATTTCAAATATACCTGTATGCTGTTTTCCCAAATCCAGATGATGCATCGCAGCTAGTGGATGTCATTTCTGTCATCAATCCACTAATTGCTTCTATCGTCGGATTTATTATAGCGAAAAAATACTGGGGATCAAAAGTTTTTGGAAAAGCGTATCTTGCTTTAGCATTAGGCCTTACGATGAATTTCCTTGGTGAAACTGTTTATGGTATTTATGAAACGTTAGGTTATGATACCAATTTTGGCCCTATGGATATTCTCTTCTATGCATTTTATCCACTTGTCTTAACTCATTTGATACTAAACATTAGATTTTTCAAGCCAAAAATCAGTCATTTTACAAAATCATGGGTTGTGGCAATTCCTGCAGCCATAATAGGGATTTATTCGCTTTTATCATTTGAAAAACATGGCCAAGCTAACTTTGAGTTCTATACAGGTGTGGTTTACGTAATTTTGTCTTCAATAATTCTATCAGGCACATTACTTGGTGCCAGGGTGTTTAAACAAGGAGTTCTGGGCAAAGCGTGGCTTGTCCTATTAATTGGAATCATATTACAAACTACAGGTGATGTTTGGTATGGGTATCTTGATACGTTCGATCAATACACATTGACGCATCCTATGAACTTGTTGTACTATGCAAGCTATATGGTAATTATTTATGCACTATACAAACATCAGAAAATTATTTAATTTTCCATATTTCCAACAAAAAACATAATTAAAAAGCACAAAAACTATTTAGCATCAAGCATTGTTATTTTTTTTTATTACTTAGTGCAAAATATCTAATAAATATATTTCCAATTTTGGCAGAACAACCTTTTATCTAAAGTAATTTAGATGATACATGACAATGTTAAGAACAAACATTACACAAAAACAATATGAAGTTTCACAGAGAAATGTTCTAACGTATGGATTTTCACGAGAACGTATCGTATTAGAACCATCATCTATCATTAAAACAATGATAAAAGTAATAAAAATAAAAACAAAAGAAAGTATGGATGTAGAAACTCGAATACAATTTTTAAAGATTACAGATGCAATTGTACGATTGGTAGAAGATATTCGAGAATAAAATCACAAAATATCACATATTTTAGTTGATTTTAAGTGTCTGTAATTACATAAGACATGCAGATATCTAAAGAGGATCTACTAGATTAGTCTGTTATTCATATGACAAGCGAAACTGATTTCTCATTAATGAACTCTACTTTAGAGTCAAAATCATATGATTATGAAGTGTTGCTAGAAAAACTGAAAAATGAACTATCTAAATTCGGTCTAACTTCAAACCAGTCAAAGGTCTTTTTGTTTTTAGAAAAATACGGTCAAAGCACAGCAACACAAGTAAGCAAAACTCTAAAGGTGCCGAGAACTGAAACATATCATCTTCTCACTCATCTTCAAAACAAGGGAATAGTCTCTGCAACATTCCAGCATCCAATTAAATTTTCAGCATTGCCACTTGATAAAGCAATGGGTGTGTTGATAAATACTGAAAAAGAGCGAGTCAAAACACTAGAAAATCAAGAAAAAGGTCTAGTAGATCTTTGGAATACTATTCCAAATTTTAAGATTGATCAAAATGATTCCAAAGAAGGAAAATTCCAGATGCTTCAAGGAATAAATCAAATGACTGGGAAAATAAATGAAATGATTGCTAAAACAAAAAACAATCTCCTAATCTTAGGATCAGAAAAAGATTTCATGAAATTTTATCACTCTGGATTTTTGGAACTCATAACAGATTCAAAAATTGAGGCAAAGTTGATTACTTCTTCATCTAAAAAAACTACATATATTTTTGATCCAAAACTAATAACTAAAGTAAAGAAGATGCCAAGTAAGATCAAGGAAAATTTATGTTTCATTATAAAAGATGACAGTGAATTACTCTTATTCATGAAAAATGTAAGCGAATCTTCACAAAATGTGGTAGCAATGTGGACTGATTCAACTTCGATGATTTACACGATGCGATTGCTATTTAGTTACATCTGGTCAAATTCAAGACATCTTCAATAATGCGATATCAATATTATGAATCTTGATCAAGAACAATTGCGGAAAGCCATAGTAAGTCTTGCAATTGAAAAAGTATTACTTACAATTGGCCATCCAGTTTATGAGAAAATTATAAAACAGTTATCAAAAGATTATAATTGCTACTTACCTGAATGCTATGAACATCCAGAATACTTGAATAAAGTTTTAAAAAAAATCTTTGGTAATTCACATATAACAATTGTTGATGCAATAAAAGGAGAACTAAATGAACAAATTACAGAAAGACCAATAGCTGTTTTTGTTAGCGCAATAAGTGAGTAAATTTGCAAAATAACTTTGAGAAATTACAAGAACAAAAGTCATTATTTGTATGCCTTTTGATAACTGGCCTTGGAATAATAATTGCAACATTTTTTGGAAAAGAAGTAGTTAGTGTAGTAACTGATTTCACATACATTCCAGTATCAGGAGCTTTTGTCATTTTATCAATAATCATCTCTTCAAGATTTAGAAAAACTGGCAATCATGGTAAAGCATGGTTATTATTCTTGGGAACAGCAATTTCATGGTTTATTGCAGAGACAACTTGGACAGTTTACGAACTAGTATATCATCTGGATCCATTTCCATCAACTGCAGATGTGTTTTATATTGCTGGATATCCATTATTATTTTTATTTTCAATATACTATCTAAAACCATTCAAAAAATTAATCACAAGAAAATTGATACTTTCTACCTCATTAATTGCAGTATCTATTCTAATTCCAAATTTGTATATGACAATTGACAACAATTCAGATGAAAGTAAATTTGCTATTGCATTAGGTGCAATATATCCTATTGCTGATTCTATCATTCTTGTACCAGCATTGATTGGAATCTTTTTATTTTTTAGAGGAGAGGTAAATTTTCTATGGACATTATTGTTGATTGGAATTTTATTTGAAGTAATTGCAGATACAGGATTTCAATATTTTACACTTAATGATTCGTATTATACTGGTCATCCAATAGATATTTTATTCATTTGGGCATACATCATGTTCTCATTTGGTGTCTATAGTCATATTCAAATATTCAAAAAGAGCGACAAAATTAAAGAGCCCAATAAATTAGTATAAAAGTACATTAGGAATAAATTATTTAAAAAATATCCGAACTAGAATTGTTTTAATATAAATTAAAATAACTTTATTTTAATCGAAAAAAGAATTTTTCTTTGTCATCATAATTACATTGTACAAGATTAAGATCTTGTCCTATTGATGGAATCTTTATTCCTGTTTCTAATTCCCCCATAATTCTAATTGCATTTTCAAATTCTGCTATACAAAAAATCACATTATCTTTCTTTGCAAACTCTATTAGTGTACCATTTTTAGATACTTGTCTCCATTTCACTTTACTAAAACATACATTACAAAAATCACTTGGAGGCCAAACAAGCTTATTACAGTTAATACATTCACTACAGACAAATTTGCCATTTTTTAGTTCATTTTCAAATTGATTCATGATTCAAAAATAATGACTGTTGAAGAAGTGGCAGCTGCAGACATATTTTGAACCAAGCCTACTTTGGCCCCACTGACTTGGCGTTTTCCTGCCTTATTTTGAAGTTGTTTACTAATCTCTACAACCTGAGCTATTCCAGTAGCGCCCAAAGGATGTCCAGATCCTATCAATCCTCCCCTGGGGTTAATCTTCTTATCTTGTGTATCATACATGGTTTTAACAAATTTATTCCCCATTCCTTTTTCGGTAAAACCCAAGTCTTCTACTTCTATGATTTCACATATACTAAACGCATCATGAATTTCAGCAACATCAATATCTCTAGGTCCTTTTTTTGACATCATATATGCAGTACTAGCTGCATATTTTGTAGATTTCATACTAGTAAGATCTTCATTTTTGGTAAAGCCCGCAGAGATGGTTTTTTGACCCAAACCAGTTAACCAAACAGGACAATCTGTAAATTTTTTGATATATTCTTCTGATGCAAGCAAAACTGCAGCAGAGCCGTTACATGGAAAAGAGCAATCTAAAACACGAACATCTTGAGTAATATTTTTTGATTGCATAACATCTTCTACAGAATATTCTTTATCAAAATATGCATGAGGGTTTTCTAATGCATTTTTGTGGTTTTTGGCCGAGACAGTAGCAAGATCTTCCATAGTAGTACCGTATTTTCTCATATGAGATCTTGTAAACATTGATGACCAATACACAGGATGTTTGTATTGACCACGTGACATGTCCCATTCTAAAACTAGCCCAGGATTATCAAATTTTTCTGCGCCTACTACCAAAGCAACATCTGCTAATCCTGACGCAATGTACGAAAATGCAGAAATCACACTATTTGCACCCGAGTTGCACAAACTCTCTACAGAATGAGATATTTTTGGAGAAATGCCTGCAAGTTCAGACATTATGTTTGACAAATATTTGCTATTGTCATTAGTCGAGGTAATGACAACATCTACGTCTTTTTGAGTTAAATTTGATGTGTCGTCAAAAAGTGACTTTATTGACGATAACATTAATGATTCAATTGAAACATTGTCCTTGTTGAATTTTGTGAGGCCAACTCCTCCAATTGCCACTCTTCTCAATTTTTGCTACCTGATAGCGTGGAAACAAGTAGTTTAAAGGATTTTGTGACTTCGCCTATGGGATTGAACTGTATTATCGGTAAGGAAACCCCAGATTTTACAAACTCGACTAGCTTCTTCTTACATTTTTCAGGAGTACCACATATTGTAAGTGAGTCAAGCATATTTGTAGAAACTAGATTATGATTTGTACTAAATCCTGATTTTTTATATTCATCATATATTTCCATAGTCTCTTTTGCAAATCCATTTTTTGCTAAAAACTCTCTATAAATTTTTCCTACGGATATATAAAATGCAATGGTTTTCTTTGCCCGATCTATGGCCTTTTCCTCATCTTCCGACATGCATGTGATGAATTGGCTAGATACGTCAATTTTTTTCTTCAATTGCATTTTTTGAATTGTTTTTTGAAGTTCGGAAATTGGCCGTAAGTAAAAGATCACGCCGTCTGCTATTTCCCATGTCAGTTCAACCATTTTCTGATTTATGGCAGCCAAGTAAATTGGGATATGTTTTCTGGGTGGCTTGACTAGTAATGTAAAATTTTTTAGATGAAATAACTTTCCATCATAGTTCACTTTATTTCCTGATATTATCAACCTGATTATTTCCACATATTCGCGCATTCTCTGAACTGGCTGATTAAATTCAACACCGTGCCATTCTTGTACGATAGACTCGCTACTTGTACCCAATCCAAGTATTAACCTGCCATTTGAAAGTGTATCAAGAGTAGCTGCACCCATAGCAATAAGAGAAGGAGTTCTAGAATAGATGTTAATTATTGATGAACCAATTTTCGAATTTTTGATAACTTGTGACATTGTTGCCAGCATTGACATTCCTTCCATCCCCCATGTCTCAGGAATCCAAACAGAATCAGGATTATGTTTTGATAAAATTTTAGAACATTCACGAATTTCGTTTATAGACAATAATGAACCTAAGCTATATCCAATTCTCATAATCTCTCATTTTTTCAATACAAAATTCTCATAGTTTAATGATTTCATTTCATTTGCACATTCTTCTATATCTTTGTAAGAATCTATTGAATGCCAAAAAGTTTTTTCATACTTGACTGCAAAAAGTGAACCCATGGTTGCAAGCATAGGAAAGGCAGTGTTTTCAACATTTCCTTTCTTTGGAAGGTGTCTAAAGATTTCTTTTGACAAATAATAAATTCCTGCATTCATCCAGTAATTAGAAATTTCTGGTTTTTCCTCAAATTTTTTAACTTTGTCATTATTTAGATTTATTATGCCAAACGATGTACGAAGTGGGATTACTGCAATAGAATTTGAGTTTTCTTTTAATTTTCTTGGATCAAGATTTGTTATCACATCACCATTTATTACAAAAAAGCTTTCATCTTCAAGAAAATTCCTGGCATTTTTTATTGCCCCACCAGTTCCAAGCGGTGTCTTTTCAATAGAATAATCTATTTTTACTCCCATTTTTTTTGGTTTAAGGTAATTTATTATTTGATCACTTTTGTACCCAGAACAAATAACAAACTTGTTTATTCCAAATTTTTGAAAATATCTCATTTGCCATTCGATTATAGGAATGTTATTTAGTGGAACAAGCGATTTTGGCACATAATCTGTTATAGGTTTTAGTCTTTTTCCTACCCCGCCTGATAAAATAAGAGCTTTCACAGATTGATGCTAAGTTTTTTACAATTAAAACATTTGCAAGACAATTTTTTTAAATCAATCTAGGATCAAAATGCTAATAAAATTATAATTTGAAGTTTCATAGGTTTATTAATTGTAGATGAGGCAACAAAATTATGGCATTAAAGGCAGCTATAGTAATGTCCGTTATTTCTATAGCCATGCTTGTAATCTATGGCGCAGACGTCATGGTTGCTGGACATGATGCTGGAAACGATAATGGTAACGAAAAGGCCGGCTTTCTTCAAATGAATGCCTCTGTAAGAGGGTCAATTTTTGGCATAGTTCCATCTGCGATGCTCATCATATCGTTCTTTATTACAAGAAAGGAACCGTCTGAAAAGCTTGGAATTTTAATAACAATAGGTGGGGCTTTGATAATTATTGGCACTGCCATAATTCTTGGCATGGAGGGAGGCAATCTGCCAGATAGAGCGATGCGAGAATTTGGTGCTGTATTAGCCATAGGAATAATCATTGTGATTCTAGGTGTCTTGAAGATTAGAAAATCCACCAGAATTGCAGCAACCTGATAAACATGCCAATCTGCACAAAATGTAGTCAGGAGGTAAAAAAGACATACAATTGTGAACATACAGACGAACAAGAATACTGTGTTGAATGTTATACAGAATTGCATTATTATATGACAGAGCCAAAATAGGCTAAAACTAGTCAGTTATTCCCAAAAATGAAAATCAGCATGTCTGCGGACGAGACATGCTCTTCTACAATAAAGTATTATGATAATCACTCTCATGCCACGGCGCAGTAAATTCTCAAGACGGGGGTTAGCTACAGTAGTCACTGGTGCAATAATGCTTACAGCTGTTGCTGTTATGGGCAGTGGTCTTGTTTCATGGGCTAACAGTAATCTTTTTGGACACGAACGTGTTCTTGAATCATCTTATTCAAATAATGTTAATAAAATAAATGAATATCTTACGGTAGAAAATATTTGGTTTAGCACCTCAGGTGTAAATAATTATGTAAATGTTACCATGAATAACCCTAGTACCATTGGTCTCAATGTTACAGAAATACAATTAAATGCTAATGGAATAATTACCGATAAGAAATTTACTAATCAACCAGTCTTACCAAAAAATTCATTATCGATCAATTTTACATATGCTGCGTATCCAAGTAAAGTTCCAATTAACATCTACATAACAACTTCACGTGGCTCAATATTTACAACACAAGTATTATCACCATGAGATCAAGAAAGGGATTAAGTAGTATAGTTGGAACTGTTTTTGCAATAATCGCTCTTTCTACTACGGTAGGTTATATAACATACAGCATGAATGTCTTGGACAAATACAATCAATCTGTTCTTGTAACAAATGCAGATGCATTAGATCGTAATAAAGAGCAAATTCAAGTTACAGGAGTAACTATTGACAATAACAAATTCAACATAACTGCAAATGATAATGGAAATCTTCCTGTTCATCTTACTAGATTTTGGGTAACCAACACCACAGATGTTAACAAAGTTTTCAAGTATAATATTGACTACAACTTGGCTCCAGGTCAGTCACAAATTAAGATTGGGCAGAGTCTACCAATTTATGCAAAAACAAATCAGGCTTATGATTTAAAATTGATAACAGAACGAGGAAATGTAAAAGAGTTTGCTGTAAACTCAGCTGGTACTGCTCCACTAAACATCCAATTGCTAGCTCTCCCGCCTACTGTTGCTAGCGGATTTAAAACTCAACTTGTTATGACGGTAACCAATAATGGGACAGGTACACTGACCAACCTAGTTCCGGTTCTTACTCCAAATGGATCTCCAACAGCTACATGTACACCAGACCCAATCAGCAGCCCTACAAATTATAATACCTTGGCACCTGGTAGTACTGCAATCTTCTCATGGGCTGTGAAGGTCACAGGAACTGCAGACGGTCAAACTTGCAAGTTTGGGGCACAACTTCAAAATGGATACAATAAGAATTTTGGCAATGCAACAATAACTGAAAATCTAGTATTAATTACCAGTACTACTTACGCTCAAAATACAGGAATATTGACGCTTGATTACACAAGTTTACGTTGGTCAGTAGGTACGTCATGGAAGACCGGTTGGGGACCAACAGGAAGTAGTAACGTAGCGTTTTATCTTAACATGACAAATAACAATCAAACTTCAGGTGTTGCTTCTACTTTATACATACAAAAAAATTCTTTGCTATATACTTCCCCCACCACAGGTGGAGCCAGCAGTCAGCCATATTACATCGTACAAAACGTTACAAAGACGCTTAGTGCAACAGCTTTTTCATGCACCGGTCCGCCTGTTGATGACTATTGTATAAGTGTTCCACCAGGAAAATCAATAATATTACAATTTTATTCTACAACCGTAGGAGGAAACACACAGCCAGGATCTAGTAAGCTGCCAGGTGCAGGTACCGCCCTAGCACTTAACTTAATTATTTTTGGAAAATTTGCTTCTTGTCAAAATTGTGCTGGATCCGAATATGGGCAGCTTCTTCCATATAATGGAATTCTCACATCGTAATAGACGATAGAACCTTCATGCAAAATATTTTGGGCTACAGACGTAAATATATCTTTGAACATGATCAAAAAAGAACGGATGTTATGAACACGATAGATATATCATGTAATGACAAATTAGTTATTGCTCAAAATATTTTTAGTACTCTATTTCTAAATTAGCCAAATTTATGTACCTTTGATGTTGCCTATGACATTAAAAATAATGTCACCAAATAAGAGCTGTACTACAAATCCTGCTGTTATATACACCATATAGGGAATTCCTGGAGTAACCCATGTATTCAAGGTATCACAAAATTGAGCATTTTCTGCATGTTTCAGTGAAAAATCAAACTTTTTTGAATTTTTTTCTTTTCTTTCAATTGGAAAGCTGTATTTTGGTTTCCTAGCCCGGTATCCAAAAAACATTGCTATTGTTTTTTTCAATTTGGTTTCCTCAAATCCTTCGAAAATATTCTCATGTTTTGATATGGAAATAAGATTCCGAATTACGTTTACAAATATCGGAGTTATTGAAAGTATTGCAGCATTTGTCAAAGTGGTAAAAGGGGTCACAACATTTCCTGACAGACTCATAAGAGGAGAGAGTGCAGCTAAAACTATTAATCCAAATGCATCTGCACCACCAAATATGCCTATTCTCCATACGACAATTGCCAAAGGCGCAATAATTAATGATATTCCGGTAGTTTTTATCACTTCCAAAGGCTCTGGAGAGAAGACAATCAATATGACCGCAATTACCCCAAAGACTATCCATAAAATATCGTGAATTTCTCGCTTCCAGATATCCAAAGTTGAGGCAATTGCAAGCATTACCAACGCAGATAATATCCTGAGATTGTTTATATCAGAAAATAACTCAGCCATATTGCCATCTTCTTTCTCCTAGATAAATCAAGAGATCTCAAAATTATTTATCGATATGCGCGAATTATTTGAAGCTACATCGAATTCTAGTATGTAATATTTGGATTAGACAGATCGTTTTATTCATAGTTTGCATGTTAAAAAATTAATCTAAATAAATGAATTAATTTATTCCTGAAAAGCCGAATTAAAATTAACACAGCATTCCCAAAAATGGAAGACCAGCCTTATATTTTGAAATACTAAAGTAATCTCATGAAATTACTATCAACACTACACAACCCTAAAACTCGTAAATATGGAATATACTATTCTCTAGTTTTATCAAGCATATCTACAATTTTGATCTTAGAAGCGATGAATCTAGTGCATCTTACTACCATGGAACACTTTAGTACGTACTTTGAGGGGTTTGTTTCTTTGTATATGCTTAGCCGTCACGATATAGGACAAGCATTTTTACAAAACTTGAATTGCTTGGGATTATTTCAAAGTAAATAATCTATTTTTCACGCGATTGTATTAATCTTTCTTTTATTCCAGTAACCTTTTCCAGAATAGGCAATTTTTCTATAATACCATCAAGCATGTTTTTCTTTTTAAGAATTATTCCGCCTACAGCTACTGCAACTGGGATAACAATAAAGAGTGGATTGATGCCGACTATGTTAAATCCTCCAGTGGTCGTATCTGTAGATGGGGTAGATGTGCTTTCAGAGTTCAAAGGAGGTTTTACAGTAATGTCTTTGTTTACTGTAGTTGTTCCGTATAGATTACCTGAAACAGAAGCTTCAATGCTTACTTTACTTGGATCATTGGAAATAAGTGAGATTACTGCTTTACCATCTTTGTTTGTCATAGAATCCATGTTCTGAATTTTAGCCCCTTGTACTTTCCAGTCTACCTTCAATCCGCTTAAGGGCATAGTGTGATATTGTGCTATCACAGTTGCATCAAAATTAGAATTTGGGTCAATAAAGTCAGTTGAGGAAATACTTGCCTCAGGAGTTAAACTTGTAACACTAATTTGAAGTTTGGATAGCGGAAGATCACTTGAAAGAACAGTAAGTTCAGTCATTCCAGCAGTATTAGCTTCTACATTAAATAATGAATAATAGCTCCCTTTTTTAATTACAACACTTTCTGGTACAGTCAGTATGGTTGGATCACTTGAAACGAGATTAAACTGTGTATTTTTATCTGCAAAAACAGGGTTTTGTTTACTGTCAAGTAGCTGTATGGAAAAAGTGTTATTCAAATTAGACAATATCTCTTCAGGATAGTTAACTGTTATAGTAGAAGGTTTTGATGATAGGCTTTGCAAGGAAAGGTTAGTTGAAAAATCTCCAGCTTCTGCAGTGAGAACAATAGAACCATCTTTAAGGGATTTTAAATTTTGTAATACAATCGAGTCACCAGAGTGAATTGGAGTAGATTCTATTTGAAAGATATCTTTAGGAGAAATTGAAGGAGTATAATCTTTTGTGAAATAATCTATCGCTCCAATTTTTGTAACATATAATGCAAGTGGAAAATCATTGTCTGTCAGTATAGATGGTACTAATGAATCTGCAACAAGAGTAGATGAATCAGATGCTGGTACTGATACTACAGGAGAATATGTTTGAGGTATTGTTTGCGGACCTGCTGTTACTACCTGTAAAGATGGTTGAGCTGGAATTGTATTTGCTACTTTACCAAATACAAGACCCACCCCAGATCCTTTATTCATTTGTACTGGATCAACTGAAAGTGTGTTAGGATCTGAAGAATCAACTTCTATCTTAAAGTCATGATTTGCAATAACTGGCGGTCCTGGATAACTATAACTATCATTTTCTAAATGTATTACTCCTATCAATTCTTTTTGTCCAGTAGCCAGTACAGGTAGTAGATCTAAAATTGCAGTATTATCAGAAAACAACTGTCCAGTGGCAGTTGCAATTTGAACTGGTGGTGAAACAAGATAACCCTTTGAACTTATTCCAACATTCCATTGACCTTCCATGCCGCCCCATGGTGCAGCAGTCCAACCCTTGGTCCCAGCAACTACTGAAATTTGTGTATATCCCCAATACGAACCCTTCTTAATTACAATAGGTTGATTAGCAGTTACTGATGGATTTTCTCCACTTGTGTTTATCATCTGTATGCCACTTGCATTGGTAACTTGCACTGGTATAGTGGCATCTTCTGTTGCTCGCACTGGAATGCCATTCTTTTGGAGTTCAGCTATTACGTATCCGTAAGAATTTTGATACGTATTCAATGTTTTTGGAAAGACATACAATTGAACTGTTGCAGGGGTTACAGATGTACTGACTGTTACAGTGCTACTTACAGTTTGTAATGATGAAGTAGATGCATATATCTGTGCAATGCCATCCTTTTTTATTTTAAATTGGGTAGTTGCATAATATTGGTCTTTTTTAATACTGAGTTCAGTATTTTGCAATTGTATAATATCACTGTTAGATGTAATTAACGTGACAGTAGTATCTTGTCTGGATTTTATTGGAATTCCGTCATCATTAACAAACTCTACGGAAACGTATCCTACCATAGAGCCTATAGTTGAAAAAGTATTCGGTGTTGTTTTTATTAACAGTTTTGTAGGGACGTTGTTATCACTATAAACAGTTATTGGAATTTCCTGAGACGCAAACCCTGCGGCTGCAAGATCAATATTTGTCGTACCTGGATTCAACGCCTTTATCTTTACGTCAGTTATGAAATTGTTTTTATCTTTTTCCACTCCCAATATTTGGACTATAGATGAATCTGTGGATGTAGCTATTAGATTATCAACATTGCGAGTTAACGCATCATCCTTAGCATATACTTGTAATACTGTAGATGAGTTTTCAATTATTTTATCTGGAAGAAATCTATACGACAATGTACCTGCAGTTTGTCCATAAGCTCCAGTAGAAAATATAATAATTCCCACTATTACCAGAGCTAAAACTATCTTCAAACTAATTTTTTGTATTGTAAATTGCGATATAAGAAACGGTATGACACATGAAATGACATACTCAAGAATGCTTTAGCAAGGAATTGAAATTGAGCAGATGTAACTGAATTAAACCGATGCAAACCATCGTTATAATCACTAAGTTAATAGAATACATAAAACCTCCCGAATATGCTCCTTTTGTAATCTTGCCTATGAACAAGCCAGATAACCATGCCTGTAAAACTAATGCTATGGATACTGTTCCTATAAACGAAGATGGTTTTGCTTCTACTGGCTGTGTTCCTTTATTTAGATTTTTTTCCTCGTTAATATTTGCAAATGAATCTAGGGTAAGCAATGTTGTAAACCCAGTTACCGTAATGATCATAAATCCTACAATTACGTATGGTTTTAACATCTCCCTCTTGTTTTTCTCAATATCATGAATTTTCTCGCTAGCATCTGCAAGAGAGTCCAAACTGTTTACATTTCCTCCTCCTGCAGAAATAATTTCAAATAAAATTTTGAAAGTAATTAGAACCTGAAAATTTCTTATTTCCTTTTCCAACACTTCATAAATGTTATTTAATACTACTCCCCATTCTAGTTTATTTGCAACCATGTTTGCAATACTATTAAAAGATTTGAAATCTTTTCTTTTGCATGCACGTATTATGCATTTTTCTGGCCCCATTCCTGCCTTTCGCGCTTCTGTAATATCACGCAGAATCTGAGGCGTGGAGGTTTCAGCATCTATGTTTAATCTATAAATTTTCATAAATCTCAAAGTAGGCCAAATCGAGGCTACGATTAGCGACCCGCCCAGAATATATGCGTCGATTTGTAAACTGGCAAAAACTTTTGTCAAAATCAAAATACTTGCAACAAGTACGCTTGGAATTCCAAATTTAATTATCTTCCTAGTCTCAACTTCTTGAATGCTTGAATTTATCATACCTTTTATTATTATCAGGAAGAACACTGAAATAATTGGACCAACTAACAAAAGAACATACGGTGGATCGCTGTTTGTTTGAGTTCCTGAACCAGTAAGAGGATTAGAGCCTACTGCAGAAATCAATATGAAAACAGCTAAAATTACAATTTGCATCGTAAGCCATCCGTGAATTACGCCGCTTAACTTTTCTACTGACTGTTTTTCCTTATTTTCAAGGAGGTCATAGGCACCTTTCATTTTAGTTTTTAAATAATTTGCCACGTTCCCTCCACTTTGAATGGCAGAGACATATCCAGAAAGAAATTCACCCAGTAATCTTGATGTTTGTTTCTCCTTTGTTTCTGTTATAGCAGTCAACGGATCAACTCCAAGCAGTTCAATTCTTTTAAGAATCTTAATTGATTCTATTCTCATCATGGGTAAAAGTCGCATTTCTTTAATTTTCTGAAAAATAGTAAACGGTCCAAAACCACTTGCCGCTAAAAGGGAGACTATTGTTACAAAGTATGGCAGCTCACGTTCTATTTTCTGACTTTGTTTTTTTTGTGCTTCAGCTTTATCAATATTCTTTAGAGAGAGCATGATTAGAGTTCCGCCTCTATTTGTCTCATAAGAGATTTTGGATCTCTGTAATATTTTCCAACTACATCGGCAACTTTTTTGTAATCTCTAATATCATGTTCTGACATCCATTTTAAGATCAAAATTCGTTTTTTGTATTCTTCTAATACCTCATCAATTTCTTTTCCTCCCGTATCTGCAAGTCTCTTAAATAAAATGCTATCACGCAAATCATCGGAAAAATGATCTCCCTTTGGGTTCCATGCAAATGCATTATGAGATGATGCAGAGCTTGCAATTTCGGAAACTGTAATGACTCTTCTGCTACTTTGGCCTGTTGAGTTTTCTTTAACTCTTTTTACAACCAATGCACAGTTCATCAAGGAGACGTAAGAAGCAGGAATGTCCATAGGTTTTTGTTGAAGTCTTTTAATTGCAGATTCCAAGCTGTCTGCATGCATAGTACAGAGTCCTCCGTGACCTGTTGCCATAGCCTGGAACATGACGTATGCTTCTGAACCTCTAATTTCTCCAACTATGATATAGTCCGGTCTATGTCTAACACCTGACTTTATAAGATCATACAGTCCAATTTCTCCCTCGCCTTCTAAACCAAAGCCTGTTCTTGAAATAAGCGTAAACCAGTTTTCATGATTTATGTTTATTTCAGAGACATCTTCAACTGAAAATATTTTATAATCAGGATGCACAAGACCAGTAATTGCGTTAAGCAAAGTCGTCTTTCCACTTCCTGTAGGACCTATTACGATAAATGACATCTTTGCTTCAACTAACATCCACAAGTAGGCTGCAATTTCAGGATTTATTGTTCCAAATTTTATAAGATCTATCATGGTATATGGATCCTCTTTGAATTTTCTTATGGTAAAGCTTGAACCTTTTGGTGTGATTTCTTTTTGATATAGCACAGAAATTCTATGGTTTCCTTGTAATGCAAGATCCGCAATAGGAAATGCAGCGCTAACATGCTTTCCTGCCCTAAAGACAATTCTTGATACGAATGCATTTAGTACGGTATCTGTGCCAAAACGAATGTTTGTAGGAATACTGTCATAACTCCTATGCCAGATGTAAATTGGTTTTTCTGGACCGCTACAGCTAACATCTTCTATGTTTATGTCATGCATCAAAGGATCAATAATGCCAAATCCACTCACGTCTCTTTTGAGATAATATTTTACTTTCTCTAAACTTGTGTTTGAATTTGCTGCAAACATCTTCTCATTTTCACTTAATATTCTGTTGAGGTTCTCATCAAATGTAGAATCAACATTTTCCTCGTTATGCGACTCTAGACTCTCTTCTAATAGATGATATAGATTTTCATAGATTTGTTTCTCTTGAAAATTTAGTTTTAATTCATCAACGAAATATAGATAATTAGATTTTTCTTCATTGTACAAGATATCAACATAGCTAAATGGAGGCAACAGTGGATACTTGTTTACTACTCTATAACCGGCTGGAATTTGAACCTGTGTTTCATCTAAAAGTTCCTGACCAAACGAAGATTCAGATAGTTGTTTTATTTTTTTTTCTTTCATTTAATCACCAAAAAATAAAAAATAAAGGATGTAGGGCATTGGTCCCCCTACTTGGATGCAACAGTTACTGATACTGGTGATCCCACTTTGCCTGCATATACTGCGACACTGCTTGCAGAACCTGCATCTACTGATGTCAATAGGTTTTGTGGCACCTTAAAGTAGATGATTGCTTTGGCACCTGGTGC
>JACQCT010000020.1 GCA_016201435.1 Nitrososphaerota archaeon | reverse complement strand
TTGTAGATGATTCCAATACATATTATGGAAATAGAAACCACACCTGAACTTGTATCACGTGTTTATAAAAAAAGTGAAGAAAATATTTCCAAATATAAAAAGAAGGTAAACAGAGCACTTACACTTACTGAGAAGATCCTCGTAGGACATTTAGAAGAATTAGTAGAAGAGGAAAATTTACAGAGAGGCAAGAGTTATGTCTATTTGGGACCTGACAGAGTGGCCTTACAAGATGTCACTGGACAAATGGTTATTTTACAGTTTATGCAATCTGGACTAAAAAGAACTGCACTTCCAACAACAGTTCACTGTGATCATTTGATCCAAGCTAGAATTGAAGGGGCAGTCGATACTATAGTTGCTCTTGATGAAAACAGTGAAGTGTACAAGTTTTTGGAATCAGCATGCAGCAAATACGGAATGGGTTTCTGGAAACCTGGAGCTGGTATAATCCATCAAGTTGTTCTTGAAAACTATGCATTTCCAGGGGGTCTTATGATTGGAACCGATTCTCATACGCCAAATGCAGGTGGTCTTGGTATGCTTGCCATTGGTGTTGGTGGGGTAGACGCAGCTGAAGTTATGGCTGGACTTCCTTGGGAACTTTTGTATCCAAAAAGAATTGGAGTTTATTTAAAAGGCAATCTTAACGGATGGACTGCTCCAAAAGATATCATTCTACATGTGGCAGGAAAACTTACAGTTTCTGGTGGAACGAATGCAGTCATTGAATACTTTGGACCAGGTACAAAATCAATTAGTTGTACAGGAAAAGCAACAATAACAAACATGGGAGCTGAGATAGGGACTACATGTTCTATCTTTCCATATGATGAAAGAATGGAAACTTATCTCAAAGTTACAAATCGTGAAAAAATTGCAGATCTTGCAAACCAGAACAGATACTTGCTTACTCCAGATCCTGAAGTGGAACAAAACCCAGAAAAATATTTTGATCAGATAATAGAGATAGATCTTTCACAACTTGAGCCTAATATTGTAGGACCGCATACTCCTGATCTTACCAGACCAGTTTCACAACTAGCAAACGATGTCAAGAAAAATAACTATCTTGACAGTATCTCAGTAGCTCTCATAGGAAGTTGTACTAATTCCTCTTATGAGGATATGTCAAGAGCTGCCAGCATTGCTGAACAAGC
This sequence comes from Nitrososphaerota archaeon, assembly GCA_016201435.1. Lineage (GTDB taxonomy): Archaea > Thermoproteota > Nitrososphaeria > Nitrososphaerales > Nitrosopumilaceae > TA-20. The sequence continues at coordinate 15,125 of JACQCT010000020.1, read as the reverse complement.
AAAATTAAAAGGAATAAAAGCAAAAATTCCACTTCTTGTTACTCCAGGATCAGAACAAATACGTGCCACAATAGAACGTGATGGTCAAATGGACTCTCTAAAAGCAATTGGAGCCACCGTTCTTGCAAATGCTTGTGGGCCATGCATAGGACAATGGAGTAGACCAGAATTAAAAAAAGGAGAACCAAATACCATAGTCACATCCTATAACCGAAATTTCCCTGGAAGAAATGATGGAAGAAGAGAAACAATGAATTTCATTGGTAGTCCTGAATTAGTAATTGCCTTGGCTCTTGGAGGAAGGCTATCATTTAACCCTCTAAAAGATTCATTAATTGCACCAGACGGCTCTGAATTAAAACTACAACCTCCGCCAATAGCACCAGAAATACCATCTAATGGATTCAAAAATACAGAAGGCGTCTATGTCCAACCATCAAAAAATCCTGAAAGTGTAGAGGTTGTCATTAATAAAAATAGTAATAGACTACAAAAACTGGAACCTTTTACAAAATGGGATGGAAAGGACTTTCAAGATCTCCCAATACTGATAAAAACCAAGGGAAAAACTACTACCGATCACATTTCTCCTGCTGGTCACTGGCTTACATTTCGAGGTCATTTGGATAAACTTAGTGACAACATGTTTCTTGGTGCAGTGAATGCTTTTGATGATGAAGTTGGTAAAGCAAAAAACATGTTCAACGGAAAAACAGAGCCAATTCCACAGATAGCAAGACAGTATAAACAAAATGGCATAAAATGGATTGTTATTGGTGATGCTAATTATGGGGAAGGTAGTAGTAGAGAACATGCTGCCATGACTCCTAGATATCTAGGATGTGTTGCAGTTGTTGCAAAAAGTTTTGCACGTATTCATGAAACTAATTTGAAAAAACAAGGAATACTTGCTTTAACTTTTGAGAATCCAAACGATTATGAGAAAATAAGAGAATCCGATAAAATTAGTATTGTGGGTATACACAATTTGGAGCCTGGGAAACCAGTAAAATGCTATCTAAATCATGCAGATGGAACAAAAGAAGAGATACTGCTTAAACATTCTTACAATAAATTTCAAATAGACTGGTTCAGGGCAGGTTCTGCATTGAACATTCTACGACAAAAGGAATACCAGTAAATTCAAATATTTTGAAGACGTTATTGTTACATGAGGTCAATTATTACCCCAACGATTTACGGCACTGCTAAATCTAAAACCGTACAGAATTCGTTCAATTTTTGTGATTATTATGCTGGACGAAAAATTTGATCCTAATGCGCTTTATAATAGAGTCGTACACTACTACATTGATAAAAAAGGATATTCAAAAGAAAAAGCAAATGCCATTGCTCAAAAAGTAGTAGAAAGAGAAAAGACACGAAGGATTTGTAAAAATATAAAATGTAAACATCTGATGGATGATCACATTAGAACTCAAGAAACATGTCTTGTCTTAGATTGTGATTGTAGACACTTTGTTAGTTAAATCTTGAGAATGATTTTTCCAAACTGATTACTCTCGTCCATCTTTTCATGCGCCTGTCTTGCATCTTTCAATTTATAGATACTATCGATTACAGGTTTTATTCTTTTTAATTTCATAAATTTATGAAGTGAAATAAGTTGAGATTTTGTTCCAAGATATGCTCCAATAATCTGTGCCTCTTTACTATAAAATTCACGTATGTTTATGGTAGCTTCTGATCCAGTTGTTGTTCCACACGCTAACAGCCTCCCACCTATTTTTAGTACATTGAGACTAACTGGCCACGTCCTTGCACCAACATGATCTATTACAGCATCTACACCGTCATTTTTTGTGTATTTTAGAACCTCACTACTGATGTCTGATTTACTTCTATCTATGATATTATCTGCACCTAACTTCTTTGCTTGGTTTATTTTTTTCATATCTGACGCAACTGTGATTACTTGAATTCCTTTTGCTTTTGCCAAAAGTATTGCAGCAGAACCTATTCCGCTATTTGCACCCCAAATTAACATGATATCATTTTTTTTACAATTTGATCTTTCCAACATATTCCATGCAGTTAGATAAGATACATTTAGTGCACAGGATTCTTCCTCTGAAAGCCAGGATGGTTTTTTGATTATGTTTTGTTGTGGAACTTGGATAAATTCTGCATATCCTCCTTGATATTTGCCAAATGCCCCAATAATCGAATATGATACTCTTGGAACGCTGCTTTCTACTGCAGGATATACTACTACTTTTTCATTTTTTTTGAAACCTTTAGAATCATCAACCAAAGTACCGCAAACGTCACAACCCAAAATGTGTGGAAATGAAACTTTTTTCCCTGGTAGTCCATTTCTAACCCATATGTCCAGGTGATTTACTGCACAGTAATCCACCTTGATAATCACATGATCTTTTTTTGGTGTAGGATTCTTTATCTCTTCATAGGATAATACATCAGGACCACCATGTTTCCTAATGACAACTGCCTTCAACAGTAATTATTTACAAATTAGCTATTTAAAGAACGCACAATATTGTAAATTTTTGTCAATGTACAGTTTTTGTTACATTCTTTAACTATAGATTAGCTAATTTTACAATGATCGAATTTTATCTATGAACATTTGACTTTGTTTTCTTGCGTGAAATTAGAATAAAGATAAGCGAAAAAGATTATCTTGATTTTTTAAAAGCATCTAACAGATATAATCTAACAATAGAAGAAAAGATTCTTGAAATTATCAATTATTATGTAATAATAGAAAGAAAGAGAATGAAACTAGAAAAAATGAGGATCCGATTCAAACCTCTGACATAATAGAATATCCGGTAACTGTTTTTTGAATAATGACATTTATTTAAACAAAAATGCGCATACAATCATTGGATTTGCTTAAGAAGAGTAACAGATCGGTAATGATGGGATACATATCCGTATTACTAGCGTCTGCCCTTTTTGGATCAGTTCCTACACTCGCAAAACCAATAACATCTAACGTCAACATCTTACTACTTTCCTCAATGGCATATCTTATTGCTGCACTCACATTTACTCCCTTGGCAAAAAGGGGGAAAACACAACTTAGAAAAAAAGACTATGGATTGTTGATAACAGTGGCGATTTGTGGCGCTGCAATAGCTCCTTATTTGTACTTTATAGGATTAAACCAAACTACTGCCTCAGATACCTCGCTACTCTCAAATGCCGAAATAGTTTTCACTATACTTCTTGCATTGCTGTTCTTTAAAGAAAAACTAAGACCAATTGGTTTTGTAGCAATAGGTTTGGTATTGTTTGGAGTTAGTATTATCACAACCGATTTTCAATTTTCAGGTTCATTATTACAGCTAAATGTTGGACATTTTCTCATTCTTGGATCAACTGTACTGTGGGCTTTGGATAATAATCTAAGTAGAATTCTATCAAGCAAGATAGATACCGCAAAGCTTGTGCAATTAAAATCAGCTATAGGGGGGGCTATATTGCTTGGTATGGCATTTTTGTTACATGTAAATCTAGAAATTAATCCAATACAGATACCATACATTATACTAATTAGTGTTTTAGGATTTGGAGGATCACTTTACTTTTTCTTACAAAGCTTAAAGAGAATTGGAACTATCAGAACGATCACACTTTTTTCCATGTCATCCGTGTTTGGTATCATTTTTGCATTTGTGTTTTTACATGAACAAATAAGCATTTACCAAATAATTGCAATAGCAATCATGTTAGGTGGAATTTACTTGATAAACAGACAAGAGAGTGTAAAGGAAAAACAAGAACCTCAAAGTTTTGGTTTTTAAAATTTTTGTTGTATATTAAAATACTATTTTAGATTATGCATGACTTTCAAATCTCTTGCAAATGGTACTAAGTTAGTAGGAATCTGAATATTGATTGAATCCTTTAGGGACAAACCAGCCTCTTTTTTCTTATTCCATACATTTGAATTAAATTCTAAAATTTCCTTTGTGAACGTTGTCCAATCCTCATAATCTTCTTCCTTGACAAATCTTTCATTGTGTATAGTTTTATCAGAATAGAGATTTTGCCACAAATAATCCGTGATAAAAGGAGTAATTGGAGCAAGCAAAAGCAAAATTGTGGAAAGTACCTTGTGAAGTGTAAATATGGTGCCGTCTCGCTCTTCATCTGAAAAATCTGCTCCGTATGCACGTCCCTTTGTCATTTCTATGTAATGTGCTGCAAAAAGATTCCAGGTAAATTCCCTTATCGCAGTAGCAGGAATGAAAAAGTTGTATTCACTATAACCTTTTTTGCATTCTATTATGAGCTTGTCCAGCTCAGATAGAATCCAACTGTCAGCAGGACTAGGCTTTCCTGATTTTAAAACTGGAAAACCAGAAAGGAATCTGGAGATATTCCAAAGTTTACTGAGAAACTTTTTTGTTGTTTCAATTTTTTGTTCTGAACATCTAAAATCATATCCTAAATTAATTTCACTTGCACTCCAAAATCTAAAAGTGTCTGCTCCAAATTTTTGTATAACTGGTAAAGGATCAACAACATTCCCCTTGCTTTTACTCATCTTTGTTCCATGTTCATCTACACCATATCCCATTATCCATGCCTCAGACCAAGGCACCTTACCAGTAAGTTGTTCACATCTTAGTATGGTATAGTAAAGCCATGTTCTAACAATGTCTTTTGATTGCGGTCTTAGAGTTGCAGGATATGTTTTTTTGAAAAATTCATCATCTTGTTTATATTTTGAAATAAAAAGTGGCGATACACTAGAATCCATCCATGTATCAAAAGTTCTATCTTCACCAACGAAATCACTTGAATCGCATTTTGTACATTTTTGTATTGGTGAAGGATCTTTCCATGGCTGATAGTATTTTCCAGGTTCTGGCACATGAGGCTCAGAACATTTTGCACAGTACCATATAGGAATTTCAGTGCCATAGTATCTCCTTCTTGAAATTGGCCAATCTATTGCGATGGAATCTAGCCAGTTCATGAGAATCTGTTTGTGCATGGATGGGTGAAATGTGATTTTTGAACCTATTTCTCGAATTTTTGGAACCGCATCCATTTGTTTGAGATAATATTCCTCTAAGGGTATGATCTCAATAGGAATTTTGCTTCTCTCGGAAACAGGAGTGCGATGATTGATGTTGTCTATTTTTTCTACATGTCCTTGATTTTGTAGATCTTCAATTATTTTTTCTCTAGCTTGTTTTACTTTTAATCCAGTATATGGACCTGCTACATCTGTCATCCTACCGTCCTTTCCAATTGCAACTATTTCTTGTAACTTTATTTCTCTAAAAAGGGCAACATCATTTTGGTCACCATAACTACAAACCATAACAGTTCCTGACCCAAATTCTTTTTCTGCAGATGGATGTGCCCTGATCTCAATCTCTCTATTAAATAAAGGAATTATGGCTTTCTTACCAACTACATCTGAATATCTTTCATCTTCTGGATTGACAATTATGGTTTGACAAGCACACAAAAGTTCTGGTCTTGTACTTGCAACTGGTATATCTTCATCGCCTTTAACTTTAAATTTCATGAACACTAACTTTGTTGGAATTTCTACGTAAGTTATCTCTGCATCTGCAATTGTGGTACCAGTAACCCAATCATAATTGGTTGGTCTATTTGCCAGATATATGGCACCTTTTTTCCAAAGATCAATGAACGTTGATTGTGTAAGAGTACGATATTCTTTTGAATCAGTTCTATAATAATTAGAAAAGTCACCACTTAGTCCAAGGCTTGTCATTATCTCAATCATTTCTGCCTCAAGATCATCTAATGCATTTGAACACATCTTCAAAAATTCTGCTCTGTCCGTTTCCCGCATTTTGATGTTGTATTTTTTTTCGGTATACATCTCAACAGGCAAGCCGTTTCTATCTATTCCAATTGGAAAAAGGACATTCTTACCTGTCATTCTTGCCGTCCTTGCAATCATGTCTATCTGCGCATAATGAGCTGCAGCACCTATGTGCCATGGTCTTCCAGATGGATATGGAGGCGGTGTATCTATTACAAAAATATCTCCTTCTGGATGAAAATCATAAAGACGAGAGTACTGCCATTGTTTTAGAATATCTTTTTCAATCTCTGGATTCCATGCAGTCTCTTTGATCTTAGGTTCCATGTCTAGGACTTTGATATGTGTGATAAAATATGGGCTCCTTTGTTATATCCTTCGTAGATATAGACACCTATTGCCTCAATGTTTTCTGGCATTTTTGGTATTAGAAGCTTAATTATTTCTGTAGAAAGATTTTCTACTGTTGCTTCACCTTCAAGCAGATATGTTGTATTTTTTGGAACCTGTAAATCAAACATACCTTTTGGACCATCAAACGCAATTTTGTAGTGGATGTCATCTTCTTTTATAAGATATTTTTCATTTATGAAAAATTTATGATCTAAAATAGAAATTATTTCTTTTATGATTTTTTTTGCTTCTCCAAAATCAATGAGAAGATTGTTTTTCATTTCCCCCACTAGCTCAACCATTACAGAAGATGTGTGACCATGAAGTATGGAACATTTCTCAACTAGGGGAAGAATATGTGCATAATCAAATGCAAATGATGGATCCTCCATGAATATCGATCCTGTTTGAACTTCTTTTGTTTTGTATAGTATGACATCGTCAAGTTCTTTTATCCTTGCTGCATAATTTGGATGCCCCATAGCAATTATTTTCTTATCTGGAAAATTATTTTTCAATTCCTTGTATTTTATAATGTCCTTGTCACTATCTATTACTTCAATGAAACCTTTTTCAGTCTTAAAATCTACAGAAACATTTTTCCCGTCTTTAAGAGCTAATTTGTAATTATATTCGTATTTTACATCCAGAAAGGAGAGCATTTCTGCAATAGAAAACTCTGTTCTAGTTCTCAAAAGATTACCTTTTCTATCAGTATATCTAAAATCAGAATCCAAAACTGCTGAACCGCTTGCCATTTGGTTACAAGATCCACCTTTATCTTGTTGTAAACATTGAACCACTCTGGATGATGATTCATCTTTTCTATATGTAATGCAGCAGTTGTCATAAATCCAAATGCCTCAATAAAGCTCTTGAAAGTGAATTCCTTGTGAAGTTTACCATTTACTACACTCCATCCTGGTAAATTTGCCAATTCCTTTCTTATTTGTTCATCAGATAACTTTGCCAATGTCATGATGTAATTTGGCAAGCCTGTTATTTAACTGTCAAAACAACCGCAACTCACTTAGGATGGTTTTTTTATCTGATACAAAATGACTAGTATAATATCTGAACTTCATACTCAGATTGCCCAATCTATACAAAAGACTATTGAGGACAAAAAAATTGGCATTGCTTTTTCTGGAGGCGTCGACAGTACACTTCTTGCAAAAATCTGTGTTGATCTTGGCTATGATGTAACTCTGTTAACTATTGGATTTGAAGACTCGCATGACGTAGTGTTTTCACAGGAAATATCAAAAATACTTGGATATGATCATAAAATTGAAAAAATAAAATTAACAAATTTTCCAAAAATTTCAAAAGAAATAAAGAAAATAATTAAAATAGATAATTTATCTTGGATTGAAAACTGTATTGCGTTTTATTATGTATCTAAACTAGCAAAACGTTATGATATAAAAAAAGTAATTACTGCAAATGGTATAGATGAGCTATTCTGTGGTTATAATGCATATAGAAACGCGATAAAATTGGGAGAATCTTCTATGATGGAACTCATGGAATCAAAACTTGAAAATGAAATAAAAATGATGAAAGCAGTGAATTTGACTGCTTCTCAATTTGGAGTTGTACTGATACAACCATTTCTTTCACAAGATTTTATTAACTTTGCAAAAAAAATTCCCCTTAAACACAAAATACATGACTCTGATGATCTACTTCGGAAACATCTAATTCGAGAACTTGCCTTAAAAATTGGAGTTCCTGAAATGTCTTCAAATAAACGTAAAAAAGCTTTGCAGTATGGTTCGCTTATCCATAAAACACTGATGAAGATCAAGCAAATTTAGAAGACGTCTTCAGCACTTTTTTGTAGACATTGTTGATTATCTTATCTGCTGCGCCCAAGTGATTTTCTGGAACAAAAATAGCTTCTATTTCTTTGGTATTAAGATGAGATGATATTGCAGAATCTTTTTTTACTGCATCTAAAAACTCGGTTTCTGCATCAGAAGCTGCAAAAGCTACTCTTTGGATATCTCTATATGCAATTAATCTGGGAACTCCTTTTTTGATCAAGGCATCAAGCACGAATTCAGCAAAAATCTGTCCTTTTGTCATCTCTGTATTTTTCCTGATCCTTTCTGTGTTTACATAAAGATCAGAAATAATTTTGGTCATTGCCTCTAACATCTCGTCAAGCAAAATAGAACTAGTTGGAATGGTAAATCTCTCATTTGCTGAATTTGAAAGATCTCTTTCATGCCATAGTGGAATGTTTTCAAATGCTATATTGATCTGACTTCGCAGTATTTTTGACAGTGACGTAACACGCTCGCTTTTTGTAGGATTTCTCTTTACGGGAACTGCACTACTTCCCATCTGACCTTTTTTAAAAGGCTCAGCAACTTCCCCAATTTCTGTTCTTTGAAGATTTCGTATCTCAACAGCGATTTTTTCTAATGTTGCTCCAATCAGGGCATTACAAAACACATATTCTGCATATTTCTCTCGTGCTATGATCTGTGTCGTGACATCAGCAGGATACAAAAAGAGTTTTTTTGCAATTCTTTTTTGAACCTCAAGTGCTTTTGAACCCATTAGAGAACCAGTACCTACTACACCCAAAGTTTTACATATCAGTACTCTTTTTTTACATTCTTCAATTCTGTCTACATGATTTGACATCTCAGAAGCCCAATTTGCAAATTTTAAACCAAATGCTATGATGCTTGCATGTTGTCCATGAGTTCTTCCAACTGCAGGAGTGGCTTTGAATTTTATTGCAAGCTTTGCTAAAATGATAGATAACTTTGCAACTTTTGGTTCTATTATTTTAAATGAATCTCTTACCTGCATAGAATTACTTGTATCTACAAGGTCATTACTTGTCAGACCATAATGTACCCATGGCTTTGCTGTAGGTTTACACAATTCACTTAGAGCTTCAACCAAAGCTGCAGTGTCATGATCACTTTTTGCTTCAAGTTCTTTTATCCTCTTGGAAGTTACTTTACCAGAGCGTGCCATTTTTGCAATATTTTGTGCCACGTCCTTTGGAATCATGCTGATCTCTGCTTGGGATTCCGCAGCTGTTGCTTCTATCTCAAGTTGATACTGGATTTTCTTTTCTTCATCAAAAATTTCACGCATTTCTTTGGTGCCATACCGTCCACCATCAATGGGTAAAATTGGCATATGACAAATTTAAACTAAATAAGGAAAATAAACCTACTTACGTCAATGTTTTTGAACTAATTTTTGGCAAAGAGGAGATTATTAGGATTTTGTATCTGCGAGTTAATATCTTATTTTTATTGATTGTACAATTTCTATGAATTTTTGCAACTCTTGAAAAAAGTGTATTCCTTTTTCTGTAATAGAAAAAGTGTGATTTCTTTTGTTATTTGAAGATTCTACCAATCCCGCATCTATCAACTTTTGACATTTTTCAATTACTGTGTAGTGTGACAGATTGGCTCTTCTGGCTATTGAAGATATTATTGCTCCGCCTCTACCACTCTCCATTGTTACACCTAAAATCTCTGAAATTATGCCCATTTCCGATCTGTATTGCTGTTTTGACATGTACTTGCAAGTTTCTAGCTTCGTTTTTCCATTTGACTGTTTGACTATCATTCTTAACAATGAAATTGATATAACTTATTTTATTTTAAATTTCGGTAACTATGTTCACTAACTTAGTTTACTAACCATTTTATATTAAAGATCTTTACACAAACCTGCGAACATACATTAATTTCTCATAAATCTTCTTGAAAATACCATATCATGATTATTGATATTGTAATAACAAGTTCCGTTATTGCTTCTAATTTTGATGTTCTTATGATTTAAATTGTACAGAAGTCCGCTTTTCTCACTGAGATAGATGACGTCACTAATTCCAAAAAAAATTAGTAATATGGAATATAGAATTGAAGCTGATTCAAACCGAGGAATGAAAGTTCCTGTTACGATATATGCAGATGAGGCATTAATGCAAAAAATGATGACCGATAGAACAATTACCCAAGCAATAAACGTCTCAACTTTACCAGGTGTCCAAAAACATGTTGTAGTTTTACCAGACGGTCATGAAGGATATGGATTTCCTGTAGGTGGAGTTGCCGCAATGGATGCAGAAGAAGGGATGATTAGCCCAGGAGGTGTGGGTTACGATATTAACTGTGGTGTCAGACTAATACGAACAAATCTCACTGAAAAAGACGTAAGACCAAAACTCAAAGACCTTGTAACAGAACTTTTCAATTCAATTCCATCTGGAGTTGGATCAAAAGGAGCTGTCAAATTGAATTTTTCAGAACTTGATGAAGTACTGGTAAAAGGAGTACGCTGGGCAATCGATCACGGTTATGGTTCAAATGATGATGCAGACGTGTGTGAAGAAAACGGTCAGATAAAAAATGCCGATCCAAATAAGATATCTCCAACAGCACGAAAACGTGGGGCCCCACAACTTGGAAGCCTTGGTTCAGGTAATCATTTTCTTGAAATTCAAAAAGTGCAAGAAATCCATGACAAGGAAGCTGCAAAAAGAATGGGCATCTATAACGAAGGACAAATTACTATTTTGATTCATTGTGGTTCCAGAGGCTTTGGCCATCAAGTGTGTAGTGACTACCTTAGAGTTTCAGAACATGCACTACAAAAATACAATATCGCTTTGGCAGACAGAGAGTTAGCATGCGTACCAAATTCATCTGAAGAAGGAGAATCATACCGAAAAGCAATGTTTGCTGCCCTAAACTTTGCATGGAGTAATAGACAAATGATTACACATTGGACAAGAAAAGCTTTTGAACGAATATTCAAACAATCAGAGGCGGATTTGGATATGAAACTAATCTATGATGTGGCTCATAATATTGCAAAAGTAGAAAAACACAAAATCGATGGCAAACTAAAATCTGTAGTTGTGCATAGAAAGGGTGCAACCAGAGCATTTCCAGCTGGAAGAGATGAAATTCCACAAAAGTACAGAGACTTGGGTCAACCTGTCTTTATTCCGGGTTCTATGGGTACTGGAAGCTGGATTCTTTTGGGCCAACCCAACTCGATGGATCTAAGCTTTGGTTCAACAGCACATGGTGCAGGAAGAATGATGTCAAGGTCTGCAGCTAGACGCAACTTTACTGATGCCCAAGTACAAAAATCACTTGGAGATAAAGGAATTTTCATCAAAGCTCTTACAAGAGAAGGAGTAGTGGAAGAAACACCAGAGGCTTACAAAGACGTGGATGCTGTCGCTAATGTATCACATGAACTTGGAATCGCAACCAAAGTTGTAAAACTTGTTCCAATTGGAGTAATTAAGGGATGAGCGAGGAAGATAAAGAACTAGAACTTTTAAAAGCAAAAAGATTGCGTGAGATGCAAAAAAATATCACAGAACAGCAAAAACAAGAGGAACTAAAGGCACAGAAACCTTCTCCATCAAACACTATGCCTCCAAGGGAAATTCTTGTAAAACAGCTAGGTTATCGTGGTCTAGAAATTCTTCAAATTGCAGAAAGTCAATTTCCAAATGAAACTAAAATGGTTATAGACAAGCTTGTTGAGCTTATACAGTCGGGAGAGGTCACAGAAATAATTGACGGAGGAAAACTGCTCGCTCTTTTCCGCTCTATTGGAATTCGTGTGAGAGTAGAAACCACTATTCATGTAGAAGAAGATGGAAAGCTTGTTTCATGGTCTGATAAGTTAAAAGAGCATACAATGGAGCCTAAAGAAAACCCTTCTCAAGAAAATTCTGAACAAAACACACTGTAATCTTTAGGTGTATTTAGTTAAAGACAAAAGTAGGTAAAAAAATAAGGTGCCATGAGCTATAAGGCAGTAACTGTTGAAATTGCTACAACAAAATATGAAACTGATAGAGAACTTATTTCTATAGCAATGGAACGTCTTCAATCGTTATGTGGAATAAAAGATGGTTTTTTGATAAGTAATCCAATGGAAAGATTTGGATGGGCTTTTTTTAAAATTTTATTCAAAGTAGAATTACTTCTTGCTATGCAACAAAAACTTGCCGACCAAATTGCAATTTCAAAAGGAAAAAAACATGACGATAAATTTATAAATTTTCTAATAAATTTTTTTGAATATAATAATTGTAAAGTTAAAGTAAAACTATTGGAAGATTAAACTCTTCTTCCTCTTTTACCGCCTTTCTTGCGGGTTGTGTCATGTGGGATTGGAGTTACATCGTCTATCCTTCCAATCTTAAAGCCACCTCTTGCTAGTGCTCTTATCGCTGCTTGTGCTCCTGGACCTGGAACTCTAGCTCCTACTCCACCTACTGCTCTTACTCTAATGTGAAGACCAGTAAAGCCCCTATCATGTGCAACTTCAACAACAGCACCTGTGGATTTCATGGCTGCATATGGGGATGATTCGTATCTGTCTGCATTTACATGTCTTCCTCCAGAACTAATTGCAACGGTTTCGGCACCAGAGAGATCTGTAATGTGAACAATTGTATTGTTATAACTACTATAGATATGGGCAATTCCCCACTTTTCTTTAACTTCTTGTTCTGACAACATTTCAAAAGTCATCTATGGGTTTAAAAAACATTAGGATTTGAAATGAAGCCAGCCACACTTTTTCACGGGAATTAGTTTGTTTTCTTGACAATGAACAACATTTCTACCATTTGTAACATATCCAATTTCAAACAAGGGTGTTTTGTACATCTTTGCTATTTGTCTAACTTTGTCTAAATTATGTCTTGATACTGTAGCTACGATCTCATATTCTTCACCGCCACAAAAAACAAGATCTGTTAATTTTATTTTGTTTGCCTTTGCAAATTTTTCCACATCTGGTCTTGTAGGAAGTTTTGTAATTACAAATTTTTTTCTACTTTGTCTGCTCATCTCATTTAAAGTAGCAGATAACCCATCGCTTGAATCCATTGACGATGAAATATGATTTGAAATTCCCAAACCAAATTTTAATCTTGGAGTTGGTTTATTCACATAGTATTTGCATTTTTTAGTAAACTTTGCTCCTGCTTTAAGATGGTTTAAAATGATCTTCAATCCAGCAGAACAATAACCAAATGGGCCAGATGTAATGATAATATCATTTATTCTAGCACCGTTTCGTTTGACTATTTTTTTTGAAATGCCAAACATGGATACATCAATTACTATTTCCTTTCCCTCATTTAGATCGCCACCAACAATTTCAACTCCGTATTCTTTTGATGCCATAGAAAAACCCGTAGCCAACTTCTTTATTTTGGATATGGAAAATCCTTTTGGGATTGCAAGAGAAACAGTAGCATATTGCGGCTTTATTCCCTTGCATGCAAAGTCACTCACACATGAAATCATGCTTTTTCTAGCAATCTCGTTAATTTTCATGCCTGGTGGAACATCTGTACTTTCAACTAGCATATCTGACTTAGCTATAACGATAGCTTTGTTCAGTCTTAGAATTTCTACATCCTCAGGTACGAATTTCGACCTTTTTTTAAAACTTTGCTGAAATATTCTAATTATTTTTGTTTCGTCTGGCTTGTTCATAGCTCTGATTAACTAATTCTGTAATTTGCTTTTGAATAGATCTTGCTTTTTTCAAATTATTTGATTCAGTAGATATTCTTATGATATGTTCAGTATTTGATTGTCTAACTAGCACCCAACTATCTTCATCAATGATTGATTTTATTCCGTCAAGTGTAATTATTTCACTGTATTGTTTTTTCATTTTTGCTAACAAAATTTGTAATGTTTTTTTATGAAATGCGGATCCTACTTCAACTTTAGTTCTTAATTGGAAATATTGCTCCATGAATTTCATGATGTCAGTAAAGGTTCTAGTTCCTAGCATACCAGCTATTAATCCGCTAGTCAATATTCCATCTCTACACATGTTGAATTCTGGCAAGATAAATCCTGCACTACTTCCTTCGCCTCCTGCTTGTGACTTGGTTTTTATCATTAAATCCACAACATTTGCTTCTCCTATTTTTGATCTTTGAACTTGACCACCACGTGATTTAATAAATTTCTCAACAGAAACACTAGTGTCTAGACTCAAAACAAAACGTCTGTATCCTATCTCAAGTGCTTTTGCAATGCCTAACCCAAGAGTTATGTCAGGTGCTTGTTTTTTTCCATTTTTTACAACCACTAATCTGTCTCCATCAAGATCAAACGCAAATCCTATGTCGCACTTTTTTGTTGCTATGCCTAGTTCTGTAAGGTCCTCTGATGTAGGATCAGGACCACGTGAAGAAATTCCAGGTATTCCGTTTATTCTCTGTACCTTGCAACCAAGAGTTTCAAGCATTTTTGGTGCAACTTCAAATGCTGCTCCGCCGCCAATATCTATTGCAACTTTTGGTGATCCTTTTACCTTACCAATTAATTTTATGGCATCTGATACGTAATTAGAATCTGTTTTGAATTCTAAACCAATTTTTTCTTTTGAAAACTTGTTTTCCCTAGTGATATATTCTAACTCTTTCTCATTTATGCCTCTTCCATCTATGATGAATTTGAGGCCATTCCATTGCAGGGGATTGTGTGATGAAGTGATTATTAGACCACTTCCATATTTTCGAGATTCTCTAAAAGCAACAGGTGTTGGTGCAATTTCTAAATTGTATACATCAAGTCCTCTTTCCATCAACGAAGCAATGGCAACTTCGCTTACAATTTTACTTGAAGGTCTTGTATCTTGAGCAACAACGCATTTTTTTGATTTTACTAACAAAGAAAAATTCTGGCAAAATTTTATTATGTCACTAATGTTTAGGTCATTACCAAAAATTCCTCTCACACCAGAGATGGATACTTTCAATGAATCCAAAGCACAAAGGCTTTTTATAAACTCTGATGACATTGCGAACCATTGCCTCGATAGCTCAGCCTGGTAGAGCGAACGCCTCGTAAGCGTTAGGCCGTGGGATCGAATCCCACTC